>JAUSIP010000018.1 GCA_030648005.1 bacterium
TCTATAAAATAAGGCTATTTTGACTTCGGCTTCAATATCTCATCCACCCAACCATACTTCTTCGCCTCTTCGGCACCCATGAAGAAGTCTCGGTCGACATCCTTCTCGATCTGGGGGAGCGTCTTACCAGTGTGCTTAGCCAAAATCTTATTCAACTGTTCGCGAAGTTTGAGAATATGTCTGGCTGAGATCTCGATATCAGAAGCCTGACCCTCTGCACCGCCAAGAGGCTGGTGGATCATAACTTCAGCGTTTGGCAGTATGAACCTCTTACCCTTAGCTCCCGCAGAAAGCAGTACCGAAGCCATCGAAGCGGCCATACCGACGCAGATAGTAGAAACTTCCGGCTTAACATGTTGTATTGCATCATAGATCGCCAAGCCCGCCGATACCATTCCGCCTCCGGAATTAATATATAGATGAATATCCTTCTTCGAATCCTTAGATTCTAAGAAGAGCAACTGTGCGATGACCACATTTGCAATATTCTCATCTATTGGCCCGGCCAACATGATGATCCGTTCCTCAAGCAGGCGCGAATAGATGTCATAAGCTCGCTCGCCGTATTGTGACTTCTCTATAACTGTTGGTATAAGCATAAAATTTTAATTATTTTCTAGAAACTTAAATACCATATTATTGATCAATATATCTTCAACGTATACTTTAGCAGAATCCATGTCCGCGCCGGCATACATCTTCACCAACTTATCCGCCTCTTTAGCAATCTCCTCATCTGGCACTCGTACGCCCTCCTTCCTTGCAATACTCTTCAGTATCAAGTTGTATCTAACACTCTTCTCCGCTTTCGGTCGAGATTCTGCCTTAATCTCCTCTACAGTCTTCTTCACATTCTTCAAATATTCATCAAAATCAAGGCCATTCTGCTCAACCTCGCCTTTCATCTGATTGATCCCTTTCTTAAGCTCGTTCTCTACTAAAATATCAGGGAGCTCCATCTGGCTCTTATCATTGATCATGTCGATCGTCTTGAAACGAGATGCTTCTTTAGCCATAGACTCCTTCTCAATCTTCAAATTCTTCTGCATCTTGTCTCGGAAGTCGGCCACATTCTCGAAACTTCCCAGTGTCTTAACAAATTCATCATCAAAAGCTGGAAGATCCGCATCGGCAATCTTGTGCTCTTCATCACTGTGTACGTGTTTCCCTCCTTCAGCCTCATCCTTAGCCACCTTCTCTATATGTGCTCGCCTTCGCCTTATATCTTCCACTAAGTCGTCCACTTCTTTATCAGTTACAACAACCTCCTTGCCCTTCGCCTCATCAGCAACCTCCTTAGCGATCTTCTTATAGTCGGGGAGTGTCACTTCGGGTATTACAGCCGTCACGATCTTGAAGCCAAGCGGATTGCCCTTAGCGATCTTAGTGATTGTCACTTCCGGCCTGCCGATAACGTCTATCTTGTTCTCTAAAATCAGCTTAGGATAGTTGCTCTGAAGTGCCATCTCAGCAGCAGTATCAAGAATCACACCTTCACCGACATTCTTCATAAGAACATCCTCAGGTATATGACCAGGTCGGAAACCGTCAATCTTCACATCCTTCCCCAAACTAGTCACCGCCTTAGACCAGAAAGAGGCAAACTCTTCAGCCGATATCTCACCCGTAATCTCCACCTGCGACTTCTCTAATTTCTTGATTTCTACCATATTTTATATATTTTATGCTTATACTTTCCCCTTATATTAAAACTTATTGGTGTACATTTATATCATACTTACAAAAAAGTGTAAAGAAAAAAACCGCCCTGGGAGCCAGGGCGGGGGATGAATGGGCGACACGATGGTGCTACTTCTTCGTCGTGTTCTTCGCGAGCTTGCCAAAAACCTCAGCGTATTCGACAAACTTGTCGGTGAAGGAGTATTGGCCATTTTCAACAGGGGACAGAGCACGCCAACCAACCAGATACTCCAGGAATTGCATTACAACCCGCCTCTCACTCTCCTCAAGAGCACGCCCGAGAAACTTCTCGTAATCCAGAAGAGTAAATCTAACAAGTTTACCCTCAGCTTTCTTATAGAAATCAAGTAGATTCCGAGCCACTTTCGTCTTCTCATCCAGTTCCTCCTGCCGATCAATCTGTTTCACTATTAGCTCCTTTACTTTCAAGTTTTGAATGGGATTCATCTTACCTTGTGTCTGTGATCCCTCTTCAATGAGAGCAATAGCCTTAATGGCTGAGTTAGTAATTTCAATCTGGAGACGACCATTATTATGGACAGCGATGATCCACTCATTCACGATCTTGATCTCATGCTCCATGGCGTTAAAGACCCAGGAAGTCGTCAGCTTGCCTTTCCAGATCTCAACTTGAATCTTAAACACATCCTTACTGACCGCTTCCAGCCGCCTTATAATTAGGTCAGGGTATGCATTCATCAGACCAAAGACGCTTAGAATAGCTCCATCCGAGACTACCCATCCGCCCCTATTAACCTTTTCTATTAGAAAAGCTTTAGCAAAAGAGATCACGAACACAATTCACCCCCTTTTTTTCAACATCTTTCATCAAAGTATCATAGTACGACCACATGTCAATGAAAAAACCGTCTACCCAAAGGTAGACGGCGTACGGATTCGATCTTGAACTGGTCTAGTACCGGCTAGGTGATGTCCACTCGTGCGACACCTGGTACTGGCGAAGGCTGGGGAAGTTCCCCACGAACTTGCCGTTAGCATCCAGGTACCCATCGCCGACTCCTGACCAGTAGATGTACTCCTCGGGCTTCTTCTCCGTCTCCACCGGCAAGTTCTTGGCGAACTTCGCCATCACCGACGCAGTAAAGGAATGGAGCAGGGCCACGAACATCTTGCTGATCTTCATTTCTAGCCTCCAAATTCAAAGTTCAAGTTGATCCAGGTTCGATTACTAGTTTAGCACAAAAAGGCCAGGAAGTCAAGAACGTAAAATCCCCGCCAAGCGGGGATCACGTCCCAGGGCCAAAACCCTTACTGTATGAGTAAATCCAGATTTTCCAATCCTGAATCAAGACTCGCCACATTCACATCCTTAGCATCGGCCTCGATATCCTTTATCTCAGTTGAAGCCTGAGGCGGTTTGATCGGAGCGCTGATGACTGGCACTGGCTGGTTATTTGAATTATCAACCGGAACTTGAGCAGGAGAGGGGATGGTCTTCAACGAATAATAGCCTCCCAAAAGGAGTATTAAAACTATTATTATTGATCCTATAAGTGGACCAACGCCTGGATTCTGTTCAGCGCTCATTGTCTGTTGTTGTGGCTGTATTATCGTCGATTAACATATCCTTCTTGATCAATTCAATTATCTCAACGATCAGCTTATGGGAATTTATTAAATCAACCTTGATCTTACTTACCTCACTCTTAAAATTCTTAACCGGTTTCGCAGGCTTGTCTCCATTTAGCACTAAGTCGGAAAGTTTAGGCAGATTGTTATTAACTCTATCGTTGGCGCTCACCAACACTTCGTCCAAGCTCTCTCGCTTAGCGTCTATTTGATCCTGTACCTCATCACTCAAACTGCCGTCCGAAGCGAGAATTCCAACTCTCTGTAATACTCTATTCTCCAGATCCTGGATCTTATTGATAAGAGCGGCGCAAATATTGATAGTATCTTCTAATTGCTTGCTGATCTCATCTTTCTTCTGCATTTCTGTAGTGGTTGCATGATCATGCCCTGCATGAGCGAGTGTAACAAAAGGCAGAGCAAAAAGAAGAGTTGTGTAAAGTAATATTTTTTTCATAATTTATGCTTATAGCCCCTCATCATCTACGTCAGCATCCTTATCCTTAACACCTGACGCAACAATATCTATCTTCCAGCCCGTCAACTTCGCGGCCAAGCGGACATTCTGCCCACCCTTGCCAATAGCTAGTGAAAACTGATCCTCATCGACGCTGATCTTCGCGCTTCTTGTCGCCTCAGTCAGTACCACAGAGGAGATTTTGGCAGGGGAGAGAGCATTGGCGATGAACGTCTCAGGGTTCTCAGACCATTCTATCACATCAATCTTCTCACCTCCAAGTTCATTGGTGATAGTTGAAACTCGCACACCTCGCTGTCCTACACATGAACCAACAGGGTCAATATTGGACTCAGTAGAAAGAACTGCGATCTTAGACCTGTACCCCGGCTCCCTTGCGATGCTCTTAAGTACAACAACACCCGAAGCGACCTCCGGTGCCTCTATTTCAAAAAGTTTGTTGATAAACTGAGGATGAGATCGGGAAAGACGCAAATTGATACCCTTCGGAGTCTCCTCAACAGAGTATAAGTAAGCCTTAATCTGCTCACCCTGTCTGTACCTCTCGCCAGGAATCTGCTCCTCCTTCGGCAATATGCCTGTAGCCCGACCGAGATCAACAAAGACGTTGCCAAGTTCTATCCTCTGCACCTTTCCAACTATGATCTCGCCCTGCTTCTTGCCATAATCCTTTATAACAGAAGCCTTCTCCGCCTCCCTTATACGCTGAATAATGACCTGCTTTGCTGTCTGGGCGGCTATTCGGCCATAATCATCCTTAGATTCAAGTGGGAAAATAATCTCGTCGCCAATCTTAGATCCCTTGGTAATCTTCTTAGCATCTGCAAGCATAATATGCTGATCCTCATTGAAGTAGACCTTAGGAACCTGCTCTCCGGCTTCGTTGGTATATGTCTCAATCTTTATATCTTCCAGAGTCAAAACCTCTTTCTTGCCTGCCCCGAGCTTCGTCGAGGGGCCTTTCTTCTTAGGTGCACCCTCCTCTTCGATCTCTTCGCCAGCAGGACGCTCCTTAAGAACCGATTCATCCACTATAGTTTTAACCTGCACGAACTCTGCTTTGCCGGAACTCAGGTCGAATTTGCCCCGAATAACCTGGCCTTTCTTACCATAATCCTTCTTGTACGCAGCAGCCAGAGCCATCTCAATAGCCTCAATAACCTTCTCCTTCGGTATGCCACGCTCCTCCTCGAGCTGAGAAAGGGCAGAATTCAGTGTTTTTAAGTCCATCATATGATTAAAAATTATTATTTGAAAATAAGCCTTTTAAACAAAATGCCCACTTCTTCATGAAGGGACAGTAAAGCCATTATATACCCTTATATATCTGTTTGTCAAGAATAAATAAGCATTAAAAAAGACGCCGGATATCTCCGGCGTCTTCGCTCTGCACTTACACCGATAACTCTAGTTCTTGCCCATCTCCTTAATCTCATCAGTTACAGCCTGGATTGTGAGATTGGGATCATCATCTCCGCTCGCTCGCAGTTCCTCATAGATCTCACGTGGATTCAGTCCCAGTGGATACTTCTTCCGCACTTCCGACTTATTCCGGATCTCGTGGATCCGAGCTACTAGCGATGTCCTCATCTTATCCCTCCATTTGCTTTCTAAGTCTTTTAGTCCAATTGATATTATGCGTATTTCATACTCTTTGTCAAATAAAACAGCCCATATTTGCAATTTTAGGGGTGGTGTGATAAGCTTACACTCACATGATAAAGAAAGAGAAAAAGCAGGATATTATAAAAAAGCTCGGTAAACACGAGTCCGACACCGGTTCTGCTCGCGTGCAGGTAGGTTTATTGACTGAGCAGATTGAACAGTTGGCCAAGCATTTGAAGAAAAACAAGAAGGATAATCACTCCAGGAGGGGACTCTTACAGATGGTTGCCGACAGAAGGTCTCATTTGAAATATCTCCAGAAGAAAGACAAGAAGGGGTACGATGAGCTCGTCAAGAAGTTGGAACTAAAGTAGCAGGACATTCACACTTGGTACATAACTTTGTCGGAGTCTGCGTTTACTCCTCACTGTACTGTTAGTACAGTTTCGTCATAAGCCTCGTCTCCTTCGCGTTCTGTATCCAAGTCTGTAAGTCCTATGACAATTGAATAAATTTTTAATATTAATTTTCTAAAATGGCTATCATAAAACAGAAGGGGCAAAGGGTTGGGGTCTTTATCGATGCGCAAAATCTTTATCACAGCGCGAAAAACTTATATCACGCCAAGGTTAATTTCGAGACGATACTTGAAGACGCAGTCGCTTCACGCGTGCTAGTACGTGCCATAGCTTATGTCATAACTACTGAATCAGGAGAGGAGAAGAGTTTCTTTGATGCACTGGAGAAGCTCGGCATTGAGACCAAAGCTAAGGACTTGCAAATCTTCTACGGCGGAGCTAAAAAGGCGGACTGGGATGTCGGTCTGGCTGTCGATGCTATTAGAATGGCTTCGAAGCTTGATGCTGTCGTATTAGTAGGAGGCGACGGAGACTATGTACCACTGGTTGAATATTTAAATAAAGCGCTTGGTGTTCAGGCTGAAGTTGTGTCGTTTGGCAAGAGTACTTCAGGTAAGCTGATAGAGGCAGCCGAAGACTTCATGGATCTGGACGAGAAGCCGGAGAGATACCTCATAGGATACAAAGGTGTCGCAACACCAAGAAAAAGGGCTTAAGGGAAACTTATGAAAAAGAAAGAATATAGTGTTGAGATCGGGGGCAAAAAAATAACCGCAACCTTCTCCGACCTTGTCGATCAGGCCAACGGCTCGGTTATTATAAAATGTGGAGAAACGTCCATTCTGGCTACGGCTGTAATGGGTAAGAAAGATAAGCCGGAGATGGATTACTTCCCGCTGGTTGTAGACTATGAAGAGAAGTTCTACGCTGCTGGTATGATCCTCGGCGGACAGTTCAACAAAAGAGAGGGCAGGCCGTCAGATGAAGCTATACTGACAGGCAGAGTCATCGACAGAACAATCAGACCCCTTTTTGAAAGCTTCATCAGACGCGACGTACAGATCATCATTACAGCTCTATCTATAGATAGTGAGAACGACCCGGATATATTGGCGGTCTTAGGTGCATCTCTAGCCATCGCAACTTCTGATATTCCATGGAACGGCCCAGTAGGAAGCGTGCGTGTCATTCTGAACGAGGCAGGTGAGACAAAAATAAACGCGAGTTACTCAGAGCGTGAGGAGGCTAAACTTGATGCGGTGATCTGCGGCAAGGACGGTAAGATTAACATGATTGAGACGGAAGCCAAGGAGGTGTCTGAAGATGCGATGAAGAAAGTTTTTACAGATGCGCTTGTTGAGATCCAAAAACTTGAAGATTTCCAAAAAAATATAATTAAAGAGATCGGCAAACAGAAAGTTGTACTAGAAAAGCCAATGTTGCCAGCCGAAGCTGTAGCGCTTTTCAAAGAAGTTATCGCACCGAAGGGCGATGCTGCTTTATTTAGCGGTGCTGGTAACGACAGGATATATAAACTGCAAGATGAATGGCTAAAAATTTTCAAAGAGAAGTTTCCTGATATAAATAAAGGTTTGGCCGTAGAACATTACGAAGAGATGATCAATGATCTGCTACACAACGAGGCTGTCGAGCGAGACAGAAGACCAGACAGCAGAAAGATGGACGAATTGCGACAACTTCAAGCGGAAGCCGGCGGGATCTCATCTGTTCTTCATGGTACAGGAATATTCTATCGTGGAGGAACTCATGTTCTTTCTGTTTTAACACTCGGTTCACCGAAAGATGCACAACTTCTGGATGGTATGGAGCTTAGGGGGAGCAAATATTTCATGCATCACTACAATTTTCCACCATTCTCTTCCGGAGAGACAGGCAGGATGGGCGGTATCAACAGAAGAGCAGTAGGACACGGTGCACTGGCGGAGAAGGCTTTGCGAGGAATTCTTCCAAACAGAGATATTTTTCCATACACCATTAGATTAGTCTCTGAATCGATGGCTTCCAACGGTTCGACTTCCATGGCTTCTGTCTGCGCATCATCTATAGCCATGATGGACGGGGGAGTGCCGATCACCCGGCCAGCGGCGGGTATTGCAATGGGTTTAATGCAAGTTGCAGAGGATAAATATAAAATATTAACGGATATACAAGGTCCAGAAGACCATCATGGCGACATGGACTTTAAGGTTGCGGGTACGAGTGAGGGTATCACAGGTATACAGATGGATATCAAAGTCGGTGGCATATCGGCCAACATCCTAGGCGAAGCACTAATGCAAGCCAAGAAGGCGAGACTAGAGATTTTGGAGACAATATTGAAAGCTATAGATAAGCCGAGAGCGACTATCGCCGATTCTGCCCCGAAGATCTTAAGCATGAAGATCAGTGTGGAGAAGATTGGTGCAGTCATCGGCCCGGGCGGTAAGGTTATAAAGAAGATCACCGAAGATACTGGCGCCGAAATAGCCATCGAACAAGATGGTACGGTATTTATAACAGGCAAGACAGAAGGAGTAGCTAAGGCCAAAAAGATTATTGAGGGTCTTACTCACGAATATAAGGCCGGAGAAAGATTGGAAGGTAAGGTAGTAAAGATCGCAGAGTTCGGAGCATTCGTGAACATCGGTGGAGACACAGACGGCATGGTGCACATATCTGAAATAGCCCCATTCCGAGTAAACAATGTCCGAGATATACTTACAGAAGGCGATATAGTGCCTGTTGTAGTTAAAGAGGTAGACCCAGCCCGAGGCAGAATAGGACTTTCAATAAAAGATGCCGACAAGAACTTCGCGCAATCCAAAATAGACAAAAAGAAGGCATAAAAATAATTTTGAGCTATACTATATACCAATGGACGAACCTAAAACAACAACAATTGATCCTACAGCAGAAGAACTTGCAGAGAAGAAGAAGCAGGCCATGTTGGCTATGGAAGGGCCGGAAGGAAAAGCGCGCCGGGAAGCATTAGAAAGAAAACAGCAGGAGGAGGGGATTAAGAAGAATCTTCAGGAGGAGCGCACCGCTCTGGAGAAGAAGATGGAAGAGGTTAATACAGAGAAGGAGAAACTTGAATTAAAGTGGATCGAACTCAACGAGACTAAGGCGCCTCTGGAGAAGTCGCTTGGGCCTATCGTTGCTGATGAGATAAAAGTGGAGAAAGAGGAAGAAGATATAGAGAAAAAAGAGAAGGTATCTGTTACAGACCCTAAAGAAAGACAGGCGACGGAGAAGATGCGCTGGGAAGTTGATGACAGAAGGAGAGCAATCGAGAAGGATCGCTGGAGACTTGAGGATGAAATAGGTAAGGTTAATGATATAATAAAAGCAAACTCCGACAAATATCAGCAGGTACTAGCTGAGCAAGAGAAGAACCAACAACGACTGAATGAAATAATCAAAAATCTGTCTGTATACGGGGGATAATCCGCCAGCTGGCGGAAAAATTATGGACGATCCACTAATTACAAAAAAAGATTCACTTTCTCTGGCCGAGAAGAGGTTACAGGCGCAAATAGCAATGGAGGGGGAGGAAAGGAGAAATGCCCGAGAAGAGATCATAAGAAAAGAGAGGGAGGCAGCCGAGAAGATCAGGCAAGAAGAAGAACTAAAGAAAAAACAGCAATTTGAAAAAGAGAAGATAGAGAAGGAGCAGATAGAACAGGCGGCCAGGATCCAACAGCAACGAGAACAGATATCAAAACAGTTAAAACAGCAAGTTGAAGAGGTACGAGATAACAGTATCGGATTGAAAACTATTCGAACTTTGAAGTTCGACCAAGACAATTTAATAAAAACTCAGAACATTTCGCTTGTCGGAATAGCAATCAAAGAGGAGGAGAGGAGAAAGCAGAGACAGGAGAATTCATCTCTCTCTTCAGGCAAAAACTTAAAAATATTATTAGCCTCGCTCGTACTTATACTTATTTCACTAGGAGTCGGCTCCTATGTCTACTACTTCTACTACGCGGCATCTATCCCAGCCGGAATACTCCCAGGTAAAGGAGTGGCCGCACAGTCTATGCTTTTTACCGAGACATACAGGACTGTAGATACAAGTAGTGTCACCACCGACGACCTGATTAATAAGATTATCAAAAACGAGATCCGAAATCCGCCAGACCTACGACTTGGTGCTATCGAGAACTTTGCTTTCACCAAGAAAGATGAGCATGGTATAGGCACACCATTAAATACTGAGGAGTTTTTCAAAGTTATCAACGCCCCTGCGCCGGACAGCTTCATTCGTACACTAGACAGAGAGTACATGTATGGAATCCTATCTTCTGCGGAGAACGCAGCTTTTATAATTGTGAAGACAGAGGCGTATGACAAAGGTTTTGCTGGACTTCTGGAGTGGGAGAGCACAACCATGACCAAAGATCTCTACGTAGTCTTAACTTCGCAGAAGCCAGATCTGGATCTACTGACCAAGAAATTTGAAGATCTTCTTATTCGCAACATCGACACCAGAGTACTCAAAGACAAAGATGGCATCATTAGAATAGTGTACGGCTTCCTTGATAGTGACAAAACGATCGTCGTAGCTGGCAGTCGCCAAGCCTTCATCGAGGTGCTCAACCGCTTTAATACACCGAGGCCATTGGCACAATAGTTGACATTATCTATAAAATGATCTAATGTGACCCGAGGCAGGGGATTCACGTGGTCTTTTACATCAACAAGGAGGGGCGTTTATGCCTGCAACAAGACTCAAGAACATCTTTGGAACTGCCACGTTTTGCACAGCACAGGGGGCAAGGAGCTACCAAGAAGATTGCTACGTATACAAGGAATTTCCTATTGGATATCTAATGGCGGTATTTGACGGTCATGTCGGCGTACATACTGCCGATATAGCATCGAGGAATCTTCCGAGAGTATTTGATAGTGAGTTTAACCTTCTCCTCTCAAAGAAGAATGAAATGCCGATAGATTACGAAGTATTACTCAAAAAGGTAGTGGCGAGACTAGATGAACTTGTGATAGACGAGGAGTGTTCTGGTTCGACCATATCTCTGGTATTCATTCCTAAAATTTTTATCAATGAAGACCCAACCGCTTATGTGGCGGTGATTGGTGACTCACCGATTGTAATTGCCAATTCTTCAGACAAGAATATTTTCATAGGCCCGAATCATAATGTCCGAGAAAACATCAAAGAAAGAGAAGCAGCCATAAAGAGGGGTGGGTTCTATGATGGTAATTATATCTGGAATGCAACGAGGACAACTGGTCTTCAGATGGGCAGAGACTTGGGCAGTCAACGGTTTGGTAAAATCCTTAGTCACAAACCTGAAATGGCGCAAGTAAGGCTTGATAACGAGAGTATCATAATAGTTGCCACTGACGGGGTCTTCGATCCTGCACATCGGGCAGATACACGGACCCAGGCTAAGAGGTTGATCGATATGATCAAAGCTGGAAGTGATGCAGAAGATTTGGTAAAAGATGCTCTAC
>JAUSIP010000007.1 GCA_030648005.1 bacterium
GATAATCGCGCTTCGCAATAATATTTTCAGGACGCAAAGTGTCGAGAATGGTCTTATAATGGTCACTGCGACCGCCGAGCCAAAGCGCCGCAAATAGCGCCGGTGTGGAATTAACCGCGATATCCGAAATTTCAAACGGCGGTTCTGACTTTGCAAGAAGTTCCTCTGTTCGCTTGAGTATGCCGGCAAACATGAATCCATCAGGCATACCGCCTTCGCAGACAAAAGAAACTTTGGGTAAATTCGATTGCATGTCCATACCCACCTCCGTCGGTTGGGTTTTTGATTTCGATTCAATTGTAAAAGTTCACCTCTGTACGCCCGGAGGGAATCGAACCCCCATCAATGCCTTAGAAGAGCACTGCTCTATCCGTTGAGCTATGGGCGCAATGTAAGGTAAGATAACAGATTTATAGAGAGGGGTCAACCATCACAGGCTTCTCTTTCAGTATTTGGTTAAAATTAACCTCTTTAGTGCGCCAAGTACTTATAACCTCAGTCAACTTCGATCTGTTCAACTTAACGGGATTTCCAGTATTCATCGCGATGCTATCGTCTGAACCATATCCGCTCAAATAAATATCCACTATAAGTGTTGTGCAGATAAGTAAACAGAAAACTCTGCACAAAACTCGCCAATCCCGGCGCGAATCTATATTGAGACCCAAATTTCTTTTTGATTCAGTTGCCATGTGTATAAATTTTATTTATCGATATAACTTACAAGATCGAAAGTTATATCCCCATACCAGGGTATCGCCTTCTTAACTATGACCTCTTGCTGATCCAGTTTAGCGACCTTCACTGTGCTGATTCTGACCTTATACGGCAGACTCTCCAGCGCTGTCAGAAAGTGGTACACATCTCGGAAACTACCGTCGACCCGAATATTAAACCTCAAATAAGCCGCCGGAGATGTCTTACTGTCCTTTTTAACAGTCAGCGAATTTAACTTCAGCAATACGCCAGATGCTGTCGACATAGACTCAAGCTCTCCTATGAAATCCTGCGTCGTATCCTTAGTTATAAAATAAAAACTAAGCTGATCTCTATCATCCTTAGTATCTTTAATTTCACGCTGAAGCACCCCGGACTGCTTTACACTCGACTGCAAAGAGATGAGCTTAGATTGTAGATCGTTTACTTCGACCAACCTATTATTGTAGAGTTCACCCGCCATAGAGAAAGTTGTCGCAGCAAGCACCAGGCTCAAAACGATCAGCACCACCAGATATTTATTTGTTCCGGTCTTACGTATCATTTCTTATTCACCATTATGGTTATTAGAAAATCTATATTCTTGCTTTCTATCAGACTAGAGATCGGCAACTCCACGCTACTAAATCTTTTATCTGCCTGCAAAATTTTTACAAAGCTTTGCAAACTATCTCTGTCATCAGCTACACCCCCGAGAACAATACGATGTCCGAGATCCTTAACACTCCCATTCTTAATATCAACCTGCTCATAAGACCAGGAGGTCAACCGCGCTTTATTCATTGTGACAACCGAAGACAGAAGCTCAGATAGATTATATCCTAAGTCGCCTGCAGGAGTCCGGGCAAGTAGATTCAACTTGCTGTTAGTATCCTCAATAACACTTAGATTCTCAACAACACCCTCTCCGATATTCGTCTTGTTGGCAAAGTCGACCTTCTGTCGCAGATTTGCAATCTGATAATTAGAAGTCATATAGACAGCAGTGACGGGGATCATTCCAACACAGATTAAAACAATTAACAGTGTCAGTCCCACGACAACTAACCGCTTTCTATACTCCATCACGATTGCGCGCTTTTCTTCTAACGGGAGTAGATTCATATCATTTCAAACTATTTAAAGCTAAACCTATGGCGGTGGCATAATCCAACGAATCTCTGTGGATGATCGGCGGTATATACTTATCGAAATCAAAAAGGTTAACCCAGGGATCAGCCAATGCGGTTTCCAAACTTAGGGCGACAGACAAATAGCTCGACAGTCCAGGTATAACAGACTGACTTCCGCAGATAATAATCTTATCTATCTCACCCATACCCTCCCCTGTCAGAAACTCTTTCCTATGTTCTGACCAGTAATGCCGGTGTCTTCTTATCTCATCCCTAACGGAGGAAACCATAGGCAACAAACAACCAAAGACGTCTTCGTTGCCGGGAGAATTAATCAAACCTTTCTCATTTTTAGCCATTTCGGCATCCTCAGTAGAGAACTTGCATATCTCTTGCAGGCGCTTGACGAGGATATCACCGCCAAATTTAAAAGTGTAGCTAACCCATACGGATCCGTTGGTAACAACCGATAAAATAGTATTAACTCTACCGATATTAACGACCATTACAACTTCCTTGCTCCCCATCGACACGACGGCCCGAGATGTTGCTTCAGCCTCAATCATTATTGATACAGGCTGAAGATTAGATCTTTGAAATATATCAAGATAGTTTTTTATAATCTTTTTTGGTAAGACTGAGACATTAACATCGACATAGCCGTCCGGCCTAAGATCTGTCTTAAGAACTTCATAATCAAACTCCACCTCGGAAGCAGGGTAAGGGATGTACCCCTCAAGTTGTAGTTCTATGGCGCCTCTAATCTCTTCAGGTTTTATAAAAGGTAATCTTATTCTAACGAAGAAAGCTTCTTCCTCCGGAATAGAGACACTGACCCTATCGAAGCCGTACTGCTTCTGTATAGACGACAGTGCACTAACCATATCCCCGTTATAAGATTTCTTATCATAATTACCGACTACTACTTCATCACCATTGCGAACCAGTTCAATGAATTTAACTGAGCCATCGGAGACATCGAAGCCGACAGCAGGAAATTGCAGATATTCAGGTACAGGAAAAAATTTAAAAAAAGATGAGCGGTCCATTGCACATATTATACTACACCTAGCGTTGTCTATCTATATAGGATTTGAGTATAAGTGCTGCTGCACTTGCATCAATCTTGTTCCCTTTACCCTGCAGACGCTCTGCCTCCATCGTTGTCATGAATTCATTCTCATATTCTACCGGTAAATTAGATGCAAGCTCCAGTTCTGTCTTGAAAGTTTCGATCTTCGCCATGATCTCGTTCGGTTGCATCTTGTAGTCGAGCGAGCGACCCAAAACAATTTTGCCCACACGCTCTTTTACACAAAGCTTCAGCAAGTGATTCAGCAGTTCACTATCATTTTGAAGCACGCCATGCGGAATAGCAAAACGCCCCGTCTCATCAGACAGTGCGACTCCCACCCTCTTCCCACCATAGTCTATTCCCATTAATCTCATAGAAGGATGTTAGCATAAACGCGCAGAAAATAAATTTTATCTTTCATAAATTATGGCTTTATCTGTGAAGCCGATGATTTCTTCTGCCGTTTTGCCAGGAAAAGTCTCGAATTTTATCTTCCTGCTTTCTAGCATCTCCACCAGCGCGACTCCTTGACTGTATACTTGGGGACGAGCTTTAACGTCAGTGTAAATATGCTCTCTATCCCAATTCTCCCCGGTCGAACTCCGATAATAATCAAATTGTGTTAACTCATATTTGTGTAGCCCAAAACTTAAATCAATCATAGCCGGATCTGGGAAGTTACCTTTGACACCAAACTGATGAGACTGTCCGCCGTAGTCACCAATCGAAATAATAAGAGCTGTCGGATCTATAGAGTCATAAGCGAATGATAGATGTGCCCGCCAAGGTGATGGATTTTGTCCGCCAGTATTGCCGAAACCGTTATTGCCCATTTTAAACCAGGTCCCTACTAGCTTGCCGTCGATATCATAATCAATTTTACCCTCACGAGGTTCAGTTTGACGAAGATTCAAAGCTAATAATTGTGTCCGCACTGGCTCCTTAAAGTAGGGAAATGGGTTGATGACATGAAGTTTCCAAGATTCTCCCAGATAATGCTCCGGCCGAATAAAGCCGGGTATAATTTTGGAGTAATCGTAAACAGCAAAATCAAGTGTCTGTCCGCCAATCCGCCCGACGACCTCACCTTCTTTAACCTTTATCTGAACACTGGCATATCCGCCGTTTTGTTTCTGTGCCTCAAATTCGGCCGATAGACGAGGTGAGAGGCTGGTGATTAGGTCATAATAGCTGGCAAAGTCGCAAGTGTACCAAAACTTCAGTTGATACTCGGCCAGTTTAGGCGAGCCATTATTAATGTCGGTTACATTCTGTGTCCTCTCACTAATCGATGTAATCAGTCCGTCAGCCATGGCCCGCACTTCATAGGTATCGCGTGGAGAGTGAAAAACAATTGGTGAAAAGTACATATGATCGATTGGCGTGACATGCGCCCCTATCATTCCGCCATACGGCAGAATCATCCCGATGTCTTTGGGATCCATCGGGCTAACTCCAAAAGTCACCGGTCCTGAACCGCTACAACCATGATTGTCCACTTGCTCGCCGGCAATCAGTTTCAGTCCTGCTGTGGTTGGTCCGTTAAATAAAAGTTTGTAGACTGATTTTTTATTAGCAGGGGCTGCGGCTTCTTTTTGTGCTGGTGTTTTTATGATCGAATTTTGTTTTACCTCTTCAGCCGGAGCAACAGACGATCCGCCAGAAGACGGCTCCTGAATCACCTGCGTCTCTGGGACAGATTTGTCATTTGATCTAACCGATCGATTGTAATATAGAGCGCCGCCGCCTGCAGTAATCATTACTACTCCCACAGCGACCATCAAAATAAGTTGTGAAAATCCCTTCATAATTTCATTATACATCAATAACCAGGGGAACTAGAAAAAAAATGACGATTATGCTAGATTTCTAGGCGGAGGAGTCGCATAGTTGGTCTAGTGCGCCTGTCTTGAAAACAGGTAAGCCGCAAGGCTTCGCGAGTTCGAATCTCGCCTCCTCCGCAAAACTCAAAACCGCCTTATGGGCGGTTTTGAGTTTTGCGGAGGAGAGTCCCGCTAGGCGGGACGTGCGAGATTCGAAGCCCGATTGAGATAGTTTATGATTCCGAGCTTGTCGAGGAAGAAATAAAATATCCAATTGGGGTACTGATCCTGTAAGGATCGAATCGCCTCCTTCACAAAACAAAATAGCGAGGCGGTGGCTAACCCGAGAAGGCGGGAGCCGACGAGAGGTGAAGCCGAATCTTTCCTTCTTTGCTCCCCTCCTCCGCAAATGAAAACAATCGCTCATGAAATTAAAAATCGGAGAAAAAGCACCGGGGTTCAAATTACCAGACCAAAATAACGAGATTCGTTCGTTGGCTCACTATGCAGGCAAGTGGGTACTGCTCTACTTCTACCCTAAAGATGATACACCAGGTTGTACCCAAGAAGCCTGCGCAATCAGAGATGACTTTTTTAATTTCGAGAAGATAAACGTAACTGTCCTCGGCGTCAGCACCGACTCCGTGAAAAGCCACAAGAAGTTCGAAGAGAAGTATCACCTCCCATTCACCCTCCTGGCAGACGAGAAAAAAGAAGTGGTGGAGAAATATGACGTATGGACGGAGAAGAAGTTCATGGGCAGGAAATATATGGGCACCCTACGCACTTCCTTCCTTATAGACCCGAAGGGTAAGATCGCTAAGATATATGAAGACGTCAAACCGATCCAGCACTCAGCCGAAGTCTTGGCGGATCTAAAGACGTTACAGAGGGATTAGATCTACTATATTACCCATATTATTTCTTGATAACTTTAATAATCTTACCATTTATCATAAAATCATCGTGACTCGAGATATGTATCGGCTTATGCTTAGGGTTCCTGGACTCGGGCATGAGCCTTACACCCTTCTTATCTTTCTGAAATCTCTTCAGATTAGCGAAGCCGTCTATCACAGACAGAACATAGTCACCACTCCTCGGATTATTATATTCCGAATCAACTAAGACATAGTCTCCCTCTTCAAGATTCTTGCCGGCGATCTTGGCTCTGTTCATCGAGTCCCCCTTCACACGAAGAGCGAAGACGCCCTCTTTCCTACTCAAATCCCTCTGAGCCACCCGAAGATACCCGAAGATGTTGGCCTCAGCAAACATCATAGCGATACCCGCGCTGGCGGATCCTAAGATCGGGATGGAGAAGTACTCGGCCTCTTTGTGAGCTACACTCTTCATCGGTTTACTTGAACTTATATCTATAGAACGAGGTTGGTTGGCTGTCTTATCGAGATAACCCTCCTTGCTTAGCTTGTCGACATAGTAATGCGCGGTCGAGACGGAGGCCAGCTTAAAATGCGAGCGTATCTCATCAAGTGAAGGCGCATATCCCTTCTCCTTCGAATATTTATTGAGGAAGTCCAGGACCTCCTTCTGCTTCTTGGTTATCATGTTGCTAGCTTTCTACTTATATTCTAATAAACTATTTGCATAGTATAGAAAGTAAATAGAAAATACACAAATGGAGTTGTCCCCAGATTAATGTATACTAGAAATATTATTAGTCGAGGTTAACTACAAGTTTTATGAAAGACGTAATTGAAGCTTTGAACTGGCGATACTCTACAAATGTTTTCGACCAGAATAAGAGGCTGAGTACCGAAGACCTCGACTACTTACTCGAAGCCATGCGACTCTCCCCCTCTTCCTTTGGCGTACAGCCATGGAAGTTTATCGTTGTGACAAATCCAGAGATCCGAGCGAAGATTCGCGAAGCAGGATACGGGCAACCGAAGATTTCTGAAGCATCACACCTGATCGTCTTCGCTATTCCGAAAGATATTAACGAAACAGTGATCGATAACTTTGTGAAAGCAGTTGCGAAAGCCAGGGGTGTGGAAGTGGATGCAGTTAAGGGACTCCGAGATATGGTCACTGGCTCTATGGCACAAAAGACAGAGGAAGGACGCAGAGCTTGGGCGACGAACCAAGTGTATATCGCCCTTGGTGTATTACTCACGGCCGTTGCCGTCAGAGGTATAGATGCCGGCCCGATGGAGGGTTTCGACCCGAAGAAAGTTGATGAGATCTTGGGACTCGCTCCGCTTGGCTTAGAATCAAGAGTCATGGCTGCAGTCGGCTACAGGTCAGAGAGCGATCCAAACGCCAACAGCAAGAGGATGCGCTTCCCCAAGGAAGAGGTTGTCATCGAAATAAAATAAAGTTAGAATATTACCAGAGTTCTTTGAGATACCGAACTATCAAGAGCACGGAGAGAGTACTAGCTCATTGATCCGGCAGCAACCGATAGAATTTCTGATTTTGGCGCATAATACATGAAAGTGTGTTCTGCATCCAAACCAGGAATTCTATAACAAGGTGCTTCAACTAGAGAAGATAGTAAGGTTGAAAAAGTAAAAGTCCCCCGCTAAGCGGGGGACTTTTACTTTATTGCCAAATTTATTTGTGGTAAAATTAAAGTAATGGATGGTGGTATTAAAATAATAGAATGGCAAGCACCGGATCATGAATTACCGATTAGAGCGACAGATTGGTATATCTCTATTGTTGTTATTGGCGTCTCCGCCTCAGTTGCGGCTCTTTTCTTAGGCAACTTCCTTTTTGCCATATTCTGCCTGCTTTCAACTGTCTCCATTATCATCCACACAGCCAAGAAGCCTGAGATGATCGACTTCGCCATAACCTCACAAGGTATGCAGATTAGGCACGATTTCTTCTCTTACAATAATCTACATTCTTTCTGGATCGACAATGACAAGGGCAAGAACGAGATCATCTTACATAGCGACCGCAATGTCCTCCCCCACCTCATAATTCCGATCCGTGGAGTCGAAACCGAATACGTTCGTATGGAACTTCGCAGGCACTTACCAGAGAAGTACGCACACAAAAACTTTTTTGATCGATCTCTCGAGTATTTAGGATTTTAATAAACAGTCTTAGAGACAGCTTTGACTAACCCTTTCTCAAACATATTCGGCAGGATCTTGTCGGGTGTGGGCTTCTTCACAAACTTCGCAACCGCTTCGGCCGCTCTTATGAATATTTTGTCGTCGAACTGCTTGATACGGTTGTCGAGCGCACCGCGGAAAAGTCCGGGGAAGCCGAGCGAATTGTTGAGCTGATTGTCGAAGTCAGAGCGCCCGGTGGCAACAATGAACGCACCTGCCAGCTTAGCAACATTCGGCATAATTTCCGGTATAGGATTGGCTAATGCAAAGATGATAGGGTTTTTAGCCATCGTTCTCATCATCTCTGACGTCAGGAGTCCTGCCTTCGACACGCCGATAAATATCTCCGATCCCACAATCACTTCAGCAAGTTTACCGATTATCTTATTTGGATTCGTAACTTTCGCCAATTGTTGTTTCTCTTTATTCAAACCAGGCCGACCTTCATATATCGCCCCCTCGCTGTCACATACAACAATATTTTTAAATCCGTATTTTATTAAAAGGTATGTCACGGCTGTGCCCGCTGCACCGGCACCGTTAAAAATTATCTTGGCAGTTTCTTTTTTTAATTTTCTTAATTTCAGTGCGTTGATGAGTCCGGCTAAAACCACAACAGCAGTCCCATGCTGGTCGTCATGCATCACTGGGATTGTGAGTTCCGCCCTCAAGCGGGATTCTATCTCAAAACATCTAGGCGCAGATATATCTTCGAGGTTTATCGCGCCGAAGACCGGAGCAATCTGCTTCACCGCTTTTATGATCTCTTCTGTGTCTTGCATATCGAGGCAGATCGGGAAGGCATCAACGCCCGCAAACTCCTTCAAGATCGCCGCCTTCCCCTCCATCACCGGTATCGCTGCGTACGGTCCGAGATTGCCCAAACCAAGTATCGCCGAGCCATCAGAAACGATCGCAACAGTATTCTTCTTTAACGTATATTCAAAAGCTTTCTTGTTGTCCTTACCTATTTCCATAGACACTGCCGCCACGCCGGGAGTATAAGCCAAGGACAGCTCATCGCGATTACGAAGCGACACCTTGCTCTTCAATTCGATCTTCCCGCCATGCTTCTTGTGGAGGGCCAAAGATTTTTTATAGTAGTCTTTCATGTGCTCCCGGCAGGAATCGAACCTGCATTTCTCCCTTCGCAGGGGAGTGTCCTATCCATTGAACGACGAGAGCGATGACACCATGCTATATTATCACCTCATAAAAAACAATCCCGCTAAGCGGGACTATCTTTCTTTGTTATTTCTTATTTAGAAAGCTTCTTTATGGCGGCTGCGAGTCTAGACTTCTTCCTGTTGGCGTTGTTCTTCTTAATAATACCGCCCATCTTCTCTGCCTTATCTATAGCTTTGTAAGCCTGTGGCAAGAGTGCTAGTGCTTCCTTGCCCTTCTTCTCGGCAACAAGCTTCTTTATATCCTTAATGACTGACTTCATCTTAGAAGCCTTGCGTAGGTTGAAAATCCTCTTATTTGCTGAGTTCCTGACCGCCTTTTTTGCTGATGATGTTATTGGCATATGTTCGAATACTATACACTACTTCCAAATTTTTGCAATATCTGATAACTTTTGTACCTTATATGTATCCCCATGACCAAGCAACCCGCGATATGAGCTAACAGTTTGAGGTTTTGGATAACCTTTCATATTTCTTATTATTTTTCGTTTTGTTGAAGTTCGAATCTGCCGATACAAAATATTTTCAAAATATATATCTGCACAAAAAAAACCCCGCCAAGTCAGCGGGGCTCGAGCAAGCGCTCAAAGAGTCTAAAGAAAAAGATCGAGCTAAGTTACTAAGTGTCTAAGATCTATTCGTCGCAGAAGCACAGGAGACAGTGGCCGGCATCCCAGGGGTACTCGAAGAGCCCGAGGTGGAAGTCGAAACCGCCACCGGAGTTGGCGCGCACGTCCGGCACCCTGCGGTAGCGACCGGAGTCTTCCCAGAGGTTCTCCTTCTCGTCGAAGGAAGCGTGCCAGCGGCCCTTGATCAGATGCTGCTTGCCCTGCTCGTAAGCCAGGCTAGCACCCTGTGCTCCGAGAAGGACGCCCTTCTCTGCCTTCAGGAACTTCAGGCAGTCATCCGAACTCACCGTGTCGGTGATCTGGAAGACCTTGACCATGAACTTAAGGCCGGGCGAGAGCTTGAGCGACGGGTGGCCGTAGTTCGCATCGGTGA
>JAUSIP010000015.1 GCA_030648005.1 bacterium
TTTACTTATGTCGATATTTCCATATCAAGCGGAGAAACATTATCGGGAAAGGTTGTAGGTAGAGATGAACAAGCTGATTTAGCAGTTATTAAAATAACTGCTGATAGAACTTTTTCAAAGGTAGATTTTGGAGACTCGACCAAAACAGAGCAGGGTGATGAAGTTTTCGCTTTGGGCTTTCCTTTTGGAATTAAGGGTGATGTAAGTTTCAAGGAGGGAACAATCTCAAGAAGAATAGAAGGTTATTTTGAAACATCAGCAGAAATTCATCCAGGTAACAGTGGTGGACCTCTTGTAAATAGGTACGGTCAAGTCATTGGTATCAACACTGCGATTTATGGAAAAACAATTTCCGGACTTCAGTTGGGAGAAACTATAAAGCTCGCCATTCCCATAAACACCGCAAAAAATCTTACTGACGATCTTAAGGCAGGAAGAAATATTGTAGTTGAATCACAAGAGGAAAAACAAGCAAAACAAGAGGTTGTGACTAGAAGCACATGCCTCGCCCAAAGCGAGACCTATTATCAAAATCTTGTTGCCCAAATTACACAGTTAACTTCAAATGATTCAGAATTACAAAATTTACTATCCAAATTAGATCGAGAGATTGAGTCAATCAAACAAAGCCTGAGTAATGATATCTCTAGAATTTCAAGTGAATATGATGGGCTTATTGCACAGGTTAGACAATCTTATGAGAAGCGTTTACAATCTATCGTCGTGGCAGGTTCACGTTATAGGAGCGTAACAGAAGAGGCAGTAGCAAATCAAACCGAATCTGTCCGCGCACAAATGGATGAACAAATTTCAAGGTATGAAAACCAGAAGCAATCGTCAATTTCTTCGGTTCAGTTAAGTGCGAATAGTTATATATCAAAATATGAAACCCTAAAAACGAAAGCCAGGAGCGATAGGGAGATAAGTAACAGTAATATGCTTAAAGGTGCTAAGGATAAAAAGGTGGAATATTATGATAGTTGCGTTAATCAATAATATGAATCCATCCAAACAATTTATCCAAAAGAGGAGGGATAAAAAACTTGAACAAAAGGTTGGCAGGAGCACTTGGAAGTGGTGAGGAGATAAGGGGTTTGTATAATAGCAATAAGATAAATTAACTGTAATGAACAAAGATATAATCATTGCCACCCTAGTAGTAGTTATTTTGTTGGGATATCAACTTGATAATAAAAAAGGAGCTGAAGAAGTAACTATAACTCCTAAGGCTAGCCCGGAATTAAGAGCGGACTTTATTGAGTCCAAGGATCACTCTCACTTAGCTGATATAGCAGAACTTTCATGTTTCCCAAATATGCGTTACGACTGCAATCTGGATGGTTGCAAACCAGGGACACCCGGGACCTATTATTTTTTAGATTACGGTATAGAAAGTGGAACATACTTCAGATGTGATAAAAAGGGGTGTGATTCATATCCTGTTACTGTTACGGAGTCTGGTGATTATACAAATTTTACTCCAGTAAATGGTCAAGCAATGTTATTTAAGGTTGCTAATAAAAATGCGTCTATATTAAGTAGCCCGGGAGAATTCGTAGATATAGCAACAATAGGTACACAGTCCTTAATATCGACAGGAAAGTGCGAATAGTTTTTAATCCTATTCTATAAATGAACAAGGACGCAGACAATGAGGCTGAGATCGTAAGACGGTATATAAAACTAGCGGGTCTCATTAAAGACGGACGTATGGTAAACAGGGATAAGGAAAGTAGGGCGCGAGAATATGTGAAGTTAAATAAAAGAATCATTGACCAAATAGACGAAAGAAATAAAATCTTTGAAACTACTAATTATGGAAAGTTAATCCTTCAATCAAACAGTGTTCAATATTATCTAATAAAACTAATTATCCTAAGATCTTTTAGTCATAATAATGAGTTTGAGAAGGATCTAGAAAGACTACCATTTGGTGCACTAGTTGGTTACTTAAACGTTTGTGCTCAAACAACTAAAGATCTAGAACAGATTAATCAACTTAAAAATTATAAGGACAAAAGAGATGCGTTGGCACATAAAATGTTTACGGCTAAAAAACTAACTCCAAAGGAGTGTGAGCTTGCTATCCAACTTGGTGATAAAATTATTAAATATTTATTAGAGAGTTTAAAACAAAAATATATGATTAATGGAGCTGATAAAATTAGTGAGTTTCCAGAAAAATTTAACAAATTGGCCAAGTTGGTAGAATCCATGGAGGACAGAATGGTAAAATTAGAGAAGGAAGTCAAGGAATTAAAAAAGTAAGATATGACAAATAAAGTTACAAAATCATTGCTTGCAATAGTTTTAGTCCTTGTTGTGTGGCTTACTTATGAAAATTTTAAATTTCCGATTAAATATATAATTTGTGATCAGTTATATGAGAATTGTTTTGTTCATGCAAAGTTTAAATATATGGATAGCTGTCAAATAATAAAAGAAAAAGGCGGTTGGTATTGTGATCAGACAGATAAGAGAAATATAAAGTGTGAAGAAAGGGACAGCCAAATTTCTACTGCCTATTGTTCCGAATAATTTCTCAATTAAATAATAGGTACTCAGGTCGTGGCTATGTGATAGTATAAAATTTAATCAATCGGCATAAAATGTCACTTATCCACATTTCATTGAAAATTCGACGCAAGTAGTGTATAGTATAGACTATCTCATTTACCTAGCGTAAAAAGAGTTCTTGAACCGCCCACCAGGGCGTTTCTTGCTTTATATATAAGGCTAGGATTTGGTATTTTTAAATTTGTTGTAGGCCTTTAGATGTTTCTTTTTCTGATTGGGATTGTCTACATAAATTGCTGTAATAAGGTAATGACCCCATTTTATTTCTTCGAGAACTATAAGGAAATTTTCTTGCTCAAGAAAAAGATGGGTTCTGACGGTAGTTTTTTTAGAGGTTTTCTGCTCTTTTTCCCATACTAAAACTGCGGGATCGTCATGGTGTTCGATAATTGCTCTTATCCACTCGATGCGCTCACATCTTCGTAAGCATAACTCTCTTTGTCCAGTTTCTTGATTTTCTTCGGTAGTAATATGAACAAACGCTCTGGGTTTTCCGGCGTCATCCGCTTTGTCATGCAGAATGTCCTTGCCCTTAAAAAGTGGCCTAGTGGTTACAAAGTCTCGCGTAAAAATAGAAAAAAGATGATCAATATAAGCGATAGGATCTCCAGAAAAATCTTTCAACAATGTCAGCGGCCCTAGCCATTCAGGTAACGGATTCATGGCTTTTATATAGTATCTCTCCCTTGCCAGTAAAAAATATTAGTCTTGGGTTCACGAACTAGAGTTGATTTCAATAGGTCGTATCCGGATCGGGCCCTTATTCGATCAACAATTTTCTTTTTAGCCTCACTTTTTACGTCGGTTCTATTTAAAAATTGTATCGCGCCTATAAGTAAGTCGGCTAGTTGCAAGACTTCAACCTCGTCTGATCTTACCTGCTGAATCTTCTGGATAATACTGCCATCGAAGTCGTACATCTTATTAGCCAATACTTCTTTTAATTTCCTTACTTTTTTAGCTCCCTGTGTGTCTTTAATATCTAGATAGATATTAAATTTATTTTGAGGATCAAGGATTTTATTTAAAAGCTCAAAATACATCTTGTAATAAAAATCGTCATGGGTCTGCTTAAAACCTTCATGATTCAGGGTATTTTTATTGACGATTATTGCTCTAAAATGTAAATCGTCATTATCAAAAAAGTAGTCGATAGCGTCAAGATAGAATGCCAGCTTGTTGTTCGATACTTTAGTCCATTTTACCTCCGTACTGGGAGAAATTTTATGTTTTTCTTTAATCTCCCTTATCCTTTTATTAACGAGCTTAACTTTTTCTGTGGGAATATAAACAGCTCCTAAAACCATAGTCGGGATACGATCTGCCTCAAGGTGGTTGCTTTCATCACAATAAATATTTATGTCACTCATAGCTTGTTCACAAGTATATATTAGGAAGGTTATTTAGCCAAATACTTATATAAGAAAGCTTGCATTAATGCTAAAATAGACTAAACATGTCCGACGAAACAACACAACCAGAACCATCGGCCAACCTTGAGCCAATTAGCGTGTCTCCAGAGCAAGCGGTTTCTCCAATTGAACAAGCCCCTGAAGCACCTCCTGTGGCCCCAGAAGCCCTACCAAGCACACCTATTTTGGCACCCGCCCAAACATTAGTTTCCACTCCTGAACCACAAAATCAACCTGCCGCTTCCGCTTCAGTGCTAATTGAGCCACTGCCAGTGACTCAAACCGTTATTACAGCGCCTCAAGCAGATCCTCGCTCTTTCCTCGCCAAAGCCTTAGCTTCGATCCAATTCCGCAAGAAAGCCAAGTTGGACAAGGTATTGAAGCTCGCCGCCGAAAAGCATAGTATTACAAACGATCAAGTTGAGAAGCTCCTGCATGTCTCCGACGCGACAGCTACCCGCTACCTCGCCCAGCTTGTTAAAGAAGAGCGATTACGCAAGGTTGGCCCCGATGGTCGCGCCCGATATGAGGTCGCCGGATAAGTGGCGACACCTGTGGACGGCCGACACCGGCTCACTTCCCACCAATTAAGCCCCGTATATGAACGTAAGAAGAAACATTATAAACCCTCATACCATCGAGGGTCCTCATCGCAAATCCTTGTAAATACAGTGACAATCCACGGAGTCGAATCTGTTAACCTATGAATGGCGATTCTCTCAGACATTCCTACTTTATTTTCTTCATGCTTCGCGAGAAGCTCATTTAGATCAGTCTCGTTACCAGGCTCAACCAGATAGTGGTTCCACTGAATCTGTGCCAAATTGCTTGTATGAAAAGGTCTCGCATCAATAATATAATTCTCGCCCTTTGACTCTTTGGCAACAGAGAGTTCGCCCAGTCTATGAAGCTGTATTCCAGATCCACCCATCATTCTAAACCCTTTAATATTTTCTATCGGTGGCTCAAATGACCTAAGCATAGATTTAGAGTTATTTACCTCAATATGGACTTGAGACACGCCGTTTCTAGGAGAATGATAACTCTTTTTGAAGGGTTGTTTGGCGTCAATAAAATAAAGATTCCCTTTGTCCCATTTTATAACAATCGCTATACGGGGTACACCTTGATCATCTGTAAAACAGTAATTTATTCGTTTGTCCGGATTGGTGCTCATTTCGTGATAATAGCATTTTTTTTAGGGAGTTCCTCCCGCTCGCGTCAGCGAGCGGATACCTTGTGCACGCACGGGTGAAGAAGCGAGCGAGCGTAGCTTCTGCAAGACTCATTGAGCGCTTTTGTGAGCGAAGCGAAACAAAAGAGCCAATGAGTGGACAGCTTCTGTAAGAAGGGAGGGGCAAAGCACATAACGATGAGCCACGCAGTGGCTCATTCGGTGGGAATTGAGCCGCTCTGCGGCTCAAGCTTAAAAAAGCCAGCCCTTCCTACAAGGAGGGGTTTGGGGAGGAATTGGAGGAAGGGCTTGTCCGTACTTCGTCTGCCTTTAGGCAGACGAGAGTGATAGCGCGCCCACACCTCTTCTCCGGATGTGCCCTGAACTGCAGGCCGAGCAAATCCTAGAATAACCACTGGCATTTTGCTAAACTATGCTCGGATCTGCGGTGAAGGGCACATATGGAGAAACGCATCGCCATCCACAGGCCTTTTCCTAAGCCGGTCGCCCCGAAACCGCCCGCGCAAAAACGACATCACGCAAAGGCTTTGTGGATGGCGTGCGTGCGGAGGGTGTCGCAACACCCGAAGCGGTGGGGGCGCACCATTCGTGAGGTAGAGCGTACGATTAGGTTTTCAAGTCAGGATTTCCCTCCGCGCGTACGCCAGCAGATTCATTTTTAAAGAAAGTTCGAACTTCGTTCAGGACAGACAGCAAGGAGCGAAGCGAGTTCAAGGGACCTGGATTCGAACCGCGAAGGGGGTCGGGGAAACTGTAGTTTCCCCATGGAGGAAGGACTGGGTGAGAAGTCATGTTATGACTTCGCAAGACCTTGAGCATCTCTCAAGATGCGAAAGGTGTACAGTTCCTGTAAGGAAAACCGTGGGTTTCCCAGTTTGTGAGATTCCAGGTCCCGCAGCCAAAAAACAATTTAAAAAGAGCCCCGACGAATCGGGGCCCGAGATGGTAATCTTAAACTTTAGACTATTGAACTAGAGCAAGGGAGGCTCGCCGGTGAAGAGTGGCTGCACGGCCTCACGAAGCCAGGTGAACGATGCAGGATTCTGCAGACGAATGATGTCATCCTCCCAGCAGTGAAGCCAGAAGAGCTTCTCAGACAAAGCATAGTGCACACCTGGAGCGAAGAGTCCCTCCGTCGCCGGGTTGTCGAGGACTGCCTCCTTGACCATCTTATCCAAGAAGAAGATCTCATCCTTGATGAACTGGGAGACACTTGTCGGCCGAGACGGGAATTCGAGATTGACCTTCACTGAAGTCTTGACCCACTCCTTCAGAGGCTTCAGGAAGTTGGCTTTGGCGGCCAGCTTGATCTGCCATTCGAATGGAGTCTTGGGTAGATTCTTGAGATCCATGAAATCACTCGCCTTAATGAAGCAGTTGAGTAAAGCACGAACGCGAAGACAGATCTCCTTACTGGTCTTCTTACCACACCTTACAAGGCAAGCATCAGCGAGGATTGCATGCATCTCTTCCAGTGTGAGATCAAGCTCGTCGTGGATAGACACCCGTGGCCGCATTGGCCTTCTCTTACCTTCAGACATAGACTTGTTGCGTTCTGCGACGATCTCGTTGTCTCGAGAGAGCATCATGTTCATCGTATTAAGGATCTGATACTCAGTATACTTGTCGTCATAGAGGGCGGTAATGATCTTGACGGTCAACTTCCGAACCGACTTCTTACCAGGGTGGCAGTTATCGTGAAGCGGGGGGAAGAGACATTTAGCAAATTTCTCCTCTGGGGTCTTAGCCCTCGTAACAATCCAGAGGTGATCTTCTACGTCTACAAAATGCGGGAAGTTGTGGTATGAATTATCTAGATGATCGCCGTGTTTAGAAACGTAATCATAGATGGAGTTGAGGCAAACATCCTGTTCTCTAACAGAGAGACACAACGGCGCATCGAGATCTCCACCGCAGACAACCTCGAACATTAGGCCAGGCGCCATCATGCCGTCGAAGTTCGGGCTAACCTTACTTCTCGCCTTGATAAGATTCGGCCAAACAGCCATGTCAGCACCAACAACGCTGTGCACGCTTTACCACCCTTATATGTCAAAATTTCGGTTCTACTTATATGTTAGCACTTTTTGACTGTAAAGTCAAGGGAGACTATTATAGCCTAAAAACAGGGCTTCTTAGAGCTTCAGATATCTCCTAACAGCCAAGAAACTAGATACTGCTCCGAGTCCAACACCCGTAGCGAGTAAAATCAAGAATATCTGGAAGAAATTCTGCAGATAAAAACGGCTGACGTTAATCCCACCAAAGAAGTTCTCGGTCACACTTCCAAGCCATGACGTCGTAGGGTAAAGCAGGGCCATCGCGATGAGAGATGAGACGAAGCCATAGACTATGCCGGTGATGATGAACGGCCCGCGGATATACCAGTTGCTTGCGCCAACCAAGCTCATGACAGCTATCTCCTCTCTCGCAATGTAGATAGCCAGACGAATAGTATTAAAAGTTACAAGCACAACAATGATCACAAAAAGGAGTGACACGGCGAAGCCGAGCTTCTCAGCTGAGGTGACTATCTTGGCCAACCTATCGATAACGAGCTTGTTCTGATAAAAGTTGACCTTATCAACAATATTGATGCCATTAATAGTCAGGGATTGATCGTTCTCTAAGAACTTGGCAATGCTCTCATACTGCGAAGGCTCTCTGGCCTTAACACTCAAGGAAGAACCTAACGGATTACCACCAATCTCATCGAGTGAAGAAAGAATGAGAGAGTTATCTTTGTGCTTCTCCTTGAAGTCTGAAAGTGCCTGATCCTTGGTTGTATAAGTGATCGACTTAACCTCCGGAAGAGCGATGAGGGATGTCTTTAGGTTCATAATATCCTGCTCCTGTGCGTCAGTCCTGAAATATATATTGATATCTACTCTATCTTTTACTAAACTCAAGGCCGAGTCGAGTATGGCCCCACCAACAAGGAGCGAGCCGATTAGAAAAAGTGTAACCACCATCACCAATACGGAAGCGAAAGAGACAAAACCGCTTCGCCAGAAATTAACGAAACCGATCTTCAAAACTCTTTTGAAATTCACCGCCGATATTACCTTCTTTTTTTTATTCTTTGCCATTATTTTTTATAACGCATACTTACCATGCTTCTCATCCCTCATGATCTTGCCGGAATCTAATGTTATGACCCGTTTTCCGAGTGCATCTACAGTATTCTTATTGTGAGTGGTTAGTATTATAGTCGTACCCATCTCGTTGATCTTCTTAAGAATATTTATAATGTCTACGGTGTTGATAGGATCGAGATTACCAGTCGGCTCATCTGCGATGATCAGGTCGGGCTGATTGATGATGGCCCTAGCGATAGCTATCCTCTGCCTCTCTCCACCAGAAAGCTCATGAGGGAAGTTCCAGATCTTATCCTGCAGTCCTACCAGTTTGAGTACACCCGGCACGTCAGCCTCTATCTCATCTTCCTCGCATCCGGCAACCTCCATAGCAAAAGCGATATTCTCGTATGCTGTCTTGTTGGGCAGAAGCCTACCATCCTGGAAGATCACACCGACTCGCCTGCGATAGTCCAGGGTATCTCTTCTGTTTAATCTGTGTATGTCAGCAGAGTGAAAGAAGACGTTACCGGTCGTGGGAGCATCCTCAGCAATAATCATTTTTAAAATAGTGCTCTTACCAGCGCCTGAGTGCCCAACAATAGAAACGAATTCGCCTTTATTGATAGCGAAAGAGACATCGTTCAAGGCAAGCATGTTGTTCGGGTATCTCTTTGAAACTTTCTCGAGGTAGATCACTTGTTAATTATACAACCTCTTCGTCGTCATGCCTAATCTTCGTTTTCTCAAAATCTTTCAGCCCCTTCTCCGCTTCGATGAACGGCTCGAGGTCGCCAGCGAGAACTGCTTCAACATCATTAACTTTAACGCCGGTGCGATGATCCTTCACCATCTTGTATGGATGTTGGACGTAAGAACGTATCTGACTTCCCCACTCGGCCGAAGTGATCTTGCTGATATACATCCCCTCCTCTTTTTTAATTCTTTGATCTTCTAAATATTTAAAAAGTTTAGCGCGTAGAATATTCATCGCCTTCTCTCTATTCGCCGCCTGAGAACGCTCTTCTGTAGAATGCACGGAGATGTTAGTTGGGATATGAATGACGCGCACGGCCGTCTCGCGCTTGTTCACATTCTGCCCTCCCGGACCGCCGGAACGGCTAAACTCCACCTCTATCTCATCATCGGGGATCTCGAAATCCTTCGCCCCTTTATCAAACTTCGGTATCACTTCTACCATCGAGAAAGAGGTGTGACGGAGCGATTTAGATGAGAATGGTGATATGCGAACAAGACGATGCACACCAGACTCATTCTTCAGCTCGCCATAAACTCCCTTACCGATAACTTCGAAAGTCACATTTCTATATCCGCCGACAGTATTAGTGTTGGAATGTATCAAGTAAGAGAGCCAGCCTTTCTTCGATATATACTTCTGGTACATGTCGAAGAGAAGGCGAGAGAAGTCCTCAGCGTCATCACCGCCGGCACCGGAGAAGATAGTGATGACGGCCCCGCCTTTGTCATACTGCCCCTCACCTGCCAAGTCGGCTCGCAACTTCGCGATCTCTCTAATCACATCCTGCGCATGCGACTTATTCTGCCAGAAGCCCATATCCTGCATCTCCGCCTCCAGCTCACCTATTTTTTTTGTTATCTCGTCGGACATTTATTTATAGATATTGTTTATTTAGAGCAAACTAAAATCCGAAACGTTTTTGTAATTCTTTATAAATCTCTCTGCGATGTTTAATACACTCAACACTGACCTTCTGACCGATTATTCTATAAGCTACACGATAGTCGCCGACTCGGAGCGACCAGTATCCATGAAGCGGGCCTCTAAGTGGTTTACCAAAGATATCCGGGGCTATATGAAGTTTTGTCTCTATGGCAAAATACAACTCGCGCAAAACAGATTTATCAAGTCTTGGAAGATCTAATTCTACCGCCAACTCATGGTAAGAAACCTTATAGATTAAACTGTTTCCAGACTTCTTCATGACTTAAATATTTACCGCCGGCTTTCACTCGTTTATCTACTATACGAGCCAGCGCCATATCCTCTTGCATCTCAAGCCAATCCTCAATAATCTCAAGAGTTTTGGTCGCAACAGGAACATTGTCTCGACCGGCCAACTCCTCGAGAGCTATTTCTGTCCATCTTGGGACACTTATATTAATTCTATTTTTAGTTGTACTCATATATTATAGTGTAACAAAAGTGTAACACCAATGCAAGATGCGTAAAATTTACTTATATCCCTTGGACATTTTTAATATACCAACTTGTTTTCTGTATCAGCTTTTAACATTTCATCAACTACTCTTGCGGCTTCATTGATCTTTCCCATGTAAATTCTGGGGTCTTCTAAATTCCTCTTTATGAAGTCATTCAATGCGACCTTAAGACTTTTGACATTTTTCATGTTTCTACGCTTATCGTCGTCGCCTGAAAGATTCTTCCCAACCTGACCGAGATCGCCCAAAACAAAATCAATCTTTACATTTTCTGTAGCGTTTCTTTGTGTGAAGAAAAACGGCGCATCGTAAGGCAAGGAAAATTTATCTTTGGAGGCCACGACCGCTTGTTCAAAAAAGTTTTTTAAGAAATCATCAAAACTTTTCTCTTCTATTGATTTTATCTTCGCTAGCCCCAACGATTCAAGACTGCCACCGACATTTTCATTATTAGAACCTATACAGACCCATTCAGGAGTATGGCCAGTCGTCATTATCGCCTTCTTGCCATCTTCACTAATTCTAAATGTAGGGAAGACTTTTAATCCGGCCTCCTTAGCATCCAAGTATTTTTGCAGTTCATCTTTCGCACTAACCTCGCTCTTATACTCCTTAAGAACGAATGGAAATTTATGCTTTCCTGCTTCTATCGCCACAGAGGAAGCTACTCCAAACTCGCCCCTTCCGAGCTCTTCTTTTTTTACAATCTCAACCTCAACACCCTTGTCGCTCTGATCTTGAGTTTTATAAAATCTTTCCTTCATCATATAGACCAGATAATATCATTTTAAAGACTCTGAGCCAAATATTGGAGCCAAGAGTGAGAATCGAACTCACGTCCCCGCTTTACGAAAGCGGTGTTCTGCCACTGAACTATTTTGGCGGATATATTATGGAGCCGTTGGGCAGGATTGAACTGCCGACCTCGTCATTACCAATGACGTGCTCTACCAACTGAGCTACAACGGCGGTCGTTTCAAGATAATACATTACTCACAAATTATCAATATGCAGATGTTGCATTTTAGCTAAAATTATGGCATTTTTATTTGACATAGCCCTACGTCGAGGTAGCTCAGTTGGTAGAGCACAGGACTCATAAGCCTGGGGTCGCGGGTCCGATCCCCGCCCTCGACACAAGGAGATATTTTTGTTAAGATACTTCCGTTTACACGTTGCGGTCTTAGCTCAGCTGGTTAGAGCGCTCCCCTGTCACGGGAGAGGTCGTGGGTTCAAGTCCCATAGACCGCGCAAAATAAAAAGCTCCCCAAAAGGGAGCTTTTTTCGCGGTCTATGGGACTTGAAGCCCGATTGAGATATTTTAAGAGTGGAACGAATTAAAATATCCAATTGGGATACTGAAACTGTAAGTTTCAAGTCCCTTCATATTACTTGTGACCTAGTCCCAAAAAATGCTACTATCTTCTCATGCAAGACAACCGCCCCTTATACCTCACCTGGATCATCGCCATGTCAGCTATGGCCGGTAGCCTATACTTCAGCGAGGTACTCAAACTTGCACCTTGCGTCCTGTGTTGGTGGCAACGAATTTTAATATATCCACTTGTGATCATCATGCCAATCGGAATCTCAAATATGGATAAAAAACTGCATAGATATGTCCTCCCTCTCTCCATAACCGGCATAGCGGTCGCCTCCTATCACTATCTGCTAACAATGAAGATAATCCCTGAATCCCTAGCCCCATGTCAGGCAGGTGTATCTTGTGCGGAGAACGTGATATCGTGGTTTGGCTTCATAAACATCCCCCTCCTCTCTTTGGCATCTTTTGTCCTTATAACATTATCAATGATTTATTATAGTAAGATACAAACAAATGAGTAACGAAAACAAAATCGTTGGGGGCATCTGTCTGGCATTCTTCATTGTGATCGCATACCTCTTCTGGATGGGGCCCAGTCTAGATCAATCAACTCAGATTAAAAATCCCGACCTGCTTGTTAAAGATAACAGTCACATGACAGGTAAGAAGGGTGCGAAGGTTACTATGGTAGAATTCGGCGACTATCAATGCCCTGCTTGTGCAACAGTAAACCCGGATATAAAAAAAATAGTTGAAACATACAAGGATAATCCTGACTTCAACTTCGTCTTTAGAAATTTCCCTCTTTCCCAGCACAAGAACGCTATCCCGGCTGCTGAAGCAGCAGAGTCTGCGGGAGCGCAAGGCAAATACTTCGAGATGGGAACACAACTGTATGAGAATCAGAGGGAATGGAGCGAACTTGACGACGCTATGCCGATGTTTAAGAAATATGCCATAGCTATCGGACTTGAGATGGTGCAGTTTGATTCTGATATGACTCAACATAAATTCGCTTCTGTAATACAGGCCGATGCAGTCGACGGTAATGGTCTCTTTGTCGACCACACACCTACTGTATATCTCAACGGTTTAGAAATACGCGATCTCAACTTCCCTGTCATCAAAGCCAAGATCGACGAACTACTTGCAAAATAGAGGGCATAATGTAGTCTAAACATAGATAACTTCGACAATTGAAGGAGGTTCGGTGTGGGAATTTTGGACAGAGCAAAACTGATCGTTAGGTCATATTTCAATTCGGGCAAAAAAGAACTTAAAAAAATGATTCTGGATTCGGATATTCTAAAGGAAGGAGAAAAGACCGACGAAGAGAAGTTCCAAGAAATAGAAGATGAGATTGCGCTTCAGAAATTCAAGGAAGAGATGAGGGTGAAAGCAGAGAAGTTCAAAGAGGGCGTGAAGTCTATATTGCGACCCGACCCTCTTACTCAGAGCTACAAGATCCTTGGCGCAACAAAAGGTGAGAGCCTAGAAAGCATCAAGAAGAAAATGATAGATCTTCTGCTGATACACCATCCTGATAAGTTCAACGAACCAGGAGCACAGATCAGAGCGAACCAAAAATCACAACTCATTACTGAGGCTTACACCACAATCAAAAAAGATTTTGAGGAAAGAGAAAATAAGAAAGAAAAAACTAAGTAGCTTTGACCCCCGCTAAATTTGGCGGGGGTTTTTAATTTGTTGCGGAGGCCCTCTTGACCACAAGTTACTAAGTCGCTTCGCTCCTAAGTACTTCCGGTCCTGACTCGCCTGTCCCTACGGGGACATGGCTCCGTCTTCCAATTCGGGACGCGAGCAAAGTCCCGCATTAGCGAGGATCCTCGATTCGATAAATCGAATCGGGACAGTTTACTCGCTCCTGCAACAATATAAAAAGAAGGTTCAACCTTTACGTTAAGGTTGAACCTTCTTTTTATATTGTTGCGGAGGCCCGAATTGCACGGACGCCTCCAGGTTATGAGCCTGACGAGGTACTACTCCTCCACTCCGCGGTCAGTCATGACCAAACATAGTACGAATGTAAGAAGTATATAAGATTGTTTACCTTCCGTCAATCACACCAGCCGTGACCTCACTCCTAGAATCAAGCCCTGAGACGAAAGAGATCAGGAAAACTCCTACGGCGACTATCGCCAGAAACTGAAAGGTAAACTTCAAAAAGTCCTTATCGAAGAATTTCATACTGCCCCAATTTTATCACACCTACAATCAAAAAGCATCCTCCAACTTATTGAGAATTTTGCGGTGCGGATAATCCAGAATATCTCTAATGAACTTATCGCAAACGCTGATCCTATACCTGAAATCTTCCGTCTCAAATACTCCATAGGATAACTCTCTACCTATCTCGGCCTCCATAGACTTAACAACCTTCTCGACAACCTTCTTGCGAAGCTCATCTCCCACAACCAGAAGATCAGCTCGGCTATCCTCATCGCTTATAAAGATTCCGGCTGTTATGATGACCTTTATCCTGCCCGACCCTCGAAGCCTCCTGATAATCTCTTCTTTCCTGAAGAGCTCAGTGTTAAACAACAATTGCTTAAGAGGATTAAGAAAAGGGAATGCTTGATTAAGAAACCAGGCCGTAACACTCGTCTTACGCCCTCTACTGCCTTCTATTCGCATATTTTTCTGCTTAATAAGACCTGATTCCCTAAGACTATTAAGTTCTTTCTTACCAGATCTTGATGAAATCTTGCTCCTCTCCAAAACTTCATTAGTAGTGAAAGTAGTCGATGAGTTAAGAATAAAAAGCCTCATTATCTTAATGCGGTCTGGACTACCGAATAGCTTAGACAAAACCTCCATGTGAGCCCATTTTAACAAAGCAAGAACAAATAACAATATTGACTAGCCAACAAAAAAGGCCGTCTCATGACGGCCCTTTTTTACTATTTTTACCCATCTATAATAACTTTCAGGTTTGGATGCAGAACGCGAAGAAGATGAGGCTTACGACGAAGCTGTACTAACAGTACTGCGAGGAGTAAACGTAATCTTCGACAAAGTTATGCGCCAAATATGGAAGTTATTTCAATGTTACCTTGCCTCCGGCAGCCTCGATCGAAGCCTTCAAGGCCTCAGCTGAAGCCTTGTCCATCCCCTCCTTGATCATTGTAGGGGCCTTGTCTACGATATCCTTAGCCTCCTTAAGTCCGAGACCCAAAACATCCTTAACAACCTTGATAACCTGTATCTTCTGCTCGCCAAAAGAGGTCAACTCAACGTTGAATGATGACTTCTCCTCGGCAGCTGCACCTGCTGCAGGACCTGCAGCCGCAACAGAAGCCTGTGCAGACACACCAAACTTCTCCTCTAACAAGTGAACTAGCTCAGAAAGCTCGATAACGCTCATAGACTCGATCTTGGAAACCAAGTCCTTGAACTTCTCTGGAATTATTACATCTTTATTTTCCATATTATTTGATTAAGTTTAATAAATTCGCTCCATCTATTTCAGATTTTTAACGTCCTCGGATCTCCTTCGCCCTCTGATGGGAGGGCTCGGCCAGACCTTCAAAATCTAAAATAGATTCCGCTAACTAGGCCTCCTTCTTCGATATCTGATCAAGCGCTATCGCGAATCCTCGGACAGGCGCATTCATAATGTTGAGCAACTGACTCAAGAGCACCTCTCTTGAAGGGATCTTCGACAAGGCGATCATCTCTGATGCGCTCATGTATTTACCCGAGAGTATTCCTCCGACGATAGCAAGCTTGTCTTTCAACTTAGACTGGAATTCAGCAATAGTCCTAGCCGGCAATACAGCATCCTTACCGTAAGCTACTGCTACCTGACCTTCGAGTACTGGCATGTCGCCCTCAACTTTATTGTCATTAAGTGCCCTCTTCAAGAGAGTCTTCTTAGAGACAAAGTAACTGATCCCCTTCTCCCTGAGATTGCTTCTCATGGCATTGGAGTCAGCTACAGTCAGACCTCCGAACTTCACGAAGACCGTCGACTCCGCACCGCCAATATTCTCGGTCAGAGAATCCAAGATAACCTTCTTCTGTTCTTTTTTTAATGGCATATAAATTATAATGCCCCGCCAAAGTGGCGGGGCTACTGGTGTTTAAACCGTAATCGACCCTCAATAGGACTTCTAACCTTTCGGTTTGCCTACTTTCTTCGGTTTCATTAGTCTACTTTAAAATGCAAATATGTCAACAATATATAAAAAAACCTCGGCAGGATGCCGAGGGGGTAGGGTTACTTGATCGTCTTCTTCAGGTCAACCCACTGACCGATACCAAAACTATCCAAGAACGACCGAATCAATTCGTCATTGTCGAAAGAAGTGTTAGGATTCAACCCAAGGAAATTAGTCTCAGCAGAAATGATTCGAGCATTAGCTGACCAAACCTTCAAGAGTCCGACGCCGAAATCTGTAGTCTTACCCTTAGTGTCTTCGAAATCTGACATCGACATGAGAGTTGGGACCTGCATAGCAACTCGTAGCCCCTTATCGGCTTCCCATTCTTCAACCGACTCTTCAACGTGAAAGTTGGCGACCCAGCACAATTGGGCCTTCTTCATATGCTTAAGCGCGCGTTGACACCAAGTACTAGAGGTAGAAGTTCGTCCGGCATAATAATGCCGTCCGCCAATTACAAGCCCTGAGGGCATCGTATAGTAAGTCTTATTCTTGATCCTATGAATCTTATCCTCGATAATCTCGCCAAGTGAAATGTGAGACAGATTAAATTTCTTGAGAATGTTGACTATCCCCTTATAAAGACTGTCACGGAGAGTCTGCTCCATAGTGTGAAGAGGCTTGTGTCCATCAGAACTCATCCAATCGTCATGATTACCCTTCCAGAAGAGGAAGTCTATAAGATTATAGCGAATGAGCGCTTCAATATCGGCATTCGTCATACCGACTCTATCAGCCTGGTTAACACAAGCGAGCTTCTTCTCAAGCCTCATATTGAGTACCTTGAGCATAATCGTAGCGACCATGACACCAACAGCTTGTTCCTGGACGGTATTATTCATGCCACTAACAATCTCACCCTTACACTGCAAGTCATGCTTCAGACCCTGAATAAAGTCGCCAACTCCCAAAAGATGAGTAACCTCGTGCTCTAAGATCAACTTGGGCATCTCATTGACTATGAAATCGTAAGCGGTATGAATACTGCCAGCATGGAGACAAGCGAAACCAAGAAGGACATCCTTAATCAAAGGTTCACTTGGCCAGGAATACCTGACCTCCTTCTGCAGGAAATCTTGAGACAGGAAATACTTCTGTGAGTCTTCATCGTGATCCACAATCTTGGGATTAAGCTTCAAAAGACTCTTTAGCGCCTTCTCAACCTGGAGTCTAGAAACACCAAGATGCTCCTCAAGCCAGCCGAGGCTGGCCTCACTACCGGAAGTTGTCTTGATCTCCTCAATAACACGCTTCTGGATCTCCGGCATATCAGCAGGAGGAACAGTAAAACTACTTTCATCGCTAATCATGTCTTTCATGCAAATGGTCTTAACGGTGCAATTCTCCCTACCCGGCACAAAGGTCACAACACTCACTCCAACCATATTTTCGGAAGTCCGAGGATCTTCAAGTTTGTGGAGTGCCGGAACAGTTATGCGCTGGAAGGGCATCTCGCCAAAACCTCTGTTGATACTGGATGCACCGCAACCAATGGCGTAGAAATCGCAAAGTGGTTTAGCCGTACGCTTCATCTCATCCTCAAGAAGACGATCAGCATTGGTAGAATAGTAACCGCTACGCCAGACGGCCTTGGTAGGCACGACTGCAGCGAAAGTTCTACCGCTTCTCTTTAGCGGGATCTTAAAAGTCGTATTCTCCTCATACCTACTGGATTCATAACGGATATCGTTCTCCTCACGCCTAAGTGTAATGAGAAGCTTAACAACATCCCGGCCAATATCTCCGTCGTAAGCCGGACTAGTCACGATATAGATCTTCATCCGTTCACCGTCAGGCCTGAAGAGAGGAGGAAGATCTTTGTTAATCTGAAGAGCAAGTTGCCCCGTCATCTCAGACAAAATCTGACCAATAGAGCGTGCCCTAGCCCCCTTTATCTTATCCTTTAGATCATCAATCCCCCACTTCTTATTGGCGATAGCCTTAGCCATAGAATTGTAAACCTTACTCTTCTTACTCCGTTTATTCAGATTATCCATCATCTTGCGATATTCATCTTCCATCTCGGCAAGCTTCAGCTTCAGCTTGTCTTGCATCTTCTTCTCTTCATCGCGAATACGGCCAGCCGAATGCCGGCAAGCGCGCTTACTGACAATACCGCCGACAAGTACTAGGAAATCAGCCTTGTGCTCCTCGATAGTCTCCTTCATCTTATGAAGAAGACCTACACGGCTACCATCGGCGCCATAGTCCCACCTAGAAGTGAACCCGACAATATCTTCGCTCTTACCGTTACCGTTTCCATTAGTCTTGTTCTCCACCTCGAACCTCCTTTGGCCCGCCGTAGCTTTACGCGTAGGGGGCCTTCAGCTTTAGCTTAGGTTAACGATCTAGATTGGCAAAGTACTACCAATATCTTCCACCATTCTAACCCCCTAAGAAAAAATATCCAAAGTTTTGGACACAAACAACACCAGGGTGAACCTAAGTCAATTTTACAAAAATCCAAGCTCTTCGAAGACTTTTTTATAAGACTCAACAGCTATCTTAGCCTCACGCTTAGTTAAGACGAAACCTGGCTCATGCGCGATCCTGTTTCTAGTCTTATGTGCTTGCCAGGCGTCCTGAAGCGACTTAATCCCCCCTTGCGTCTCCGCCAACTTCAAACTCTCCCCGACGCCTACACCGCCGTAACCGTTCTCACGAAGTAGATTCTCCAATATCTTATCCGCGTCAATCAGTGCCAACTTCCACTGAGCTTCATTCTCGCTATCTATATGATCCAAAATATCCTGCCATTCTTCCGCCTCCTCTGACTTAGGATTAGCAGCGACAACAAAGCCGGCTATAAAATCCGCCTCCTCTTTCTTTCTAAGTTTCTGTAATTTATACAGGGAGTAGAGAAGCCAGATAAAAAATATAAAAGAACCGAGTATTGAGATAATCCCAATGATGATCCAGATCGGCTGAGTCTCTGTACTTGCGCCGTTAACAATAAAATAGTAGACCGAATTCAACAGCAGGTAGATCTGATAGAACCAAAATTCAAAATTTAGATAGTTAACTAACATAATTAAGAAACGTCTTTGCCTATTTTAAATAATATATCTTCACGAAAATGCGGAGCCATTATCTGGAAGCCAAGCGGGAGCGATACTTCATCTCTTTCTACGAACCCGGACGGTATCGATATGGCGGGTATGCCGACGACATTAGCAGATACAGTGAAGATGTCTTCCAGGTACATCGCAAGAGGATCTGTCGTCTTCTCTCCTATCTTGAAAGCAGGCGAAAGAGTTGTGGGAGTGATAACTGCAGATACTCTGTCCGGCCCAGAGAAAACTCTAGCGAAGTCTCCCCTTATCAATTCTCTCACATCCATCGCTTTCTTGTAATAGGCATCATAATACCCAGCAGAAAGCACATATGCACCAAGCAAGATTCTCCTTCTTACTTCTCGTCCAAAACCAATACCCCTAGACTTAGAGTAATCTTCAAAAAGATTAGCCCCGTCGACATGCAGGCCGAAACGCACGCCGTCCATACGCGCCAAGTTGGTAGAAACTTCCGCCGGCATGATCACATAGTAGACTGGTAGAGAATATTTAATATTAGGCAAATCTATATCGACTATCTCGTAACCCTTGCTCTTCAACTTCTCTACAGTGTCGTTGAAATTCTTCAAAACATCAGCCGCTATCCCCTCGCCAACGAAGCCCCTTGGTATACCGATCCTCTTTCCGCCAGCTGGCAGATCTATCAAGGCCGGATATTCAACGCTCGTCGAGTCCATGGCATCATATCCCTTGATCGCATTAAAAAGTATCTCCGCATCTTCCACACTTCTGGTCAGAGGCCCTATCTGATCGAGCGAACTACCCATCGCTATTAGGCCATGCCTTGAGACTGATCCATAAGTGGTTTTCAATCCCACAATCCCGCACAAACTTGCCGGCTGTCTCACCGATCCACCAGTGTCCGAACCAAGCGTTGCGACAGCCATGTCAGCCGCTATTGCCGCCGCTGATCCACCCGAAGAACCACCCGACACTCTGCTCTTATCTATGGGATTTTTAGCTACTCCATAAGCGGAATTTTCGGTCGAGCTTCCCATCGCGAACTCATCCATGTTCGTTCTACCCAGAAATACAGCCCCGGCTTCCTTTAATTTTTTAATGACCGTCGAGTCATACGTCGCACGATAATTCTTAAGTATATTTGAGCCAGCCGAAGCGATCTTACCGTCTATTAGAATATTATCCTTCAATGCTAGTGGTATGCCGTCGAGAACCCCCAACATCTTGCCTTCAGCAATCCTCTTATCAGCCTCCATCGCCTGTGTCTTGCAGTCCTCGAAAACTTCGATATAGATATTTAGATCTTTATTTAACTTCTCAATATTCGCCAGATAATATTCAGTCAACTCCAAAGATGTTACTTCTTTATTTACCAAAAGTTCATGTGCTTTCTCTATTGTTAGTTTTTTTAAATCTGTCATCCCTTATACTTTTACCTTATACTGTCTACGGCCCCCTTCTCTCCTATAACCTGCTTCACAAGTATATAACCATCCTCCGTCCTTGGCGCATCCGCTAAAATCTTAGCAGTATGAATTCCCGGCTCTTCAGCGCCTTCATCTTCTCTGAAAATATTCCTGTGGGTATCTAGCGTATCAACCACCGAGGAGGTGTCAGATGAGGACAACTCAGACACGTAACCCAAAATAGCCTCGAGGTCGGCAACCATCGAATCTTTCTCCTCCTCGGAGATCTCTACTCGTGTTAATTTAGCCAGCTTCTCTACCGTCTCTCTATCTATCATATGAAAATAATGTTATCACAATTGCCCTGGTTTATAAAGCTTATCCCCCTTCGCTAAAAAGCTACGGAGGGATTATTTTTGTAAAACAAAAATAAAAAAGAGCCCCGTGATTCGGGGCTCGGTGTCCCGCTTAGCGGGAACTTGTGGTAGTTAATATGGTCCCTGGACATACCAGGTGATGTGGCTGTTAATCAGCCGACACTGACCAGTGCGCTGACCGGTGTTGCAGTCGTATTCGTATTCATAATCTCTGCCCTCTCGCACCCACTTAGTCCATCTGATGACGCTCATGACCAACCTCCTCAGGTTGTGTTTAATTCACAAGGTTCTCTTACCTTAATATTGTAGCATGATTAGTGCCTATTTGTCAATGGCTCATAACACGTCATTGCGAGGCACGAAGCAATCTATGGTTATTTTGAGATTGCTTCGTACCTCGCAATGACAACATTCAAACTAACCAACCATCTCTTGGAATTCGGCTTCGTCTAGGATCTTAACCCCGAGCTTCTTAGCTTTATCATATTTTGACCCAGCGGATTCACCAGCAACGAGATAGGTAGTATTAGCCGATACTGATTCACTTACTTCCCCACCCAAAGCCCTAACTTTCTGCTTCGCCTCCTCGCGCGACATTGTCATCGTGCCAGTAAAGACGAAACTCTTGCCCAAGAGTAACCCAAATACTGAGTGAGGCTCCACCTCATTCAGTATTTTCACATAATTCAGCAGATCCTCTACTAGTTTCTTGTTAGACTTATTTTGAAACCATTCATACACGGACTTCGCCACAACATCACCAATACCATTAATCTTCATCAAATCCTCCATAGACGCCTCTGATAACTCTTTAATATTTTTAAAATTCTTAGCCAAGTCATAGGCCGTCTCCTCCCCTACCTGCGGTATGCCTAGAGAGATTATAAACCGGGGCATAGGAATAGTACGTCTATCGCTTATAGCCTTGATCAAATTCTCCGCCGACTTCTCGCCGAAGCGTGGCAACTCTTTCAGATCCGAAAGTTTTATTTTAAAAAAGTCCGCCGGTGTCACAACTAGTCCATTGTCAGCTAGCAAATCTACAACCTTCGGACCAAGATGATTGATATCGAAGGCGGATTTGGAAGTGAAGTAGTACAACCGTCGCCTTTCTTTAGCCGGACATTTCTTGTTGGTGCATTTATGTGCAGCTTCCCCTTCCACTCTCACAACTTCATGTCCGCATACAGGACATTTATCAGGAAAAATAAATCTCTTCTCGTGCCCCGTCCGCATCTCCTTGACTACTGAGATAACTGAAGGTATGACGTCACCAGCCTTCTCTATAATCACCGTATCACCGATCTTTAAGTCCAATCGGCCTATCTCATCTTCGTTATGAAGCGTCGCACGTGATACTGTCGAGCCAGCTAGAAGTACAGGGTCCAAGTGCGCGACAGGAGTCAACACACCTGTCCTACCAACCTGTATACCGATATCCAGCAGTTTAGTCGTCGCCTGTTTGGCACGGAATTTAAAAGCAATAGCGAAGCGCGGAGCTTTGCCTGTGTAGCCGAGGACATCCTGATCCTTCCTACTATCAACTTTCAACACCACCCCGTCGATCCAATAGTCCTCCTTGTCTGCTTTCTTACCCCAATGCTTCCAGTATTCAATGACCTCTTTAATATTCTTGCAGTGCTTAAAATTCTTATTTACTAAAAAGCCAAGATCTCGGATCTTCTCCAACTCTTTGGTCTGCGAATCAGGTAGCTGGAAGTCCGCGCGAGCTATATCGTAGACGAAAGCCCGGAGTTTTCTGTCTGCCACAACCTTGGAATCAAGCTGGCGAATAGTGCCAGCAGCCACATTGCGAGGATTAGCAAAAAGTGGGAGCTGCTCTTTCGTCCTCTCTTTATTTAACTTCTCAAAATCACTCTTACTCATCCAGATCTCGCCTTCAAAAATCGCATCGATCGGTTCTTCAAGCTTAAGTGGTATCGACTCTATCGTTCGAACATTCATTGTAACATCCTCCCCAACTGTGCCGTCTCCGCGAGTTGCCGCAGTCTTGAATAGCCCCTTCTCATATACCAACACTATCTTGAAGCCATCTATTTTTAATTCACACGTATATGCAACATCTTTATCTGTTTTTAAAAATCTCTTAACTCTATTATCGAAATTTATAATATCTTCCTCCGTGAAAGCATCGTTGAAAGACCATTGCGGTATGACATGTTTGATTTTCACAAACTTATCGAGTGCTACTCCAGCCACACGCTGTGTCGGCGAGTCTGGAGTTATAAGTTCAGGATACTTCTCTTCAAGCTTGGAGAGCTCATATTTAAGCGAATCTAAGGCCTCGTCAGATATCTCCTGTTTATCTAAGACGTGATACTGATATCGGTGATAATCAATAGTCTCCCGGAGCTTCTCTACCCTCTTCTTGATTTCGTCCATCAACAAATTCTACTCGTTCAAGAGGGTGATTTCAAGTGTTCTTTGTAGAAGATTCGGTGCATTCATATTACACCGATTATAACCATTAGACGTTATCGTAGTGAAGCCGGATGCGATATTGCTCTTGTCTACTGTCACAAAAACACAGGCTGAGTTATTGGCCAACGCGAAAGTGAAGCAACTCCTGTCACCTCCGTTTATAATACTCTTATCAGGCGGTTCCGGTTGCGCGCTAGGGTCACAAGCAACCTGGTTCTGTGCTCCAGTTATACCCTGTGGATCTGCCTGAAAGCCGTCCTTAATAATAGCTCCATTGCAATAAATAGTCTGATTGAGTGTGAGTGGTGTTGCCGGATCAAATCTACCGAAAGTGTCCCAATGCAAGGCGCACTCCAGTCCGCTATCAGCCGCAAACAAAGCCACCTGTGACTCTCTAGAAAGAGAAGCTAAGCTGATCTGCCGGATCATCAAGCGGGAAATACCGAGACCGGTAGCAAGAAGAATAGATGAGATAAGAAGTGAGAAAAGGAGAACGAATGCCCTGTTTTTATTAAATTTATTTTTCATTTTAAATACTGAACAGATTCTCACTCACTGTGATCGATCTTGGATTGCCGGTTCTAGTCCATGACACCTCAACGGACACATTTATCTCATCTATTCCGCTCGGATCAAGAGTAAGCAAACCCCTCTCACTAACAGGTATTTTAACGGGATCCATAGCCAGATAATCATTCGTCACATTCCTTATTGTTATCTTTCTGGAAAAAATGGAGTCAACCGGCGGATGTTGAGGATTATTCAGAATATTAGCTGAGAAATCTCGCCCATACAGTCGAATGGTACTTCCAGAACCAACATCTACCACCTTCAATTTATTGCAAATCTCTTCCGGTTCTGCGCCACACCCCACTATCCCGTAATTTGGTTCATTAAACTTCCAAATATCTATTCTGCAAGGCACACCGTTGTCTCCATTGCCGGTCATGCAAACTCCCTTTATCCCATCAAGCCAATCGATATTATTTTTTTTATTTGTATCTATTATATTTTTAATCGCTTCAACTGACTCTTGCGCCAAATAGAAGCCAGTTATCTCATCCTTCACATAATCCGCAAATACAATACCCTTAGAAGCCAGCGAGAGCGGGCCGACAATCGTGATCATCAAGATAGAGATCGCTACGATCGTTTCCAACAATGAGAAGCCATTATTCTTTTTTATTCTAACATTTTGCATTTTTAATTTGTCCAATCCATTCCCCTTTTTGATATCGCTGTTTGCAAGCTGAAGTCGGTTCGAAGTTTATCTTTCTTAAGATCAACAACTCCGGAAATATTCAGGATTACCATCGCCTGCTTATTCGGATCTTCGGCGCCGATAACCCTGAATTCCATCCTCCGAATATTCACTTCCGGAGAGGTTATGACCTCTTCGGAAGCAAGACTCGTGCCTCCGCCGGGATTACTTATTCTCTGCACTATACTTCCTTGGTCAGTTATAGGATCTTTCTTGAAAATATAAACCGCCCAAATATGGCTACCGCTTTGAGGATCCTTTTCTTGTGTTCGAAGAGAGATAGCTACGCCGGCAGGGTCGCCGGAACAATCTTCACCAACAAGAGCAGCTCCTAAAGCGAGATCAGAAAGTGCACTCTCAGTATAACAATGATATGAATCTCCGGTCCTGATCTTCCTGTTCATATCTTCTACTGCGAAATTAAGATTGTCTATCACGGTTCGGAGAGACTGCGCCTTGCGACTAGCGTCATTTAGAGAAAGTAGTGCACCAACAGTAACAAGCATCACGACGGTAAAGAGCGACGTGGCGACTATTATTTCAATCAATGTAAAACCACGACTAAGAGACCGGGTTAATTCACTACCACCGCCGAATTGTATACCATTTTCTTTTTGCATTACTTCATAATTAACCCGGTCTCTTAGTCTGCCTACTCCACCGATATCTGCCCTGTTTTCCAGACCACTATCGTCTTATGATACTCCCCACCCGGCGACTCCAGGACTATACCGACATTTGAAATAGGTACATTTATTATTGGGCCAGTGATATCCATTGGAACAAGATGGGCATCAAGATTTGGTCTAACGAAGACGATATCCAGAGCGTTAAGCTGATTGTTCGAATCACCGGCACAGTTGGCCACTCGATCAGGAACATCTACAAGGGGGATGAAATTAGCGCATAGATATTTGATCTTATTCCTACCGGAAACCAGGAACTTCTGCAGACATTCATTATCTTGATCTGGATCTCCGCAAGGCAAGTTCACGTCTAGGGGTACGCCAGGCCCGGGTTCAGGATCAAGATTAAAACGTCTGATGCTATTCTGTGTATCAAACGAGCTGTCACTAATATTGGCAAATAAAAGATAGGTGTAGGCCGGCAGGTCAGGAGTTGGAGTCTGGAAATGTATCCCGTATGCTCCGAAGGTCTTGGTTTGACCGGGAATGCCGGTGCTCTTCGACCCGAGAACCGAGGAGCCGAATATCTGCGCCTGCCTCAAAGAGAGGGCGAGGTCTTGCGCTAGAAGATCAAGAGAGAGCTTGTTGCTGAACTTTGGATAGTTGGCCAGAGTGAAAGATGTGAGCATAATAAAAATGGATATGGTCACCATTAGTTCGATTAAAGAAAATCCCCTGTTGTTTACTTTATACATGCCGTTGACCCCAAATAAGAGAAGAGATTAGAATTATAAAAAAATACAACCAGAAAGCCGACAATGAGAAACGGGGCAAACGGAACCTCCTTAATTCGCTTAAAGAAAAGATTAATAAAGATGCCAATTATTGCACCGAGCCAGAAAGAGTATACCAACGAAGTGAGGGCGTAACAGAAAGTACTCAACCAACCAAGCGCCAAAACCAGCTTAGCATCACCGAGCCCCATCCATGCTCCGCCCGAGAAGAACCAAAACGATCCAAGAAACAAGAACATCAACGAGCCGGCCAAGAAACCCGAAATCGCCATGTCTGGAGATATTACTGAATAAACATAAGCTAGGCGCAAAAAACCAAGCGTGATCAATAGATATACCAACTCATCGGGTATTATCTTATGGCGAAAGTCGTAGACAGCTATTACAGTCAAAACAGAGAAGATAAAAGCATAAAATATAAAATCAAGAGTTGGTCCAAGCTTCAAATAAAGCATTGTGTACAAAACTGCCGTGACGAACTCCACCAGCGGATACTGCCAAGAGACCTTAGACAAGCAACTGTGACACTTCCCTCCTTGAAGAAGGAAACTGAAGATCGGAAACATATTGTACCAATGTAGCCGTGTTCCACAAGAGAAACAGATCGAACGACCGGAAACAATAGAACGGCCGGTGTTGTATCGCAAAATCACAACATTCAAGAAACTGCCAATGATGGAGCCGAAGATAAAAACAAAAAGTAAAATTAGGGAATTCATACTCTCATTATAACATAAACCCCTCAATTCAAGAGGGGTTTAACATCTACAGATGGTTTTAGTAATCGTCATTGCGAGGAGCCGTGCGACGAAGCAATCTATAATACAGAGATTGCTTCGTACCTCGCAATGACAACGAGAAGTTTTAACTAAGGAGTTACATCAAGCATTGGATCTACACCGTTGAATGGTACGGCACCGGGATAATTGGGACGATCAACGAAACCTGGGCAATTAGTAGGAGGGGTGTCGTTGCTGTTGCAGTCTCTATCGTTAGCAAGTACTCCACCCGAGACAATACCCTCCAAGTCAGTCCCCAAGTGGTAGCTTAGGGCATCATTGGACCTGACATAGTGATAGCTCTCACCGATATTTGGTGCAACCGGAGTTGTAGACAAAAGACCAGCAGTCACAAGACTTCCTATTGCATCGGGGTAGCTGTTATTTGAATCATAATAAAGGGCGAGAGCCTTCTGGATCGCCTCCATATCCACCTCTCTCTTTGCATTTCGTGCCTTGCCCCTTGAACTATTAAGAGAAACAATGACAACTGATGACAATATGCCAATAATGGCGATAACAACAAGAAGCTCTATTAATGTGAATCCAGACTTTTTATTATACATAATTTTGAAATTATAAATTCTAACATCTAAATAATATCACAATCTAACTACAAAAAGAAAACTCCTCAAATAAATGAGGAGTTTTGCTTATACTAGACCCTTATACTTCTCTTATGGTGTTACGTCGTATAGAACAGTGGTTGCGTCGCCATTGAATGGAAGGTCTCCGGCGGTTGGAGTACCTGCGGCATTCAAGAATCCACAGAATGTTCCAGCACCATCGTTACAGTCGGCATCACTTGCCAAAACACCGTTAGGTTCTGTAATTCCCTCCAATTTTGCTCCCAAGTGAAAGCTCAAACCGTTAGGAGCCACTGAGTAACTATATGACTCACCTGAATTTGGAGCTACTGGGACAGATGCCAAGAACTTCTCAGTTATCAAGACACCAGGAGCAAGTACCGTACCTAGGGCATTAAGAGCAGGGTTAGTATTCGCGCCTGGAGGGTAGAAACCGTGTGAGTCATAGTAAAGTGCCAAAGCCTGCTGTATTGAACCTACGTCTGAGATCCTCTTAGCATCTCTAGCCTTAACTCTAGCGCTGTTTAAAGAAACTAGAACTACTGATGACAAGATACCGATGATAGCGATAACCACCAAGAGCTCGATCAATGTGAATCCCTTCTGTCCCAACTTTTTCTTGAACATAAATTAATTAAATAATATTAATAATGGCTGATAAATAAATAAAATTATGGCGTTATATCAAAGCACTTATCGGTTCCTGTACCAATCGCACAATCTGACTTACCGTTAAATATAACACCGGGTGTCAGTCCTGAAACGTGAGGTACGCAGGCAATATTACCATAGAAGAGATCAGCGTCACCATTGATAGCCGGTGAAGCACCAGTGGTATCTTCAAGGATTGCACCTAAGTGATAACTTTGACATGAACCAGCAACACTGCTAGGACTTTGTGCGGCATACACGTACGACAGATCAGTAAGTGGATCCTTAGACACATTAGGTATGAAGTCAGGAGCAAGATAGTTTGCGCCAGCAATAGGTGAGCCAGGCTTTTGAGCGAACTCCTCTAATGCCGGATATCTATTGTAGGTGTTAAAGTACAACTCCAAAGAAGTCTGCAGCGACTTAATGTCAGATATCCTCCTCGCATCTCTTGCCTTAGAACGAGCTGACCCTAGTGAGGTAAGCACGACTGAAGACAAGATGCCTATAATGGCGATCACAACTAAAAGTTCTATCAATGTAAATCCTCTATCTCGCGCGCCAAATACAGGTGACCGCATAAATACAATAATACTACCTAATGTTATTTTTTCAAGTGGATAACTAAATTCCTGCTGTTATATTATATATCGGACCAAGCACAGATACCAAGAGAAGTCCTACTGCAACACCTAGGAAAATGATCATCATCGGCTCTATCAAGGCGATAAGTGTATCAATGGCAGTATCCACTTCCCTCTTATAGAATCTAGCCATAGTCTTCAATACGAAGCCGAGGTTGCCCGTCTCCTCACCAATCTTCGTCATCTGTGCCATGATCTTCGGCACATCCTTACTTTGAGAGAAGATGGATGAAAGCGGATTGCCCCCTTTCACTCCGGCAATAGCATCAGTAAGCACCTTCTTATATATGTCATTGCCCACCACATCGGCTGTCACTTCAAGCGAACGCACCATTGAGACGCCGGCGGTGATCAATGTATCCATGTTGTCAGCAATACGAGAGAGATAGAAACGTCGATAAAGAGTTCCAACATATGGAACCTTAAGCTGAACAGAATTAAATATCGCCTTACCGGCATCGGTCAACATAAATCTCCATAAGCCGACACAGCCGATTATAAAAAGAATTAGGATAAATATGCCGTAGTTAACAAAAAGGGATGAAAGCCAGAGTACGAACTTTGTATAAAGCGGTATAGCCTGCCCCGTCTCCTTCAATATATCAGCCAAACGCGGTATAACCATGACGAGCATTAAAACCATAACCACAATGAAAGATACAACGACGAATGCCGGATAGATCAGAGCTCCTTTAACCTTTGAAACTATCGCATACTGCCGTTCAAGGTAGTCGGCCAGATAGTTGAAAGACTCAGAAAGCTTGCCGGACTCCTCACCGGAACGAATAAGGCTGACATAGAAAGGTGAGAAGACGGCTGAATGCTTGCCCATGGCGGCAGAGATCGGTATACCGCTCTGAATGTCATCGGTTACCTCGGAAAGCTTCTTACGTAATACCGGGTTCTCCGTCTCTGAAGACAGGAGTTTGAAAGTGTCGAGTACAGAAACCTTAGCTTCAAATAAAGTAGCAAGCTGTCTAGATAAAATAACGACATCCTTAGTCTTAACACTGTCAAACATAGCCAGAAATCTCTTAAGGAGATCGCCTGCTTCACCAGATTCGACGGAAATAACAATCAGAGCGCGCTTCTGTAAAGCTCCGATTGCAACATCAACGCTTATAGCGTCTATGCTACCGTTTCTCTCCTCACCGTCTTTAGTTGTGGCTTTGTATTTAAATAACATGTTGTGAAATTTTCAATTCTTAATTTTACAATTTTCAGTGAATTTCCAATGTATAAATGTTTAAAAATTGAGACATTGATTGAAAATTAAAAATTGGAAATTAAAAATTATTTTAGAGCAGTCTCTCCAGCGCCCTAGTGTTCAGCGAATAAGCCCTGGCGACTTCAGGCGTTATCTCCCCTTTTCTAACCAATTCAGCCAGAGAGTGGTTCATATCTATCATGCCAGATTCTGAACCGGTCTCAATAACGACATTGATCTCACTGACCCTCCCCTCTCGGATCAAGTTGGAAACAGCACTGTTATTGATCAGAAGTTCGTAAGCCGGCACGAGTCCGCCGGAGATCTTAGGTAGAAGACGCTGAGAGAAGACGCCAAGCAAGCTTCCGGCTAGCTGGGCCTTGATTTGATTCTGCTGTGCTGCGGGGAAGGAGTCTATGATACGATCGACAGTCTGCGCGGCGTTGTTGGTGTGAAGAGTGGAGAAGACCAAGTGGCCTGTCTCTGCCGCCGTCACGGCTGCAGAAATAGTTTCGGAAGTTCTCATCTCTCCTATCATCGCGACGTTAATATCTTCGCGAAACATCGAACGTAGCGCTGTCTGGAATGTATCCGTATCGAAACGCACTTCTCGCTGGTCGATAATAGAGCGGTCGGAATTAAATATATATTCGATAGGATCTTCGATTGTAAGAATATGCTCCATCCTTTCATGATTTATAAGCTCGATCATCGCCGCCAAAGTGGTAGACTTGCCCTGCCCGACCGGACCAACAACCAAGAAGAACCCCTGTTTCTTGTTGATAAAATCCTTAAGTATCGGCGGTAAAGAAAGTTCTTCTATAGTTTTTATTTTTGTCTGAATAGCTCGAAGCGCACAACCGATGAAACCTCGCTGGAAGAAAGCGTTACCTCGGAAACGAATCCCACCGGGCCCGCTGTAAGCGAAATCCATATCTTTTGTCTCAAGAAATATCTTCTTATTACTCTCTCCCATCAGCTCGTATACGAGCCCTGCAGCATCTTCCGGACTAAGCACCGGCCTGCTAACTAGAGGAATAAGTTGGCCGGAAACTCTGATGGCTGGCTGGCGAAGCGCAGAGATATGCAGATCAGACGCACCCTCGCGCTGGATGATCTCAACTAACTCTTCCAACTCTTTTTTAAAATCTGTCATATTATTTTTACAATCTTAGAACTTCTTCCACTGGCACTGTCCCCTGGAACAACTTAATAATAGCATCTTCCTTCAGTGTCAGCATCCCCTTCGCTCTGGCGATTTTATAGATCTCCTGTTCAACTGGATTTTTAAGAATTACGGCTCGTATATCTTTATCAATATCAAGCACTTCAATGGCCGCCGCACGTCCACGTGTACCAGTAGAACAGGTTGGCGAAGGCACAGCATTGTAAACATTTGACGGAATAACTATATCTTTCTTAAACTGCTCAGGCAAATCTTCAAAACGCTTTGTCACAAGATCCTTTATCTCCCCAGCCATCGGAATAGGCGATTTCGACTCTTCACATAGAACTCCAACGAGTCGCTGAGCTATAACCATCGTCAACGTCGGTGCAATCAAATAAGGCTCGATACCCATGTCTATCAATCTTGGAATTGCGGCGATGGCACTATTAGTGTGCAAAGTGGAGAGAACCAAGTGGCCGGTCAGAGCGGCTTGAATAGCCAGTCTAGCTGTCTGCTCATCTCGAATCTCTCCTACCATTATCACATCCGGGTCTTGTCTTAAAATAGAACGCAGTCCGGAAGCAAAGGTATAATCGATCTCCGGCCGAACCTGTGACTGACTGACACCGGCCATGTTGTATTCAATAGGATCTTCGAGTGAAACTACATTGTATTTCTCCTTATCGACTTCATTTAACATCGCATAAAGTGTTGTAGTTTTACCGCTTCCTGTCGGGCCGGTAAGAAGTATCAATCCGTACGGCCTTGTTATACCCTCTCTAATTGCCTCCAAATTTTTCTTAGTGAATCCGAACTGATCAAGCCTTCTTATGCCCTTGTCTGTATCCAAGATTCTGATAACCACCTTCTCACCGAAATATGTCGGGAATGTAGAAACACGAAAGTCGACAGCTCGACTCTCAATCCTCGCAGAGAACCTGCCGTCTTGCGGTTTCCTTTTCTCGTCAAGTTTTATGCCAGTTAATATTTTTATTCTAGCTACCACCGCTTCGTGCACTGATATCGGCAAAAAAAGCGACGTATACAGAACACCATCGACTCGGAACCGGACCTTAACCTTGTCGCCTATCGGCTCAATATGAATATCGGAAGCGAGCCCCTCCACCGCATTCTGAATGATGACCGCCACGATCTTCGTGATCGGTGCCTCTTCGACGAAACCAGAACCCGGCTTGATCGCGATCTCCTTCATAATCTCGGCAGAAACGTCCTTCTTCACATCCTCTTCCTTCTTCTGCACGTCTATCTGGGTCAGAGCCTTGTCCACTTGTCCGGAAATACCCTTATAACTCTGCAAGACAGCGTCGAAGTCGGACTGGGATATCAGAAATATTTTAAAAGGCGCACCAATCTTAGAAGCGATAAAAGAGATGGCGTCACGAGCTTCAATATTGTCCGGATTTAATATGCCAACCTCCAGCACCCCCTCAACCATATTTATCGGCACAAACTGGTAGTGAACAGCGGACTCTTCCGGTACATATTTCAAAATATCGAACGGTACCCCCTTGCCACCAAGATCTTTTATAGGTATGTCTAAATTCTTCGGGAATATCATTTATGCGTCAAATACATTGGTCTTATTCTATTGGTAAGAATGGATTCTCCCTACCTAGTGGATCTTCTTTTAGATCCTCGCTATAGTCGATCAGCGAGGCAAACGCCTTGTCCTTAAAAAAGTCTGTGTTTAATTTTAGATCCTTAAGGGACGCTAGAGATGAAAGCAGTTCTCGGCTCAGATTTTGCGTACCCGGAGCCGTTGGCACAACAGACAAGTCGCTGTCAACAGACGATCCTGCCCCCCCGAAATATATGAAGATACCTATCAGCATGGCCGAGACCGTGACGATTATTACTACTACTGTTATATTTTTGGAATTCATTTTTCTTATACTTATTTCAGCCAATAAGCCTTGATCTCGACGTTATATTCATACTGATCCTTCTCCCCCGCAGTAAATGACAGCGAAGTTACATCAATCAGACGGAGACTTGTCTCCAATGCAGTTATAAATCTCAAGAAGGTCTTATACGGACCAGACACTGAGAAACCGAGAGTGGCCACACCAAACGGCCGAGAATCAGGACCAAGCGAAGTCTGGTCACCGCCCCTTATTGAGATATTTCTGATTGTCATACCGAAGTCTGAGGCGATCTTGTTTATGTCGATTATCAACCTCACATTATCAATACTATCCGGAAGCATCTTCTTCAACTGTTCCTTCTTTGTCTCGTCAATCTGATTGAAAATTATATTTTTCTCTTTAAGCAGAGCCTGGAACTGATCGTTGCTCTTAACTGCCTGCGCCAAAGATGCCCTGGTTGCCTCAACGACAACGATGCGATCGAGGATTTGACTTGTCTCCATATAAAAGAGTCCCAGGGAAGCTCCGGCGATTATTATGGGTAATAAAATATTAAACATACAAAATTATTGTTGATTGTTTAGAGTCTCAGTATAAGAGATCAGCTCCGGATTAACATTCATAGTAAGATTGAAGGTGACATTATTGGCTGATCCCAAATTCAAATCCGAGACAAGGACATTCTGGAGTACTCTGGTGTCAGAAAACTCGCGTGCCTGCTGAGCGACAGCGGCGTAATTAGCCAACCCGACGGTACCCTTAGCCTCCCCGCTCATCTTGATCTCTATCTTCTGATTATCGACATTGTTATATTTAAAATCTTTAAACCGAACGGTTGTAAGGGTCTTCTCAGATAATAGGTTAAACAACGGCAGTAGGGTGATATGGGCGACTGTATCAGTACCTCCAGCCTCCTTCTGTAAATAAAGCAGATTTTCTGCAATTTTTAATTTCGCGTCGAATCTGGTCATATTGACGACCTGATTCGGCTGAAACTGATCCTGGGCTTTCTTCAAGATTAGCTGGAGATTCTCCACCTCAGTATTCTTCGCCTTCTCTCGATAAATCGCGACGAAATATCCACCAACCGAGAAGATCAGGGCGACAATAGAAAGAAACAAGAAAATACCCGGCAGGTTCGCGCTAAAATCGCTCTTGGCAACCAAGGGCTTCTTTGGAATAAAGGATGGTGTTTGTTGTGTATTTATACCGTCCATGTTTTTTAAAAAATTCTATATCACAAATCCCTCAACGCGACTCCGATAGCGACAGCAAACGATGGCCCAGCTTCTGCAAGTACCGGCTCAAGGAAGGCTGGGGCTTCAAGCTTCTTAAATGGATCACCAAGCTTGATCTCTATCTCCAAGCTCTTTGAGGCTATCTCCGGCAAACCCCTAAGCAGTGACCCTCCCCCAACCAAGATCGCCTTGCCTATCGAACGGCTATACTTCTTTTGATAGCTCAGGATGATTCTAGAAGCTTCGAATAAGATGTAGTCGATAGTTGGATTGATGATGTTTAAAAGATCTCCACCCTCTATCTTGCCGACTGCACCGACTTTCCTCTTGATCTCTTCCGCCTTAGCGAACTCTATTCCTAGCGACTTAGACAGCGCGATCGTGATATCCTGCGAACCCTTATTGATCGTGTGTACTACTCTAGCAATACCATAATCGACGATCACAACTCTTGTGGAACTCGCCGCCATATCAATGATAGCCGTTGCAGACAGATCATGACCAAAGACTGATCTGATGGCGCTGAAAGTCTCGATCTCGAAGGGCTGGATCGACAATCCTAGATTATTAGCGATCGTCTTATAGTCTTCGATAGTATTCTTGTGAATCGCCACCAAGAGCACCTCCACTGTATCTGTCTTCTTCTTGGCATAGCCAGGCTCTTCGAATGTTCCAGGATCCGCTCCAATGTCCGCCTCCCTCTTCGGTATCACCCACCAGTCGAGCGCCACTTCATTGATCGGCACTGGAATGTACTTGCGGGCCTCGATCGGGATCATCTCATCAATCTTGGCCTTGTCCAAGAAAGGCAACTCTATCAGACTGATCAAGCTGGCCTTGAAGGGTATAGCAATTGCCGCCCTCTTAGTGGTAATATTGGCCTCGCGAAAGAGATCAGTAAGCGCCTCTGTCATCTTCTCAGTCGACAGCGATGTGGCTCTGCCAATCTCCACGTCCTTATATGGACCAAGAGCCAGCTCACCATACGTCTCAAGCACCGCCTTGCCTTTATCTTTCTTGAACTGAATAGCCTTTATGGTTGCTGAGCCGATATCAATGCCAACTATACTGTCATCCTCTTTTTTGAAAAGACCTGACCTTATCGAATCGAATAAACTGCTGAAAATATTCACCATACATATAATCTGTTACATAAATTATAGCACACTTACATAGTCAACCATGCAGATATCCACATGTATCCCGCGAAGCCTCGGCGAAGTGGGACCAAAAAAAATATGTTCAAATACTATATCCAAAAAATCCTAGATATTCTCTTACCACAAAGGTGCCTTTCTTGCGGAAAATTCAGTGAGCTGATCTGCGATGATTGTCTATATAGACTACCGAAAGAGTCCAATGTCTATGGCATTACCACACTATTCTCTTACTCTGACCCTGTCATAAAGCGGGCGCTATGGCTTTTGAAATATAAGGGGGTCAGGGCTATTGTCAGGCCTCTCGCTAAAGTAGTTCACGAAAGATTAATAGAAGATCTGTCTTCTATTATGCAACTCTCCCTCGCACTGAGTGAGGCTCCACCTCACTCAGTTGCAAAGATTGTCCTAATTCCCGTTCCCCTTTCCAAAGAACGCGAACAAGAGCGAGGATTTAATCAGTCAACGTTGTTAGTAGAAGAGCTGGTAAGAATAGACTGTCAATCTTTCAAACTTCATACCGATGTCTTAAAAAAAATCAAGAATACACCAAGCCAAGTATCTATAAAAAATAAATCAGAAAGAATTAAAAATCTTCGTGGCGCCTTCGCTCTGGAAAATAAAGAAGTTATAAAAGATAAAATAGTCATCTTACTCGATGACATCACCACCACTGGCACAACTCTCAACGAATGCGCCAAAGTCCTCCGCCCTGCCAAACCCAGACACATCATCAAAGTCGCCCTAGCGCATTAAAAATGCCCCGCATGAAGCGGGGCTTTAAATTATTTGATCTGAAAGCAGTCTATGAGAGCGCATCGGCCAGTTAACGTGTCCCAACGTTTGGCGACGAAGACTTCAGAACGCAGATTTTTGGGGATTATGTGTGAGAACTCACGCTTAACCGCCAAAGATCGAGTAACATCAACTCCCACCAAGTTACTGACCAGCTCTTCAGCCTCTGCTTGCGACAGCTCCGAACGTATCCTGTATTTTGTCGGGCAGTCAGTTCTCGAAGGTTCCTTAAGGGTCACGAAGTATTCTGGTGCGATCTGTTCAAACATACCATCGAACATGTCATTATCAGCGACGATGCAAAACGGATTCACATTTGCCGGCAACCCCTCTTTCATCGCAGTGATCATTTTTAGGTCTTCTCTTTTTGGCTCCATATCCTTGAACTTACACCTGAAGGCCTGTACGATCTTCCTCGGCGGAAAACTCGACTTATAACCGGAAGTTATGCCGTGCTTCACCACCATTCTCTCTTTGGAGCTAGTCGAGACCGCCTCATGCCTATTGAGCGCGAATCCGACGTGTTCGCACTCAGAGCCATCATCGAAGATCATACTCTCCCAGAAAAGGACATCACCCGGTAATACGTCACCGGCAACCCTCTCCCAACCGGAAGCATAGGTCAAGTTCTCACGAAGACCCTTTACGGTTGTGCGAATACGTTCGTTCATCAGTCCGCATGTAGTAAGAAGACTACTGACAAAGAAGGCACAAGAACGTTCGCCGTTCTGACAGATATCTTCTGTCCCGCCGGTATCGTTCTTCCTGACGAATATTGAACAAAACATTCGCGCACCAACAGCATTCTCGATCATCTTAAGGTAAGTCTCCTTGCGAAGAATCTCGAAGCCGGTACGAGATTTGTTGATTGATTCAAAACTCGCAACAATGGACTTGACCCGAAACTTAAGCCAACCCAAAAAACTTCCCAACATCGTCACTCGCCTCCATCTTTTTATTGTGAATGTTCCGCTATCTGCCCTACAAACTGACATATTTATAGTTAGTAGTCAACAGTAAATGAAAAGCCCCCATCGTTTCCAATAGGGGTCTTGAGGTGCGGTGAGATGCTAGTGTCCCATGTCTTTCTTTTCCGAATACAGGATCAGGCTAATTCCGATGGCGCACGTGATGGGATTGAACAAGATCTCGCACAAGACACGCAGAGCGTAATCCAACTTCAACGTCTCCTTATTTGTCAAAACAAAATGATTTTAAAAAGAACAGCACTCGCATTTAGAAGTATAGCATGGCCTGACTTTTTTGTCAAGCTTTTTACATCGAGCTGGGTCAAAATCCCAAAATAGCTTGTAAAATAAGGGTATTTTAGCGGAGGAAGTGAGATTCGAACTCACGGTCCCAATTAAGGGACGGCGGTTTAGTAAACCGCTGCCTTAAGCCACTCGGCCATTCCTCCATTACGTATTTCTGCCCCATAATATCGGCAAACTAGAAAAAAGGCAAAATATATGTTAGATTTATCGAGTATTTTGGAGACGTGTCAGAGTGGTCTAATGTACCTCCTTGCTAAGGAGGCGGGCTTCACGGCCCCGTGAGTTCGAATCTCACCGTCTCCGCTACAGGTAAAATAATGCCAACTAAGCAGAAAAAGCATAAATATATCTTCGTCTGCGGAGGGGTGATGTCCGGCGTCGGCAAAGGCATAACCACCTCTTCAATAGCACTAATACTCAAGAATAAGGGGTTCAAGGTTAATCCGATGAAGATCGACCCGTATCTGAACGTCGATGCCGGCACGATGAATCCTGGCGAGCACGGCGAAGTTTTTGTTCTCGAATCAGGACTAGAATGCGATCAGGATATGGGCAATTATGAGCGATTTCTTGGAGTGAGCCTTCCGCGTGAGAACTATATGACCAATGGCATGGTCTTGAAACATGTTATCGACAAAGAGCGCGCACTCGGCTATGGGGGCAAATGCGTCGAGCCTGTTACGCATGTCACAGAAGAGATCATTAGAAGAATCGAGGTTGCAAGAAAACTGACTGATTCGGATATTACAATAGTAGAGATCGGCGGGACGGTCGGCGAATACCAGAACTCGCTCTTCATCGAAGCAGCACGCCTCATAAAGATTAAGCATCCAGGAGATGTGGCTTTCGTAATGGTCAGCTACCTGCCGATACCAGGGACTATCGGCGAGATGAAGACCAAGCCGACTCAAGCGGCTATCAGAACACTCAACTCACACGGTGTGCATCCGGATGTAATCATCGCCAGAGCAACGAAGCCATTGGATCAGAGGAGAAAGGAGAAGATCGCTGAAGCCTCAGGCATCCCTATCGAGCAGATTATCTCTGCGCCGGACATAGAATCTATATATGAGGTGCCGCTAAACTTCGAGAAGGACGGTCTCGGCGATACCCTGCTTAGGATCTTAAATGTTAAGAATAAAAAGAGTATTAAAGATAGCCTGAAGGAGTGGCGTGCAATGTTCAGTAAGATGAAGAACGCCAAAACAGATGTGAAGGTCGGTATTGTAGGCAAATATTTCAAGACTGGGGATTTCGTCCTTCGAGACGTTTACATCTCAATAATAGAATCACTCAAACATGCAGGTGGCACAGCTGGAGTAAAGGTTAATATAGATTGGCTGGATTCGGAAGACTACGAAGAGGGCAAACCTCTTGAAAATTTGTCGAATTACGACGGCATCTTAGTGCCGGGCGGATTTGGTGGACGCGGGATTGAAGGTAAAATCAAAGCCATACAATATTTAAGGGAAAACAAGATCCCCTTCTTTGGTATCTGTTACGGCATGCAGTTAGCGGTGATCGAATATGCTAGAAATGTTCTGGGCCTCGCCGATGCACACACCAAAGAGGTTAGCAAAAGTACAACCAACCCCGTTATAGACGTGATGCAGGAACAGATCAAAAATCTGGACGAGAAGAAGTACGGCGGGACAATGCGATTAGGAGTTTATAAAGCGGTGCTTGAGCCAAGAACTTTAGCACAGACACTCTATCAACAGGGCATCATCAGAGAGAGACATCGTCATAGATACGAAGTAAATCCAGAATATATTGAAAGGTTTGAGAAGGCGGGGCTCGTCTTCCCCGGCAAGTCTCCCGATGGCCGACTGATGGAAATTATGGAACTACCGACGAGCGTCCATCCATTCTTTCTCGGCACGCAATTCCACCCAGAGTTCACCGGCAATCCACTCAAACCCCATCCCCTCTTCTTGGGATTTGTTAAGGCTTGCAAAAAGTTAAATAACTGATAGAACTATGTGCAGATAAGTACATCGACAAGCTAAATAAGGAGGTTGTGAATGCATCGCATAGGTATTGATCTCTCAAATGCAGATGCCAGATTCGCATGGAGAAATGAATCCAAAAAAGCTGATACGATATATTTCGCCTCCACCGCCAGTGAAACTATCGAGTCGATCGTCGAAAGAATTCTCAAAGACACAGGCAAGACCGTCGCCTTCGTTATAGGAGTTAACGCGGAGATCGAAAGGCAGCTCGAAGCTCTGATCCTGGTGAAATTTCACGGTAATCAGACAGAGAGGATAGCACAGACTCGGATTGATGGATGGCGGAAACTCAAAGAAGCGCCTGTGATTCTAATGATCGATTACGCCGGTGCCATGGGCGTACTCTTCTACGGAAGATAAGAGCAAACCGTTACCCCGAGACATCGGGGCTTTTTTTATGATAAAATCAACAGATGGAAAAACCATATTTACAAAAATTCAGCGAGATAGACGGGATCACTGTCTGGATCGTCGACGGATATTACATCAGGCAGAACATCGACATCAATTTCAATAACTTCGGCCAGCACTATCGTTTTAATTTCATCCCCAAAAATGAGTTCTGGCTCGACAGACAAGACAAACCGGGCGAGGAGAACTATTTCATAGCGCACCTTTTAGCTGAACATAAACTGATGGCCGAAGGCAAGGATTATAATGATGCGTTGGACGAGGGCGACAAAATTGAACAAGAATTACGAGGACAAAATAAAAGGATTAGAGATTTAAAAGAAAGATTAAAAACCGACAGGGCTTCTGTTTTGAAAGATGTGAGGCTAAAGTTACTAAAAGAGTACACCAATGAAATAGTTAAAACCTGTGTTGTTGATAGTTTTCTAGTACGGAGCCTCTTCTATATAGACTGGGTCGCCGGCGGGCACGACAAGGTGTATCCTGCTTTTGTACCGCCAAACGAAGTCTGGCTTGACAACGACATTGTAAAAGAAGAGATGAAATATGTTTTACTTCACGAACTCCATGAGAGATATTGGATGTCGAAAGGTTGGGAGTACAATAAAGCCCATGCATCTGCTCTAGAAATAGAGGCTTATTGTTACCAAAATCCAACAGAGCTGGAGAGCAAGATCCAAGAAGAATTAGCTAGGCAGGTTTAATATTATGATATAGAATGTTGAATAATAATGTAAAATTTTATAAATATGGAAGGAATAAATATGGACAACCAAACTGAATCTACAGCAAACAAGCTTATACAAAAAGTAGCGGTAGTTCAAGACTCCTTTAAGCACGAACGCAACAGGAAACTTGAAGTTGGCATCGGAACTCTGGATGAAAAATTGGAAGATGTAGCAGACAAGATACCGGATGAAGCAATACGCAACGACATTGAGAGAGTTGTTCAAATATTAAAAAAAGAGAACGTCTCAACGGAAGCCGCACAAGAACTCTTCAATATCGTATTTAATACAAACAAAGCTCTATATATCGATAATAGACCCTATGTGAAGATGGCCAAACGAGCCCTGTCTGAGCATCGCATGGGTTTAATGATCGAGGAGTTAGTAAAAGATAAAGAGGTTACCATAGCAGACTTGCGCAAGATCGTCCGCGTCAACTTTGATCTGAATGGACTAAAGCCTATGAACGACCTGGGCGGGCACGAAATGGGTAACGAAGGCTTGCGCATCTTCTCAGACATATTAAAAGAAGGAGAAACAACAAAATGGCTGGAAGAAGCGGGGTTCAAAGTCATCCCCTCTTCAGAAGGCGGAGACGAGTTTGGTATGGTCATCTCAGGAATAGACAACAACAGGCCGATAGATGATTTGCTTTTACAAGAGATAAAGAATAGATACACTCAAGAAGTTTTATCCACGCCTGCCGGTAAACTCGTAGACTTTAAAGATGAGAAAGTCCAGAGCAGATTACTGGAAAGCGGAAAGGATCAGGCATATATAGACCGAGCAATTGACGCTAACTTTGAATTCAAAATGAGTACCAGTATGGGCGTAGCACGTCTTGACCAGGCATTACTGGAGATAGAAGTTTCATCAGAAAAATCCTATAAAGATACAGTGCGTGCCCTAATAGGTAAGATGTTCGGGATAGCAGACGATCAGGCGATTAAAAATAAAACTACGTTCAAACAAAAACTTGCGGAAAGTGAAGATACAAAAGATAGGATACTTTCTGATTTGATCGATAGAGACAAGGGCGCAAAGCAGAAAGATGAGATGATTAAAGAATTAAAAGCGATGTTAGTAGAACTTGGACTCACAGATGCTCAGATACAAGAAAGATTTAGCCGAGGGCTGAAATTAGCTGCATAAAATCTTATAATATGTCCTATTTCCTATCTGACAAACCGCTTCAGACAGAAGAAATCATAGAGCTAACCGGTGATGAGGCTAGGCATATTTTGCTATCTAGAAGAATGGAGGTTGGCGAGATTATAGAGATACAAGGGCCGGATCAGAAGAGATTTAACGCTGAGGTTGTGTTAGTGGACAGGAAATCACTCTCTATACAGGCGCTAGAAGAGATACCGACACCGAAAGAGTCCCCTCTTTCCATCACAATCTTTCAGGCACTAATAAAAGAACAACCGTTGGATTTTATAATTCAGAAGTCTACCGAGCTCGGAGTAGATAAGTTATTTTTATTCAATTCAGAAAACAGTATTGAAAGATTCAAAGAGATAGAAAAGAAGTTAGACAGATGGCGAAAGATCGGCGAAGAGGCAGCTAAGCAGTCAGGCAGAGTCAGAGCTGTAAGTATCGAGTACATAGACGATCCAAAAGATATATATAAACTAGCAAGTGAATTAGATCACATCTTCCTGCTCGAACCATTAACTAAAGACAGATTCTCAACTTGGGAACTCAGCTCCCAAGTGAATAAAATCGGGATATTGGTTGGACCGGAAGGCGGATTCACAGAAGAGGAGGTTGTAGAATTTTCAAAAATAAAAAACGTGATCCCTATCAGCATGGGGCCACGGATACTGCGCGCCGACACAGCCGCAATTACATCATCGGCTATTGTCCAAGCACTTTGGGGAGATGTATAGGCTCGCGTTTGTGGCTTCCGTCTACTTCAAATTTCCAAGGTCCTCGGATCTCCTTCGCCCTCTGATGGGAGGGCTCGGCCAGACCATTGGAAATTTAAAGTAGACTCCGCTCACAAACCGCTCGTTTAATACTCTTGCTTAACCACAGGCAAGAGCTGAGGTTTTGCATACTTGTTTGACCGGAAGGTTTCGGAAGCCAAACGGCATGGTCTCCGCCGCGGCGGGCGGAGCGTTTTGGCTGAGAACCCAACAGGATTTCACCCGTCCCGATTTTGATTTTATCAAAATCGTGGATCCTCGACCTGAAGGGTCGGGACAGGGGTGAAATAACTGTGTTTCCGGGAGGACAAGGTATGAAAACCTCGGCTCGTAATATATACTGGCCCCATGGAACTAGAATCACCGATTGAATCAAATTTCAGGCTAAATGACTTCCAGAAGGCCGGGCTGAAAAAACTTGGACTAAAGACCATCCGTGACCTACTTTTCTATCTCCCCTCTCGCTATGGCGATGCGGCGGAAGTTAAGCATATTACTGAACTGAAAGCCGGAGAGTTGACAGTAATATCGGGCCGAGTTATAAAAAACGAGATCAAGAAGGCACACATCAAAAAAATTCCCATCGCGGAGGTTACACTTGAAGACGACACTGGGCGGATCAAAGCTATCTGGTTCCACCAGGCCTACATGGCCAAGAAAGTACCGGAAGGTGGCTTAGCCAAGATCACCGGCATGGTGACCGACCGCAAAGGTACACTGTATATTGCCAACGGTGAGATAGAAGCGGTCGAAGAGATAGAGCTAGCCCACAAAAGCTCGCTCTTCGCCAAAGGCGAACTGACTAGAACTCCCGTCTATGGCGAGTCACTCGGCGCAAGTTCAAGCTGGTTCCACCACACTATTAAAAAACTTATAAAAGCAGGGGTGCATGAAAAACTGACCGATCCGATCCCGAACGAAATACTTAAAAAATATCATCTACCTGCTCTACGAAGTGCTCTGGTCTGGATCCATTGTCCCCAGAATGACAACGACGCTCTCTCTGCAAGAAAGAGGTTTGCTTTCGAAGAGATCTTCTTTATTCAACTATCAAGACAGAAAGAGAAGCTGAAATACAAAGCCAATCCGACATTCCAGATCGTAGTTGATCCAAAGCAAGTCAATGAATTCCTTGGACGATTCTCTTTCAAACCGACCGGGGCGCAGATAAACTCCATCGACCAGATCCTCAAAGATCTATCTTCCAACAAACCGATGACTCGTCTACTAGAGGGCGATGTCGGATCCGGTAAGACAGCTGTGGCGGCGACAGTGGCACATATGACTATCTCTAACCGGCCCATGAATATTGAGGGTTCAGCCCGACAGGATTTTGGCGCGCTCCAGGTTGCATACATGGCGCCGACGGAGATCCTAGCCAAACAGCATTTTGAATCTTTCATACAGTATTTTAAACATCTTGGCATAAATGTCGGCCTCATAACCGGCTCGGGATGTTTCAAGTTCCCCTCCAAGAGTTCACCGGGTCAGTTCACCAACATCTCCCGCGCACAATTACTGAAGTGGGTCGCTAACGGCGAGATCCCAATACTCATAGGCACGCACGCCCTAATACAGAAATCGGTAAAGTTCAAACACTTAGCACTGGTCATCATCGACGAACAACACCGCTTCGGCGTCGAGCAGAGATTCAAAATCGCTAGAAAAACCACAGAGACAGTTCCCCACCTGCTGTCCATGACCGCCACACCTATCCCCCGCACACTGGCCTTAACAATCTATGGCGACCTAGACCTGACTATCATAGATCAGATGCCGGAAGGGCGACGACAAATAATTACAGAAATAGTTTTACCGGCAAATAGGAAGTTAATCTACGAGCAAGTCAGAAAGAGTATCAACGAAGGCAGGCAAGCTTATATCATCTGTCCAAGAATAGATGAGCCGGACCCGGAGAAAGAACAAGCAGTTAATGCCAAGTCTGTGAAGGAAGAAGCAAAAAGGCTGAAAAAAGATATCTTTCCAGAGTTTGAAATAGGCATCGTTCATGGCAAGTTAGTACCGAAGGCCAAAGAGAAAGTGATGAAAGATTTCACTGATGGCAAGATAAATATTTTGATCGCCACATCTGTCATAGAAGTTGGTGTGAATGTGCCGAACGCCACAACTATTTTAATAGAGGGTGCAGAAAGATTTGGTCTAGCCCAGCTTCATCAACTCCGAGGTAGGGTTATCAGAAGTAATCATCAGGCTTACTGTTATGTATTCACCGATTCTAAAACAGAGAAGACGCTAGACCGCCTGCGAGCTTTAAAAACTGCAAAGAACGGCTTTGAACTAGCCGAACTCGACCTGCAACAGCGAGGCATTGGCGAACTTAATGGCAAGAAACAGTGGGGAGTCTCCGACATCGGCATGGAGGCGATCAAGAATATAAAAATGGTCGAGGCTGCCAGGACAGAAGTGGTAAATATACTAGAAAGAGACCCTGAATTATTAAACCATCCCCTCATCTTAAACAAACTCACCTTACGCCACAAACCAACTCACTTCGAATAAGGAAGAAAACAAAAAAAAGATTTTGCATACTTGTCTGACCAGAAGGTTTCGGAGACCAAACAGCATGGTTCCCGACGCGGCGGTCGGGATGTTTGGTCGAGAACCCAATCCCGCTTAGCGGGATGTTTCTGGGAGGACAAGGTATGAAAATCTTTTTTGTTTTTGCCCAGACAAAGATGTTTACTTCTCGGCCAAAATAACCTATATTATTACCTACGCGCGCGAGTAGCTCAGTTGGTTAGAGCACGAAGCTTATACCTTCGCGGCCGTTGGTTCGAATCCAACCTCGCGCACCAACAAAAAAACTCGAAGTGAGTCTTCCTATATAGGAAGACTCACTTCGAGTTTTTTGTTAATTCTATTCCGCTATCACTACCCCCTTGATATTCTCCGGCAGCTTCTTCGGTTTAATGCCATTCAGAATAAGTAGCTCTTCAAACTCTTTCCTTTCCAATGTCTCAACCTTTGTCAGCTCGGCTGACATATTGTCCAAAGCCTTTTTATGATTTACGAGTACTTCTTCCGCCCTCTTTAGACCCTCGTTCATAATCCTTGATACCTCTTCGTCGAGTATTGAAGCATAACCCTCAGAAAAAGCTGAAGTTTGAGTTCTGGCGCCTGTAATAGCATTGACCGCACCGGTATCGCCGAAATCCACAGGGCCTATCTTGTCTGACATACCGAAGCGAGTCACCATGTCCCTAGCAGCATGAGTTGATACGGCAATATCATTGGAAGCACCAGTCGTAACTTCGCCGAAAATCATCTTCTCCGCGGCGTAACCACCAAGCGACACGGCGATATCATCGAGGAAGTGATTCCTGTTTCTCATCTTCTTCTCCTCTAATGGCAACTTCAAAGTATAACCGGCAGCCCTACCTCGTGAAATTATTGAAACCTTATGTACCGGATCAGAGTGAGTCAAGATAGAAGCAACAAGAGCGTGGCCCATCTCGTGGTATGCAGTAATCCCCTTCTCTTCAGCTGAAAGAATATGACTCTTCCTCTCAGGACCGAGCATCACCTTCTCTACTGATCTTATCAAGTCATACTGAGCAACTTTAGTTCTGTTCTCTCGCGCAGCCAAGATAGATGCTTCATTCATAAGACTGGCAAGATCAGCTCCGGAGAAACCAGGCGTCCTCTCAGCTATAACTTTCAATACAACATCTTCAGCGAAAGGCTTTTTAACAGCATGGATCTGCAAAATCTCCTCCCTCTCTTTAATATCCGGTAGATCAAGCACCACTCGTCGATCAAATCTGCCCGGTCTTAGAAGTGCTGTATCCAGCACGTCAGGTCTGTTGGTGGCCGCCATGACTATCACCTTCTCGCTTGGTTCGAAACCATCCATCTCAACAAGGATCTGGTTTAGGGTCTGCTCTCGTTCATCATTGCCTCCGCCCATACCCGAACCACGGTGCCTTCCTACTGCATCAATCTCATCAACGAAGATTATAGATGGGGCAATCTTCTTAGCGATCTTAAAGAGATCACGTACGCGTGAAGCACCGACGCCAACGAACATCTCCACAAATTCTGAACCGGATAGATAAAGGAATGGCACATTCGCTTCACCTGCTACTGCTCGCGCGAGCAAAGTCTTGCCTGTACCCGGAGCACCCGTCAGCATCACACCCTTAGGAATTCTGGCACCAATATCGAGGAATTTCTGCGGGTTCTTCAAAAAATCTACTATCTCTATCAATTCCTCCTTCGCTTCCCTGGCACCGGCCACATCTTTGAACATGATCTTCTGCTTCTCATCTGTCGGATCTATAATCCTCGCTTTCGACTGACCGAAAGAGAAGGCCTGCATAGAAGAACCCTTAACTTGCCTAGAGATCATAAAGAAGATTATAAGTACGAATACCAGAGGAAATATAAAAGGTGACAAAGCAATGAACCAGAAATATATTCCGGACGGATCTCTCACATCGATCAAAATCTTTGAGAGATCATCGGATGTAACACCATAATTTATCAACGTTTGAGAGAGAGATGTCTCCACCTCCTTCTTCGTCTTTTTAACAGATTCATCCTTGTAAGTCACAGCTAAGTCATCCCCTTCTACTGCGATCTTAGAGATATTGCCAATCTTAATGTCGTGAGCTAGCTCCGATACGGAAGTTACCGGCGTCTTCGTTATACTATCGCTTGCAGTCGAATAAACTGACAGAATGAGAACGAGCAGTAATACAACCATCATGATCTGTCTGCCAAATTGAAAAATCAGATCTTTTGGATCCATCCCATTCCCCCCGCTTTCTTTATTATGTTTATTACCTTTCTTCCCCGCCATTTAAGAAAGTATACATTATTTTGCTAAAAAATAAAGATGGTGTGAATTTTATAGCCAAAAAGGCAGGTGTAAGTATAATAGTTATATGGCAAAAATTGCTAAATATAAATACATCGTAGCCATGAGTGGTCTACTACTTATACTTCCTACTTATCTCTTATACACAGGAAAGTCGCCAACTCCAGATAAGTTCACCACAAATATCGACCTAGAGAACAAGGTAATTAACGACGTGATTATAGATGAAAGCTATGATGGAGTGACGTTGCCGATTCTCCACAATTTCTTAGAAGACGGTCAGAAGTGGCTGTCCTCTAACTTCAATGTCTGGAAATTTTACCAAAACTTAGCCAGCCCCACATCGCGATATATTGTTTTAAGCTCGGGACTTCGCAAGGAAGAGGTGGCAAATATTTTAAAAAAGAACCTAAAATGGAACGATAGCGAGAAGTATGCCTTCATCAACATGGATAAAACCGTAGACAAGAAAAACATGGAAGGTAGATACCACCCAGGATCATATTTAATGCCCGCTGGGACGAAACCGACTGACGCATATAAATTTATTATGAATAAGTTCAAAGAAGATGTGAGCGGACCGTACGCCAGCTCCACTGCAAATATAATAAATATGGACCTGGCGTTAAAAATTGCGTCCATTATAGAAAGAGAGGCAGCCGGTACAAAGGATATGCGTCTGATATCCGGCATAATCTGGAACAGGATATTCACAAATATGAATCTAGAGATGGATGCCACCCTACAGTATGCCAAAGGCAACAACAGAGTCGGCTGGTGGCCAAAAGTCGCACCAAAAGATAAATATATAAACTCACCCTATAATACTTACCGAAATGGTGGACTACCCCCAACACCAATCTCCAACGTCAGCATTGCCACCCTCCAAGCAGCGCTAAATCCAAAAAAGACCGAGTGCATATTCTATATACACGACAAACACAGCCTCATACACTGCGCTGTTACATATAAAGATCACCTCGCTAATATCAAGAAATATTACGGCAAATAAAGAACCTTCAAACTTGGCGCATAACTTTGTCGAAAACTACGTTTGTTCCTCGCAGTACTAGTTGTACAGCTTCGTCACAAGCCTCGTTTCCTTCGCGTTCTGCATCCAAGTTTAAAGGTTCTATAATCTAAAGTCCACATAGATTTTTAAGTGCCGACAAATCAGCAGAAGTGAGCTTGGCATTAATGCCATTGTTAAGCCGATACATTATCGCCTTAGAATCTTCGAGATGATCCAGACCTAAGGCATGTCCGAGTTCGTGAGCAAGAACCCTAACGAGCTTCGCTCTATTATCAAATTGATAAATATTGATCTCTGTTCCACTTGGTCCACTAACATACTCCCCTTCCTGGAATTCTCCCGGATGTGCGGCGCCTATTGTATTATACTTCTCCGCTTCGATATTTAGCGAAGCAGCGAGGCGATTCACCACCGTCACCAGGGCGTTAACCACGTCGGCTTTTGCGTTCAAATTACCTTGCAACTGTTTAAGTTCACTAATCTCTACATTGAGCGAATCTCTTTGTGTGTTTAAATTACTGTACTCTTCTTTTGACCTATGCGGGCCCTTATTCCACCTCTCTACATCTGCCTCATATGCAGCCTGATGGCTCTCAAACAAAGCTGTGCGCGATTCAAATACAGACTTATCTTTATTGTAATCAGCCTGAGCCGTTTCATATTTTGCCTTCAAACTATCATACGAAGCCCTGCTGTCGTTTATGGCAATGCCAAGTTTCTGGAGTTTAAGAGTAGCTTCCTGACGGGTATCGAAGATTAGATTAACCTTCAATCCACCATTCGGTTCATAAACAAAAAGTTCTTTAGATATCGGCTTCTCCCAGATATTTTCCGCTTCGACAATCGCATCAAGAAGATCTTTTCTTGTCAGGCCAAATTCACTATCGAAAGAGTTAATCGTATATGCTATGGGCCACCGGCATGGTAAGAACTGACTCCCGAGACGCGCAACAATATTCGTCAGTTGATCTTCATGCGAAGATAAAAGACTAATAGCCAGAAGTAAGATTACCGTAATTAATATTTTACGAGTCACTAGTAGCTATTTCTCCTAACGGATTATAATAGTCCCATCTTTCTGTATGATCTTAGTGTATGGCACCGAACCCTCCACAACCTGATCGCATTGTGACAGAGGTTTGCCCTTAGAAGAATAACCACATACGCCCGATTTCTGATGATCTATGATATGGACAGTGGTAGTAGCTGTAACTGTTAAATTCTCGTATGCCTGCGTACCTCCAGTGTAAGTAAAGTCGAAACTAACAATCATGTCCAAAGTTCCGTTGCCATTCAGGTCAACAAAGGATGGTGCAACACCACTAGCATTATCGAGGGTAGCATTAGATAACCCAAACGAACCCAGAGTCCAGATCGGTACATTAGTAGTACCGGTATTCTCATACGAAGCTATCCGAACACCGGCATTACCACCTCCATATCCTATCGCCATATCCAGATCACCATCCTCATCAATATCTCCCAGAGTTGGTGCGCTTAAACGAGTAGAACTAACCAATGGAAGATTCCACTCCGGTTTCATAGCCCAAGTAGAACTCGCTGATGTGCCTGTATTCTCATAACCAATCAGGCTATTCAGAAGCTGAGCGCCGGATGTATAAAACTCCATAACAAGCAGGTCGTTGTCCCCATCTCCATCAACATCACTCGCGCCAACACCAATATTATAATTCGGTTCCAGATAATTAGGCCCTGTTACAATAGCACCATATCTAATCCAAGCCGGACTTGCTGTGGTCCCTACATTATTCCATTGAATTATCTGTCCCCCCTCTCCCTCAACTAGGAAATCAAGCAGACCGTCATTATTAAGATCAACTAAGGCAGTACCGCTATTAACACCATCAGTGTAGTTGACCGCAATATTTGTTGCCAAACTATCGTCTACCTGCCAAACAGGAGATATAATACTCCCCACATTACGTAGACCAGTAACACGATTATTTATAGATAACACGATCGCATCTTTATCTGCATCGCCATCAAGGTCTCCGAAAGCAAACCTGGCTCCAGGGCCAAGAATGAAGTAGTTCGGAGGATTCCACTCCGACTTAGCTTGCCAGCCAGCGAAAGAACCGGACTGGAAAGTAGCCTGGCTTTCATGACCTGTTAACAAGCTAAAAAATACGACAAACGCCATAATCTTCAGAAGAGCTTTATGAATCCCCTCAGACCCGATATTGTTATTCATAGTATTCACGATTATTTAATAATTATTAATTTCTGGGTTGATTATAACAAAAAACCCCCGATTTGTCATCGAGGGGTGAGTGAAATCACAGATCAGGCTGAAGTATTATACAGCCGGGAGCGTGCATCTCTTCGGCTAGAAAGTCATCAATTATTGTTTTGCCTGTAATGCTAAGTGCAGCGAAGTTCTTGCCTAAATTATGACCTTGCTGAGGAGATTCAAATCTAAACATAGGAACCATCATAATAAGAACCGGCTTAGGAAATTCAGGATAACGTTTAGTAAAAAACTCCACAGCCCCATCAGGATTCCAAGTCTGGACAATATAGGACTCTTCAGCCAGAAATTCTGCCGTAGGCTTGCCTCGAAGCGTAGGACGAGCGATACGCCCGGCTTTCATAGCAATAGTCTGATCGAAATCGATAAACCGATTGACCTCTTCAAAAATCTTTCGTATTTCTGATGGCTCAAGTTTTTTATCCGGCCAAACTACAAACCGTGTAAGCTCATCTTCATCGATCTTATAGTCCTTAGATGTTCCGTTCAAGTCTTGCCTCCTGGCCGTTATAGTTGTAGTCAATGAACCAATAGAACTCTAAACTAAGCCTATTTCCCTAAAAAAGCAAGGTTTTTAACAACTGTCAGACTGACAAGAATACCCAGTATCGCTCCGGCCACAGCATCTGAAAGCCAATGTATACTGACAGATACACCGAGACCTATATATAGAGCATAGAAAAAGGCTAAATATTTTATGAATTTATTCTTAGGGTAAAGAGCGATAAGCGCGAAAGCTCCGGCAAAGGCAACGGCAGTATGTGAAGAAGGCCAGCCCCAGAAGATGCCATGTTGAAAGAAACCGAAGTTGAAATTATGACTAATGTCGAGAGTTGAAGTGTAAGTATAAAATTCTGGCTGGATTCGACCGGTAAAAGCCTTGTATGTCGCTGCAACTATCGAAGCAACTATCTCAGCTTGGGCTATTGTCGCACCGGCAGTCATCAATCTATTATCTTTCTTTATCTCGCCCCAAATATACATCACCACAGGTACGATAATTGGGACAAAAAAGCCGATTATAGCAGCAGGAAGCGCAAAGGATCTTATCAATTCCCCTCTTGTCCACTCGAAGTACCGCCAATCCAACCCGCTCTGCACAATGACAAAAGTTATCGCCATCATCAACACATGCCAAACCAAATATTCCGGTTTAAAAACCGCGACAATATTTTTGGGTAGATCTTTTAAAGACGCTCGGAACATATTATTTATATTGTAACACAGAGGAGCCGTATCGATCGGTATAAGTTCGATTTTATATAAATTTAAAAAACCGCCCTGTGAAGGGCGGCGTGCGGTGCGTTACTGATATTACTTGGGAGTTCCGTCGTGGTTGTGCTTGTCGGCGAACTCCTTCACTTCCTCCGGATCGTTGCCGGTGAAGCCGAGCTCTTCGGGCCAGGTCGGACAGTTACAATGCTCGCAGTAATCCAGAATCTTCCCCTCGAACTTCCTCTGCGAGACATCGTTGAACTTGCCGCATCTAAAGAGTGGACACTGCATCTGCCAGCTACGCACTTGGCCTGTAACCTGATTGAACATCTTACACCTCCTCTCAAAATTCTACCTTACACAGTAGCATACTTTCTACCTACTTGTCAATAGATATAAAAAGGCCTTTTTGTTATCGTGATATCGTTTTACGAAATCTATCTAAGCCGAGCCAGCCTGCTGTTTTCCAAGCTAGAATCAATGGAATCTGAAGTAAGATCATAATCGGATTAGTGCTAATTGTACCGGCAAATAGATAGTTAAAGTTCATGAACGCTCCGAAGAACGCCGCGAGACCTGTATACAAGCCGAATATCAGACCAAGTCCTACAGCCATCTCTCCATAGGTAACAAGGTAGGAAAATATTACAGGATGAGGTAAGGCAATATTCTGAATAAAGGCGGCATACCAAGCAGAGACGTCCGGATGCGCTCCGGCAGTCTTTTGTAAAGCACCATTTAAGAAACCTGTAATAGCAGTGCCTGCATCGCTTCCGATCCAGGCTGGATTAGTAAACTTCCCCCATCCTGCCATCAGCCAGTCATAACCGATATATATTCTCGCCAAAAGCCAGAGCGGTGAGAAGCGAGTATCAGTAAATAATGAATTTGTCATATTTTTTTATTTAATCTACTGATGAGCTAATTGTACCACTCTCTGTACCATTCACGCATTTGATCTATTTCTTTAGTCTGCGCTGAAATGATGTTTTCTGCCAACTGTATCATCTCCGGTCGACTGCTTCCGCGTAAAAGCATTTGCGCCATCATGACTGCCATTTGATGGTGCGAGATCATCTGTTCAATAAAATCCTTATCGAAAGTTGCGGAGGTACTGAGCTGTTCCATATCGGTTGTATCACCCATCATCCCCATGTGCATCTTGCCGGAGCCCATGCCATGACCCAGTGCTGTGAATTGATCTGGAACATCTGTACCAAACCAGCCCTTGTACCAAGTTCGCATTTCCTCGATCTCCTCAGTTTGTGTTCGTTTTATATCTTCCGCCAACTGTTTAATCTCCTGATGTTCTGCTTCCTCCAAAGCAATCCCCGCCATAGTAATGGCATCTTCATGATGAGGTATCATCTGCTCAATAAAGTGGGAATCAATCTGATTCACCATCCTTCCGCCAAAGCGTACCGGCGAAGATGCTGAAAAAATAAAGGTTCCCAAAACTAATCCGATAACTCCCGATATGATTATATTTTTATTCATATTAATTAAATTATAACAGTTTAGAACGCTTTAGTAATAGCGAGTTAGACACCACGGAGATGGAGCTTGTCGCCATCGCAATTGAAGCGAATATCGGATTGAAAAGTATGTGGAATATTGGATAGAGAACTCCCATCGCAACCGGTATAAGTATGACGTTATAGCCAAAAGCCCAGAATAGATTCTGCTTAATCGTTCTCATTGTCCTTTTTGAAAGCTTGATAGCCACGGCCACAGACTTGAGATCCTTATTCATCAATGTAATATCAGCGGCTTCAATAGCCACATCTGTCCCTGTCCCCATAGCTATGCCGACATCAGCCGAAGCGAGAGCTGGAGCATCATTGATACCATCGCCTACCATTGCCACCTTCTTCCCCTCGGCTTGGAGCTTCTTAACTTCACTTTCTTTGTGTTCAGGCAAAACTTCAGCGAGAACTCTTTTTATACCGACCTGTTTCGCAATAGCCTCCGCAGTACGAATATTATCGCCGGTTATCATAATGGTCTCTATGCCCATCGCATTCAGCATCTCAATCGCAGGACGTGCAGATTCCTTAACAGTATCAGCGACGGCGATAAGGCCGATGAACTTACTGTCTAAAGCCATCGCCATAACTGTCTTCCCTTCACTCTCCAACTTTTCCATCTGTCCACTTACAGCATCAATATTGACGCCTTCCTTATTCATCATCTTCTTATTACCGAGAACCACTCGACTTTCTCCAATAACACCCTCTACGCCGTGTCCTGCAACTGCCTTGAATTTCGTAATTGTGATAAATTCAATCTGTCTTTTCTCTCCCTCTGCGACAATACTCTCCGCTAACGAATGTTCAGAGCCCCTCTCTATAGAAGCGGCATACTTAAGTAACTCCTCCACATTAACACCGTCCATCGGCACAATATCTGTCACTATCGGTTTACCATTGGTAAGAGTACCGGTTTTATCAAAGATAATCGCATTTATCTTATGAGCAATCTCCAAACTCTCAGCATCCTTAATAAGTATTCCATGCAAGGCGCCCTTGCCGGTCCCAACCATAATGGCTGTCGGTGTCGCCAAGCCCATAGCACAAGG
>JAUSIP010000008.1 GCA_030648005.1 bacterium
TGATGCATGGCTGTCGTCAGTTCGTGGTTTGAACTGTTCCCTTAAGTGGGGTAACGAACGCAACCCTCGTCGTGTGTTATATATGTCACACGAGACTGCCACGTTTATCGTGGAGGAAGCGAGGATGACGCCAAGTCAGCATGTCCCTCTGATGTCCTGGGCTACACGCATGATACAATGGCCGACACAACGAGTTGCAACATCGAAAGGTGAAGCTAATCTTAATAAAGTCGGCCCCAGTTCGGATTGAGGTCTGCAACCCGACCTCATGAAGCCGGAATCGCTAGTAATCGCAGGTCAGACATACTGCGGTGAATACGTTCTCAAGTCTTGTACTCACTGCCCGTCAAGTCAGGGGAGCCGGGAGTACCTGAAGCTCACATTTATGTGATCCAAGGTAAGCTTGGTGACAAGGATTAAGTCGTAACAAGGCACGGGTAGCGGAAGCTGCTCGTGGATTATTTTAAAGGTAAAACGTTTCTCATCCTTCGGGGTGAGAGACTTACAAGGTTGATGGTCGCGCGGTCCGCAAGGACTTTGCGTGATTGAACTATGACTCTAACAGTTCCCAAAGGAGTTACCTGGTCAAAGGTATAAATTGATATTAACTTGATCTACTTAGCGCTACTCCGGTGTCAAACCCGGAGAAAGAGCGGAACAAAAGAAAGAATGATATAAAAAAAGAAAAGCTCTGCCCTAGGCAGAGCTTTTCTTTTTAAGCTATAATATGATAAATATAAAGTTTTTATAATATGATCGCACACAAACATACAAATAATCTTTTTTTAGTAGATCTTGCGATTTTTATATTAAGCATCGCGGCGGCCGCTTTCTTGGTAAAGACCGGTATTTTGGTTAAAGTCCTAACTTCTACCAATGAGTTGGGGTGGGTCGGCAGCTTTATTACCGGTATGTTCTTCACCTCCGTTTTTACGACAGCTCCGGCTATTGTTACCCTTGGTGCGATAGCTTCAGCCGGTTCAGTCATAAGTACGGCCCTCTTTGGATCAATGGGTGCCGTAATCGGAGACATGATCATTTTTAATTTTTTCCACGATAGTTTCTCCCCCCACCTGATGGAGTTTATTAACTACAAGGGGCTGGTCAAGAGGGCTAAGTTTATGGTGAGGTCGAGATTCTTCAGATGGTTGCCCGTTCTTGTTGGAGGGCTGATTATCGCTTCTCCGCTTCCCGACGAGATGGGGATAGCCCTTATGAGCTTCTCGAAGGTTAAGCCTCGGTCGTTCGTTCTCCTCTCTTTCGCCTTCAACTTCATAGGCATACTATTAATAGGTCTGGTTGCTAAAACAATATAATGGAGGGAGATTTTAAAAAAGAGATACAGCAGAGTTCGTTCTGGTCTTTAACTGCGGGAGAGACTATCAGGATACTCAAGACAGATCCGAACAATGGCATTTCAGAGGATGAAGCGGAAAGGCGCCTTGAGGTCTTCGGGCCGAATGTTATTGAAAGTTCTAAGGGCACCGATGTTTTTTTTATCTTCCTTAATCAGTTCAAAAGTCCGCTGATCCTGATACTGCTTTTTGCTGTTATTGTAACTATCTCTATCTCTCACTATCAAGACGCTATCTTCATTCTTGCCGCTGTGGTTATCAACTCGCTTCTGGGGTTTTATCAGGAGTACAAGGCAGAGAAAGCTCTGGCCGAGCTCAAGACCTATCTTAAGCTTCGGACGCGGGTTATACGAGGAGGTTTGGAGTATGAGATAGATGTTGCGAATCTGGTCCCGGGAGATATTATACGGCTTGCCCAAGGAGACCGTGTTCCTGCAGATGCGAGGTTGTTGTTCGTGAACGACTTACAGATCGAGGAGGCGATACTTACAGGGGAGTCCTTGCCTGTTTCTAAACAGGTCGGACCATCTCCGGCTGACGCGGTTATCGGCGACCAGCTTTCAATGGTTTTTACCGGGACACTTATCATACAGGGAGTCGGTACCGCAGTTGTATGCAGGACAGATCTTTCAACAGAGCTGGGTAAGATTGCCGCGCTGGTCGCCAAATCCGAGAGAGAGGAGACTCCGTTGCAGGGTGCTATCCGGAAGTTTAGTGCCAATGCCGGGATTATATTGACCATCTTTACCCTGGCCATCTTTGGTATAGGGGTATATTCCGGTTACTCGCCTCTGGAGATGTTTCTGACCTCAGTAGCTATTGCCGTCTCTGCCGTTCCGGAAGGTTTGCCTATAGCGATGACCGTGATTTTAGCAATAGGCGTTCAGAGGATGGCCAGACGGAAAGGTGTTATCAGGAAGCTTGTTGCAGCAGAAGCGCTTGGGAGTACAACTGTCATTCTGACAGATAAGACCGGCACCTTAACCAAGGCGAAGATGGAGCTGGGTGAGATCTTGCCTATAGCGGGTGAGGAGGAGAGTCACCTGCTCGAGCTGGCTCTGCTGGGGACAAATGTATTGATAGAGAATAAGAATGATAACCCTCTTGACTGGAGGATGAACGGCCATATATTGGAGAAGTCGCTGGTGCAGTCTGCCGGGCTCCGGGGAATAACCCTCGATAAGGTTAAAAGCAAGATTTCTATTTTAAATGTCTCTTTCTTTAATGCGGTCAACAAATTCGCGGCCTCTTTTGTTCAGGAGGTGGGCAAGAGCATGATCGTATTTTTTGGCGCCCCCGACATTTTTATAGGGCATTCTGATCTCGATCCGATCCAACAGAAGGAGATGATGGAGAAGATAAACTCACTGGCAAGTTCGGGTAAACTGGTTCTTGGAGTAGCAACAAAAGAGGTCGAGCATCCGGGAGATTTTATTTTCCCTAAGGACTTGGAACTTAGCCGTCTTAACTTCAGAGGACTTATAACCTTGCGGGACCCGGTCAGACCTGGGGTTAAGGGCGCACTGGCCAGAGTAGAAGAGGCGGGTATAAAAACTGTTATTGTGACAGGGGATCACAGAGGGACTGCGGAAGCTGTTGCTCGGGAGGTCGGTATGCAGGTCGTAGGCAACTCTATTATTGATGCGGCGGAGCTTCGCGGCCTGTCGAACGCAGATCTAAAAAAGAGACTGACCGATATCCGGGTTATTGCCCGAGTATCTCCGCTAGATAAGATGATGATCGTGAAGGCTTACCAGGATATGGGAGAGGTGGTGGCTATGACAGGTGACGGGGTGAATGACTCCCCAAGTATTAAACAGGCGGATATCGGTATTGCAATGGGTTCAGGGACGGAAGTGGCTCGCGATGTGGCGGATCTTGTTCTTCTGGATGATAACTTCGAGACGATTGTCGCCGCCGTAGAAGAGGGCAGGCAGATAATGAACAATATTCGCAAAGTGCTGGTCTACCTTATGTCCGACGTTGCGGACGAGCTCTTCTTGATTGGAGGTGCTCTTATCGCCGGTTTACCTCTTCCGCTCAGCGCCCTCCAGATATTGTGGGTGAATTTTTTCTCCGACAGTTTCCCGGCTATCGCTTTCGCTTTTGAGAAGAATATAGATGGTTTCTCTGGCGGTCCCAAAAGCATTAAGAACGGACTATTTGACCACTTGATGAAGTTCCTGATCTTATTTATAGGACTTTCTACAAGCGCATTCTTGTTTTTGATCTACTGGCTGTTGTTGCGTGCCGGTTACGCCGAGGATCTGGTTAGGACATTCATCTTCGCAAGTTTCGGAAGCTACTCCCTCTTCTTGGCGTTCTCGGTCAGGAGCTTAGAGAAATCTATTTTTGAATACTCCCCGTTTTCAAACCCCTACTTGGTTGGAGGTACGATAATAGGACTGATCATGATGATATCCGGAGTCTATGTACCGTTCATGCAGTCTTTGCTAGGCACGGTGTCCCTGCCTTTCTACTGGCTTGTCGGCGTAGTCTCCATAGGAATGCTGAACATTGCCGGTGTAGAGTTTGGTAAGTTTATCTACCGCAGAAACTATTTGGCTATTTAAGGTATTGTCATTACTCGGTCTTGCTACCTTGTACTGCATTCGCTTTTTTGTTATAAATCTCTGATAGCCAGTTAAAACACAATTAAAATAACAGTATGAAAATAGATTTTCTAGCATCAGAATCAGTGACAGAGGGGCATCCAGACAAAATTTGTGACCAGATTAGTGACGCTATACTCGATGCATACTTGCGGAAGGATCCATTATCACGAGTCGCTTGTGAATGTCTTATCGCTGGTGACAAGCTAGTGATCGCCGGAGAGATTACATCGAAAGCGAAGGTGGATGTGGAGAAGATTGCGAGGGGGGTTATAAAAAATATCGGATATGATGATGTGAAGAAGGGCCTCGACTATCGCACGGTTAAAATACACGTATTCCTAAACAGCCAGTCGCCGGATATTGCTATGGGGGTATCCAAGAACGATCCGCTTGACCAAGGAGCCGGAGATCAAGGTATGATGTACGGCTATGCTACGAACGAGACGAAGACTCTGATGCCACTGCCGATTTTCCTCGCACATAATCTCGCCCGCAAACTGGCGGAAGTTAGAAAGAGTAAGAAGCTTAAATTCTTGGGTCCTGACGGCAAGACTCAAGTCACGATGGAGTATCATGACGGCAAGCCGGTGAGGATCCAGAATATACTCATCTCTACTCAACACTCCGATGATGTGACAACCGAGACAATCAGGAAGGCTTTAATTAAGGAGGTTATAATGCCGGTCATCCCTAAGAAGATGATGGACAAGAATACAGATATATTTATAAACCCGACGGGCCGGTTTGTGATCGGCGGTCCGGCTGGAGATTCAGGTCTTACGGGTAGAAAGATTATCGTCGATACTTATGGGGGACTAGCGAAGCATGGAGGAGGAGCCTTCTCTGGCAAGGATCCGAGCAAGGTTGACCGCTCTGCTGCGTATGCGATGCGATGGGCCGCCAAGAACTTGGTGGCCTCAGGTCTAGCTGACAAGGCGGAGGTGAAGGTGGCCTATGCCATAGGTATGGCTAAGCCACTTGCCTTCAATGTGAACACCTTCGGCACAGGCAAACTTCCCGATGATCAGATCGCTAAAATAATGAATGAAGTTTTTGATTTCAGGCCGGCAAGCATTATAAAAGAATTAAAACTTTTGCAGCCAATCTACCTACCTACCGCTTCTTACGGTCACTTCGGTAGAACGGATATTAAGTTGCCATGGGAGGAGACAAATAGGGCAAAGAAGCTGGCATCATACCTTAAATAGCACTCCACTTTGTGCGCATGCCAAGACTCGAACTTGGGACCTCGTCATTATCAGTGACGCGCTCTAACCACCTGAGCTACACGCGCAAATTCGTAAGCAATACAATAACAAAAAACAGTCTATATTTCAAGGCTGTTGACTTAAATCTAAATAAGCTTAATCTTAGGGTAGTTTTGGTGTTTGAAATAAGGAGGTGTAGGGTGGTGAAGAAAAATAAATATCTGATTCATCCCTCTGATTTCGCCGGAAGGTTTATAATGCATGCGGCTTGGTACATTCTTAATAATCCGAACAAGAAGGAAGAAGCGAAGATTCTCGAGAAGATGATTAAGAAGATAAGGAGTGGCAAACGTAAGCTTAAGAAGCCACTCACTGTTAATGAAGTTCTTAATTTCGGAATCTGTTCAGAATGCAAGAAGAGAAGGAAGGTAATACAATTTGAGGAAGGAAAGAAATTTTGCAAGCGTTGCGGAGATAAATTTTTCTGTAGTGGAGGTCTTTAATATAAAAAAAGGGGGGTCTTATGCAGGTATCCATACAGATATGTCTTAGAGATCTCAGTAAAACGCCATGTGATTTTATTGTTGAGACCCAGCGAACTTTCGACGACGAAGTAGATCTTACTGATCTCGAAAAAGAGCCCGGTGCCTTCGAAGAGTTCATTCGCGAAGTTTGTAGGGTTTATCCCAAACACTTAAACTTGGATGTCTATATCGGTTGGTGGGGAAATCAGGGCACTTTCAATATCCCATTAGACTTCTTCCGGATGATCACTGAGTATGGCTGGCCCGTCACTTTCGACATTAACGACTGATCTGATTTCACCCCGGCACTTGCCGGGTTTTTGTTTTTTAGACCGTTGGGTATAATATAAGCATCATGAAATCCAAAATAATCATCGTTACATTAATATTTTTGGCTCTAGGGTTGCCTGGTGTGTTTACGGGTAAGAATAGTGGTAATGAAGATGGATTAGCTGCTTCAGCGACGGCCCCGCTTACAGCCGAGGATCTGATTGGACAGAGTGCTATGGAGGTCAAGAATCCGCAAGTAGGTAGATCGAACAATGCCGTCGTTGCGAGTCAGGCGAAAAAAATAAAATTGCCGGTCATATGCCAGGGGAGCGAGAGTCAGATTTTTAACTGTTACCAGAAGCACTATAAGAATTTAGTTAAGACAAAGGGCGTGCAGGCGGCCTTCGCTGATTTGCGACAAAGGTATAACGAGAACAGTTATGTCGTCTCGCAATGTCACCCCATAACTCACGTGATAGGCGATACTGCTGTCGAGAAATACCCGACCGCTTCGGAGGCTTACTTGCACGGCGACAGCTTTTGCTGGAGCGGGTATTACCACGGCGTGCTGGAGGGGATTCTCTCCAAGATCGGGATGGATAAGGCGATCTCGGAGATGAATAACATCTGCAAGGATATTCCTGGCAAGTCTGTATACTCTTTTGATTATTATAATTGCGTGCATGGTCTGGGCCATGGCCTGATGGCCATCACTGATACAGAACTGTTTAAGTCTTTGAATCTATGCGATGGCCTCTCAGGCAGTTGGGAGCAAACATCTTGTTATGGCGGGGTATTCATGGAGAACGTAATTGTAGATAATAAAAACCACTTCACGAAATATCTGAAGCCCGCCGAGCCGTTATATCCGTGCAATACAGTAGATGAGAAGTATAAAAGTGCGTGCTATTTAATGCAGACTTCTTATATGCTTAAGGTGTCAGGACAGGATTTTGCTAAAGTCTTCGCTCTTTGCGAGAAGGCTGATAAAAACTATATTCCTACCTGCTATCAGAGTTTAGGCCGTGATGCTTCGGGGCATAGTATAAGTAATGTTATAAGTACGAAAAACAGCTGTTACTTAGGCAAGGACTTTTATGCTAAGTCCAACTGTATAATCGGTGCGGTCAAGGACTTCATATCTTACTTCCATTCTGATGTCCAGGCGAAAACTTTGTGCAATAGTCTAACTGATGACTTAAGGGCTGTTTGTCTAAGCACAGCTACGGATTACTATAAAACTTTTTAAAAAAAAGGCCACTACTGTAGTGGTCTTGAACTCCTCTCTCTACTTGCTGTAACGGATTATTTCTCTGATCGCTTTCTCGCCATACTGAAGCCAGAGGAGAGGCGACTCACGGCGGTTCTTCCAATCAGGTGCAGGGCTTGAGCTATTTGTTTTAGGTAGTCGACTCATTACGAGAGAGCATTCGAAAATTCCTTTTGGAGTAAGAATGATAACAGATGCCTCATCCCAGAATTTGTTATCTCTAGAGAGAATGATGCCATTCATGGCAATAGCTTTAGCTGTCTTTGCAGAATCGTTCTGAATACCAAAGAGTATGGTTGGGAAATCTTTGAGCATTTTTACTTGAGGCATTACAAGATTTTTTACAGCTATTGCTGTGTTTGTAAGGATTAAGTTAATCTCCTCAGTATACTTTTTGATTATTTTCTCCATTTCTTGTGCTGTGTGCCCAGCGACCCTAAAAAACCCGGGTGATACTTCAAGTAGATGACCTTCTTTTAGAACATCATTGAATACATCTTGAATTTCTCCATATTCAAAATTCCCGAAGATCTCTTCAAGATCTATTTTTATCATGATTCGTTCTGGAGATATTGCCTTCAATTTCTCAAGTCCGCCTTCATAAGATCTGGAATAAAGTCTATCGTTGTAATCCCTGCTCATTGCAGTCTCCTTTTGTCGAAGAACGCGAAGTGACTAACAGTTAGTCTAGAGAATAGTGGCTATTTGTCAAACGATCGGCCTTAAGCCATTTTGTTTCTATGATTTGTTTGTTAGTATGTTGAAATGATCATGGATCTAAGTAACATAAAAAAAGTTCACTTTGTAGGTATCGGCGGGATAGGCATCTCAGCTGTTGCTAGAATGATGCTTCTCGAGGGTAAGAGGGTTACCGGTTCTGATAATAGTTCCTCACCCGTTACGGAAGAACTTTCTAAGATGGGAGCAGAAATTTTTGTCGGGCATGATGTAGACAATATTACTTCCGATATAGATTTAGTGGCCTACACTATAGCTGTAGCTGACTCCAATCCTGAACTAATTCGGGCCAGAGAATTAGGAATTACGATGATGAGCTATCCGGAGATACTTAATGAAGTTAGCAAGAACTACTTTACTATCGCCATTTGTGGGACTCACGGCAAGACGACAACAACTGCAATGCTTGCGAAGATCCTGATGGATGCGGGCCTTGAGCCTACTGTTATTGTTGGTTCTTTCCTACACGAAGGCAAAACTAATTTTGTCGTCGGCAAAAGCAAGATACTTGTGCTCGAGGCTGACGAGTACAGAAGGACGTTCTTACAGATCACTCCTCGGATGATAGTTATAAATAATATTGATCTGGATCACCTGGACTATTACAAAGATATGGCTGATATACAGTCGGCCTTCAGATCTTTCGGAGAGAAGCTTGGCGAGGAAGATTATATGATATGTAATACTGATGGCGAGAATATGCCAGAAGTTTATGTTGGTTTGAATTGCAAAGTTTTGAATTATAAAGGTCCGCCAGCTGGCGGAGAAGCTCCGAAGCTGATCGTTCCCGGTGAGCACAATCGCGACAACGCCAGAGCAGCGATCACCGCAGCTATAGCTCTTGGTGTCGAAGAAGATGTTGCCAGGAAGTCGCTTGAGACTTTTGCTGGTACGTGGCGCAGATTAGAAAAGAAGGGGAGTACGCCAAGCGGGGCTGTTATCTACGACGACTATGCACACAACCCAGGTAAGATAAGAAGTGCTATCGCCGGACTCCGTGAGCTTTATCCGGAGAAGAAGATCAATGTTGTCTTCATGCCGCATCTCTACAGTCGCACCAAAATTCTACTTAAGGAATTAGCAGAAAGTTTATCTTCTGCTGATAAAGTTTTTGTCACCGACATCTATGCCGCCCGTGAGGCGCTTGACCCAACTATTCATGCACGTCACTTGATAGAGGCTATAAATTCTAAGGGCGGAGCGGAGTATCTTGATGATTACGAAGAAATATTAAATAGGCTCAAGCGGGAGCTCGGCCCCGCTGATCTTCTAGTCACAGTCGGCGCCGGCGACATCTATAAATTCGGGGAGAAGCTATTGACTATGTAGCTACTGTGTGCTAGTTTGCATCTGGGTTTGGACGTACTTTTACATAGCAACCCCGCCTACGCGTAAGCTTCAGCGGGGCGAGGAAGGAGACATAAGAATCATGAAGAGTTCAGGCGATTTGCCGACCAATGAAGAGCTGGCCAAGAGTATGGCAGAGGCTAAGGGGTCGGATGAATACCCCTCATACAAGGTCGGTCTGCGTGAACATTTGTATGGGAAGTATTGCGAGTACAATGTTTGTTTTCTCTATAACTTCTGTATTGTTTCTGCTATTTCTGCTATTCTGTCTTTCTTTTTGTTCGCAGTAGGAGGAGTATTTCTGTTAATGGTTAAACAGTATGATGCCTTCAACGCTTATTCGTCTAATTCTGTTCTGCCCAGTATTTTTTTTTGGGTCGGCACGTTCTTGTTTTTGCCTTTGATTGTCTTGACCACCGTGACTGGCACCCGTATCTGGTGGAGGCGGCGGAAGACATACAAACAGTGTCTTAAGCTTATCAAGAAGAACGAGAATGAAAGATTGCGCTACCAGATAGTCTTACTAAGAGAAAAGATGATGGAGGTCTATCATCGCGATTGGCGAGAACTTCTGGACGTAAGAGACGCATGCGTTAAGGCTGGAAATGAATATAAGTCGCTAAAAGATAGAATATCTGACTGCAGTATAGGTCCTGCCAGCCGCGAAGCGCGATTAGTGAGGCTTAACTCCAGTATAGAAACAAACAGGGCGCAGTACGAAAATATCATTTCGAATATGCTTGATATGGGAGTTGAGAAAGAAAAAGCGCTGGAGCATCTGCAGGAGATCGAAGATGCTATCTTCATCAGCGATAGAGAGGCTGGACTTCTCGCCTCGATGCCGTCTCGAAGCCAATGGCAGAGTGTGATCAATATTGTTAATGGCATCAAGGGTCCTGCTGCCAGTTCACAACCCAGTTCGAGTAGTCCGCCTGTGCTGTTCACAGAACTTCCTGTCGTCGATCTGCCTGTTTCTCCGCCGTCTCTGGTCGATTCTAATGTTGTGACTAGTACGGATGTCTTAAACGAAGAGTGAGATTTCCAGCCCCCGTTTTATCGGGGGATTTTTTATGCCAAAAATAAACCTTGCCTAATTCGGACGGCTGTCGCGATTAGGCAACATTTCAAATTGACAGTATGATAATTTTGTAATAAAGTATGGAAATGTCAAATCTGTACATCGTCGGTACTCCGATTGGGAATATGGAAGATATGAGCTTCAGGGCTGTTAAGACTCTGCAGAGTGTTGATGCTATTTTGTGTGAAGACACAAGAGTTACGAGAAAGCTTTTAGAGAGATATGAGATAAATAAACCCACTATTTCTTACCACTCGCAGAGCAAGATCAGCAAGATTGATCATATTATAGAAATGCTTAGTGAAGGTAAGAGCCTTGCACTGGTATCTGATGCTGGTACGCCGACGATCTCTGATCCGGGATCATTTTTAATCTCTAAAATAAGGGAAGAATTGCCGGAGACTTTATTTGTACCGATTCCAGGACCGACGGCGTTGGCGACTGCTCTGTCTGCTTCCGGCTTTCCATCTTCAGATTTCTTATTCCTCGGATTCCTCCCACACAAGAAAGGGAGACAGACTATTTTTAAAGAGATTGGGGAGACAGAAAGAACTGTAGTTTTTTACGAATCACCCCACCGCTTCATAAAGACCCTTGAATCTTTAAAAGAAGTGATCGCACCTAAGAGGAAGATCGCTGTGGCTCGTGAACTGACCAAGATCTATGAGGAGATCAAGGTGGGGACTGTCCCGGAGATTTTTAAATATTATGAAGAAAATCCAGATAAGATCAGAGGAGAATTCGTGATCATTGTTTCTGTGGCATAAAATAGTATAATAAAACCATGAGTAATAAATGGAAAAGTTGGTTTGGCGTGCTTCTGTCGCTTGGAGTCGCATTGATGCCGTTTTTGGGTTTTCCGAGAGGTCTGAAAGATATTTTCTATACACTGGCCGGAATAGTTCTTGCGGCGGTCTTCTTCATGCTTTCATACGATAAGGCCGATAGCGATTAGATGAAAAATTATAAATTTATTATTCTCACACTATTCTCGCTTATCTTGGCGATAACTTTGGGGTTGTTGATTAATACTCTGGCAGATAGTAGTTCTATCGATTCATCTTTATACACTAAGTCTAACACGGTCGTGGTCGTGAATATTCCCCCGAAGCCTGAACCACCAAGACACTTGCCGACACCTAAACCTCTTCGGGCGATCTATATGAGCAGCTGGGTTGCCGGATCACCAGATTTTCGCGACAAGGTTATAAAGATAGCGGATGAGACGGAGATCAACAGTATTGTTGTAGATGTGAAAGATTCCACTGGCGTTGTCTCATTCTTAATGGACGATCCACTAATCAAGAAGATCAATCCCTTTGAAGATCGTATTCCTGACATAGATAAGTTTATTACAAAACTACATGATAAAAATATTTATGTGATAGCCCGTGTTGCTGTTTTTGAAGATCCTATCTTGGCGAAAGCCAGGCCTGACTTAGCAGTTAAGAGAAGGAGCGACGGCAAGACTTGGAAGGATCGCAAGGGTCTATCCTGGACTGATATGGGCTCCAAAGAGGTGTGGGATTATAACATTGCTGTGGCGAAGGGTGCTTATGAAGCCGGTTTTGATGAAATCAATTTTGACTATATAAGATTTCCTTCAGATGGCGATATGAATGACATAGCTTACACATCGCTTGAAGGTAAGAAATTGAACCGGCCTGAAGAACTCCGGATCTTCTTTCATTATCTAAATGAGAAAATGAAAGAAAAAGATATACCAATTTCTGCCGACCTATTTGGAATGACAACTACAAATACGGATGATCTGAATATTGGTCAAGTGCTAGAGAACGCGATACCGTACTTTGATTATATCTCTCCGATGGTTTACCCGTCGCATTATCCGAACAATTTTAATGGTTACAAAAATCCAGCCGCGGTCCCTTATGAACTTATAAAATTTGTCATGGGCCAGGGGGTGAATAGGATGATTGCCGCCAGCTCATCTCCCGATAAGCTTCGTCCATGGTTGCAAGATTTCAATCTGGGTGCTGTGTACACAGCTGATCTGGTTAGAGCGCAGATTAAGGCAACATATGATGTAGGCCTCTCTTCCTGGATGCTTTGGAGTCCGTCGAATAAGTATACTGTCGGCGCCCTAGAGAAATAGCTTCTTTATTTTTAATCAGTAGTAGAATATAATTTAAGAAATGGCGGACGAACCTAAAAAAGATATAACCTATTTTGCTGAGACCGACTTTCGCAATAAGAAGGTTCCTTTTGGTATTAAGCCACTAGATAGACTAAGGCACTTCTATGTCGTGGGTAAGACAGGAATGGGTAAGTCCACTCTGCTTGAGAGGATGACTATTCAGGATATAAACAATGGCAACGGTATCGGCTACATCGATCCGCACGGATCTTCTGCTGAGCTCTTTCTGGACTATATACCAGAGGATAGAATAAAAGATGTAATATACTTTGCTCCGCACGATTTGGAATTCCCGATCGCTTTCAACGTAATGGAAGATGTTGGCAAGGATCAACGCCACTTGGTGGCCAACGGCTTAATGGCCGCCTTCAAGAAGATCTGGCCGGATGTATGGTCAGCTCGCATGGAATACATCTCCACTAACATTATTCTGGCACTTTTGGAATATCCGGACTCAACACTACTCGGCGTTAATCGTATGCTCTCGGATAAGGTGTATCGTAAGAAGGTGGTTGATAATGTCACAGATCCTGTCGTTAAATCTTTCTGGGTGGATGAGTTCGCAAAATACAGTGAGAAGCTGATGGTTGAAGCCGGCGCTTCCATCCAGAATAAATTTGGACAGTTTGTGTCGAATCCATTGATCAGAAATATTGTCGGTCAGCCTAAGTCTACTTTCAATATTCGTGATGTGATGGATGGCAAGAAGATCTTAATCATGAATCTTTCTAAGGGACGGATGGGGGAGCTGAACGCCAACCTGATCGGAGGCATGCTCATCACCAAGATCTATCTTGCGGCGATGTCGCGCGCTAGCGAGTCGGCTGATTCCATAAAGAAGCTGGCACCTTTCTACTTCGTTGTTGACGAGTTCCAGTCTTTCGTTAATGAATCTTTTAGGGACATCTTGTCTGAGGCTAGAAAGTATCAATTAAGCCTCACTCTGGCGCATCAGTATATAGAGCAGGTGCCGGAAGAGGTTCGAGATGCCGTCTTTGGTAACGTCGGCACGACTGTATCTTTCCGAGTTGGACCTTTCGATGCTGAGGTGCTGGAGAAAGTTTTTGGTCCGAAGTTTATAGCTGAAGATCTGGTCAATCTAGGCTTTGCTCAGATCTACCTTACACTAATGATTGACGGAGTAGGTTCGGCGCCTTTCTCAGCTAAGACGCTTGGCCCTATCCCTAAACCTGCTATCTCATACAAAGAGCAGGTTATGGAACACTCAAGAAAGACTTACGGCAGGACTCGAGCCGATGTTGAGGAGGAGATAAAGAAGTGGCATGAAGTAGCGCCCCCAGAAGTTAAGGTAAATATACCGATATCACCTACAACTGTCGCCCTTAAGACTCCATATAAAACCCCTGCACCTGTAGCACAGAAAATTTTAACACCAACTACACCTATTAATACATATAAAACTCCCCCCACCGCACCTATTTTTGTGGCTAACAAACCTACAAATTCTTTACCTGCGGTGAGCCGTGTCGAACTGCCTGCGGTGAACAAGATTGAATTGCCCGTCGTGAGCAAACCTTCATTGCCCGCAGTGTCTTCTGTGGTGAGCCGTGTCGAACCACCACAGAAGATGTCGCTTTCTAGTCTCGCTAATAATGCTCCTAGTAACAGCATGAAGCCTAAATCGACAGGAGCTAACATTGGCGATCTTCGAAGTGCGATCGCAGAAGCAATGAAGTCAGCAAAATCTATTACTCCGACTTTAGCTAAAATTACTGAAGCACCCCACAAACCGCCAGTAGTCACAGGTGCTACAGAGGTTAAACCAGTTGAGAAGGTTGAGGTTAAGATGCCAGAGGTAGTTAAGACTGAGGTTAAAGAGGTACCAGAGAAGGTTCTTCGGCAGATACTGAATACTGAAACTAATGATAAGCAGTAGTGGTTATAAGACTTTATGTCAACAGATGCGTTAAAGAAAAAAAGGGTTTTGGTTACAGGTGGAGCCGGTTTCCTCGGCTCTAACCTATGCGAACATCTTTTAGGTTTAGGTTATGAAGTTATAGCTCTCGACAACTTTTTTACAGGCAGTAAGAGCAATATCGACCATCTTTCTTCTAATAAGAATTTCGAGCTGATCAGGCATGATGTCACTGCGCCTTTCTCGATCGAAGTTGATGAGATTTACAATCTCGCCTGCCCAGCTTCCCCTCCGCACTACCAGCACGACCCCGTGCAGACGATAAGAACTTCTGTTTTGGGAGCCATCAATATGCTCGACCTGGCCAAACGTCTCAAGTGCCCGATACTACAGGCTTCGACGTCGGAAGTGTACGGCGATCCGGAGGTTCATCCACAAGTTGAGAGCTATTGGGGCAACGTCAACCCTATTGGTATCAGAGCTTGTTATGATGAAGGTAAGCGTGCTGCTGAGACTATCTTCTTTGATTATTACAGACAGTACAATGTGCCAATAAGGGTTATAAGGATCTTTAATACCTATGGCCCAAAGATGGATCCTGATGATGGAAGGGTGGTGTCAAATTTTATCGTTCAAGCACTTAAGGGGGAGGACATAACAATTTACGGAGATGGTTCTCAGACCAGATCATTTCAGTACGTCGACGACTTGATCAAGGGGATGGTGGCAATGATGGAAAATAAGTCAGACTTCACCGGCCCGGTCAACCTCGGCAATCCGGGTGAGTTCACGATTGGCGAATTGGCAAGGAAGATCATAGATCTAACAGGATCAAAAAGCAAAGTTGTAAATAAAGATCTGCCGAAAGATGATCCAAAGAAGAGGAAGCCAGATATAACTTTAGCTAAAGATAGGCTTGGCTGGGAGCCCCTTGTCTCACTCGAAGAGGGACTACCGAAGACCATCTCCTACTTTAAATCTCTGCTCAGACTATAAAATATTATGAATAAAAGAGTACTGATATTCTCTTTCGCATATTATCCTTATGTAGGCGGGGCGGAAGTTGCTATTAAGGAGATCACAGACAGGTTGCCGGGTATTGTTTTTGATCTGATCACTTTTAATTTAGGTGATGAGAAGGCAGAAGATCGGATTGGTAATGTGAATGTTTACCGTATAAAAACCTTCACTAAATATCTATACCCAATTAAATCTTTCTTTAAGGGTATGTCGCTGCACCGGGCTAACAAATATGATGCTGTCTGGGCTATGATGGCTAATGCTGGTTTCCCAGCTCTGTTTTTAAAAATATTATTTCCCAAGATTAAATACGTTTTAAGTATCCAGGAGGGTGATCCTATCCCGCAGATCAAGAGGAGGGTCTGGTTTGCCTATCCTATTTTTGTTTTAGTTTTTAAAACGGCAGACAAGGTGGCGGTTCTCTCTAACTATTTGGCTGATTTTGCAAAAAGCATGGGATCTAAGATGGTGGAAGTAATTCCAAACGGGGTTGATCTGAATAAGTTTAGAGTTAAAAGTTTTAAAGTCATAAAGCCTGAAGATAAAATTGTCCTTGTGACAACGAGTAGGCTAGTTAAGAAAAATGCCGTAGGTGATATAATAAGGGCACTCAAATTCCTGCCGGGTAATCTAATTTTTAAGTGCGTCGGTTCCGGGCCGGATGAGAGGGGACTTAAGAGTCTAGTTAAAGAACTAGATTTGGAGGCACGTGTTGAGTTCATTGGACATACCGAACATTCAATAATGGCGGAGATCTTGAGAAATTCCGATATTTTCATCCGACCTTCTCTGTCCGAAGGGCTTGGTAGCTCCTTTCTTGAAGCGATGGCGGTAGGTTTGCCTATAATAGCCACGAATGTCGGCGGGATACCTGATTTCTTAACAGATGGTGAGACCGGACTTTTCTGTAAGGTTGGTGATTCAGAGGATGTTGCCAGGAAGGTCATGAGGCTGGTCCAAGACAGCGTATTATACAGTAACATTTCAGGCAATAGTATCAGGCTTATAAAAGAGAGATATAACTGGGATGATATAGCAAAGAAATATGAACAGTTTTTTACGTAAACATAAGTTTATAATAAAATATATTTTTACCGGAGTCTCGGTCTCTTCTTTGGATGTGGTACTTCTCTATGTGTTTAGAGAATATTATAGTCTGTGGTATCTCTACTCCGCGATCTTATCTCTGGTTGTTTCATATACCGTTGCCTTTATAGTGCAGAAGTATTGGACCTTTAGCGATTATTCCAGTCATGATTTACATGGCCAGTTTCTTTGGTATGTTTTTAGTGTACTCACCTCAATATTTTTAAATTTGGCTCTTTTTGCAACTCTACTCGAACTTACAAACATAAACTATCTTTTGGCTCAGCTTCTCGCTCTTATGCTTGGCGGAATAACGGGCTTCATTATGAACGTTAGAAATGTCTTCGGTCATCTAGATGAAGATAATGGGGTAGTCATAGCCGCCGGTATCTATCCGCCGGAGATCGGCGGGCCGGCGACTCAGATACAGAATCTAGCAAGAGGGTTTAACTCTGGAGGAGTTAAGGTTGCTGTTGTAACTTATGCCAAACAAAGAGCTTCTGATCCAGGTGATAGCTTCGATGTCCATAGGATTCCATCCGGCTGGCCGACTATTATTCGAGGGCTTTCTTATCTGACTCTTCTCTTTACTTCATCCATTAAACATCACAATATATTCGCACAAGACATTACCGGCACAGGCTTACCGGCCATGCTAGTTAAGAAGATGTTGCCTGATAAGAGGTTCATAATCCGAATCGGCGGGGATTTGTTGTGGGAGAGAAAGGTGGAAGCTGGAGAGACTGGCCTATCTTTGCCGGAATATTACAGAACTGGTGCGCATAATGGTCAACGTTTGTTTAAGATCGGCAGATACGTTATGTCATCAGCCGATCAGATAGTTGTGCCGGCGGAATTTCTGAAGGAGATATATGTAAAATATTATGATGTTCCGACTGACAAAATCACAGTAATTAAGAACCCTATCCCGGCAATAGAAGATGTTTGGAGATCCAACCTCCAAAATTTGGAGGTTGGATCTCCAAAAAAAGATAAGACTATCCTTTTTGCCGGTAGATTTCTTAAATTAAAAAATATAGACACTCTTATAAATGCATTCTTGTCGGTATATGAAGAGATAAAACCTGCGAAGCTGGTGTTAATAGGTGATGGGCCTGAACGAAAAAACTATGAAGAAAGAATCAAGAACGAAGAATTAAAAGATCGGGTAGAAATAGTCAGTACCCTACCTAGAGCCGAGTTGATGTCTCACATTACCAAAGCAGATCTATGTGTCTGCCCATCGATTAGCGAAGTTAATTCCAATTTTATTTTGGAGTGTTTAGCTTTAGGTAAGCCGGTCTTGCTGACCAAGAACAACGGATTAAGCATAAAATTGCCGACGGAGATGCTGGTCTCGCCGGAGGATCAAGTTGAAATGCAGAACAAGATCAAGTCTCTACTTGCTGGTGGATATAATAGTTCCGAACTAGAAAGGCAGGTAAGAGAGGAGTCTGCGTCGAACACCCGAGAGCATGTATTAAAAGAGTACTCAAAGATATTTAAGGCATGAAGATTTTAACCGTAGGCAGTGATAGAAAGCTATTTGAAGAGGGAAGTGCTGTTTTAGCACGTCAGATGAAGAATGCAGAGTCGCTTGAGCGTCTGGATATTATTGTATATTCTCTAAAAGATCTAAATTTAAAAGCAAAAAGCTATCCCGATGTTTCAATCGAGGATCCTCGACTTGGTAAACCAAGTCGGGATAACCTGAAAGCCAATCTAAGTATTTACCCGACTAACTCCCTAAGTAGGTTTCTGTATTCCGTAGATGCTGTCAGAATTGCTAAAAATTTAGACAAACCTGACCTGGTATCAGCCCAAGATCCTTTCGAATCCGGTGTCGCCGCGTATCTGATCGCACGCTATTTTAATGTACCACTTCATCTACAGCTACACACAGATTTCCTATCGCCGTATTTCTATCAGGAGTCAGTTCTTAATAAGATCAGGTATTACATCGCCAAATTTCTTATAAGAAGAGCAGACAATCTGCGCGTCGTGACAGAGAGAACTAAGCGATCTGTCGTTGAGGCGGGTCTTCAGAGTGCGGATAAGATACAAGTCCAGCCGATCTTTGTGGATACGGAAAAGATAAAAAACTCCCCGATTAAAGTTAATCTGCATCAGAAATATCCGCAGTTTGAATTCATAATCTTGATGGCTTCACGTATAACGAAGGAGAAGAATATCGGCCTTGCCATAGAGGCCATGAAAGAGGTGATTACCAAGCACCCTAAGACTGGTCTGATCATCGTTGGCGATGGGCCAGAAAAGGAAGGTTTGGAACTAAAAGCTAAAACCTATAACCTAACACCTAACATAGTTTTTGAGAACTGGAGCGACGATCTGCCATCATATTACAAAACCGCTAATCTTTTCCTTTTAACTTCCAACTATGAGGGTTATGGCATGACAGTTATCGAGGCGCTCTCAGCCGGAACGCCGGTTGTTATGAGCGATGTTGGCTGTGCTGGTGAGGTATTGATCCATGGGAAGAATGGCCTAGTTTTTCCAGTCGGCGATCTTGCCGGACTAACAGCTTTGCTGGAAAGGGTTATATCAACACACTAGAGTATGTTAAGTCAATATTGCAGAGCGTACCTAAGAACGATATTATGATAATCGGTAATGTGGGGCTATATCTAGTACCACATCGGTTCTTTGGAACAAAATTAAAGGGGGTGAATAGAAATGGATGCTCTCAACGCGCTCGTCAAGTTCCTCGGTGACCTCTCTGGTTATGCCAAGGGCGCTGTGGTTGCCGCGGCTCTGCTCGCGATGGTCAGTCTGCTCTGGGGCCCCGCCCTCGCTGTCGGCCAGGCCCTGCTCGCGGCTGGTGCTGGTGTCATGTCCTCTAGTGGGCATCAGCTCCTCGCCTGTCTCGGTGTTCTCTGGCTTTGTGCTGACAAGAAGGCCTAACCTTTCCCGTTGCTCTCCGGTTCGTGGACTGCTCTCTCCTAGAGCAGTCCTTTTTTTTATTTTTCTGAAAGAAAAATAATCCCGCGTAGCCTTGCTTGCAATGCGTAGCTTTAGCGAAGTATTGGCGAAGTGGAATATTTATGTTAAATTTTATCGCATATCACATATTTATTGGAGGGTTCGCATAGTGGTCTGGTGTTGAGATGCGAGTAAGCGCAGCATCTCAAAGCCGGAAGCCAGCAGGCTGAGGCGGGGTCGCGTAAATTTTTATCAAAAAATTATATGTGACCACGCTTGGAAAGTTTGTTCAATTTATAACGGAGAGATGCCAGAGCGGTCGAATGGGCTACCCTGGAAAGGTAGTATATCCGAAAGGGTATCGAGGGTTCGAATCCCTCTCTCTCCGCCTTTAAAAGATTAGAGATACTATGTATAAATAAAAACAACCCTGACAGCTAGCAGAGTTGTTCTTATGATAAGTATCGAATGAGACCTACAGACTTATTACATCTTCTGTCCGTTCATGCAGGTGTTGCACTTGCAACCCACAATGAGCGCTACAGCAGAGAGGCCAACGAGAACGTAGACACCCCATTCTGCCATTGGCCATGATCCCAAGAGCATACCAACTACGTTATAGTCAGCACCCATGAATCCGCCGAGGCCGATAAGACCCCAGTTAAGACCGCCAACCAAGAGAAGTGTCCAAGAGAGCCAGTGGACTCCGCAGCACTTCTTACCTCCTTCGCATGTCATCATAAAATTATGTTAGCTAATAATATGCCTATAAATTATAGCAATATAACAGGGTTGGGGATAGTCAACCTGGGGATAGCCGTGATATTATATGGGAATGTTGAATCAGGCGTCTCTCGATAGTTTTTTTTACTTCATAACTCAATTTGGCGGTTTTTTTATCGTCGGGCTAGCCTGCTTTCTTGTAATCCTGTTTCTCTGGTGGAGAAATAGTGACCTGATCAAATACTTCATAATCGCAGTTGCTTCCAATGAGGTCTTGGTTTATTTTTTTAAAAAAATTATTGATAAGCCACGTCCCTTCGGAGCTGTTGTTTATGGCGAACATGGCGGATCAATGCCGTCTGGGCACGCTGCTATATCTATCTTGTTGTACGGCTACGTTTGCTATCTGATCGTTAAATTCTATCCAAAGACAGAGTGGCGCAGTCTGCTGGGCAGCTTGCTTCTTGTGCTGATACTACTGATTGGATTCAGTCGGCTATATCTAAATGTGCACTACTTCTCTGATGTTATCGCTGGCTACCTCTTAGGCGGTAGTACACTTTTTTACTTAGTGAGGATATCCGAGAGAAAAGGGAGAAAATAGCTATTAAGTTATAGCTATTTTAAGTGGGACTGATTTACACAGTCTCTTTTTTATTCCTGTATATGTCGTTTTACAGTTATCCACACGCAGGGCATGACTATTTTAATCTAAAATAGAGGTATAGATTATTAATTAACCAGCAACACTATGGGCGAGGAAAGAAAAGTTACAAAGAAAGAGCCGGCCAAAATGCCGAAGAAGCTTTTAAAGAGAGATGGTACCGTTATCGATTTTGATATCAGCAAGGTTGCTAGTGCTGTTGAAAGGGCCATGAAGGCTGCCGGAGAGGGCAAGGCTGACGACCCACGTTTTGTTGCGTACAATGTTGTTAAGGAGATCATCCGCATTGCTGACGGCAATAAGGAGTATATTCCGAACGTTGAGGAGATCCAGGATATTGTTGAGAATGAATTGATCATGATGGACTTCGTTAAGACTGCTAAGGCTTACATTTTATATCGAGAGAAGAGGGCGGAGGCTAGAAGGTCTAGGGTTGGACTAGTTCCTGCAGGCATTAGAGATGCGGTAGTTGATAGCCAGAAATATTTTCAAAATCAGCTTTCAGAGTACGTATTTTATAGTTCCTATTCTAAGTGGCTTGATCAGAAGGGTCGGCGGGAAACTTGGGTTGAGACGATCGATCGCTATGGAGATTATATGAAGGGAAAGATTGGTAAGAAGCTATCAGACGCAGAGTATAAAGAGATTCGAGAGCATATGCTTAACATGAAGACCCTTGGCTCGATGAGGCTTTTATGGGCTGCCGGTCCTGCTGCTGATGCTACTAATGTCGCTGCTTACAATTGTGCCTTCATCGCTCCGACCAAGTGGCAAGATTTAGGAGAGATCATGTATGTCTCAATGTGTGGGACAGGTATCGGATTTTCTGTGGAGAGGCAGAATGTAGAGCTACTTCCAATAGTAAAAAGACAGAGTAAGAAGAAGCCTTCAACACACGTTATTGCAGACAGTAAGGAGGGTTGGGCTGACGCCTTCGTGCTCGGTCTTACCACTTGGTCAAATGGCGAAGATGTAACTTTTGACTATTCTAAGATCAGGCCTCAAGGCGCAAGGTTGAAGACAATGGGTGGACGTGCTTCCGGACCAGAACCACTCAAGGCTCTTCTGGAATTCGCAAGGGGTAAGATGCTAGCCAGGCAGGGGAGGCATTTAACAACGCTTGATGTGCACGATATTATCTGCAAGGTTGGTGAGGTTGTTGTTGCTGGTGGCGTTAGAAGAAGCGCTATGATCTCTTTCTCCGAGCTCGATGATGCCGAGATGAGAGATGCTAAGAATGGGCAGTTCTACCTCTCTCATCCGGAGCGAAGTATGGCCAATAATTCCGTAGCTTATAATGAGAAGCCGACCGTGTCGCAGTTTATGGAAGAGTGGATAAATTTGGTCAAGTCTGGTTCAGGTGAGCGAGGTATATTCAACAGGGGTAGTCTAGAGAAGCAGTTGCCAGTCAGGAGGTGGAAGTTGTTCGCCGATCATGCTGAATCATCCGGACTTAATCCCTGCGGAGAGATTGTTCTACGTTCTAAGCAGTTTTGTAATCTCACTCAGGTTGTAGCTCGCGCTAATGACACAGAAGCAACTCTGCTGGAGAAGGTCAGGATCGCCACAATACTCGGGACTTACCAAGCTTCATTGACTCACTTTCCTTATTTATCTAAGGAGTGGAAGAAGAACTGTGAGGAGGAGGCTCTGCTTGGTGTCTCGATTGATGGACATTGGGACTGTAAGGCTATGCGTAATCCGGAGACCATGAAGAAGCTTCGCGAAATGGCCATAGAGACCAACAAGAAGTATGCCAAGAAGTTTGGAATTAATCCTTCCACTGCCATAACTTGCGTTAAGCCTTCAGGTCAGGGCTCACAGCTCTTCAACTGCGCTTCCGGTTGTCATCCGCGCCACGCCAAATTTTATATCAGACGAGTCAGAGTTGAGAGTCACAACCCACTCTTCATGATGCTCAAAGATGTGGGTGTACCTTATCAGCCAGAGGTTGGACAAGATGAGAAGAATGCTACGACCTATGTGTTGGAGTTTCCAATAGCCGCCCCGAAGGGTGCAATAGTTAAGAATGATCTGTCGGCACTTGATCAACTAGAATATTGGAAAATGTTGAAGGAGAACTACACAGAACACAATCCTTCTGTAACTATTTCAGTCGGCAATGATGAATGGCTTAAGTCTGGTAGCTGGGTTTATGAGAACTGGGATATGGTGGGTGGACTATCTTTTTTGCCAAGAAATGACCACATTTACAGACTTGCTCCATATGAAGAGATCACAGAGGAGAAGTACAACGAGTTGGCGGGTAAATTCCCAAAGATCGACTTCTCCAAGCTGGCGCTCTATGAGTATGATGATCAGACTCAGGGGGCAAAAGAGTTGGCGTGTGTGGCGGGGCTTTGTGAGGTAGATATTTTAACAGGAGAGAAAAAGTAGACAAAAAGTATATTTGTGATATAATTGACGAGTCTTGTGTTAGATGATTGCGCTTCGCCTTCGGGCGTAGTGAGGAAAGTCCGAACACTTACTTCGGCTTAGGCTGAGGTTAAAATGGTAGCGGGTAACGCCCGCCTGTCCCGCTTAGCGGGACACGAGGTGAGAACAGACACGACCCGGTTAAGTCCGGCTGAAACGGCAAAATCCTTACCCAAGTGCAAGGCCGTATCGGTGCGTAGCACCGGACATATCGATATATCGACATTTCGATATTTCCGTTGCTGCGCAACGGGGTGCCGCTTGAGCTTAATGGCAACATTAAGCCTAGATAAATAGTCATCGTCTTGGCGTAAGTCAAGATACAGAATTCGGCTTATAGACATAAGACAAAAAATGAAAAATCCCGGCGTAAGTCGGGATTTTTCATTTTATTTTAGTTTTGTCCAATTACTTCCAGAACCTTGCCCACAAGCTCCTTAAGAGATGTTTCTGATTTAATCATATAGTCGTTGGCTCCAAGCTGCATAGCCGTTTTCGCTTCTTCTGTATTACGAGCCATGTTGGTCAATATAATTACTCGCATATTGCTTTTCTTGGGATCTTCTTTTATTTTTTTCAATAGCTCAATGCCGTTCATTTTAGGCATCATTATATCAAGTAAGGCTAAATCGGGCTTGCTTTTGTCTATTTCAGCCAGAGCCGTCTCGCCGTTGGATACAGTAGTTACATTATAATTAGCCGCCTTGAGCGTTGTCTCGTAAAGTCTTGATAGTAGAGGATCATCGTCCACCAGAAGAATATTTTTTTTAGGATTCATATATTTTTTCTTTTTTCTATTATACGCTAATAATAAAACAGTATCAAGAGTGATAAAAAAGGATATTAGAGTAAAATAGGTGCCATGCAGGATAATTATAAACCTTGGGCTGTCGATTACAAGGATTTCTATAATTTAACCGAGAAAGAAGATAGGCTGAAGTTTCTATTACGCTTTGCTTTACTTGCGCCTTCCAGCCACAATAGCCAGCCGTGGAGGTTTAAGATTAGTGACAATAAAATATTTGTCTATCCGGAAGAGAAAAGGGCCTTGCCTAAAAGCGATAAGAACGGCCGACAGCTTCACTTGAGCCTCGGCACGGCGCTTGAGAATCTCTTAGTGGCGGCAGACTTTTATGGTTACAAGACGGGAGTTAACTATTTCCCGTCGGAATCTCCCGATGCGGTCATGACCGTTGAATTTCAGGAAACAGAAAGTGTAAAGCACGGAGATGATGCGATTGTTAAGTCCATATTATCCAGACATGCGAATCGCAATAAATATTCAAACAAGAAACTGCCTGAAGAATTTTTGGTTCGGGTTAAGTCACTTTCTAGGGATGGCTTTAGAGTTTATGTAATTCAGGATAAAAAGTTAAAAGACAAGATTTCCGATGTCGTCTCCGACGCTTTGATCGAAGCGATGGACGATCGTGACTTTCGTTCAGAGCTCTCAGGATATATTAAGTCGAATACCACCAAGGCTAAGACGGGCATGCCGATGTTTGGATTCGGTATGCCGACAATTTTGTCGTATTTAGCGCCGGCTGTTCTTAAAAGATTTAATATGAACAAATTGAGCCGTAGCCAGGATGAGGCTTTGCTTAAAGATCATACTCCATATTTTGTGATTATCACTTCGGAGGCCGACAACAGAGAGAGTTGGATTAAGACCGGTCAGATATTCGAGTCTATCGCGTTGATGGTTGGTCGAGAGGGTGCCAACACAGCACCGATGGCGGCTGCTATTCAGATTGGCGAGCATTATAAACGACTCCAGAAGATCTTGGGAACCGGTTTACGTCCGCAATTCTTCTTCAGGATGGGGTTTGCTGATTTGCCGGTTCACCATTCTCCAAGGCTCGGACTGGATGATGTACTGGAGAAGGAATATTAGAATGATAAAAGATATTCCAACAGATACACACAAGAGACTCATAAAATTCCAAGACGCGGGAGTCGGCTTGAAAGGTTTTATCGCTATTCACAATACTAACTTGGGCCCGGCGGCAGGCGGAACTAGATTCAAGACCTATAGTAATGATAACGAAGCTATTCAAGATGCCCTGAGTTTATCTAAGGCCATGACTTACAAATGTGCATTAGCTGGCGTGCCTTATGGTGGAGGAAAGGCGGTTATAATCGATAGTGGTAAAAAGGATAAAGAGTTGTTTGAATCATATGCCAGGGTGGTGAATTACATTAAGGGACAGTTTATGACAGGTAAGGATGCTGGAATTGGAGATAGGGAAATTAATTATATGTCCGATATTTGCCCATATATTAGTAGTTATGTTGGATCTGAAGATCCCAGCGTCTATGCTTCGCTCGGGGTTTTTTCTGCCATGAAATCTGTCTTGAAAAAAGTTTATGGCGGAACCAGCATGGATAAGATCAAGGTCTCTATAAAAGGACTCGGCAAGGTCGGGTTTGAGCTGGCGAGGATTGTTTATGAAGCCGGTGGTCGACTTGTTGTCGCCGATGTGGATGAAGAAAGATTGAAGATGGCGGAGGAAAAGTTCAAGGGTATAAAAATAGTGTCTCCCGACGAGATTCATAAAATTAAAAGCAACATCTATGCGCCCTGCGCCCTCGGTAATGAGTTTAGTGAACAAAATATTAAAGAGATAAACGCTCTGGTTATTTGTGGGGGCGCCAATAATCAATTATCTTCGCCCTCGATAGGACGAAAGCTTATGGATAGAGGCATTGTGTATGTTCCGGATTACGTGGCCAACGCCGGGGGATTGATCGCGGTTGTAGACGGGTTTCAGCATAAGAAATTCAGTAGCGATCGAGTCAAGATGAACCTTAGGGTGATAGAAGACAATGTGTCGAAGGTGCTTGAGATCTCTTCTCTGCAAAATCGACCAACTCATGAAATTGCTGATGAATTGGCGGAAAATAGATTTAATATAAAAATAAACAGATGAGTGTTAAGTTAGAATTATTTCGCCAGATGGTTAAGAGTGTACCGGCCTATGCAGATTTTTTGAAGCGTAATAAAATTTATCCTAAAAATATTGGAAGCGACGTCGATTTGAAGAATGTCCCGGCTATGAGTAAAAAGAATTATTTGAGACTTTATCCGCTTGAGAAGCTTTGTCTCGGTGGGGCACTGAAAGATAAGGGGGTGGTATATACCGCCACTTCCGGTTCGACTGGCAAGCCCTTCTACTTTCCTCGGGACAAATTGTTGGAAAATCAGTACGCTGTTTGGGGTGAACGATTTCTTGAGAATATTTCAGGAAATAAAAAGCCATCAATTTTGTTAATAGACTGTCTGGGTATGGGGGTTTGGATCGGCGGACTTATAACCTATCAAGCGTTTAAGATCCTGGCCGAGAATGGACGACCTCTTTCAATAATTACCCCCGGCACTAACAAACAGGAGGTTTTTCAATCTCTTAGGAATATTTCTCATAAATATGAGATGACAATCCTCTGCGGATATCCGCCGTTTATAAAAGATATTTTAGATGAATCGCAGAGCGAAGGCATAAATTTGAAAAAGTTGAATCTAAAACTTCTATTTGCTGCCGAAGCATTCAGCGAGAAATTTCGCGATTATGTTGCGGCTAAGGCCGGTATAAAAAATGTTTTGATAGAGACGGCTAATATTTACGGCAGTGCCGATCTGGGAGCTATGGCTATTGAAACCCCAATCTCAATATTTATTCGGCGACAGGCGCTCAAAAATAAAAAACTTTTTCAAGCTTTATTTGGCGGCATAGACAAGGTTCCGACGTTGGCACAGTTCAATCCGCTGTTTACCGATTTTGAATCAGAGGACGGGAATATCTTGTGCACCGGCCGGAGCGTTCTGCCATTGTTTAAGTACGCGATCGGTGATCATGGCGGGGTGATCAAACTTAAGGAGATGGTCGAAATTTTTAAGAGAGAGGGGATGGATCTGAGTAAGTTAGCCGTTCGTGTAGGGATCAAGAATAGCTTAAAGCTACCATTTGTCTATGTCTATGAGCGTGCTGATTTCTCGGTCAAGCTTTACGGCGCTATAATCTATCCCGAGCATATTAAGCCGGCGCTTCTGCATGGTTCTGTCAGTGAAGCACTGACAGGGAAGTTCACACTGGAAACAGTCCATGACGAAAAGCACAATGAAGGTCTACAGATCCACATAGAGTTAAGGACAGATAAGCAGGTCGATAGCAAGTTATCAGAAAAGATATGTAACTTGATCGTCGATTCGCTACTTTCTAAGAACGCCGAGTATGCCGACATGGCAGGAAAGCGGGCTGGTCACATTCCCAAGTTAAAATTTTGGCCATATGAACACCCGGATTATTTTAAAAAGGGAGGTAAGCAAAAGTGGGTTAAGTAAGACTGACAAATAAGGTGATTTTACGTGTTTACAGTACTTGCCTTCCTTATACATAAATGTTAGTTTGAGGACGGACAAATATTGAAAACCACCAAGGGGGAGTCGTGAAGAAGAAAGACTTCATTCCATTCGACGTGCCGATAATCTGCGCTGCCTGCAAGGAAATAGGAGACATCTTCCAAATCAATCTGAGAACTCTTGGGTTTGTTATTTTCCCGAATGAAGATCGGCAGGCACACCATAAAGGGTCATTCTTCCATGCCAAGCTGCATCACATCGGCGTAGATCACGCCAACGAAAAAATATCTCGTTTCCCATGGACAATTAAGGTCGAGCAGACACCTGTCTCGCACATGCCCAGAATGTTCCTCAAGGACAAGGGCTGGGATCAGTGGCGGGGCAAAAAGTTTGATTTCTCGCAGCAACCCATAGCTTACGTTAATGGGACAAGAGTGGATAGGATGGGTCAGAAATTTTCAAGAGGCTTTGAAACCGGCTTCGTGACCTACCTCTGCTTGCTTTGCGCCTCCGATCCGCCATTAGTTCGCCGCTTTCGCCTGGCCCTGTATAGAAAGCTTTTTCCAGAATATCTTAAGACGCTCACTAAATTCGTTGAATCGGAAACCCGCATCCTTGTCGCACAGCGGGGCCATCTGGAGAAACGACGACTGGAGCTGGATAAACAGGAACGAGAGATCCTACGGGAGAAGCGAAAGCTCAAGATTGTTCTGCTCCGCCGAAGGTCTTAGCTGACAAAAGATGCCTAACCGCCTCATCCCGAGGCGGTTTTTATTTCCTTTCTCACCTCACCCGGTTAAATAAAAAGACCTAACTACTTGGAAGCTAAGCGTCCAAGTAGTATAATCTCACAATGAGAAAAATTACGTTTGAAGTAGGTGAGTATTATCATGCCTATAATAGGGGAGTTGATAAGCGGAATATAGTACAGGAAGAATATGACAGCGAACGTTTTTTACAAGCTCTAATAGAATTCAATGTGGTCGAACCAATCGGCAGTATATATGAAAACTCATTTAGAAAGGATCAACTTGGAAGCTTAGCTTCCAAGTCAGAGAAATTGGTGAATGTAGTCTGTTATTGTTTAAATCCGAACCATTTTCACTTACTGCTTGAGCAGATTGTTGAAAAGGGAATTGAGAGATTTTTGCATAAACTAAGTACTGGGCATGCAAAATATTTTAATAAAAAATATAAGAGATCCGGGTCATTATTTGAAGGAACTTTCAAGGCCAAACATGTCTCTAGTAACGACTATCTTCAGTATCTTAGTGCTTATATAAATTTGAATAATAGAGTCCATCAGATAGAAGGGGAGGTGTCGAAACTAGTTCGATCAAGCTGGGAGGAATATTTAGGAAATAAAGAACCAATTTGTCATAAAGATATAGTTCTGGATCAGTTTAGCAGTGCCAAAGAATACGCAAGATACTGTATGGAAACATTGCCAATTCTGATAGAGAACAAAGCCCTCGCTAAGGAGCTACAGAATCTCGGCTTCGAAGAATAATTTATATACTTGGACGCTTAGCGTCCAAGTGAGATAGTTTAGTTTAAAAGTTTATGAAAATCTGTTAAGGTGTAAGCATTATGGAAAAGATATTAAAGAATAGGCAGAAGGGAGGGGAGATTTATAAGCCGGAGATCTATGATCTGTCGAAGAAGGATGAGGCTAAGAAGTTTGAGAAGTTATTGAAGAATGGAGTGATTGATCATGTATCCGACGACTATGTGGAGCAGTTGCGGGAATATTTTGGGGTAATGAACCCGTCGGAAGTTTATAAGCCGACTTTTGCCGAGAAGTTTTCGGAGTATATAGCAAGCATACAGGTTAAGCAAACCCTGCAATCTCACGGCGTGTGGGTTTTCTATCCATGGCTATCTACTGCAGTGCATGTCTTGGAGCCGAGTGCCTTCCAACAGGTCAGAACGGCCAGAAATATGAATCTTATAAACAAAGAGGAGCAGGATAAATTTTATAATTCTACGATCGGCATAGCTGGGCTATCTGTTGGCAACAGTGTCGCCTTGGCCATCGCTCTTCAGGGCGGGGGAAAGCATGTCAAGCTTGCTGATCAAGATACACTTGCTTTAACAAATACCAACAGAGTTCGCGCTGGTATCCAGAATCTTGGATTATTGAAAGTTGTCGTTACTGCCAGGCAGATATATGAGATGAACCCATACGCTCATGTGGAGATCTTTCCTGAAGGGATTACTGAAAAGAACATCGGCAAGTTTTTCGAAGGTTTAGATTTAATAATAGATGAGCTGGATAATTTGGCGGTAAAATTTCTTCTTCGCGAACATGCCAAGAAAAATAAGATCGCGCTTCTGATGGCGGCCGATAACGGCGATAATGCTGTGGTGGATATAGAGCGATACGACCTTCGTCCGGAGATGAAATTCTTCCACGGCCGAATGGGCAAAGTTACATATGAAGGTTTGAAATCTTTGGATAAGTTTGGAATTGGTAAGATGATCACTAAACATATCGGTGCGGAGAATGTGACAGAGCGGATGAAAGGTTCACTCCTTGAGATGGGTAAGACGATCGTCTCTTGGCCACAGCTTGGCGGGGCGGCGCTTTTAAATGGCTCCGCTGTCGCTTACTGCGCCAGGAAAGTTTTAAATAGCGAACCACTCGAAGGTAACCGTTCTCTCTTATCATTAGACGAAAAGTTGATTCCGAACTACAATTCCAAGAGGGAAGTATTAAAAAGGAAGAAATCAGCAGAACAGTTCAAGAAGATTTTTGGTTTATAGTTCAATACTGTAGTAGAATATATCTATGCTCGCTTCGATACAGCTAAGTATATTAATTTTCGCGATTGCATTTAATATCATACTTGCTCTTTTTGTCTACAAAAACAATCCCAAGAGTGCAACCAACATACTATTTGGTATTTTAAGCGTCCTTCTCTCGTTTTGGATCCTTACTTTTTATCCGGCTATCAATAGATATTTTTCAATAGACTTTTTATTTTGGGCGAGGATGAGTATTTTTATAGGTGCTCCGCTGATGTTGGCATTATTTCTTTTTGTCCACACTATGCCGAAAAATAGATTAACAATCGGAAAGAACCGATTGCACGTTCTTTGCCTATTGACCTTTTCGATCATGCTTATAAATATTTCTCCGTTCGCCTTCACTGGAGTTTCTTATACCAACGGTGAACCAGTTATTTCCGCAGGGACAGGGATCATGCCGTTTGCTATCTACACTTCGCTTCTAGTATTGCTGACTGTTTCCACAATCTATCGCAAGATGCGATCATCTTTGGGTCGGGAGAAAGAACAGGCAAGGCTAATCATGATCGGCACAACAACTCTCCTGATATCGGCAGTCCTGACGATCCTTATTCCTGTTGTAATATTCAACAACAACACACCTGTACCGTTTGCTCCGATCTACGTACTCATTTTTCTTGCTATAACAGCTTATGCCATCATTCATGAGGGTCTCCTGGACGTTAAGCTGATCGTGGCGCGGACCGTATCCTTCCTTTTTGCGAACGTCCTGCTGGCATTCGTTTATGGATCTGCCGTTTATTTTTTTCTGGGCGCCACTCCGAATTATTTTCTGGGGACATCTCTATATATTCTTAATCTATTAATAATATCTGTTGCGCTTCTTTCTTTCGAATATTTAGAGAAGCTGATGACGGTCCTGAGTAATAAGATATTTTTTAAAAAAGATTATGATCCGGAACGTCTTCTGGATGAGTTGACTCGTATAATGGCAAGCACTATCGATCTCGATACGCTGACACAGAGAATGTTGAAGAGGCTGACGGATGATATGAATATCACGAAGGGGGTTTTCGTTGTTTTTGATAATCATAAGATTTCCGATATTAAGGGAGTTGGGTACTCTGAAGATAAGCTTCGGTTGATGGACCTCGATATCCTTTTTCATTCAGAACTCGGCACTACGCACTTGATGTTTGAAGAGATGGAAGAGTCTCCGCTGAAGAAACTTTTTCGTGAGATGGATGTCTCGCTCGCCTTTCCGGTCTCGGTTGACGGTAAAGATATCGCCCTGCTCCTTTTGGGTAACAAACTTTCCGGAGATGTATATTTCGACCGTGATGCCCAGTTCCTAGAGGTCTTCGCTAGAGAGGCAGGTATTGCAATTGAGAATTCGAAGACTTATAACGAGATCAAAATTCTCAACAAGGAGCTTGAGCAGAGAGTTGAAGCTAGGACGAAAGATCTTAAGGAGTCGCAGGAGCGTGAATTGGAAAAGGCCAAGTCTGTGGCGAAGTTAAAAGATGAATTCGTTTTCGTCGCCGCTCACGAACTTCGTGCGCCGATCACGGCCATCAGAGGTTTCCTTGAGTTAGCCTCTTCAGATAATAAAAAAATTCCGAAGGGTATGGCAGAGAATCTTGAACAAGTTCACTACGCCAGCGACCACTTGAATCACCTGGTTAATGATCTTCTTGAGGTTGCGCGTTCGGAAGCTGATGCGATGGAGATAAAGATCGCCCCCGTCGATATCTATAGTCTTGTGAGAGATATTATAAAAGAGCTTTCTCCTACAGCGAAGAAGAGCAAGGTTAAGTTGCAGTGTGACATCAAGGCTTCGTGTGTGGCCCTGGCTGATGCTGATAAGATAAAAGAGGTCCTGGTTAATTTGATCAGTAATGCCATAAAATATAATAGGGAAGGAGGATCAGTTTTTGTTCAGTCCGTATTTATACCCGAGACGGACAGGGTGTTTATAGAAGTTATGGATACCGGCTACGGCATACCACAAGCGGAACAGGACAAGATCTTCGGCAAGTTCTTCCGCGCTTCCAGTGCCAACAACAGTCAGATATTGGGCACCGGTTTGGGCCTATTTATAACCAAAATGTTGGTTCAGAAGATGGGTGGGGATATTACCTTCACTTCTGTGCCTGAAGCCGGAACTACTTTCTCTTTTTATTTAAAAAAGGCGTAAGATCTGAAAAGCCAATAAAAAAAGACCCCGACACGGTTGTGTCGGGGCGACAAGGCTTTTAGCTCTGTCTCTAGACTAGAGGCGGTTGACGAGGTAGTCGATCAGGGCGCGACGCTTGGCGGAACCACCATTGAACTGGTGGATGGCCTGCTTCACGATCCGCGCTTCCTGGCCACCTGCGAGCAGAGCGGAGTTGATCTTCTTGATCGTCTGGCGGACGATGGCCGTCATGTGGACCTGCGCGATGTCTCGGCGGAACATTTCGAACTTCTGCTCGAACTTCCGCTGGGCGATGGTGTCCACGGACTCGTTCTTTGCTTCCCCGGGCATCGGCTTGCCGGCTTCCATCCAGCTGTTGTAGGAGGTCTGGTTCGCGAGGCGCTCGAAGCTCTGGGGTTCGCGAGGCGCTCGAAGCTCTGGGGCAGGATGTAGAACATGTGCCTGTCTTCTCCTTAATCGATTGTTCAAGGTACTACTAATATGATAGCACCTTTCGATAAAAAAGTCAAGTTTTAGTCATTTCAGCCTTATTTATCAAGGATTATAGGAAATTCCCATAGGTATTGCCCATGGGAGTTAATTGATAGTCTTCTTTCCGGTCATATCTTGTTCTTCCGGCATCTTTATGAGATCTTCTTCTTTGATTTTTGCCGGAGATTCCTTTTCAGTACGAACCCAATCGTTATAGGCCACTTCATCGGCGATCTCTTTAAAAGGCTTCTTTCTTCTAATCTTCGTTCTGTTGTGCTTTTTCGTGATCGAACACCTCCTTCCATATGCTAGCATTAAAGGGTGCAAAAATAAAGCCCATATGATATAATTGAGATCATGAAAAAATATATCATATGGGGGTTAGTTGTTGTGGCTGTGCTCGCTGCCTTCTATCTTTTTGGAGCTTATAATAATCTTATTAGTAACAGCGAGGCTGTAGACAATAAGTGGGCCCAAGTTGAGACGCAGTATCAGAGAAGATTCGATTTAATCCCAAACGTTGTTAAAACAGTTAAGGGTTTTGCAAGCCAAGAACAGACAATCTTCGCTGATATTGCCGACGCGCGCACTAGATATTCCGGCGCATCCAACACAGAAGATAAGGTGAAGGCCGCTAATCAGGTTGAATCCGCACTCGGTAGACTTCTGGTTATTGCAGAGAACTATCCTGATCTTAAGTCGTCTCAGCTTTTTACTGATCTTAATGTAGAGCTTGAGGGCGCGGAGAATAGAATAAGCGTCGAGAGGAGTAGGTTTAACGATGCTGTTACAAAATATAATCTTGCAACCAAGCGCTTCCCGTCTTCTCTGGTCGCTTCGTATTTCGGATTTGAAGAGAAGGATTACTTTCAATCGGTTGACGGATCCGAAAATGCTGTCCCTGTTAATTTCTAAAATTCAGCATGCTTAAAAGAATAGTTTTACTTTTACTATTTTTTCCTGTTTTACTTTTCGCCTACGCTTCGCCGGGTAAACCTGCTGGGTTCGTGAACGATTTCGCGAGTGTATTAAGTGGTCAAGACAAGACGGATATTGAGGCGAAATTGTCTCAATTTGAGAAAGATTCTAGTAACGAGTTATCTGTTGTCATCATCAAGAGTTTGAACGGTGACACGATAGAGAACTACGCAGTCAATCTTTTTTCAGAATGGGGGATAGGAAAGGAGGGTAAGGATAATGGAATTTTGCTTTTGATCGCAATAGACGATAGGAAGATGAGGATAGAGGTCGGTTATGGACTTGAAGGCGCGCTGACGGATATTCAGAGTGACCTTATCATCAATAATACTCTCAAACCGGCCTTCCAGCAGGCTGACTTCTATGGCGGTATAAACAGGGCGACAGCTGATATTATTTCTGCTACTAAGGGAGAGTATGCTGCTCCGACAGACATTGGTACCCGGGCTCTATATGGTATGGATCTGCCGAATATTTTATTTTACGGCTTTTTTATAGTGATCTGGCTGACATCTATACTCGCTCGTTCTAAGTCGTGGTGGGCGGGTGGTGTTATTGGAGGCTTAATCGGAGTTGTAGCATCTTTGCTACTCGGTTTCTTTTATACCGGATTGATCAGTTTGATCTTGTTCATCCCATTCGGTTTACTATTGGACTTCTTGGTTTCCAGAGCATACCAAAAGGGAGTCGCAACGGGGTATTATCCCTGGTGGATTGGTGGAGGGCCTCATGATGGCGGATGGGGTGGCGGAGGCTTCGGTGGTTTTGGTGGTGGTCATTCCGGTGGCGGCGGCTCGAGCGGGGATTGGTAAGGATTTACAAAAAGAATACACTGGCGATCAATCCGAAGATAAGAATGCTTAATGAATCTTGGATGACTGTGGCAATAGGCCCGGAACCAACTGCCGGGTCTGTGTGTTCCAGTTCAAGAATTTCTACTACGGTCAGAGCAACTATGGGGGCGACAACGATAGCCCCGAGCATTCCAAAGGCAACAGTGTAGGCGAGCGGCATGGATTTAAACCACAGAAACGCCACAATACCTCCTATTACACCTGAGACAAGACCTAAAATCAAACCCACAAAGCTTTCTTTTAAGAGGTACTTCTTGAAGCTGGCCTTTCCTGTTTTTAAATCTCTAATATATATGCTCTCAGTCTGAGTAGCGACGGCATCTGCCATATATATAATGAATGGTATGAAAAAGGCGATCCTTATATCACGAGTAAGAAGTTCTTCGAACCGAGAGATGATAAATGGTAATAATATTCCCAAAACGAAACCAATAGCAAGAGGGGGTAGGCGCATCCCAATGAGACGCGGAAGAGAAGTGTGTTCATCGTCTGCGTATTCGATCGTTCCTAATTTAACTTCGTTATTTTCATTCATATGAGGTAATTATACCTCTTAAATTGTATAATAAAAATCCCCCTGCCTGAGCCGAGGGATTTTTGTCTTCAATCTTACTTATAGGATTGCTTGTTCTTGTGGCAGTCTCTACAGAGGAGAGTGCCTAACCTTGATGGGTCTGGTTCAAATGGCAGTTGAGTGATTTCTCCGTTGCAGGTTCCGCACTTCCAGTTGCCCTGGAACATCTGTCGCTGTGGCTTAGGGCTATAGCCTCCGCCGTTGTTGTCTTGAAACATCGTTTATTTTTTTAAAATTTTACTAATTACCGACCCGAATTACAGTATGCTATCATAATCTTATGAAAAAAAGAAATATCATCACCACACTGTTGTTGTCGATATTTTTTTCTTTTACTGCATATGCCGCACCTATAGAAACGCCTTTCTATAATTCAAAACAGTCTATAAAGATAGGTATGCAGAGTGATTCCGTCTACTTCTTACAGATATTCCTGGCTGATCAGGGGCTCTTTGTCAGGAATAATATATCTGGTTACTTTGGCCCGTTGACCCTAAAGGCTGTTAAAACTTTCCAGACTAAAAGTAGTATTGAGTCGACTGGTCTGGTGGGTCCGAAGACGAAAGAGAAGATCGCTGGCCTAATTGCAACTTCTAAGATTATTGTTCCTCCGGCTTCCATTACATTGCCACAACCTGCGCCATTGGTTGCGACAACTACTGAGATCGGGCACGCTTTAATTGTCACTGCCACCAGTTCACCGGCTGTAAAATATGTTTTGCAGCCACGCCCTAATTATGATTTAAAAAAACTGGCGAAAGATATTCAGATTTTGATAAATGATAAAAGGGAGGAGTTTCATCTTAATCCGATCTACTGGGACGAAGAACTAGCTGGAGTAGCGGAAGAACACAGTCAAGATCAGGCAAGAGATAATATAGAGATAACTGATCCGGATGTAGCTTGTCATTATCCAATGATCCGGCATGAGGGGTTCACACTCCGCGGCTATTTCTTGAAAGATAGATATTCATCCAGAAATATTAAATACAGATATGGAGGTGAGAATATCGCCATGATTCCGATAGTCAAAGAACTGCTTTATGTGCAAATGTCTAACGAGCCTGTAACGGTATGCAAGGATGTTGATAAATATGATTTTGAGTCCGGCCCGGAAGTGGAGAAGACTGCAATGTTTCGAACTATTTTAGCGCAAAGTAGGGCTGCGGTGAAAGATCTTATTCCGGTCCAATGGGTCAATAAAGAGTGGCGTACAGATAAGGAGATCGTGGACATGACTGTCGACGGCTGGATGAATTCACTGGGGCACAGGGCTAATATCTTGACGAAAGAGTTCACCTCCGCCGGCATCGGCATCGCCGTCGTGAATGATGACATAATCGTAACCCATAATTTTGTGGGAAGATAATTTAATTTGGTGTAAAATATATCTATCGTGATGTACTTAAAACGTATCGAAGTTTTGGGATTCAAATCTTTCGCCAAGAAGACGGAGCTTGTTTTTAATGTGCCGATAACTTCTATCGTCGGGCCGAATGGTTCGGGCAAAAGTAACGTCGCAGAAGCCTTCCGCTGGGTGCTCGGTGAGCAGTCTATGAAATCGCTTCGTGGCAAGAGGGGGGAGGATCTTATCTTCAATGGTTCGGCCGGATCGCCTCGACAGAATCATGCTTATGTCACTCTTGTTTTCGATAACAAAGATAAGAAGTTCAACATCGATTTTGATGAGGTTGCTATCTCTCGCCACATTTATCGCGACGGCTCTAATCAATATTTTATAAACAACAGCCAGGTTCGTCTTAAAGATATTATTGAGTTGCTATCTGTCGTTTCGCTCGGCGTTTCGAGTCACCACATCATCAGTCAGGGTGAGGCTGACAGAATTCTTAATGCTAATATTTATGAGCGTCGGGAGATGATTGAAGATGCGCTAGGTCTTCGAATGTATCAATACAAAAAGCATGAAAGTGAAAAGAAGCTCGACAAGACCGCAGAGAATATTAAGCAGGTTGAATCGCTTCGGCGTGAGCTTGCTCCACATCTTAAGTTCCTGAAAAAACAGGTTGAGCAGATACAGAAAGCTGTGGAGATGAAGCAGGGCCTCTTCGATCTATATATAGAATATCTCTGGCGAGAAGAATTTTATCTTAAGAACTTCAGATTGGAGATCGAGAGGGAGAAGTCCGCACCGCATGAGGAGCTTCGAGCAACCGACGTTGAGATCACAAGACTGTCGGCATTGCTCTCATCTTCAAATGCAGAGGATACTGACAAGTGGAACAAGCTTCGTGAGGTAGAGAATCAGCTTCAGGATATCAGACGCAAGCGCGACGAACTTGGCAGGAAGATTGGTCGCTTGGAAGGCATGATTGAAGCGAATCCAATGAATGAGATAATGGTTGAGAGGACTCAGGCTGTGGCTAAGGATTGTCCATATTGTGGACAGGTTATTCCGGTGAAGATAGAAGGAGAAACTTCTAATACTGCCTTTACACAAAGAATAGAGGAGGAGATCAAAAAGCATAAAGGGGAGAAGTTGGTGGCTGAGGCGGAGATGAAGAGTTTACAGAATCAAGAGGCGGATCTTTCGGTTGTGTATGCGAATATAAAAAGTGAGATTGATCAGCATAAGGACTCTCTACGCGACTCTGAGCGTGCTGTGTACGAGCTCCGGGCGAAGAAGAGCGAGTTGCTTTCTGCTTTGGGTGCAATTCGAGCCAAGGAGGATAAATATAATTACGAAGCGGGGGCTTTCAAAATGGAGCTGACAGAGGCGGCCGTTCTAGTGGGAAGAAGAGTGCTGGAAGAGTATAAAAATTTTGTACCACAGACAACTGAAGTTGAAGATCGCATTGTTCAAGAAGAACGAAGAAGAAAGATCGAGAGGATTAAGATTCGTCTGGAAGATATGGGGGGAACAGGAGAGGATGTGATGAAGGAGTTTCAGGATACCGAGGAGCGCGATAAGTTCTTGGAGCGGGAGATCAGCGATCTACAGATGAGTGCCGAATCATTACGCCAGATAATGGCTGAGCTAAGTGAGAAGATCGACACGGAATTTAAGGAGGGGATCAAGAAGATTAATGGCCAATTCCAGGAGTTTTTCTCGCTCATGTTCGGGGGCGGTAATGCTTCACTTGAAGTGATAGCTCCGGTTAAAAAACAGACGGGTGAAGAGGATCTTTCTATTGCAGTCTTGGAGGAGGGGGAGAAAAAGATGGACGGCATAGATATCTCTGTCGGTCTACCAAAGAAGAGGGTCAAGGGTCTGCAGATGTTGTCTGGTGGCGAACGTGCGTTGACGTCAATTGCACTTCTTTTTGCTGTGTCCCAAGTTAATCCGCCACCATTCTTAATTCTTGATGAGACAGATGCCGCTCTGGATGAATCTAACTCCAGGAAGTATGGCGATATGATCGAAAATTTGTCTAAATATTCTCAACTTATAGTCGTGACCCACAACCGCGAGACCATGAGCCGGGCTAATGTGCTCTATGGTGTTACCATGGGCGCCGATGGTGTCTCTCGTCTGATCTCTATCAAATTCGACGAAGCAGTTGCTGTAGCGAAATAAATTTACGCCAGCACGAAGTCAATAGTTCGCCTGTCGAGGTTGACCTCGTGGATTTTGACTTTAACTTCATCGCCGAGGCGGTAGCGTTTTTTAGTTCTCTTCCCAATGAGAGCGAAAGCTTGCTTGTCGAAAACATAGTAGTCGTCTTTTAGATTTCTAAGTGAGACCATACCTTCCGATATTGTCTCTTTAGCCTCGACGAAGAAGCCCCATTCTGTCACGCCGGTTATGACGCCATCGTAGACTTGTCCGATTTTATCCATATTGTATTCAACCTGTTTGTATTTTATCGAAGCCCACTCTGCTTCCATTGCCTTGCGTTCCATCGCTGAGGAGTGCATGCAAAGCTTCTCAAAGCCGGCGATGTCTGGCGACTTGCCCCCTTCGAGATAACCTTGGAGAAGGCGATGAACCATGATGTCGGGGTATCTTCGTATTGGCGAGGTGAAGGTGGTGTAGCAGGCGAAAGCTAAGCCGAAGTGACCGATATTTTTGGTCGTATAAATCGCCTTAGCCATTGACCGCAGGATCGTAGTCTTGACCAACTTCTCTTCCGGCTTGGCCTCGGCTTCCATGATCAGCTCGTTAAGCTTCTTTGATGTCAGGTGCTGTTCTTTGGGATTGAATTTGTAGTTGAAATTTTTTAAGAAGCTCTTTAGATTACTTATCTTCTCCTGATTCGGCTTGTCGTGAATACGGTAGACGAAAGTGTGAGAGCCGGGCTTACCCTTCTCATGTGAGGTTTTATAGAAGATGAATTCGGCCACACTTCTGTTGGCTAGAAGCATATATTCTTCTATTAGTCGGTGCGAGTCTGTCGACACTACCTTGATGATCTCTATCGGCTTACCGTTCACATCTAAGCGGAACTTGACATCGTCGCTGTCGAGCGAAATAGAGCCTTTGGCGAATCTCTCCGCCCGCATCTCTTTGGCTATTTTATTGATCTCAATAAGTTCCTCGGACAGTTCTCCCTTTCCAGCTTCCAAGATCACGTCGACATCCTCGTATGTGAATCTTTTATTTGAATGAATTATAGTTTTACCAAACCATTTATCAAGAACTTTGCCATGTTTGTCTAATGTGAACACAGCCCCGAACGTGAGTCGATCGACGTCAGGTAAAAGACTACAAAGTCCGTTAGACAAAACTTCCGGAAGCATCGGTATGGTTCTGTCGACGAGATAGACGGAAGTGGCTCTCTCAACAGCCTCTTTATCAAGCGCTCCGCCAAGGCGCACAAAGTAAGAGACATCTGCGATATGTATACCGATCTCATAATTGCCGTCTGGTAGCTTCTTGTAAGATATCGCGTCGTCGAAGTCGCGCGCGTCGTGAGGATCTATGGTGAAGGTGAGTGTGTCACGGAAATCCTTTCTTTTTGCAACTTCGCTCTCTGGTATTCCTTCTTTGGCTATCATCTCCGCCTCTTTCTGTGCCGCCTCGCCGAAGTCGTAGTTTATCTTGTGTTCGAAGAGGATGGTGTTCATCTCGGCGTTGTTGTCGCCGGCTTTGCCCAAGCGTTGTACTACATTGCCTGTTAAGTTTTGCCAATTGGTAATCTCTACCACGACACGGTCGCCATCGGAAACCGGTGGCTCGGGTGTCTCACCGATGAGAATATCAGAATAAATTTTCGTATCGTAAGGCTTAAGTCGAGGCTGTCCGGCCCCTGTTTTAATAGTGCCAGTGAACTGAGTCTTCGCTCGCACTAGCACCTCTACAACCTTGGCTCCATCTATGGCGACCGTATCGCCGTTCATAGCAGTGTTAAGGTTGTCTACTTCGATGAAGATCTCCTTAGTTCGGTCAGCTTCGCCCTCTTGTAAAAAATACCCACCTTTTTTTGAGGCGAGGCTTAAGCGACCTGTTAAACTATGTAAATTTTGATTTTTATTCTCTTCCACAGTATAATGCCTGTACAATTACGATTTTTTAATAGTAACATAGTTAAGAACATGAAACAAGATATGGGATTCTCATTCTGGATAATAGCTGTAGTTATCGTGGGATTTATCGCCTTATCAGGTACAGTTTTATATAAAATATTTAATATGACAAATGATAACAATAACGTTTCTATTAACGAGGTGCCCGAGCTTAAGGTAAACAGCAATACTTTGACCATTACAGATGCTGATAGTGAGCCGGCCAAGCCTGCTACGCAAGATGCAAGCAAGGTGTCGGTTGTTATGAAAACAAGTATGGGAGATATTTCTGTAGAACTCTTCAGAGACAAAGCACCTCTGACAGTTGAGAATTTCGTGAAGCTGGCTAAGTCAGGTTTCTACGACGGTACAAAATTTCACAGAGTTATAAAAGATTTCATGATCCAAGCCGGAGATCCGAATAGTAAGAATTCTGACTGGTCTACACACGGCATGGGTGGCCCGGGTTACGCTTTCAAGGATGAGTTTAATGATGTGAAGCTGGTCGCTGGTGTACTTGCTATGGCCAATTCTGGTCCGAATACTAACGGCAGCCAGTTCTTCATAGTTACCTCTCCCGCTACTCCATGGCTCGACGGTAAGCACACTGCTTTTGGGCGTGTTACCACCGGAATGGATATAGTTCGCGCAATCGAGAATGTTGCCGTAGATAAGGCAAGAGGTGATCATCCATTGACAGACGTGGTGGTACAGAAGGTGGTTATTGAATAGTTTTAAATTTTATTTCCTTTTTTGAAATCTTCCCACGCCATCTCCTTCTTGCCTTCTGGAATAATGCGCTCGGGCATGTAGGAATCGCCTTCGATGTGGCCTGATAAAATCTTGACTCGCTTGCCCCCGAGCATCATATAGGCTCCCGGGTCGGGGTTGAGTGCGCGGACGACGCGGTCTGACTTTATAGGATCAGAAAGATCTATAAGCCCCTCGGTGGTCGTGATCTTCTTGCAAAATGTCGCTTTGGAGTGGTCTTGAGGAGTAGCCCTAACTTTACCCACTATCCAGTCTGGAATTATCTTGATTAGCATCTGTCCGGCAACTTTGGCCAGAGCCTCTTTGAGTTCCGGCAGATAGAGCTGATTCAATAAGGCGAACTTCTCCTGTGCAATGATCGGCCCGTGATCCATCTCTTTATCGAGAAGCATTATTGAAACGCCGGTCTCTGTGTCGCCATTTAATATAGCAGACTGTAACGGCGAAGGCCCACGGTATTTTGGTAACAACGACGGATGCACGTTTAGTGTGCCATGTTTTGGTAGGTTAAGTATCTCTTCCGGAATTATTTTACCGTAAGCGGCGACGATAGATAGGTCAAAGGTTTTTAAGCTTACAAAGTCAGAGACTGAAAGCTTTTCTGGTTGTATGACGGGGATGTTATTTTTAATAGCCCAGATCTTGACTGGTGGGGGAGTGATAATTAATTTCCTGCCTTTTGGTTCGTCGGGGTTGGTAACTATTAGATCTGGTTTTATCCCACTCTTATCTAGTTCGTCTAGTATGGAAACAGCGAACCCCGGGGTGCCGAAGAAGGCAATTTTTAGGTCATTTAACATGTTCAGTTTTCTTCTCCATCATTTTTATCAGGTCTTCCGCCGAATCAATGAATAATATGCCGTTGAGATGGTCTGTCTCATGCTGGAAGATCTCTGCCAGTAGACCGGAAGCTCCGCGGATGAACTTCTGTCCATTCTCGTCGTATGCTTCGATCGTGACCTTCTGATGTCTTTTGATCTTACCAAAGATGTGTCGGACAGAGAGACATCCTTCATCTAGGGTGACCTTTCGAACTGACCTCTTAGTGATCACCGGATTTATGTAAATTAATTTATCGGCTTCTTTTTTTAGGCCATCTTTTACCTCTTCGTTTCTGGATATTTGGAATGCTCTTGGTGACACCACAAATACCCTGATCGATTCACCGATCTGAGGTGCAGCTAAGGCGACACCATCTTCGCAAGATTCTAGTGTTCCTGTCATTTCGGCCAGGATTTTATCGATCTTCTTGGAGCCAATATCTTCTAAAGAGACCTCTTTGGCCGTCTTTCTAAGTACTGGATCTTCTTTTTGTAATATTTCCGCCATTAAGGGTATTATAATCCCGATTTTGTTTAAACCAAAATCGAGGATCCTCGATCGGAACGATCGGGACATAAAAAAGGGCCATGCGTAAGTGCGGGTCGGTATTCTGCATGGGATTCTTCGAATGCCTTGACTTTTTTATAAAATAATACATACTATCTTCCGGGTTCGGGAACTTTGCAATACAGTTCCACAGTAGAGGAGCAGGGAGGGAAATATGACAGAGGAAAAGTTGGGGCAGGTAGTCATTAGGGCTCGGAAGTTTCTTATCGCTCGAAGGGCTGTCTTTCTGGCGACTGTGAACGACATCAGGATTCCAATGGCTAGCCATGCACCTTTCGTTCGTGATGATGAGGGAGATCTGTTTGTTTATACTAGCGCCCTGTCTCAGCATACGAAGAATATGAATGACACGCATAGAGCCTCGGCGATCGCCGCTGACGACGAGTCGTCTTCGGAGGACAATCTTTTCGCTCGGGTCCGTATCACTTTCTCGTGCACGGCTGAGGTCGTTGAAAGGAGTAATCCTGAATGGCTGAGGAAGATGAGGCTTTTCAGTGCTGCATTCGGCGAGCCCTTCGAAGAGATCAGACAGCTTGGGGACTTTACCCTTTTCCGTCTCCGGCCGATTGAGGTTGTCTATGTTGAAGGTTTTGGTCAGGCTTATCGCCTAGATAAGAAACTGACTAAGTCGATACATGTGCGCGGTACTCAACCAGGCGCCGAAGCTCATCGATAGTCGTTAATATATAGTGATCGATCATCCCCCGAATGGGGGATTTTTTTACGCCCGTTGCTTTGTGGTCACAAGTATTTTCTCTGACATTGGTGGTCACAAGTAAATTTCCTGACGGAAATTTCTCGCGACCCCGGCTCGGTATTTTTGCCTTTGCTCCGCAAAACAAAAATATACCTGCGCCTTCCACAAGCTAAAAACCGCCATAAATGGCGATTTTCTTAACGCTTGTGGTGTCATTATATCATTTGCTCGAACTTTTTTTGAACGAGAATGAATCGTTCCGCCACTGCCTCGCAGAGCCTCGGCAACCCCGAAAGAAAAAACACTCCTTGCATTTCTGATTTGGCGGGGGTGAAATTTCTTTTGAAAAAGGAAAGGGTGTTTTTCTTTCGGGGTTCTGCCCTCC
>JAUSIP010000009.1 GCA_030648005.1 bacterium
CCCACCTCGGTGGCTTCGGCGACTTGGCCATGGCCGCTTATCAGAAATATTTCGAGCAGGAGACGGTGGAGGATTATGACTTGGTGGAGATGATTCGCTCGGCGAGTGAGAAGATTACAACAAGGAAAGTTCTTTTAGTTGCCCATTCACAGGGTAATTTTTATGCCAATAGTTTCTACGATACTGTCGTTGGCCCCACTTCGCCATCGGGCTTCGGCGGGGCAAGCGTTCCCGCTGAGTCCATCGGCGTCTATGCCGTCGCTACACCTGCCAGTCGTGTAGCTGGAGGTGGTAAGTGGATGACGTCCGGTACCGACAAGGTTATTGCCGGAGTTGTGGCTCACACTCCTAATCGCGTTATCATGCCACCAAATACGAATATTAAAATTGCCCCAGGCGATGACCAGACAGGGCATGGATTCTCTACTACGTATCTCAAATATCGCGGAGCAGAAATAGTTTCCGGTATTCAATCGTCTCTCGATAAGCTGAAGGTTTCGGGCTTGCCTGCCGTAGCCGGAGCGGAGGCCGGGCCTTGCATCGCTCCACCGGCATTGACTATCACCCATCGCCTGCAGGGGGTGGTTCTGGCTACCGCTGATCCGGTGGCAAATGTCGGTTCTAAGATTGTTGTCGGAACAGTCGGTGCTACTTATACAGTTACCTCTACGCTGGTCCGCACTGCTGACACATTAGCTAGGGCGGTTGCTTCGAATATCGCCGCTGTATTAAATAGTTTTAATAACACTGTCGCAAATCTGCCTAAGGATACCCTCGTTGCCTCTGCGAATCCTACAGCAACCGCCAAGCTTATCGCCACAGCCAAAACTGCAGAACCTGCTTCGGTGAAAGTTGTTGCCACTCCAAAATTAGAAACGGAGATTCAGACTAATCCCGCTCCCGCCATCGCCTCGGTTGTTATTACATCTAACTTGGCAGTTCAACTTCCAAGTACGACATCATCTGACATTTTGGATGTCCAACCGCTAGAAAGTTCGAAGACCGACTTCGAACATTATGGAGACGAACTGGCTTATAACCCTGCCTTTGCATCTGTCCCACTTGTTTACGATGCTACACCTATCTCGGAGTCGCATGAGATACCGAGTGTGATCGGAGGGGTTAGTGCAAGCAATAATCTGATCACAGAACCGGTTATTATTTATGATCTTACTGCTACCTCGACCTTGCTCAGTACAGGCACTTCATCGGAAGATTATCTGTCTACAGACACAGCTTCAACTACAGCTACTTCGACTCCGCCCGTGACTCTTGCCCCGCCGAAGCCCGATGGCGAAGTGGGGTCGACTCCACTTGTGACTCCACCGCCATCTGCACCTTCACCTACGCCTCTCGACCCGGCGACCCTCGCTACCACTCGCCCTGTTGTGATCAATGAGATAGCTTGGGGCGGGACATCAAGTAATCCTGAAGATGAATGGATAGAGCTTTACAATCGTTCTTCTGAAGATGTGAATTTGTCCGGCTTCACACTCTATTCTAAAACAGATCAGAGTCCTTACATAAATCTCTCCGGCATTATTCCTGCACACGACTACTTCTTGATTGAAGCCAAAAATACCGGCGAGACAGATGAAGCGACGGAGAGTTCGGTCAAGAATATCACCGCCGACCTGTGGACGAGCTTCGGCGCACGTCTCAACAATAGTGGCGAGAACCTCGTGCTTTCTTTTACCTCAACTTCGCTCGGTACGAGTGCTACGACCACAATCGACGAGATCCCTTTCTGTTTTAATTGGTGTGGAGTGCCTTCATCCAGAACAACAGAGAGATACGATCCGGATAGTCCTAGTAGGACAACTTCGGATTGGTCGGCCAACAGCGCTCTTATTGTTAACGGCCAGAACTCCGTCGGTAATCAGATTTTTGGCACACCCCGCGCAAGAAACAGTATCAACTATTTTATCGCGCGCGGAGTTCAGATCAACACAGACACAACTTTAACTAAAGCCGGTAGTCCTTATCTGGTAGATGGTATTGCCCAGAGGATCAGTGAAGGAAAAACTTTAACCATCGAGCCCGGAGTTGTCATTAAATTCAGAGGTGCAGCCTGGCTCATGGCTGACGGTAATATTGTAGCCAATGGCACGAGCGCTGATCCGATCGTATTCACCGCCTTCGCGGATGATACTTATGGCGGAGACTTGGATCGTGTAGTCACAACTCCACTTAAGGGTTCATGGTTTGGTGTCGAGCTATCGAATAAAAGTACAGCATCATCTTTCGACCACACTATCTTTCGGTACGGCGGAAACCACGGCTTTGGAGTTTATAAGAAGGCGATACTTTATGTCGGGCAGACCTCTCCGCCAATCACTAATTCAATCTTCGAATATTCCAAAGCTTACGGACTATACCTTGACGGTTCCAACTCTACGGTCTCGCACAACAGCTTTAGCGGCAACATTGGAGATCCTTCTTCGGTTGGCTTAAATGTAGTCAACGGTGCGCCAAGTATTTCCAACAATACTTTCACCTCAAACAATATCGGCCTCTCTGTGGTTGCCGGTAGTGCAACCGTCCTTAATAATAATTTTTCAAGCAACACCACAGCGATGACCGCCTTTGGTCCGGTGGGGACGATCTCCGGCAATAGTGGCGCTCCTGGTGATACTATAAATCTTACTGGATCGATCGCTATCTTATCCGCCACCACTACACTTACCAGTAATCCGATGCCGTATCTAATGCTTGGAACAGTCACTGTTCCCGCCGGTTCAGCACTCGATATAAAGGAAGGGACAGTGATGAAGAATTCCACCGCCGGCGGGGGATCTATGTTGAATGTTTTCGGTAGATTAAATATCAATACTTCGACAACGAGCGGAGTCACTTTCATGTCCAATTCCGCCATTCCGACCAAGACCGACTGGTACGGGATTATCCTGAATCCCGGCTCGACTTCTTATATCAAGGGTGCGACAATAAGAGATGCAAGAGTTGGTATCAAGTACACAGGATCGGCGATATCGCTCGAAGATGTGAACTTCTTCAACAACACCATCGACAAAAGCCCTTGACTTCTCGTTGTTGTGTGATACTCTTTCTGGCGGCGCCAACGAGCATATGCTCATTGATAACACGGAAGGAAGCACATCAGTATGATAGAGACGGCATGCTACCTGGTCTTCGGGGCTCTTGCGACGGCGACGTTCTTTCTGCGGATCATCTGGCCTTTCATGAAGCATTTTCAGGATCGCAACGATTCGCTCAAGTAAAAAAGTGCCCCCCGCTTAGCGGGGGGCTTTTTCTTATTTAGCTGATGCATTCTCGGCATGCGATGAAAGTGACATACCTTGTCTTTCTAGGATAACCGGGTTGCCCGCAGATCTCGCAAGTTTTTTTGCTTTCGATTTCCGCTTCTTCGATAAGAGATTTAACATTATCTCTGTATCTTTCCGGTACGCCTTTGGTGTAGAAACACAGATCTCCATCTTTTTCTTTAATTTCAATTACTTCGAAACTTTGAATGTCGAGCGCTTTGAGTTTTTCGCAGAGTGTTCTAACGATCCCAAACCAGCCATCTCCAAGATCAATCGCCTCTGTTTTTATGAATTTGAAATGATCAAAAAGGTATCTCTTCTTTGTCTCGTTCATTGTGACACCTCCATGTCGATATTATCACATTATAAGGCTTTCTTCCAGTAATGTTTGACAACCAATACCTATTTTTGCTAGTATAGTCGGCACACTTATGGCAAAAAAATCAGTTATAGCAAGATCGAAAAGAACCCCGAAATTTAGCTCTCGGGCCGTTAATAGATGTTTCAGGTGCGGACGCAAGCGCGGGTACATGAGAGACTTCGATCTCTGCCGTATCTGCTTTAGGGAATTCGCCAACGATGGCAAGATTCCGGGAGTAAGAAAATCATCATGGTAACAGATCCAATTGCAGATTTAATAGCAAGATTAAGAAATGCAGGCCAGGCCGGACATGCTTCAGCTGTTTTGCCTTTTTCTAAAATAAAGTTCGAGATCGCCAACGCTCTAGTTCGCGCTGGATATTTGAAAGACGTTTCAGTCGTGGAGAAAACATCCGAGTCAGGCAAGAAGACAGCATTTAAATATTTAGACCTAACTATATCCTATTCATCTCCTGCAGATAGATCCGGCAAGAAGACTCCGAAGATCGTCGATGCCTGGAGAGTTTCTAAGGTATCAAGAAGGATCTACTCCGGTATCAAGAGCCTCAAGCCCGCACGACAGGGGTTCGGTGCGACAATCTTGTCTACCACTAAGGGTATATTGACCGACAAGGAAGCCAGGAAGGCAAAGCTTGGTGGAGAGGTATTGTTAACAGTTTGGTAAAACTATTATGTCTAGAATCGCCAAGAAACCAATACAGCCGGGAGAGAAAGTTAAGGTTACTCTGACACCAGAGAAAACAGGCTATCTTTTTGGTGTTGTTGGACCGCTCGGCGAGAACTCTAGATATTTTAAGAATGACATAAAGATTGAAGTTGATGCGGAAGGGATCAAACTCACTCCGACCAATGAGAATTCACTCGAACAGAAGGCTCTCTGGGGTACATACGCTTCTCATATTAAGAACATGATCGAGGGTGTTACGACAGGTTTCAAGAAGAATTTGCAGATTGAGGGTATCGGTTACAAGACACAGCTTGCAGGTACTAAGATGACCTGGAACTTAGGCTTCTCTCATCCGATCGACGTCATCGTACCTGCAGGATTGAAAGTAACAGTAGAAAAGAGTAATGTGTCCATAACAGGTGTTGATAAGGAGGCTGTGGGGCAGTTCGCTGCGCAGATTGTCGCTATGAAGCCACCAGAGCCTTATAAGGGCAAGGGTATCAAGTACGAAGGCCAGATCATAAGGATTAAGGAGGGTAAGAAATCTGTTGCATAAACTATAAGAAAATGAAACAAGGAAAGTTAACAAAAAGAGAGCAGTTGGAAAGAAGGCACCGAAGGATCAGGGCTAAGGTTTCTGGTACGGCTGATAAGCCGAGACTTTCTGTATTCCGATCTAACAAGTTTATCTATGGTCAGATCATAGACGATACTAAGGGCAAGACTATGTTTGCCGTTAGTGACATGTTGCTTAATTCCGGAGCCAAGAAGACAAAGCTTGAGAAGGCTAAGATTGTTGGTACAATGCTCGGCAAGTTGGCAGTGGACAAGAAGATCGAGAAGGTTGTTTTTGACCGAGGTGGGTTCATCTATACAGGCAGGGTGAAGGCATTAGCAGATGGTGCTCGGGAGGCGGGACTAAAATTTTAATATAAAAAATGACTGATATAAATACAAAAGAAGAAACAGTTCCAGCTACTCCTGTAGTCGTAGCTCCAATCAGTGGTGTTCCGACTGAAGCTAAGAAGACGTTCACACGAAGGCCTATGCCAGCAAGAGGAGGTTTCGGAGGCGGATTTGGCGGAGGTAGACCTGGTGGAAGGCCGGGAGGCAAGGGTGGCTTCGGCGGCGCTCGAGATGGTATGGAGACAAAGGTGCTTTCTATAAGGAGAGTTGCTCGAGTCATAGCTGGAGGTAAGAGGTTCACCTTCTCTGTATGTTTGGTACTTGGCGACAAGAAGGGTTCTGTAGGGGTTGGTTTGGCTAAAGCTGGAGGTACTTCAGAAGCGATAGAGAAGGCGACTCGCGATGCCAAGAAGAATATGGTTAAGATCAACACCACAAAGACGATGTCTATCTTCCATGAGGCACGAGCTAAATATTGCAGTGGTATCGTTGACTTGAGGCCTGCTCCAGGACGAGGCTTGATCGCAGGTTCAGCACCACGCGTAGTACTCGCTCTCGCTGGTATCACCGACATTAATGCTAAGATCATTTCCGGTAGCAAGAACAAGATCAACAACGCCCGAGCTACATGGATGGCATTAAAGAGTCTGGCAAAATAAATAATTTTATGCAGATACACCAAGTAAAAAGACGAAATAAGAATAAAAGCAAGAAGCTTGTCGGCCGAGGTGGTAAGCGCGGTACAACATCCGGTAAGGGTACAAAGGGACAGAATTCGAGATCCGGTAGGAAGAAGCGTCCAGAACTTCGTGATATAATAAAGCGTATACCAAAGTTGCGAGGTCGAGGTAAGAATATCTTTACCTCTATACAGACGGCGCCGAACACGGTAAATCTTTCTGATCTTGAAGTGTTCGATACAGGATCAATAGTTTCACCAAAGTCACTCTTAAAAAAAGGCTTAGTCAAGAGAGCTGGAGGTAAACTACCTAAGGTTAAGGTCCTGGGCGCAGGCGAACTGACAAAGAAATTAAAGTTTGAGAATGTTAAGTTCTCAGATGATGCTAAGATAAAGGTAGAGAAGTCAGGTAGCGTCATAAAGTTGAAGTAATTTTTAACAAGTGGAAAATTTTTGGAATAAAATAAGCTTGGTCTGGAATGACAAAGAGCTCAGAGGGAGAGTGCTCTTTGTTTTGGCAATGCTCGTGCTCTTCCGGTTTATATCTAACATCCCGATTCCAGGAGTCGATATCCTTCGTCTGAAGGCGCTTTTTTCAAGTAACCAGTTCTTCGGCCTACTGAATGTTTTCTCCGGTGGTGGACTGAACAACCTGTCTATTATGATGCTTGGAGTCGGGCCATACATAACCTCATCAATCATCATGCAGCTTCTGACTATGATTTTTCCAAGCATGAAGGAGATGTATCAGGAGGAGGGGGAGGCTGGCAGGAGGAAATTCGCTCAATACTCAAGAATTCTTTCTGTGCCACTGGCCATGCTTCAAGCTTTCGGTTTTCTGGCGCTTCTATCCAAGCAGGGAGTCATCTCCGCATCTCTAGGATCGCTAGAGCACGCATCTAATGTTTTTATAATTACCGCCGGCTCGGTGCTTCTGATGTGGATCGGTGAACTTATAAATGAATATGGTATCGGCAACGGAGTCTCACTCATCATTTTCTCTGGTATAGTATCTCAAATTCCGACTACTCTAAGTCAGATGTATTTCCAGTTTGATGCGACTCAAATCCCGCTTTACCTTGCCTTCTTGTTTGTGGCGGTAGTTACTATAGCTGCGGTTGTCGTTATCACTGAAGCTGAGAGACCTATTCCTGTCACTTATGCTAAGCGGGTCCGTGGATCTAAGGTGTACGGCGGAACATCCACTTACATCCCATTGCGCCTTAATCAGGCAGGAGTTATCCCTATAATCTTCGCACTCTCCATCTTGCTTTTTCCTCAGATGATTGCCGGATTCTTAGCCAGTGTGGATAATGCGACTGTTGCCAAGATCGCGAGCCTCCTGCTTGCTGCGGTGAGCAATCAGATGGTTTATGGCGGCGCTTACTTCTTGCTTGTTATACTCTTTACTTACTTCTACACAGCCGTCACTTTCGATCCAGATCAGATGGCGGACAACTTACAGAAGGGCGGAGCATTCATTCCTGGAGTACGACCCGGACATCCAACTTCAGAATATATCGGCAAGATCATCACAAGGCTGACACTCTTTGGTTCTGTATTCTTAGGATTCATCGCAATTCTGCCTCTTATTATGACAGCGGTAACGGGTAATCAGTCTCTCGCTATCGGCGGTACAGCATTGCTGATTGTCGTCTCTGTCGTTGTTGAACTCATAAAACAAGTCGACGCCCAGGTGGCAATGCGAGAGTACTAGGTGTATACTGTTTCTTTAGTAGATAAGTAGAGAAACATATATGACTAATCCACAAACATTCATCTTTATAGGCAAATCGGGGTGCGGGAAGGGGACGCAGGCCGCTTTGCTTGCGGAGTATCTGAACAAGAATCATCCCCGCAAAATTTTTAATATAGAAACGGGGGCAGAATTCAGGAAGTTTATCAACGGCACAACTTATTCTGCGCAAATGGCCAAAGAGATACAGGTCGCCGGCGAGAGACAGCCGGACTTTTTAGCTATAAATATGTGGGGCCAGCTTTTTATTAATAGTCTAGAAGAGGGTGAACATATTATTGCTGACGGTTGTCCTCGTTCGAAGCTTGAAGCTATGGTACTCGAAACTGCTTTTAGATTTTACAAAAGAGATAAGCCGTTCATTGTCTATCTCGACGTCTCAGTAGATTCAGTGACAGATAGATTATTGAAGAGAGGTAGAGCTGATGATCAGACAGAGGTGATCAAGAAGAGGTTAAAGTTTTTCGAAGATGACGTGAGGCCAGCTGTGGACTTCTATGCCGAAAACTTTGGATACAATTTCCTACGTATAGACGGAGAGCCAAGTATAGAGGAGATACACGCTGACCTCATCAAGAAGTTGGAGAATGTATGGCAGTCACAATAAAAAATGATAAAGAGATAGAGATCTTGCGCGAAGGCGGCAGGCGCTTATCGGTTATTTTGCGGAAGATTGCAAATGAGGTGAAAGCCGGTATGACTAAGATTGAGATCGATAAGATGGCGGAGGATCTAATTGTTGCCGGCGGAGATCTCCCTGCGTTTAAAAATTACAGACCAGAGGGTGCGGCGGTTGCCTTTCCTGCAGTACTTTGTGTATCTGTTAACAATGAGATAGTTCACGGTATACCGAATGGCTATGAACTCCAAGACGGCGACATTGTAGGCTTGGATCTTGGCATAAGACATCAGGGACTATATACAGACATGGCGGTGACTGTACCCATCGGCAAAATCGACAAGGCGGGAGCTAAGCTCCTAGAGGTCACGGATCAGGCACTTGAAGCGGGTATTTCAATGGCCATCGCCGGTAACTTCACTGGAGATATCGGTTACGCCATAGAGTCTTTCGTTAGGCCATATAAATATGGTATCGTTCAGGAATTATCAGGTCATGGTGTCGGCCATAAGATCCACGAAGATCCGTATGTTCCTAACTATGGCAAGCCGGGCACCGGGACGAAGCTTAAGCCGGGGATGGTCATAGCTATCGAGCCGATGATCAATGAAGGAGGAGATGCCATAATTTTGGATGACGACGATTTCACATACAAAACCAAAGACGGCTCTCGCAGCGCTCACTTCGAGAAGACAATCTTGATCACAGAGGGCAAGCCGGAGATATTAACACCTTAATTTTATTTTTTATGGCACATCACAAAGAAGAGAGGACATTGGTTATCTTGAAGCCGGACTGCGTACAGCGCGGTATTCTAGGGCAGATCATAGAGCGATTTGAAAGAAAGGGGCTGAGGATCGCAGGACTTAAGATGGTGCATCTTAGCGACGCTGAACTCGAAGGACACTATGCTCCGCATAAAGATAAGCCGTTCTTCACTTCACTTAAAAATTACATGAAGTCTTCGCCGGTGGTGGTGATGGTAGTTATGGGCATTAAGGCTGTGGATGCTGTCAGATTAATTGTAGGCCCAACTAAGGGCTATGCTGCCGATGCCGGAAGTATAAGAGGCGACTTCTCCATGAGCGGAAATGTTACGATCGTTCACGCTTCTGATTCAGTAGAGGCCGGTGTATCGGAATCAGCCAGACTGTTCAAGGATAGCGAGATATTCGATTACAACAGGGCAGATTTCTTGCATGTTTACGGAGAGGAGGAGCTGGCATAGGGAATAAAAAAACTACGAAAATCAAATTTGTGAAATTTCACTCGGGTATATCTCTCTAACCCCACGCATTAGGGTTTTCCAGCGAAAACCCTCTGCTCTTCTCGCCCAGCCACTCCGCCCGCCGCGGCGGAGACCATGCTGGCTGGTCTCCGAAAGGGGCTTCTCGAGACATACCACTCATTCCATTTAATTTCAAAAATTTGATTTTCTACACCTTTGTTTTTTTATTTAGTTATGCACATTTGCTTGTTGAAGAGAGGAATGAGAGTTGTATAATTTAAGTGAGGTTGTTTGATATATTAAACTAGGTATTTATGCAAGGGAGCTTAACTTTCGTTCTGCTTTGGCAGAGCGTCGAGAGCACCCACCTGGTCTAAAAACTAGGGCTTAATATCTCAAGTAACCTCGACAAAAGATCTCTCAATAAGAGGGATTTTTTGTTTTTTGCAGGCAAGGATTAAATAGATTATAATTACCTAATGAATTCTAAACTTAAGATCACTTTCTACGGCGGGGCGGGGAGCGTGACGGGGGCGAACTTTTTACTTGAGGAACTTCCTGATGCTGTGGCCGGAGTTAAGGGGATGAAGATCCTTTTCGACTGCGGACTTGTGCAGGGAGGTCGTCTCTGCGAGGGGATAAATTGCGAGAAGATGCCCTATGATTCCACAACTATTGATTATCTGATAATTAGCCATGCGCACCTAGATCACATTGGCCGAATACCAAAGTTAGTTAAGGAGGGATTCAAGGGCAGGATCCTATCCACTCCGCCAACTAGAGAGATCACCGCGGTGATGCTCGAAGATAGTATGGGACTCCTCGGTAAGGATGCGAAGGCCAACAACGTTGAGCCGCTTTATAACGAAGATGACGTCAGACGTTCTATGGAGCTTTGGGATGAGGGCATCTCGTACCACAAAGAGTTTAGCCTCGGTAATTTTAAGGTCAGATTCTTAGATGCAGGCCACATCTTGGGTTCAGCCATGACGGAGCTAACTTATAACGGGAAGAAGATAGTGTATACCGGCGATCTCGGTAACAGTCCAAACGTTCTTCTTAACGACACCGAGACAATAACAGATGCCGACTATCTTATTGTAGAGTCTGTATACGGCGACCGCAATCATGAACCGCACAACATGAGTAAGGATATGCTCGAAGATGCAATCGAGAATACGGTAAATAAAAAAGGCGTGCTGATGATCCCGGCCTTTTCGATAGAGAAGACGCAAGAGATATTGTACGAGATCAGTAAGATGATGGAAGAAAGCAGAATTCCTCTGGTGAAAGTTTTCTTGGACTCTCCGCTGGCTATCAAGGTTACCGATATATATAAAAAATATAGCTCATATTTTAATCAGGGCACGGTCGAACATGGTAAGCGTCACCCGGACGAAGGTATGTTTTCTTTTCCCCAGCTTGTGCGGACATTAAAAACAGAAGAGTCTATTGCTATAAAAAATGCTTCCAATCCTAAGATTATTATTGCCGGTTCCGGCATGAGTAATGGCGGAAGAATTTTGCACCATGAGAAGAACTATTTGTCAGACAAGAAGAACACTCTCTTGGTGACCGGATATCAATCAGTAGGTACTTTGGGCAGATTAATACAAGAGGGTACGAAGAGTATTCGCATAATGGGGGAGACGGTAAATGTTGAAGCCGGTATTGTTTCTATAACAGGCTACTCTGGGCACAAAGGCTCGGATGATCTTCTTGAGTTTGTGTCGCACATGGCCGATAAAGTTAAGAAGGTTTTTGTGGTTTTGGGCGAGCCGAAGTCCTCCACATTCATGGCTCAGCGGATCAGGGATAATCTTGCTATCGATGCACACACACCAAGTTATGGAGAAAGTTTCGAATTAGAAGTATAATACCTTGTGGAATAAGGCTTCTCTACATCTGCTATTGACAAAAGCTATGTAAATATGCTAAGCTATAAATTGGAGTTGAGAACCTCGACATAGCTAATCAACCACAGGAGATTCTGATCTATGAACAAGGGCGTCATTCAGGCCACTCGGATCCTCTCGGTCTTCGGTAATTCTACCGAAAACCGCGTCCAGGCTCTGGTTGACTCAGGAGTCCTCGCGGACATCCTTGAGTCCGATCCGACCAAGGTTGATCGCAACGAACTCCGCAAGTTCCTCGGCCTCACGCCGACGGAGCTCGAAGTTCTGATCGACTACACCCAGACCCTCGAACAGATGATCACTGCCGGCCACTACGACTGGGCCAACAGCGACATCACGGCCAAGCGCTTCCCGCTGAAGGGTGAGGGTAAGGTCGCTCGCAAGGCCTACCTCGTGCACTTCGATCACGGTATCTCTTCCGAGAATGCGATCAAGGAACTCGACAAGCAGGGCAAGCGCCCCGCCACCATCGAGGAACTCCTCGCCTTCGGGGCCAAGTATCCGGAGATCCAGAGGAAGTTTCCCGTCGTCGCTCTCGGCTCCTCCGCGAAGGTCGACGGCGACCGCAGTGTGGCGTACCTGGACAGGTACGGCTCGGCTCGGCGCCTGCACCTCGTCTGGTGGGATGGCGACTGGAACGCGAACTATCGCTTTCTGGCGTTCGCAAAGTAGCTCTCTGACTCTCATAACTTAGTACTCTGCCCTTAGACACTTTGACCCTTAGACCCTAACCCCGCATTTTTGCGGGGTTTCTTTTTTTTGATAAACTGTATACGGCAAATGAAAAATCCGCGGTTACGGCTTCGGGTAATTTGTCCGCAAGTTACAGTGTGAGAGCTGGGACGGTTGGTCTGTTTATTGGCATGGGGGCTTTCTCGGGAGTGCGCTGTGATAGTGCTCAAAAACAGAGACGAATTGGTGTGGGATACTGAGCCATGGTAATGGGAAGAAGTTTGAGGAAGAAATAGGAAAGAAGTGGATTTTTGGAAACAGTGAGTATATAATATAAATATGACAGATTTATTTGAGAACAATCACAACAAGCACGCGCACCTGCAGATCAAGATCGCTATGTCCGGGTCAGCCGAGACGACGCACTTAACCGCCGAAGATCTAAATAAGTGCGAAGAGATAGGCCGGGAGGTTGCTCGTCAGGGCGCAGTACTGGTGAGTGGAGCTACAACTGGCGTACCGCTTTGGGCTGCTAAGGGGGCGAAGCTCGAGGGCGGAGTGTCTGTCGGTCTTTCTCCTGCTGATGGCGAGCGTCAACATGTGGAGCTGTACAAGCTTCCTCTTGAGTATATGGATTTTATAATCTACACCGGCTTCGGTTACGTTGGCCGAGATATTCTACTAACTCGCACTTCCGATGCTGTGCTGATTGGTCCGGGCAGGATCGGAACAATACATGAATTCACCGTCGCCTTCGAAGACAATAAGCCGATCGGTATTCTGACTGGGCCTTGGGATACAGATGAGATATTGATGATGATCATAGAGAAGAGCCACAGGAAAGATGACAACAAGAAGATCGTTTTTGACTCTGATCCAAAGTCGCTGATAGAGAAGGTTATAGCTTTGGTGGAGAAGGATAAACTTGATGTTAAAAATCGTGCTCCGATAAAGGAGTTTGATACCAACTCTCTGTCTGGGTCAGCTCTATAAAAGACTCATAAAACTTGCATTTTTCCGGCACATATGTATAATTTGTTTAAGTTTTGAAGGATAGATTTAAGATAAATAATCAGATAAGAGCCTCCGAAGTCCGGGTTATCTTGGAAGACGGCCAGAATTTAGGTGTTATATCTATAGCTGACGCTCTTGCTATGGCCAAGGAGAAAGGGGCCGATCTGATAGAGATCTCTGATAAAGCCATACCCCCTATTGCAAAAATAATGGATTATGGTAAATTTCAGTATCTGGAAAACAAGAAGGCTAAGGCCACTAAGGCTAAGACAAAGCCACTAGAAACTAAAGCTATTCAGGTTAAGATTGGCACTGGAGACCACGACCTTGAGCTCAAGTCTCAGATGGCGTCAAAGTTTTTGAAAGCAGGACATAGAATTAAGATCAATCTGTATCTCCGTGGTAGAGCCAAATATCTCGACCCGGCCTTCCTTAGGGGAAGAATGGAGAGAATACTAAAGTTCATAACCGAAGAGTATAAGGTTGTCGAGAGCATAAAGTCTAGTCCGAACGGGTTGAGTCTGGTGATAGAAAGAGCTAAAAAATAGTATAAACAGATGAAAACAAACAAATCATTTTTAAAAAGATTAAAGGTTACAAAGAACGGCAAGGTTCTGTCGAGGAAGGCTGGCAAGGACCACTTTAATGCTAAAGCAAGTCGGGGCAAGCAGTTGGCCGGCAAGAGGATGCTTAATGTTGTTATAAGCCATAAATTACTAAAACAGAATTTACCGTTTTAAATTTTTAAGATAAGAAATTACCATGACCAGAGTTAAGAAGGGCGTTAATGCTCTAAAGAAAAGAAGAAATATATTAAAGCAGGTTAAGGGCTACCGTTTCGGCAGGAGCACCAAGGAGAAGATGGCCAAAGATGCTATCTTGCATGCCGGTAGAAGCGCTTTCGCACACAGAAGAAGGAAGAAGAAGGATTTCAGGAAGCTCTTCCAGGTTCGTATCAATGCTGAGGCCAGAGTTAATGGCGTGAGTTATAGTAAACTCATGGGTCTGCTTAAGAAAGGCAACATCACATTGGACAGGAAGGTTCTCTCGCAGATGGCTAATGAAAGTCCAAAGAGTTTTGCTAGAGTAGTATCCCATTCGACAAACTCAGGGCAAGCTAAAGTATCTTAATTTTCTATTAGGGTGTCCAAAAGTAATAATCCAATCGGCGCTCATTTCTCAGTTTCAAAGGGTTATCTTGAAAGCTTCAAGGTAGCCCTTTCGATTGGTGCCGAAGCGATGCAGATCTTCGCCAAGAGTCCGATGCAGGCGAAGCTTCGGGCCGTTACTTACGATGAAGCGAAAGCTGTTAGGGACTTTCCTGAAAGAGCAAAAATTAAATCTTTGGTGATCCACGCATCATATCTAATGAACTTCGCCAAGAAGATACCGGAAGGTTCATATGAGATCAAATCTTTAGTTGAAGATGTTTTTAATTCCGAGGCGCTTGGTGGTATTGGTGCAGTTGCTCACTTGGGCAAGAGCCTCGAGATGACTAAGGAGGAGGCGATAAATAATTACGTCGAGAATATTAAAAAAGTTGTTGAGAAAACTGACGGACTTAAATCGTCGGTGATATTAGAGAACACGGCCGGACAGGGGACGGAGATCGGTTTTAACTTAGAAGAGTTGGGGCAGATCTATAAAAAAATCGGCAATAAAAAGAGGGTGAAGTTCTGCTTAGATACAGCGCATATGTTTGGCGCCGGATACGATATGCGTGATGCAAAGTCAGTGAAGAAAACTTTAGCAGAGATAGATAAATTTCTCGGCGTAGAAAATATTGCCTGCATACATTTTAATGATTCAAAAAAAGCTTTGGGCTCGCATGTCGATCGGCATGAAGATGTTGGACACGGGCAGATTGGTGAGGAGGGGCTTAAAAATTTTATCACTGAGTTGCGTAAGGCCGGCGGAGAGAATATCCCGTTGATACTCGAGACACCGGAAGGCTTCGATACATATGAGAAGCAGATTAAGAAGGTCAGAAGTTGGTTCTAGTTGACTTTTAAATCGTTATCTGCTAGTATATAAGGACGAGTGCATCTTCATTTAAATCATTATTTGAAGAGCTTTCCAAAACAAATATCGCACAAGTCCCCCTGACGTAAGTTTGGGGGATTTGTGTTTCCAAGCTCCTAGATATGACGCATAACTTTGTCGAAGATTCCGTTTGTTCGTCAATGTACTATTAGTACATCTTCCTCACAATACTCATCTTCTTCGCGTTCTGCATCCATATCTATGAGCCTGGCCGAGTTGCAGTTTGATTTTATTTGGTCTAAGATATAAATGTTCTGGTTGATCCCAATCGTTTCTGAGTAAGGTCAGCAGAGCACTCGAAATGATATTTGTTTTGGAGTAAGCATCTGCTGATCCTACTCCGAAATGAAAATAAAAATCTCTGAAAAAATTTCAGAGATTTTTGTTTTCATAGAATTTAATTTATTTTTTTCTGAGTTATCCACAAAAAATAATTGTTGTTTGTTTTTATTTGAGAGATAATAATATTATTAGCAACGATATTTTCTTCGAGGTCGAATATTGTTGTAGATCACTCGAAATGAAAAACATGGCAAAGAAAAAAGCAGCAAAGAAGTCAACGAAGAAGAAGGCTTCAAAGAAGAAGCGATAAGCTTCTTAAAAAAATCCTCTCCGACCGGAGGGGATTTTTTTATGCAAATCTGTCCCGATTCGATTCATCGAATCGCGGATCCCGGCTTTGATTTTTATCAAAATCGGGACTATAATGGCTTGATGTTTTTAATAGACAAAATATTCGGTACAACAAGCGAAAGGGAAGCTACCAAACTCCGGCCGATAGTTGCCAAGACGGCCGATTTCGAGCCGTCTTTCAAGCTTCTGACAGAAGTAGAGCTTAAGTCTAAGACTATAGAGTTCAAGGAGAGGCTTGCTAACGGTGAGGCTCTGGATGACATATTACCGGAAGCTTTCGCACTAGTCAGAGAGGCTGCCAGCAGAACTCTCGGTCAGCGCCACTATGATGTGCAAATCATGGGTGGAGTTTTCTTGCATCAGGGTAAGATCACCGAAATGCGAACAGGCGAAGGCAAGACTCAAGTTGCAACTCTACCGGCATATTTGAATGCGCTATCTGGGAAAGGTGTGCATGTTGTGACTGTTAATGATTATCTTGCACGCAGAGACACTGCATGGATGGGGCAGATATATAATCTTCTTGGTTTGTCTGTGGCCGTTATCAACCATCAGTCATCTTATATTTATGATCCAACTCACAAGGAGGATGATAAGGAGCGCGACGACCTTGGATCGTTCCGTGTGGTTTATGATTTCTTGAAACCGTGCACTCGACATGAGGCATACTTAGCTGACATAACTTATGGCACTAATCACGAATTCGGTTTTGATTATTTGAGAGATAACATTAGTTACAGTCCTGCTGACATCGTTCAGCGTATGGATGAAGAAGGAAATACTTTGCATAACTTCGCTATCGTCGACGAGGTAGACTCCATCTTAATAGACGAAGCCAGAACTCCGCTGATCATCTCCTCTGCGACTTCGGAGTCAGAGGATCTATACAAAGTTTTCGCAAGGTTGGTTCAGAAATTAAATAAAGATGAGGACTACACAGTTGATGAGAAGTTTAAGACGATATCTATAACCGAAGCTGGTATAAATAAAGCGGAGAAAAATCTTGGAGTAGAAAATATTTATACTGAAGGTGGCATAAAATATGTTCATCACCTCGAGACGGCTATTAAGGCTAAGGCTCTCTATAGATTAGATAAGGAGTATGTAGTTAAAGATGGCGAAGTTATAATTGTGGATGAATCAACTGGGCGTCTTCAGCCGGGCAGAAGGTGGTCAGAAGGTTTACATCAGGCTGTTGAGGCCAAGGAGAACGTGGCTATTCAGAAAGAATCCAAGACGATGGCTACGATAACTCTGCAGAACTATTTCAGATTGTATAAGAAACTTTCCGGTATGACAGGTACGGCTGAGACTTCAGCTGAAGAGTTCCGTAAGGTTTATAGTCTGGATACTATTGTTGTGCCGACTCATCGTCAGACACAGAGGAAAGATTTAGAAGATCTAGTTTTTCAGACGGAAGCCGGTAAGTTCAAGGCTATAGCTGCGAAGATCAAAGAGTTAAATCAGAAGGGCCAGCCGGTTCTTGTTGGTACGGTCTCAATCGAGAAGAATGAGATGCTTTCGCGTTTTTTAAAGCAGGAGGGTGTAGTGCATGAAATATTGAATGCTAAGAATCATGAAAGAGAGGGTGAGATAGTTGCTGGTGCCGGTGCTCGAGGAGGAGTTGTGATCGCTACGAACATGGCGGGCCGAGGAGTCGATATTAAGCTCGGTGGTATTTTGGCCACCCCAGAGAATTATGATCAGATCAAAGATCTCGGTGGACTCTTCGTTCTGGGTACAGAACGTCATGATGCCAGAAGAATAGATAATCAGCTTAGAGGTCGATCTGGACGACAGGGTGATCCGGGTGAGACGCAGTTTTTCGTCTCTCTGGAAGATAATTTGATGAGGATCTTCGCATCAGACATGGTGAAGTCGATGATGGCGCGTGCTGGCATACCGGAGGATGAGCCGATTCAGAACAGATTTGTTTCTAAGTCTATAGAAGCGGCGCAGACGAAGATCGAGGGTCTGAATTTCGACGCCAGAAAAAATATTCTTGAATATGACGATGTTATGTCGCATCAGAGATCTGTTATATACCAAAGACGCAGGAGGATATTGATGGGGGATGGTTCTTATGTCACGGAACTTCTAGAAAGACAGCTTGGAGAAGAAGATATCGATACGAGAAAACTTCTTGAGATTAAGAAGGAAGAATTAGGCGAGGAAGAGTTTAATAAATCGCTTCGCATGCTGGCCGTACAACTTATCGATATGCTCTGGGTAGAGCACTTGGAGCAGATGGACTATATGCGATCGAGTGTTAAACTTAGGGCATATGGTCAGAGAGATCCACTTATTGAATACAAGAGAGAGGCCCTCAATCTGTTTAGGGCCCTGGAGGGTTCGATTGGTGGTATGCTCATCAAGCTATTGCCTTCGATTGGCGGTAAGGCAGTAGCGGAGAATAAGGTAGAAGTGAAAGAGGTGCATGAATCTGCTAAGTTGGTTGAGGGTGCTGCGTCAGACCATCCGGATAACGCAGATAAAGCCGAAGTCGGCAGAAATGACCTCTGCCCATGCGGCTCAGGTAAAAAATATAAAAAGTGCGGAGCATTGAGTACGGAAGAGCATCAGAGATTGATAGCGAAGAAGTAAAAAAAACGATGGACAATAAAGTTAAATTAGGCAGATATAGGCATTATAAGGGCGGGGAGTATGAATTAATTGGTGTTGCGCGACACAGTGAGACACTTGAAGATATGGTTGTTTATAAGGCACTCTATGGTCGCAGTGACTTGTGGGTCCGTCCCTTGAAGATGTTTGTTGAACAAATTGATAGAGAAGATTATAGTGGACCAAGATTTGTGTGGATGGGATAAAATAATTTGATGGACGATATTTCGAAATTTCGATATATCGATATTTTAAAAATCCGGATTATGGATATACTATAGGATAGTAGTAGAATAAGGGTGTCAAAAATGAGAGGCAAAAGTAAAAACATGAAAATTATTGTTGGTTCAAAAAATAAAGTGAAGGTAGGGGCTTTGGAGGAGATAGTAAAAGATTATCCTCATCTTAAGGATGCAGAAATTTTTTCTGTTGAAGCTGCTTCAGGCGTTGCTGATCAGCCTAAGTCTTTGGAGGAGACTGTTCAAGGCGCTATGAATCGTGCCAAGGGAGCCTTCAATGATTGTGATTACAGCTTTGGTCTGGAGTCCGGTCTTATGGCGGTCCCAAATACAAAAACTGGTTTTATGGATGTGTGTGTCTGTGCAATCTTCGATGGGAAGGAACATCACATAGGTCTTTCTTCAGCCTGGGAAGTACCGAAGCAGGTTGCTCACCATATGTTGAACGAGGGACTCGATATGACCCAGGCGGCTATTAAGGCGGGATATACTAAAAATCCTAAAGTTGGCCAAGCAGAAGGATTGATCGGAATCGTTACAAAAGGCAGATTAACCCGGAAGGATTACACCAAAGAATCTATAAGAACTGCTCTTATTCATCTTGAACAGTTAGATTTTTAGACTATGAAGATAGAAAATAAAAAAGAGGATCAGATTGTCATCGAGAATCCGAAAGGGAGTTATAAGTCATTTGAGATAGATAGTGATCCAATATGGAAGGACTATCCGCTTGCTGGAGTGACTTATCCTGTAGACTACGGATATATTGAAGGATACAAAAGTGAGGATGGCCATGACCTAGATGTTTTTGTAGGTTCTGGCGATAAGAACGGCTACATGAAGATCTGGCGATATGATGTGCCGATAGAGACGAAGTTTGCGATGAAGGTTACAGAGGGTGAGTGGGAAGAGGTGATTAAAACTTTTGCACCCGTTATTAAGGAACAGAAGTTGTTTGCAAACGAAGATGAGTTTAAAAAGTTTGTGGCTTTGTACAAGAAATAATTTTTTTTGAAATAAAAAAAGTCCCGCTAGATGCGGGACGGGATGGGAGCTGGATAGAAAAGTCACGGCTCTGGAAGTTTGAAGATCTGGCCGCATCTAGGGCAATACAACTTTTTTCGGTAAGAGCGTAGACGTCGATCACATGATGGACAGTAGGGAACTAAACGCGTACTCTGCATGTCTGGCGTCAGTTTGCAGTATTTGCAGTAACCATCCTCAAGACGCTCGATACACGGCGGATCATCGTGATGCAGGACTAGTTCTGCCTTTGCCATTTACCCATCTCCATTTAGGTTTGTGCGGGATGCATCTTTTTGGATGTCCAGTCATGGAACCGGAAGAATAACTTGATCGGCGCGATGCCGATAAGCGGATGGGATATGCAGTTGTGGATGAGCCACCAGAAATAGTAGCGAGTCAGGGGCAACCACCCGAACGCTCTCTTGAACAGATGTATGCGATCATGAAAGCGCTCCTCTGAACCGTACTCAGCACGGTCGAATCCAAACATCTCTCACCTCTCCTTCAAATTCGTCGCTGTTCATCCAGCAGTTGATGAATCTTATGATATTTTCTTCCGTAAGGCGATCATACTTCATCACTGTTTCGAATAGAAACCAAGTGTCCGGATTATCCGAGAATCTTCCAATAGACTGAATGATCTGGCGTGTCTCTTCCGAGATTATTACAGAATGTAAGATATCGTTTACCGACACAGATGCTACTATCTTGTCTCTCATTGGGTACCTCCTTTGTCAAATGCTATAATAGACAGTAGCATTCAAACTTATGAAAAACAAGTGGTTAATTAGGGGATTAATAGTTTTTGCGATAAGCCTTTTTGGCTGGCTGGTCTCGGTGATTTTTAGTGTCTTAACCTTGGGCAAATTCCGCTTACTGGCTAATATCTTTGGATATATTGCGGCCGCGAGTATTCCTATATCGATAATCTTAGCTTTTTTCGATCGAAGAAGGTAAATTTTCATTTTTAATCAGATAGGTGATAAAATAGGCATAATGATACCGATCGAAGACATCAAGAAGGCAGTCGCCGGAGAGGTGTCTATTGACGATGCGACGCTTACACAATTTTCCAAGGATGCCAGTTTGTTTGAAGTCAGACCGGAAGTTGTCGTGGCTCCGCGTGACGTGGAAGATATAAAGAATCTGGTGAAGCTTGTCTCTCTGGAGAAGCGACAGAATCCGACATTATCTCTGACTGCACGGTCTGCCGGTACCGATATGACCGGCGGGCCTTTATCCGACTCTATAGTTTTAGACTTTCTTAAGTATTTTAATTGGCTTAGTGCGATAAGCGATGATGGAAGGATCAGTTCGGCCCCCGGCGTCTTCTATCGCAACTTTGAGAAGGTGACTTTGAAGAAAGATTATTTCTTGCCATCATATCCCGCTTCCAGAGAAATCTGCGCAATCGGCGGAATCGTCAACAATAATTCCGGCGGAGAGCAGTCTCTGATCTACGGCAAGACACAGAATTATGTTGAAGGGATGAAGGTTGTCTTATCTGATGCTAAGGAGTATACGATTAGGAAATTAAATAAATCGGAGCTGGATGAGAAGATGAAGCAGACCGATTTCGAGGGCGGGATATATCGCGCTGTTTTTGGTCTATTGGAAAGTAATTATCAAGAAGTAAAAGAGGCTAAGCCGAAGGTGTCTAAGAACTCTGTCGGCTACAATGTCTGGGACGTTTGGGATAGGGAAGTTGGCACCTTCGACTTGACCAAGCTTTTTGTTGGCTCTCAGGGTACGCTCGGCATTATGATCGAGGCGAGCTTGAAGCTGATTAAAACTAAGCCATATTCTGGGATGGCTGTGGTTTATCTCAAGGATCTACATGGTTTACCGGGACTTATAAATGAAGTGTTGAAGTTTGGTCCGAGTTCTCTTGAATCTTTTGATGACCATACGCTCAAGCTCTCATTGAAATTCTTACCGGGCTTGGCCGGTTTGATGGGCTTTAAAAATCTGTTCTCTCTACTATTTAGTTTCTTGCCAGACGTCTTTCATGTATTAAAAACCGGCCTACCAAAGTTGATGCTTCTGATTGAATTCAGAGATGATGATGAGGCTAAACTCAAAGACAAACTGAAGAATGTCGGAGTGCTGATAGAATCAATGAACTTTGAATGGCGAGTAGCTAGAAGTAAGAATGATGAAAAGAAGTATTGGACAATCAGGCGGGAGAGCTTCAACCTCTTGCGTCATAAGGTGATAGGCAAGCAGACTGCGCCATATATAGACGATATTATTGTTAGACCGGAATATTTGCCGGAGTTTCTGCCTAAACTGTATGAGATCTTAGACAGGTATCAGCTTCTATATACGATAGCCGGACATGTCGGTGACGGCAACTTTCATATAATACCTCTTATGGATCTGCGTGATCCTAAAGAGAGGGAGAAGATCCGCCCTTCGATGGAAGAGGTGTATGATCTGGTTTTTCAATATCATGGATCTATATCAGCTGAGCACAACGACGGCTTACTCCGCGGGCCTTATATACAAAAAATGTTCAATGAAGAGATTTATAAAATATTCAAAGATATTAAAAAAATATTTGATCCGCAAAATATCTTCAATCCGCACAAGAAGACAGATTCGTCGCTCGATTACACTTTTTCGCACATAAAAAATCCCGGCGCGTAGTGCGCCGGGTGGGTCGGTCTAGTTAGTTAGCAACCGTTTGGGCTTGGCGGTGGTTCGGTGCTGGTAGCTGCTTTCTTCGCTACTACCTCGGCGGCCCGGATCTTCTTGAGCTCCTTCTTTATCGACTTAGATAGCTTACCAAAGCATTCTGCTAGGCATTCATTGTTGCACATGAGTACTTCTTTAATTTCACTCTGATTCTTATCGCAAACAGCATAGTTTCCGGACTTATGTTCTACCTTAGACAACACAGTGTAGACATTGATAGATATTGTCAAAAATTCAACATCGAGAGCCTTATCACAGATCACGCATTCTGCCATCTCCTCACCTCCTTCAGTCTTGTAATTTTATTTTAATGGACTCGATCCTCAAGGTGCTCTAGGTCACGCTCGTTCACATAGGCCTCTAGTCGCTGGTCAATCTTGTGATAGTTTGTTCCGCCAAGTTCCATGATCTTCTCTTTGATGTAGACATTTTGTCCCACTCTATCACAGACGCAGAATTTGTTCCTGAATACGATATGGTAGAAGTGGTGTTTCGCTGTACAGCTTTTTACTATCGCAAACTTTTTCTCCGGCCGAATCTTGGTTATCAAGGGCATGATCCAGAGTAATGGTTTGATCTCGCCGTAGTACATATCGTGGAAGAAGCATCCAAGAAAGAATGGCCACCATAGTGCAGCGAGGATCATTAGCGCCACCTTTTCTTTAATGTATGAGAGTTCCTTCTTCAGGTCGTTAATAAAATATCTACGTTCGGCTCGGTCGTCACTTTTGAAATTAAAAATGACCAACCTGCCTTCTTTTGCATAGTTCTCGATGTCTATGCCGGTGGGTCTTAAGGTTGTCTCCCACTTCGTTTCTTCTTTAGTGATCTCATTTATAATTTGGTTTGGTATCTTTCCAGATCCATCTCCGTGAACGAACCACTCAAGATCATAGAGTAAGTCACGTACAGTACAGAGTATAATTATACAGATAGAGATGAATACTCCACAGAGCCAGATCTTACTGAAAAACAGGATTATTTCGTCCATGTCTACCCACTTCCTTTATGTCAGGGTACTGCAATATCTTAGCCAATAGTAGCTAATTTGATATAATTGTCAAAATGTTGTAGCTTAATAATATGAAAGGTAAAATGGAAAATAAAACTTCAGCATACGATCACAAAAAGATCGAGAAGAAATGGCAGAAGAAGTGGGAGGCTGATGGCATATATAAATCCAAAGATAAATCCAAGAAGCCGAAGTATTACTGCTTGATAGAATTTCCTTTTCTTTCCGGGGAAGGGCTCCATGTCGGTCATGTTCGTAGCTATACAGCAATGGATATTATCGCGCGCAAACGAAGGATGGAAGGTTTCAATGTACTCTATCCAATCGGCTATGATGCCTTCGGATTACCGATTGAAAACTTCGCCATTAAAACAGGAAGGCCTCCGGCCTTGATAGTAAAAGATACTGCTGCCACCTTTCGACGTCAGCTTAAAGATAATGGATTATCTTTCGATTGGGATAGAGAGGTGAATACATCTGATCCGGAATATTACAAATGGACGCAGTGGATATTTTTGCAACTTCTAAAGAACGGTCTGGCTTACAAAAAGAAGATGCCTATCAACTGGTGCCTCTCTTGCAAGATCGGATTGGCGAATGAAGAGGTGATAGATAGCCGATGTGAGAGGTGCGGGAGCGAGACCGATAAAAGAGAGAAGGAGCAGTGGATGCTCGCTATCACTAAGTATGCTGATCGGCTTGATAAGGATTTAGACTTGATGGATTATCTCCCGAAGATAAAAACACAGCAGAGGAATTGGATAGGCAAGAGTGAAGGGGCTGAAATAGTTTTTAATATTAAAGGTTCAGATGAGAGTATAAAAGTATTCACAACAAGACCGGATACTATCTTTGGTGCAACCTATTTGGTGTTAGCGCCGGACCACCCCCTTATCAGGGAATTTTTAATTTCTAATTTTCAATTTTCAAATAAATCAGAAGTAGAGAAATATGCAATAGAGGCGAAGAAGAGAACAGAGATAGAGCGTACCGCAGAGGGCAAGGAGAAAACCGGAGTGGAGTTGGAGGGCGTTAAGGCGATAAACCCGGCGAATCAGAAAGAGATCCCGATATACGTCGCCGACTATGTGCTCGCCCACTACGGCACGGGCGCTATTATGGCTGTACCTGCTCATGACGAGCGGGATTTTGAGTTTGCTAATAAATATAATTTACCGAATATTGAGGTTGTTAAGGAGGGTAAGATGATAGCTTCGGGGAAGTTTGACGGTCTAACTTCAGAAGAAGCAAAGAGTAAGATCACTGAATTTGTCGGGGGTCAGATGAAGACCACCTTCAAACTCCGGGATTGGGTTTTCTCACGGCAGAGGTACTGGGGTGAGCCGATACCGGTGATTCTTTGTGATACCTGCGGGATAGTGCCACTTGCCGAGAAAGATCTGCCACTTAAGTTGCCTAAGGTGGAGAATTACAAACCGACAGAGACAGGCGAGTCTCCGCTTGCAGCTGTGACAAAATGGGTCAATGTGAAGTGTCCTACCTGCAAGGGTTCTGCAAAGAGAGAAACAGATACAATGCCGAACTGGGCCGGTTCAAGCTGGTACTTCCTCCGTTATATTGATCCGAAGAATAAGAAGGCTTTTGCAGATAAGAACAAATTGGAATATTGGACGCCTGTCGACTGGTACAATGGCGGTATGGAGCACACAACGCTCCACTTACTCTACTCAAGATTCTGGCACAAGTTCCTTTACGACATTGGCGCAGTCCCAACAGTAGAGCCGTATCAGAAGAGGACTTCGCACGGGCTTATCTTGGCAGATGGCGGAGAGAAAATGTCCAAATCTAAAGGTAATGTCATAAATCCGGATTCTATAGTGAGTACACTCGGCGCAGATACCTTGCGAGTTTATGAAATGTTTATGGGCCCCTTCAGTGAGGCGATAGCTTGGAACCCAGACGGGGTCGTTGGCTCGAGAAGATTTCTGGAGCGTGTTTGGCGCGCGTTCAGCAAGGTCTCTGCAGATAAAAAATTAGAAAACGAAGATATTTCTATTCTCCTCAATCAGACAATCAAGAAAGTTGGTGAGGATATAGAGGAGATGAAATTCAACACGGCTATTAGTGCGCTGATGATCTTACTTAATGAGTTTGAGAAGCATGAGGTTATACCAAAGAGTTACTACGAAATCTATTTAATTTTGCTCGCACCCTTCGCTCCGCATATTGCCGAAGAATTATGGATAATGTTAGGAAATAAAAAATCCATCCATCTTTCATTGTGGCCGAAATACAAATTAGAACACAAGAAAGATGGTAAAATAAAAATTGTAATTCAGATTAACAGCAAGCTTCGAGACTTTGTAGAGGTTATGGCTGGCATGGAGGACGAAGCTCTAAAAACCATTGTGTTAGAAAGGCCAATTGTGAAGAAGTGGTTGGCCGGACAGCCAGTTGAAAAGATGTTTATTGTTAAAGATAAGCTAGTGAATATCGTCTCTTGACAACCTGTATTGACTTTAAAACATTAAAATGTTAGAACATATGTATGGCAAAAACAAATAAACTATCATTTAGTCCGCAGAAGGTTACGAAGAGCTTCTTGGCTGTATTGCCCGAGAGATCTAAGAGTGTTCTGAAGAAGCGTTTCGGTCTTGATGAGGATGTGCCGAAGATGACCTTGGAGGCTATCGGCAAGAGCTATAAAATCACAAGAGAGCGAGTCAGACAGATAGAGAATTCCGCCCTTTCCGCCATCAGGAAGTCTCCGGTTTACGGCCACTACAAAGCCGTCTTCGATGAACTTAAGAATCTTATGCATGAATTTGGCGCCATAGTTCATGAGCAGGATTTCTTGGAGCACATTTCTAAAGACAAGCATTTTCAAAATCATGTAAATTTCTTTTTAGTACTAGGTGAGGAGTTTGAGAGGCTGAAGGAGGATGACGAATTCAAACACCGATGGACGATCGATTCAGAAATGAGCAAGAAGGTTGAGGAGTCTCTCAAATCTTTGTATAAGAGTTTATCCGAGGAGGACCTGATCTCTGAGAGCGAGATGATTATAAAACTTTTCGATCATCTCAAACATATTAGCAAGGAGGCGCGAGACGAGGAGTTGGCGCGCCGATGGCTGTCACTCTCTAAGAATATCGACAAGAATTCTCTCGGTGAGTGGGGTATTGCACACTCTCCGAACATCAAGACACGAGGCATCCGAGATTTGGCATACTTAATACTCCGACGCCACGGTTCTCCTATGCACTTCGAAGAGGTCGCTAAGGCTATACAGAAGGTGTTCGGCAAGGAGGCTAATGTTGCCACTTGTCACAATGAACTTATAAAAGATAAAAGGTTTGTTCTCGTTGGCCGAGGCTTGTACGCTCTTTCTAAGTGGGGCTATGAGCGAGGCAATGTTCGAGACATCATCCGTATTATAATCGGCAAGGACGGCCCGCAGACTAAGGAAGATATACTCAAGAAGGTTCTCCGTGAGCGATATGTAAAAGAAAATACTGTTCTCGTGAATCTCCAGAACAGCCGATATTTCAAGAAGGACAAAGACGGAAAGTATTCCATCGCGTAAGACACATTGATAAAACAGACCGGGGCTGTATAATAAGATAATGCTTGAGTTCATACAGTATCAACTTTTTGGTTTTTTGAGTACTGGTTTTGGTGGCATCCTCGAAGGTCTTTCGAGTGTATATCCGCTGATCATACTGGTTGGAGTTGCTGCTTTTGCTTGGCGAGCATGGAAGCGCTACATAAAGGCGGACTTTATCTCTAAGATGCAGTGGGTTGTACTCGAGATTAAACTTCCTAAGGAGACTTTCAAATCTCCAAAAGCGATGGAGATAGTACTTGGTGCTTTCTATAATTCTCCGGGTGTGAATGTCTATGATGAGAATTATACCGGCAAGATTCGTCCATGGTCGTCACTTGAGATAGTCTCAATCAACGGCAGCGTGCATTTTCTCATGCGAATTCTAACGAGCGACAGAGTTACAGTTGAAGCGCATATATATTCCCAATATCCGACAGCCGAGATCCATGAAATGGCGGATTATGTGTACAACGTGCCTTTCTTGGCACCAGATTCTAAGTGGCAGATGTTCGGCACCGAGATCAAGTTGACTAAGGAGGACGCTTATCCGATTAAGACATATGTTGATTTTGGATTGGATAAAGATCCTAAAGAGGAGTTCAAGGTTGATCCTATTACTGCGACACTTGAGTTCATGGGCTCGATTGGTCAGGGTGAGCAGGTTTGGATGCAGATCAATATCATCGCTGCGCAGAAGAGATTCCACAAGCCCGGAACTTGGTTTCAGTACCAGGACTGGCAGGCGGATTCAAGGGTGATCCTGGATAAATTACTAAAGAGAGACAAACTTAAAGAGAGCGCCGTCTTTTCTAATGAGATACTGCTTTCTCCTGGTGAGAGAGGTGTGGTGGAGGCTATTGAAAGACAAGTCTCAAAGCTTGGATTTGACTGTGGCATTAGAATGATGTATCTGGCGGACGAGGGCAAATTCAAGCCGGCTAATATTGGCGGATTGATGTCTTGTTTGAAGCAGTACAACTCATTAAATCTCAATGGTTTTAAGCCATCCGGAGTTACTAAATTCAACCCCTGGGAGGATCCGTTTGGGAAGAGAATTATCGCATACAAAAAATATCTGTTTGAAGCATATTGCAAGCGTGGTTGGTTTTATCCACCATACGATAGAGTGCCTTTTGTTCTGAATACCGAAGAGTTGGCGACCATCTACCACTTCCCTGGTGCTGTGGCTGCAACTCCGACCTTCGGCCGAAGCGAGTCGAAGCGCGGGGAGGCGCCTGTTAATCTGCCGATATAAATGGAAGACAGATATGTCAGTTGGTATGATCTAGTTATTCTTTTCATCCGGCCTATTCTTGCCTCTGTTTTTATAATAGGTATCATTTTTATTTCTATATTTTATCGGCTCACTATTTCATCCCCGTCAGATTTTCCGATTGGTAAATATATAGAGATTAAGAAGGGGGTTTCTATCGAAGATGGCGCGCAGTTTCTTAAAGATAAAAATATCATCCAGTCTACGAGTATGTTCAGGCTCTTCATCTCGTTGTTTGGCGAGACGGGCAATATTATAGCCGGGGAGTATCGCTTCGATAAGCCAGAGAATCTTTATGTTGTCGTAAGGAATATCACCGATACCGAATACAAGGGCAGGGCGCTTCGGATAACGATACCAGAAGGTTTTACCAATAAAGATATTGCGGAACTTATCGAAGGTAAGTTGCCGAATTTCAATATGGCGAATTTTTTAAAAACCGCTTTGCCTCTTGAGGGATCTCTTTTTCCAGATACATATATTTTCCCTATCACCCATGACGAGAAGAACGTAATAACGAGGATGAATGACAACTTCAATACGAAGATCCAAGATATAAAACCGGAGATCATAGCATCGAAATATACGCGAAACCAGATTATCATAATGGCTTCGATCCTAGAGAAAGAGGCGAGAACGATGGAGACCAGAAGGACAATCGCCGGCATACTTTGGAAGCGACTTGAGAAGGGGATGCTTCTACAGGTGGACGCATCATTTTTGTATCTTCTCAATAAGCAGAGCTCAGAGCTGACGGGGGCTGATTTAAATATGGACTCCCTATACAACACTTATAAGTATAAAGGACTGCCTCCGGGTGCTATCTCCAATCCCGGTATAGACTCCATCATAGCCGCTCTCCGGCCGATACAATCCCCTTATTTCTTCTACCTTTCTGATAAAGACGGCGACATGCACTATGCGGTGGATTTCGAACAACATAAGAAGAATAAGGCTATTTATCTGAACCATTGACAAATAAGCTAGATAGTGTATACTATACATAGAAGTTAGAACAAGGGTGTTCGTTGAAAAGCCCCTCAATATAGCTCGGGGCAGGGAGAAACAAGATGAACAAGTACCTGATGGGTCTGTCTTGTGTCGCTGGTGTCGCCATGTTGGTGGTCATCGTCGCGATGAATCCGATCGGTTTCCTTTGTCTTGGAATGGTCCCGGTTCTTGTCAGCGTTGCCGGCTGAAAAGAAGGAATAGAGTGACCAATGAAGAAGTACTTGGTCTTATTGTGATCATCGTCTGGTTAGCCGTGGTCGCTTACTGCAACAAGGACACTTTCACTCGTCCGGAGTGAAAAGGAGAACAAAATGGTACTCTGGGAAGACTTTGGTGTTGCCTGCGGGATTATCGTTCTGCTCCTGATTCTCCGCCGATTCGGCAACAACGACATCAAGTTCAACTAGTAGTATAAGAGAACGAGAGATGTTCCCCCAGCATGGCTGGGGGATTTTTTTGTGCTTGAATTTTTTATCATTTACCTATATATTAATATTCCAATGGGTGAGATTTCCATACAAGCCGAGAAGATATTTTCTATAGGCTCTTTCCCTGTGACCAACTCACTGATCATGGCGGTGATAGTGCTGGTTTCGCTCGGTTTAGTTTCGGCTATTGTCGGCAGGAATTACACAACTATTCCAGGTAAGCTTCAGTCTGTGGCCGAGGTGGTACTGGAAGGGATTATGGATTTCATGGATTCGATTCTGGGCAGAAGAAAAACAACAGAACAGTATCTTCCTATTGTTGGGACGATATTTTTTTTCGTCCTTTTTTCTAATTGGTCAGGACTTGTGCCTGGTTTGAGTGCCGTTGGTATCTATGAAATATCACACAACACACACGAAGAGGTACTTGTGCCGATACTTCGTGCGCCATCTAGTGATTTGAACTTCACTCTGGCGTTGGGGATCATCGCTATACTTTCGGTTAACGTCCTGGGTGTCGCCGCGATCGGCCTGAAGAATCACATGGGCAAGTTTTTTAACTTCAGCTCGCCAGTGATGTTCTTCGTCGGGATCTTGGAGTTTGTGTCGGAATTCGTGAAGATGATCTCGCTTGCCTTCCGTCTTTTTGGTAACGTTTTCGCTGGCGAAGTGTTGCTTATGGTCATCGGCATGCTGGCGCCGTACATCTTGCCGATGCCGTTCGTCTTGATGGAGGTGTTCGTGGGGTTCATCCAGGCCTTGATTTTTTCTGTTTTAACGCTAGTATTCATCAACATGGCAGTCGAGCATCACGAGGCGCATTAGGTTTAATTGGTTATCAGGAATTATTAATATTAATAAAGTAAAAATATGTCACCAGAAATAATGAAGATAGTTGCGATCGCGTTCATCATGGGATTCGGTACCATAGCCCCAGCTATTGCTATTTGTATCATTGGTTCACGTTCAGCAGAAGCTATCGGCAGGAATCCTGAGGCTGCTTCTAAGATCCAGACAGCTATGATTCTCGCACTGGCTTTTGCTGAAGCTATCGCTATCTACGGCCTAGTCGTATCTTTGATTATTAAGTTCGTATAAGAAAGTGGAAGAACTCTTTGCTCATTTGGGAATAAACTGGAAACTGCTCATAGCCCAGGGAGTGAACTTTTTTGCTTTGGTTCTTCTTCTAAACTATTTCTTGTACAAGCCGCTGGTTAAGCTTATGAATGATAGGCGGGCTAGGATTGAGGAGGGTTTGAAGAATGCCGATGATGCGAAGAAGAGGTTGGCGGAGATAGATGACCTTCGTCAGGCGGAGGTTATGAAAGGCGAAAAAGCTGCTCTAGTAATAATTGAAGATGCTAATAAGTCCGGTCAGGCTCATAAGGATAAGATAAAGAAAGAAGCAGAAGCAGAGGCAGAGGCTATGAAGAAGAAGACCGAAGAGCTTGGTCGGCGTCTGATACAACGTGAGATGGAGAATTTGGAGAAGAATTCTAAAGAGCTCATTGAGAAAGCCATCTTTGAATCCGTGGGTCTTCATCCAACGGAGATCGATCATAAGTTGGTTTCTGATGCTGTCGGTGCGATAAAGAGATTAAGATCATGAGATATAGTCCCGCACTTTACGCCAAGTCGTTATTTGAAGTTTTAGACGGGGCCAAGTCTGATGAGTATGATTTGATATTGCAAAATTTTAAGCAGACCATAGAGAAGTATGGTGATCTATCTCGGATTAATTCAATAATAGAATTTTTTGAGGGTCTTGTTGTGACAAGTAGTGGTGGCAGAATGATAGAGATAGAGACGGCGAGGGAGATCCCAGATGCAGAACAGTCACAGCTGGCAAAGTTGTTCAAGCAGGGAGATATTATAAAGAAGTCCATAGACCCGAGTTTGGTTGCTGGGGTCAGAGTGGAGATTGATGGCGAAGTAGAGCTTGATTACAGTTTAGCCAGGAAATTTAGAAATATGTTTGCCGTAAAATAATGATTAAAAATTTGAAAATAAATAATGAAGCGTTAGCGATACCTTCTAGCGAAGCGGGTGGAGCGGTGCTTTATTGTTTATTCTTGAATTTTTAAATCGAAATAAATATGAATTACGATATTGTAGAAAAGTTAAAGAGAGACATTGGTGGCCGGAAGGATGAGGTCGGTTTTGAAGCTGTCGGCAAGGTAGTTGAGACATCTGACGGTATTGCCAGGATCTCAGGCTTGAGCGGAGTACAGAGCCAGGGACTCATCTTGATTGAGACAGCCGATGGAGATGTGCCAGCACTCGTGCTTAACTTGGAACAAGGTTTTATCGGCGCAATTGTTCTGGGTGAGTCTGACAAGGTTAAAACAGGAGACAAGGTTAAGAGTACAGGTAAGGTTCTTTCGCTCAAGGTTGGCGAGGAGATGGTCGGCAGAGTTGTGGATGCTCTTGGAGAGCCGATAGACGGTAAGGGTGCGATATTCAAGGATCCATCTAAGGCGACAGTATATGAACTTGAGCGCGGTGCACCTTCCGTACTGGCTCGCGAGTCAGTCGGTACACCTCTCCACACTGGAGTGAAGTCAGTGGACGCCATGATCCCTATCGGCCGAGGCCAGAGAGAGCTCATCATTGGAGACAGACAGACCGGCAAGACGGCTATCGCTTTGGATACGATAATTAATCAGGGTAAGGAAGCAGGCCGTGTCGTTTGTATATATGTAGCTATCGGTCAGAAGAGTTCTAAGCTCGCCAAGATAGTCAAGATGCTCGAAGATAACGGCGCTATGAAATATACGATCGTGGTAGCCGCTTCTGCTTCAGACCCAGCCTCGATGCAATACTTGGCTCCTTACGCCGGCTGTGCTATTGGTGAATATTTCAGAGACGACGGTCAGGATGCTCTGGTTGTGTATGATGACTTGTCTAAACATGCGGATGCCTACAGACAACTCTCTCTGCTTTTACGAAGACCGCCGGGCCGAGAGGCTTATCCTGGAGACGTATTCTATCTCCATGCAAGATTACTTGAACGAGCCGCCAAGATGAGCAAGGCGAATGGTGGCGGATCGCTTACGGCTTTACCTATTATCGAAACGAAACTTGGCGACGTATCCGCTTATGTGCCAACCAACGTTATATCTATTACTGACGGACAGATCTATCTTGAGGCGTCACTTTTCTTTAAGGGCGTACGCCCAGCTATCAACGTCGGACTCTCTGTCTCTCGAGTTGGATCAGCCGCTCAGACTAAGGCTATGAAGAAAGTGGCGGGCAAGTTGCGTCTTGATCTGGCGCAGTTCCGCGAACTTCAGGCTTTCCTTCAGTTCGCATCTGATCTTGATGAAGCGACTAAGCAGAAGATTAGAAGGGGAGAACTTTTGACTGAGATGTTGAAGCAGATCGATGGCGCACCGATGAGCTTCGACAAGCAGGTTATTGTTCTATACGCCGCCTTGAACGGTTTCTTGGATGACATGCCGGCGACGGAGGTGAAGAGTTTTGAGAAAGGGTTCGTGGATTATATGGAGTCTCTTCACGCTGATGTGATGGATTCTATTAGGAAGACTCGTGCTATCGATGAAGCGGCTGAAAAAAATCTTCGCGCGTTCATCGAAGACTTTAAAAATCTGAAAAAATAACTTTATAACTTTATAAACTTTTAACTGTTAAAATGGAGTCTCTACAGACAATTAAGAGCCGCTTGCGAGCGGTCAATAATATCGGCAAAATCACCAGAGCGATGGAGGTTGTGGCTGCGACCAAGATGAGGAGGGCACAGGAGGTGGCTATCAACTCAAGACCATACTCTTTCCAGGCGCTTGAGTTGCTTTCGCGTTTGATAGCACAACATAAGAATCCTGATATGCCGATATTGAAAGATAGGGAGATTAAGAATACTTTGTTGGTGATCGTCTCTTCCGACAGAGGTCTTGTAGGTTCTTTTAATAACCAACTCTTCCGTGTTGTTTCAGAATACATAAAAAATAATTCCCTTACGGCAAAGAATTTCAGTGTTGTGACTGTGGGTAAAAAGGCGATGAATTTTGCAGATAAGAACGGTTACAAGATAGAGCAGAAGTTTTTGAATTTTGGCAATATGGTTAGAACAACAGAGATGGCGGCTGTATCAAATATGATCATAGACGGATACTTAGCCAGCAAGTGGGACAGAGTTGTCGCAATATCCATGAATTTTAAAAGTACGATTGTGCAGAATGCCGTCACTCGTCAAATCCTGCCTGTCGACTTCGAGATGATAAAGAAGATAGTTAAGGATATAGTTCCGGAGCGTGGACGCTATGCAGGTTTGGCAATACCGGTGGACTTGTCCCGAGCCGCGTCGAGGGATTATATTTTTGAGCCGTCGAAGACAGAGATCTTGAGTAGCTTGATTCCGCATTTGATCAAGATGCAGTTCTATCATCTTATGCTCGAGGCTAATGCTTCGGAACATTCGGCGCGACGTGTGGCGATGAAGACCGCTTCCGACAATGCTGATGAGGTTGCAGGCAAGCTTTCGCTGGATTATAACAAGGTTAGGCAGTCCAACATTACAAGAGAACTTATCGAGATCACGTCGACGCAAGGGGCATTACAAGGATAACAGGATATTAATAAGAAATTTATGAATGGCAAAATTGTTCAAATAATCGGTTCAGTCGTAGATGTGCAGTTTCCTGACGGAGTCTCTTTGCCGAATATCCTGCATGCTTTGACTATTAAGAAAGAGGATAAGATTATTCTGCTTGAAGTTGCTAAGCATCTGGAGCCGGGTCTTGTAAGAACAGTGTCTTTGTCTTCTACTGACGGCCTCGCTCGAGGAGAGGAGGTTGTTAATACTGGCGCTCCTATAACTGTGCCTGTTGGACAGGAAGTACTTGGTAAGCTCTTCGACGTTGCCGGCAACTTGATCGGCGAGGATCAGGGCACGGCTAAGTTCACTAAGAGGTGGCCTATTCATAGATTAGCTCCTACACTCGTAGAGCAGTCCTCAGAGGTTGAAGTTTTTCAGACCGGACTTAAGGTTATAGACTTGCTCGCTCCATTTATCAAAGGAGGAAAGGTAGGACTCTTCGGAGGAGCGGGAGTGGGTAAGACGGTGCTTCTGATGGAATTGATTAGAAATGTGGCTGAACAGGGCGGAGGCGCTTCGGTTTTTGCCGGAGTTGGAGAGAGAACAAGAGAGGGTAATGATTTGTATAATGAGATGAAAGATTCCGGAGTTTTAAATAAAACTGCTCTGGTTTTTGGACAGATGAACGAAGTTCCAGGTGCACGTCTACGAGTAGCGCTGACTGCTCTTACAATGGCTGAGTACTTCCGAGATGAAGAGAGGAAGGATGTGCTGCTATTTATCGACAACATTTTCAGATTCTCACAGGCTGGGTCCGAGGTATCAACTTTACTCGGACGTCTTCCTTCGGCCGTCGGTTATCAGCCTACACTTGCGGAAGAGATGGGTAAGCTACAGGAGAGGATCACTTCTACTAAGAACGGCTCCATCACTTCCGTGCAGGCGATCTACGTGCCAGCTGACGACATCACTGACCCGGCACCAGCTACAACTTTCGCTCACTTAGACTCTACTATCGTTTTGTCCCGAGCTTTAACAGAGATCGGTATCTATCCTGCTGTGGATCCGCTCGCATCTTCTTCAACTGCGCTTGATCCGAAGATCGTCGGCGAGAAGCACTACAAAGTTGCCCGCGAAGTACAGAAGATTTTGCAGAGGTACAGAGAGTTGCAGGACATTATCGCAGTGTTGGGTATGGAAGAACTTTCTGATGCCGACAAGTTGACCGTTACAAGAGCTAGGAAGGTGCAGAAGTTCTTGTCACAGCCTTTCTTCGTAGCAGAGACATTCACCGGCAGGTCCGGACAGTATGTACCGCTCGAGAGGACAGTGGAGGACTTCGCTGCGATCCTCGACGGAGTGCACGACGACAAGCCGGAGGACTTTTTCTACATGAAGGGAAGTTTATTAGAGTAAATTTACAATTATCAATTTACAATTTTTAATGAATGTTACATTGAGTAAATGTTTAAAACATTTTAACATTGAAAATTTAATGAAAATTAAAAATTGTAAAATTAAAAATTTGATGTAATGTTATTAAAAATTTTATCTCTTAATAAAATTGAATATGAGGATGAAGTAGCTGGTCTTAATGTTAAGACTAGCTCCGGCGAGATAACTGTTTTGAACGGCCATCGTCCGCTGGTCTCTGTTTTGGTATCCGGCACAGCCCAGATTATGACTAAGGACAACAAGAAGATTCCTTTCAACATCAGATCTGGATTCTTGGAGATGGATGATAAAAATAGGTTGAATCTTTTGGTAGATCAGCTATAATTCTTTCTTGGAGGTAGCCACATGAATACACCAGAAAAAAACGAACACGGTCAGGACAATTCTTGGCAAGAAAGTCAGGCTCTTTTCAGTACGATACATCGAATGGGTTTGAGATCATATCTCGAAGGTTTATCTAACCTTAGTGAGGCGTTCAATCTTCAAGATCGCTCTGTTCGATGTATTGACGAGGGAACTCCGGGTGGCATACATATTGCCGGTTCGGGGATTTTGCTCGACACAAAAGACAATGAGGCTAAATTAGTTCGGGTTATTGAGGAATTGCGCGGGGCGGGCGTAGATGGTGTCTATAGTCATGAAGGTTGTGGTGCAGCGGCTCTTTATGCTGAAAAGGTGATGGACAATCCTGCTGGCGCTAAGGATTATGCTATTAAGTGGGCGGAAGAACTGGCTAGTGAGCTTGGTGTTCCTTACAGGGGTCATATAGAGAAGTTGAGTCGGCCTAAGGAGTTTCATAATGCAAGAATTGCCTATTTTGATGGTTCTGGTAAGTTTGATCCTTTTAGGATAAAAGATATCCCGGATGGATTTATTGTTAGTCGGTACTATCTGGATAGAGACTATGCCAAGGAGGAGTTGGCGATTGCTCTGTCTATCGCCTTCGGCCATCATGGCTTAGAAGATAGGTTCACTAAAGATGATCCTTTCATAATCGCCCCGATTGAGAAGTTCACCACCAAGAGACAAGGTATCTCTATGGCAGAGCTTGAGAGTGATGCCAGAGAGGTTGCAGAGAAGTATGGCGACAGAGTCATTGTTCATGGTTTCAAGGAACCTCGGCAGTAATTAATTTTTCAGTTCTGATGGCCCGCTTCTGATGGGCCTTTTTCTATGCTACTATATATCGGTAATTTAAAATAAAATAATAAATTTATGGATAAAAAGATAAAAGTTGCGATCAATGGTTTCGGCAGGATCGGCAGGCAGTTTTTAAAAGTAGCATTGCTTGACCCGAGCGAAGTCGAGGTGGTGGCGATTAACGACCTCGGTGATATTTCCAACCTGGCGTACCTTTTGGAATTCGATTCTGTATATAAGGGATTTAATGGTGATATCAAGGTAGGAGAGGGTGAGCTCATAGTCAACGGCAAGTCCATCAAGTTCATCCAAGAGCCGGATGCCACCAAGCTTCCTTGGGGCGCGCTCGGTATTGATGTAGTTGTTGAGTCTACTGGACGCTTCACTTCTTCCGACAAAGCTAAGGCGCACTTAGATGCCGGCGCTAAGAGGGTAGTACTTTCTGCACCTGCGAAGGATGATGAGACTCCGACCTCAACTCCAAATGTGAACGTCGCTGCCTGTGGAGCTTCGAAGATCACAAGCAACGCCTCTTGTACCACCAACTCTATAACACCACTTGCCGCTATACTTTATCAAAATCCAGGTATCAAATATTCTATGGTCACGACTGTTCACGGCTATACTGCCGAGCAGAGCTTGGTAGATGGTCCGATGCCAGCTCTTCATAAAGATTTCAGAAGGGGACGAGCAGCGGGGGTGAATATAGTCCCTACTTCTAGTGGCGCGACACTGGCTGCCGCTAAAGCAATACCTGGTATGAAAGATAAGTTCGACGGTATAGCGCTTCGCGTGCCGATCCCGGCTGGCTCAATTCTCGACTTCAACTTCGTATCAATGAGACCTACAACAGTAGAAGAGATAAATAATATTTTAATCGCAGAGTCTAAGAAGCCTGAGTGGCAGGGGATATTCACCGTCACTGACAAACCGCTTGTCTCATCTGATATATTAGGCAACCCGCACGGCTCGATAGTTGATTTAAATTTAACAAGAGTGGTTGGTGGCGAACTTGTGAAGGTGATGGCTTGGTATGACAATGAATGGGGATATGCCAGCCAGCTCTATAAGCACGTGGTTAATCTATCAGCTTTTCTATAGCACTTCCACATTTGGCGCATAACTTTGTCGAAAACTGCGTTTGCTCCTCAATGTACGATTTGTACATCTTCGTCGCAAGCCTCGTTTGTCTCCTCGTTCTGCATCCAAATCTGTAAGTCCTCACAACTTTCTGTGGGGCGATAAAAAATATAAACGAGCGGTTTGTGTAGCGGAAGCCTACTTAGATTTCCAATGGTCTGGCCGAGCCCTCCCATCAGAGGGCGAAGGAGATCCGAGGACCTTGGAAATTTAAGGAGGTGGAGCAACAAACCCGAGTGAAATATTTTTTACAGTTTCTATCCTAAATGCAATCTTTCATTCAACTTCCTCCAATTCAGATTCTGGAAGAAGGCTTCGATATATTCTTTGCGCTGCGAAGGTAAGTAGTCTAGAAGATAGGCGTGTTCCCAGACATCCATAGCAAGGATGATAGGCAGAGAGGCAAGGTGTCCGACTTCGTGGTCTGCGATCCAGACATTCTGTAATCTTTTTACGATTGGGTCGTAGTAGAGTATTACCCAGCCGATACCTCGCATGAGGCCGACTGATTTGAATTCATGAAGCCAGTTATCGAAGCTGCCGTATTGCGCCTCGATCATCATCTTCAGGTTGCCCTCCTCAGCTGTCTGACCTGCACCGTCTAGACAGTCGAAGTAGAGCTCGTGCAAGCGCATACCATTCCACTCGAAGCCGAAGCGGCGGGTGAGTTCTGATAGAGCGAGGGCGTTGGCTTCGCTATTTATTTTTAGCTCAGCCATCTTGTCAGTTAGATTGTTTGTATTTTTAACATAACCGCCATACAGCTTGATATGCTCAGTAACCTGCTTCTCTGACAATCCCTTCAAGTTCACTAAGTTAAATTTTTGCTCTTCGTATTTATTCATGCTTGAATTTTATCATAATAGATATATTATTGGAAACGGAGGTGGCTCACATGGCTGAACCTAAGCATCGCCCATTGATTTTTGATAGTTATCAAGGGGTGAACGTTTACTTTAGTAAGAATGACGAGTGCGCTCGTCTCGGTAGGTATATGAAAGTCTTTCGTGTGAATTACACACTCGATAGTCATGTCTTTATGGCAGTTAATATGCTTGCCGGTAGGCCAATAAACATTCCTTACGCAGCTGTAAGGAAAAATAAATGCACAGAGGCAGATGAGACGGAGATCCACAGCATAGAATTCTTCTGGTTTGACGACGGAGATCCGGAAGACGATGGATATGATGAAGAGCTTAAGAAGTTCGAAGAGTCGAAACCATCAATTCCTGAGATGGTTATAAATTGAATTCGAAACCGCATCGCCCAGACTTTCTGGGCGTTTTTTTATCTCACTATTATTTTTTTGGTGACCTCATCGACTTTCTGGAAGCTCTTGGCGCAACTATTCTGGTACAGCCCTTGCAGGTCTTCTGAAGATTGGCAGCACTGTGCCCTTTCTCAAGCCTCCGAACTATCGGAAATTTGCAATCGATACAAAAATCTTTTTTCATAGTTATATTATATCACACGCTACTAGATTTTTTATAAAAAATATACTATTATTTTCCAATCACGGGCCTATGGTAAAGTGGCATCACCCATCCATGGCATGGATGGGTCGAGAGTTCGATTCTCTCTAGGTCCACAACGAGTAATACAAGTTTTGGATCTAGAGCTAATGATCTGAATCAGTCCACCAATTTTTAGGGGAGAGCCGCTACGCAGGCCTTAATGGCAGAAATTTTAGAATTTAAAATAGTATCTGCGGCTCCAAGATCATCAAAATCTACCTTGTCTTTACCGCTGTGAATCGTAACAAGCGAAATGGCGGCAATACAAGTTTTGAAAGTAGTGAAACTTACAGCCGGACCGGTTGCTCCTATTGTGCCAGAAATACCGATTGGGCCGATTGCACCAGTAAGCCCAGGTGTTCCAGTTGCACCGACAGTACCTAGTGTCCCGATAATTCCAGCCGGACCGGTTATTCCAGGAGTACCCGTTGCACCCACAGGGCCAACCGCACCGGTAGCTCCTGTTGCGCCAGTAGTTCCGATAGGACCAATTGCACCGGCGGCTCCAGTGGCACCGACAGTACTAGTTGTTGAGGCGGTGGTAGTTCCAGTAAGACCCGTAGCTCCTATTGGGCCGGTCGCACCAGTATTGCCCGTTGCGCCAGTAGTTCCGGTAGGACCAGTAACTCCAGTTTCACCAGTATTTCCAGTGGGGCCAGTGGGGCCAAAAGCCCCGTTCGTTATAAAATTATTTAATTTAGCTTCGGTGATTATGTCAACAACCCCCGTTATTTCTATACCCGTTCTTTTTTGAAAATTTTGAATAGCATTTTTCGTGAGTGATCCAAAGTAACCGGTAACTAATCCTTCAGGATAAATATCAGGGGATGTTTTTAGAAATTCCTGTAATTGCTTTACGTCGTCTCCTCTGGCTCCTTGTGTTAGAGTCCTATTCAGTTTAAGTTTTGTTTCCGCCGAAGCAAATAAGGGAAGTATAAGAACTAAAATGATTAGGTATTTTTTCATGACCTAAGTATACCCTAAATTTTAGATAAATAATTTTTAGTATCCCCACACCACACTGGTGTCTTTGAGAATTTTAGCCATGCGGGCGACATTTCGTCCAACGAGTTTGTGGTCATCTTGTTGCCAGCCTTTCTCACTTTTTTCTGCCATGTGTTTGTTGTGGAAGAGCATCGTGTATGGAGGTATGACGAAACCCATGTGTATGAGTGGTGCGGCCATATCAGAGATCACTTTCTGTCCGCCATCCTCTTCGCAAGTGGCGATGAAGCCGGCCACTTTGCCCTCAAGCTCAAAGTTTCGACATTCTTCAAGTGTAGTTATATGCTCGATGAAGTTCTTCATGAGGGCACTCATGGAGAACCAGTAGACGGGGGAGGAGAAGATGACCCCGTCGGCCCATTCTAAAAGTCCGAATATCTCGTCGCACCCCTTGGGTGTCTCGGCGCTGTATTCACCGGGGAAGAAGTTCATTGGATGGTCGACCAGATGAGTTATCTTTGTCTCTGCACCCTCTTTCTCACTATGAGCAAGCGCTTCCGTCAATAATCGTACACCATGTCCCTCTTTGTGGGGAGATCCATTTATACCTAATATGTTTATTTTTTCATTCATCCCGTTAGAAAATTAACCCAATAAAAGTTTTATTATTATGGTCCCTATTGAAAACTATCATATTTCTTAGACTTAAACTAAGGATTGAAGATTTTCTAACGGGATTCATTGGCTAATTTTACCACTAGAGATATAATATACAAATCATGCCAGGAAATAATAGTAAAAAGATATATATCGCAAGTGACCATGCCGGGTTTGAGTTGAAGGGTAAGCTGATTGATTATCTGGAAATAGAAGGCTATATAATTCAAGATATGGGCGCCCATTCTTATGATGAGGCTGATGATTATCCGGATTTTGTCTCTTTGGTAGCGCGCGAGGTCTCTGATAGTCCGGTGGAGTCGCTTGGTGTTGTGATCGGTGGTTCAGGTCAGGGTGAGGCGATGGTCTGCAATAGGTTCCCGAATGTCCGAGCCAGTGTCTACTATGGAGGCAACTTAGATGTAGTGAAGACGACTCGCCAACACAACGACTCCAATGTTTTGTCGCTCGGTGCTCGCTTCATGAGTGAAGAAGAAGCCGAAAGTGCTTTGAAGATTTGGCTAGAAACAGATTTTTCCGGTGAAGAGAGGCACATCAGACGACACAAAAAAATTGAGGAATTAAAAAATGTTAAATAAAATATTAAAGCATCTCTCACCCCGCTTCGCTAGAAGGGTTCGTTCACGCTTCAATATCTTATTTAACATTTTCTAATACCATGAATATTATTCCAGCCATAATCGGCAAAGATTTTAATGAGGTAGAGGAGAAGGCACTTTCCGTGAAGAACTTTACCACTTGGGTCCACCTCGACATAATGGACGGACTTTTTACACCAACAGAAAGCTGGTCATATTTCGATATCAAGAAAGGTCAAGCGAAAGATCTTAAGGTTGAGGTGCATTTAATGACTAGGCATCCTCTGCGCATTTTGTCTAAGTGGATCGAGGCTGGGGTAGATAGGGTGATGGTGCATTATGAGTCGACAGATGTAAGGACACTTGCAAATATTTTACAAGAGTTGAATGATTCAGAGGTAGAAGCGGGAATAGTATTAGAATATGAGACACCCATCTCTGTTCTGGATCAATTTATAGATCAACTCGATGTGGTACAGCTGATGGGTATCGCGCATATCGGATTTTACGGTCATCCGCTAGAATACGGGATTTATGACAAGGTTAAGAGTTTGCGAGCTAAGTATCCGGGTGTTACAATTAGCGTTGATGGCGGTGTGAATTTGAAGAACGCCGAGAAGCTGATGAAAGCCGGTGCAGATAATTTAGTTATTGGTTCTGCGATTTTCAGGAGCGAGAATATAGAAGAGACAATAAAGAATTTCAAAAATATAAAATAGATGAGTTTACATGAAGGTAAAATAAAGGAGCTTGAGGTGATGGCGAACGAGATCCGCAAGTCCATCATCGAGATGCTTGTCGAGGCTGGCTCCGGCCACACTGCGGGTCCACTTGGAATGACGGATATTTTCACCGCTTTTTACTTTCATATTTTAAATCACGACCCGAAGGATCCGATGAAGGAAGATAGGGATAGATTGGTGCTATCTAATGGACACATCTGTCCGGTGCTCTATGCGACGATGGCGCATGCTGGTTATTTTCCCACAGAAGAGTTAATGACATTAAGGAAATTCGGTTCTCGTCTTCAGGGCCATCCTCATCGGGAATTCATGCCGTGGCTGGAGAACAGCTCCGGTCCCTTGGGGCTCGGTTTAGCACAGGCTGTAGGAATGGCGTTGGCGCAAAGGATCGATAAGGGTGTGTCGAGCAACCAATATGTTTATGCATTTTTAAGCGATGGTGAGCAGGAATGTGGCCTGACTTGGGAAGCTGCGATGCTTGCAGGTAAGAATAAGCTTCATAACTTGATAGCGGTTATAGATAGAAACAACATCCAGATCGACGGCTTCACGGAAGATATAATGCCGTTAGAGCCCTTGGCCGATAAGTGGCGGGCCTTCAACTGGCATGTGATAGAGATAGACGGACATAATTTCCAGGAGATTGTATCTGCTGTGGATCAGGCTAAGGCAATCTTTGAGAAGCCGACAATGATCATCGCTCACACCATTCCAGGCAAGGGGGTTGGCTTCACCGAGAAGCGTTTTGAATGGCACGGTAAGCCGCCAAATAAGGAGGAGGCGAAGCTGGCGCTGGAAGAGCTTAGAACTCTGGGTGGTAAGATAGTAAGTGAGCATCAATAAAATGGTAAAAAATTTAAAAATAAATAATAAAGTATCTCTCACCCCGCTCCGCTAGAAGGGTTCGTTCACACTTCATTATTTATTTTGAAATTTTTAACATAATTTTTATGATAGTAGAAAATCAAAAATTAAATCCGAAACTGTTTGACGCTGATGTGGAGAAGGTGCCTATTCGCAATGGCTTCGGCGAGGGGCTTCTTCAGGCCGGGGCGGAGGATGAGAAGATCGTCGGTCTTTGTGCTGACCTTACTGAATCCACCAAGATGCTGGCTTTTGCGGAGAAATTCCCGAAGAGGTTCATCGAGATGGGCGTGGCCGAGCAGAATCTTGCCGCCACTGCTTCCGGTATGGCTGCGATAGGCAAGATACCATTTTTGAGTTCCTATGCCGTCTTCTCACCCGGTAGGAACTGGGAGCAGATCAGGACGACTATCTGCTATAACGACAGGAATGTGAAGATCGTAGGCTCGCATGCCGGAGTGTCTGTGGGTCCGGATGGCGGGTCACACCAGGCGGTGGAGGATATCGCTATTATGCGGGTTTTGCCGAAGATGCGAGTGGTGGTACCGGCTGATTCGATTGAAGCGAAGAAGGCGACCTTAGCGATAGCCAAGAATGACGGCCCTGTTTACCTACGGCTTGCAAGAGAGAAGACGCCGGTTGTAACGACAGCCGACTCACCATTTGAGTTCGGCAAAGCCAACTTGCTTTGGGAGAGCGATGCACCGTCAGTGGCTATAATCGCTTCCGGCCCTCTTGTCTATAACTCTCTGATGGCGGCTAAACAGCTCGAGACTGATGGGGTGAAGGTCTTAGTTCTGAATTTACATACTATAAAGCCGATCGACAGCGAGGCTATAATATCTGCAGCTAAAAGAGCTGGTGCAGTGGTGACAGCCGAAGAGCATCAGGTGAACGGCGGTATGGGTTCTGCTGTGGCGGAGGTGTTGGCGGCCAACCACCCTGTACCAATAGAATTCATCGGTGTCCACGACCGCTTCGGTCAGTCCGGCAAACCGGAAGAGCTGATGGAGTACTATGGTATGGGTGTTAAAGATATAGTTGCAGCGGTGAAGAAGGTGATGAGTAGGAAATAAAATAACTAAAACGGCAGGGGATAATCGATAAATCCGAGCTCGGATTCACGAAGAAGCCAGATCTTGGCGATTTTGGCGGGGAGATCGACGATGATCTTAGCGATGGTGCGTTCGTTCATGAGACCTTGGACTGGGCCGTCGGTCTGGTCGTTCATTAAGGTTTCTATCTCAGTTATATTCATCTGCGGTTTGATCTTTTCTGTTGCTGTTCGATATCGGTTGTAGGTTCCATTCGTATTTGTATTGGCTTCGGATTCAGATAGCGAAGTTAGGTAGTGGTTAGTGTGTACGAATGGGGATTGAGGGCGGGTTAAAACGGCAGAACTTGAGTTGTATTCGATATTCCAGATCTTGCCTTGAGAATTAATAATATTACCGCTGTAGCCTAGTGCGCGGGGTATACTTTTAAGTTTCTCGAAATCCTTGTCCGGATCTTTGGTCTCCGAGAGCCATCTGGCAATCACATTTTTGGACAACCCCATTTTTGTTTCTTTTGAGACTAGTGAGTTGATGCATATAACGAAGCCGTTACTGTTGATGCTTACAGAATTACCGCCGAGTGTGTTGAGGTAATATAGCTCCAGAATTTTAAGGTCTCGTATTTGTTTCTCTATGATATATATTTTGTCTTCCGCGTATTTCTCCCAGTCTTCATTGTGGGCGATGAGCATGCCGTCGCTGGTTATAATCGTACTGCACTTCTCGCTATATTCTTCAGTAACTTCATCTTCAAGCGAGAGTGTATAGAGATCGGTGAAGTCGACGTTTGCACCCTTGGCATAGCCGTACATCTCTTCTACATATTCGGGGAAGTATTCCTGATTAAACTTCAGGAATTTTTTGGCGCGTTCCACTTTAGTTTTCCAATCTGACATTACTGAATTGCTGGCAACATTCTGCCTTACGATGTCGCCAAATTCTAGGCCCATCAATGTGCCTAGTTCGAAATTATCTTTAGCTTTAAATTGATGGAAGTTTTTGTGCGGCATGTTTTTTTAATTATGAATAGGGCGCAGGAAATAATTTTAAAAAATAAGCGAGCGGTGTGTTCATGGAAAGGGTTCTCGGAGGCGGCGCGGGCATGGTTTTTCATCTATTGATGAAAAGAGCGACGTCCGAGACAAAGCGCGAGCCCGGCTGGGGGCTCGACGCGTCCCTTTCCGGGGGCATACCCGAGCATATTTTTTAAAATTATTTTGCTTTAGATTCTAAATTTCCTTCAACTTGTAACCATACGGTGCGTCTTTCAAGAGCTCTTCTAATTCTTCACGCGAGAGTAACCCTTCCTGTGCGCCAATCTTCTGCACTACCGACATGGAATTGATCGGTCCCCAAAGAAGCGCTTTCTCAAGTGGCAGACCAAGACCCAGTGCTGCTACAACTGTCGAGGCGAAAGCGTCTCCCGCCCCCGTCCTCTCGTATGGTGGTGCAGGATCAGGATATGCGGGTACGAACCAGGCTGTCCTGCCGTTATAGGCGTAGGCGCCAGCAGGGCCGTCGGTTAGGACTATTACCTCCGGGCCGAGATCCTTGAGCATTCGCATCAGTTTCTTAGGTTCTGATTCGTTCGTCTTCAGAATCATCTGCGCCTCTTCTTTGTTACAGAAAAATATTTTCGATCTTTTATAAAGTCCGCCTATCTTCTCATATCCGAGCTTGATCTGGAATGTTCCGGGCTGGAAGGCTAGGTTGATTAGTGGGTGATCTGAAAGGAACCTCTTGATTACATCATGGAATTTAAGAGCGTTCTCGCCAAGGGAACTTAAGTAGATCCATTTAGGCGCCTCCATCTCCGGCAGGCTGTAAGGATACTTCTCATGTTTAATTAGTATTGTTCTGTCTGCTTCAAACCAGAGTACATAGTGGTAGTTACTTATTATACCTGGATGGGAGATGACATATTTTGTCGCAACTTTGTCCCGCATTAGAGATCCTAAGTTCTTCTTGCCTATTTCGTCGTCGCCCTGATTGGTCACGAGTGCAGATTTGAGTCCAAGTCTTGAAGCTGAGACTGCGGCGTTGGCGGAGTTGCCGACAGCGTAGATGAGCTTCACAAATTCGTAGGGAATTTTGTCGCCATAGCTGACGCAAAGTTCTCGCCGGTGCTTGGCTTCGTCAGTGTGGATATCAGCGGTGTTCAGTCTTATAAAAGCGTCGGCTACGATGTCTCCAATGGCGATAAAATCAAACTTCATATACTTGATTATAACATAGAGGGAGACTATAATAGAAGTTATGAAAAATTCAATAATAATTGATAAATCCTCAGGTGGACATAAACACAATTGTCTTAGATGCCTTCGTAGTCGAATAATAAAACTAGATGAACGAGTTAGGAAGGTGGAGGATAGGGTTTCCCAAAAATAGAATGACACTTCGGGAAACAATAAAGGAGGCGGAGAGTAAGAAGATTGCAATTGGGCATTTTAATATTTCCACTTTAGACCAGCTTTGGTCTATCTACCGAGCAGCAAAAAGTCTCAATGTGCCCGTCATAATCGGCGTCTCGGAGGGGGAGCGCGATTTCGTCGGAGTTAGACAGGCGGTTCTACTTGTTAAGAGTATTAGAGACGAGTTCAGCTACCCGATCTTTATTAACGCCGATCATACTTATTCATTTGAGAGAGTTAAGGAGGCGATAGATGCCGGCTTCGATTCTGTGATCTTCGATGGCGCCAAACTTCCAATGGAAGAGAATATTGCTGTGACTAAAAAGTGCGTCGAGTATGCCAAACAGGTTTCAAAAAATGAAGAACGGGATATCTTGATTGAAGCCGAACTGGGGTATATCGGCAGTTCTTCAAAGATCCTGGACAAGATTCCGGAGGGCGCGGCGGTATCTGAGGCGAACCTAACTACGGTCGCCGAAGCGGTACGTTTTGTGAGCGAGACGGGTATAGACCTCTTCTCGCCGGCGATTGGCAGTATTCACGGCGCGCTCAAGTCTGACCACGATCCTGACTTGAATATTCAGAGATTGATGGATATACGAAAGGAAGTTCATGTGCCGATGGTCCTGCACGGAGGTTCAGGGCTGACGGATGAGAATTTTACTAAGGGTATCGATGCCGGCCTTTCTGTCGTGCATATAAATACCGAGATAAGGGCCGCTTGGAGGGATGCGCTTAAGAAGAGCTTGCTTGAGAGCGACCCGAATGAAGTGGCACCGTATAAAATTCTCGCTGGTTCATCTAAGGCTACAGAGGAGGTAGTTAAAAGGCGTCTTCAGCTTTTTAGTAAATTATAGCTTGCATTTTATCCCTAAATATATATAATTCTTCCAATGACTGAATTAAAGGCGCAAAAGCGCGATATCTTCGGTAAGAAGCTCCACAAACAGAGGGAAGCGGGACTTTTGCCTATTGTTGTATACGGCGCAGGCGAGAAGGCCACTAGTCTATTCGTTGATGCTAAAGAGTTTATCAAGGTTTGGAAACATGCCGGAGAATCTTCTATTGTTTCTCTTCAGACACCTGAAGGCAAGAAGGATGTGCTGATACAAGAGGTATCTCTACATGTTGTCACCGACAAGCCTCTGCATGCCGACTTCTACTTAGTTAAGGCTGACCAGCTTATCAAGGTTTCTATACCTGTTAAATTCGAAGGTGTTGCACCTGCGGTTAAGACCTTCGCCGGCGTACTCGTTAAGGTTATGCATGAGATAGAGGTAGAAGCTCTACCTGGTAATCTCCCTCATGAATTCGTTGTTGATGTTTCAAAAATAGTAAATCTCGAAGATCAGATAACAATCAAGGATCTTAAGGTTGGTGCGGGAGTTACGATCATGGCTGATGCTGACGACGTGATTGCTCTCGTATCTGTCGCTAAGGATGAGGTTGAAGAGGTTGTACCTATAGATCTGTCTAAGATCGAAGTTGAGAAGAAAGGTAAGGAGCCTAAGGAAGGAGAAGAGGGTGAAGCTCCTGCTACTGCCGCAAAAGCTGCTCCTAAAAAATAGTGTCCCGACCTCTCGGGTCGAGGATCCTCGATTTTGAGTTAATCAAAATCGGGACTATAATGAAAATATGCGAGCCTTTTTCATAACAGCCTTTTTGTTGTTCGTTGCTATATTGCCTATTGCTTCGGCTGCTGATCCGGTCTCTTGTGATACTATACATGACAATGAGTCAGAAGATGTTCTACAGGCGCGTCTTCGACAGTGCGAGGAAGATATTAAGGTGCAGTCGGCGTTGCTTAATGCTAAGGCATTGGAGTCCACAAACCTTGAGAGAGATCTATCCGTTTTGGGTTATAGGATTAGTAAAAACAAACTGGAGATAAAGGCTCGAAACCTTTCTATTTTGGAACTTGATAATAATATCGATAAGAAGGGACAGGTGATAGAGGATCTGACTGCCAAGATCGGGCGCTTGAAGGATTCTACTTCTGAACTTTTAAAAAAGACCAGCGAAGTTGAATCCGCATCGCTAGTGGAGGTGATATTGACCACTAAGAATATCTCACAATTTTACGAGGATCTCGGGACATTCGATTCTTTACAGATCTCTATCGGGGATGCTGTATCTTCAATAAAGAAGTCTAAGAGTGAGGAGGAACAGCACAAGAAAGATCTTGAAGAGAAACAGCAGAAAGAGCGTTCTTTGAAGAGTTTGCAGGAGATAGAGAAAAGAAAACAGGAGGTTATACAGACGGAAAAGGACAGAATTTTTAAGGAAAGTAAAGGTCAGGAGAAGGCCTATAAAATAATATTAAGCAAGAAGCAGAGCTTGGTGAATGAGATTAAAAATAGGATCTTGAAGATTACCGGCGGAGGCGAGTTGACTTTCTCTGAAGCTCTTAAGATAGTCCGTGTTGCAGAGAGCGCTGTTGGTATTCGTTCCGCCTTCGTACTTTCGATCTTGACTCAGGAATCGGGCATGGACGGGATGATCGGTAAGAATCTCGGTAGATGTTTCTATAACACCCCCTGGAATAACCTGAGCGCTACTGTCATGGCGGACTCACAGAAGCCGTCTTTTTTGTATATTATGCAGGGTCTGGGTAAAGATCCGAATTCAACTCCGGTGTCATGTCCGATTAATAAGGATGGTCAGTATGGAGGTGCGATGGGGCCGTCGCAATTTATGCCGAAGACCTGGTGGGATGAAAGGTCCGGAACTGGGTATAAAAATAGAGTGCAGAAGGTCACAGGATCCTCTTTCGCTTCGCCGTTTGAAAATCTTGACGCCTTCACTGCTACTGCACTTTATCTAAACGACGCGCTCGAGGGGTGCGAAACTATCTATAAAACTACAACATCAAGAGAGAGTTGCGCGGCCGCGAAGTATTACTCCGGAGGTAATTGGAGGAAGCATATGAACGGCTATGGTGCCAGTGTTGCCCGCCGTGCCGCCGAATTCCAGAAGGATATCGATGTTATCGACTCGCAATAGTTGCCAAAAAGGTCGGGATTTGGTATATTGGAGGCCATGAAAAAAGAGATACATCCTACATACTTTCCAGAGGCCAAGGTTACCTGCGCATGCGGTAGTGCCTTTACTGTAGGCTCCACAAGGGAAAATATTAAAATTGAGATCTGTAGCGCCTGCCACCCATTCTTTACCGGTGAAGCCGGAAAGGTTCTTGATGTTGCCGGACGAGTTGAGAGATTCAAAGCAAGGCAGTCTAAGGCGGTTGCTAAGCCGAAGAAAGCACCGGCTAAGGCTAAGTAGAAGTTCTTAATTAATAAACTACCAAATCTACGTGGTCTGGTTGAGGAAAACTCTGAAACTAAAGAGTCGACCCTGTTTTCCGACCCGAGGACCCGGAGATTTGGTAGTTTTTTAATTTCAGAACTTATAGCTTATAATGTTTTAAACATGGACATAGAGAAATATCGCGACAATCCAAAGACGAAATATCTTTTTAGCGAATACGACCGACTTAAGAAGGAGGCGGAGGAGACCAAGAAGATCCAAGAGTCAGATCCGGCAATGGCCGATTTGGTGACTTTGGAGTTGCAGATGATCCTTACTAATCTCGACTCTGTAATGAAGAGTATTGAGGAGATCAATAAGACTGACGAAGCGGAGGCTGTAGCTGATCCCAATGAGATCATCTTGGAAGTGCGCGCCGGAGCTGGCGGGGAAGAGGCGGCTATTTTTGCATATCAGCTGGCCGAGATGTATGAGAAGTATACTGTTATAAAAGGCTGGTCCTTCCGGCCGATAGATGTGTCGGAGGCGGCACTTGGAGGTTATAAAGACGCAACTTTTGAACTCAAGGGTAAGGGGGTTTATAGTAAGCTAAAATATGAGATGGGTGTGCATCGTGTGCAAAGAGTGCCTGCTACAGAGAAACAGGGCAGAGTGCATACGTCTACTGCGTCAGTAGCTATCTTGCCTCTTAGAACTAATGTAAAAATTGATATTAAGGATGGTGACATCGAAGTCGACTTCTCCCGTTCGGGTGGAGCTGGCGGGCAGAACGTGAACAAGGTTGAGACGGCGGTACGTATCTTCCACAAGGCGTCCGGTATTATGATCCGATGTACCAGTGAACGCAGTCAGCTCAAGAATAGGGAGAAGGCGATGGGGATCCTTGCCGCTAAACTCGCTCAGATCGAGGAGGAGAAGATTGCAAAGACTCTATCGGCTGATAGGAAGGGACAGATTGGCACAGGCGATAGATCAGAGAAGATTCGGACATATAATGTATTGCAAGACAGAATTACAGACCATCGGATCAAGCAGTCGTGGCACAACATTGAGAAGATAATGGCTGGCGAACTTGACCCAATCCTCGACGCACTTATAGATGCATCGGAGAAGGGGACGATGACAGAGGGAGAAGCGGGGGACTCAGACGAATAAGTGTTTGCACTGAGCTTATCGAAGTGTGGATAAGAGATTGGGACTTCAGGGCGATGTGGCATATAATTCTTAGTATATGCTCCGTAATTCTAGACACTCCCTCTTGATTCTCCTGGCTTTTCTTTTAGTAACCTTTTTTATTTTTAAGGACGGTTTTAATAAAGCTGTGGCGGAAGTTGGTGGTACGCAATATCTCTCTGGTTATGCTTGGAGCAGTAATATCGGCTGGATAAATTTCAACAGTCTTGGTGCAACTCCGGATTATAAGGTTACATATAATGATAATAATTTAGATACAGATCCAAACGACCTTGGTGGCACTTGGGGCGATTTATCCGGTTATGCTTGGAGTAGCAATATTGGCTGGATCAGCTTCGGCTGTGGACAGCCTGACGATACTCCAGGTGCAGGCGGGGTGCAGTGTAGTGATCTGGCGGACTTTTTGCCATGTTATCCGGACGGCGCAGGGGGTTGCGACCCGGCTGGTATCGGAGCTAGGGTAGATGATGCATCTGCCCCGCTTCAGCTGCAAGGCTTTGCCAGAGCCTGCTCAGTTTTCGAGGTGGGTTGCAGTGGAGCGTTGAAGAGTGACTTAGATCTTGGTGGATGGGACGGCTGGATCTCGTTAAGTGGAGCAACTTACGGAGTTACTTATACCGACGGTACTAAGAAATTTGGTAGCTTCGCCTGGGGAGGGGGTATTGATGGACCAGATATTCTTGGACGTAACATATCGCCACAATCTCCAGGCTGGATCAGCTTCAGTGGCCAGACTACCGGCGGAGATGAATATGGAGTTAAATTATGTGATACCGCTGATTGTGGAGAGGCGATAACAGGGGTGACATGTGAACGCCCTCAACCGATCGTTAATACGGATATAAAGTGGAAGGTGACTGTTAACCCTCCAAATCCCCTCTACACTTATCAGTGGACTATCACACCACCAAACAACGATCCTGCTCTTACTCCGCCAACTGATTATGAGATAATTGGCAATACAGATGTTACCAGTGAGATGACAGTGAGATATTATACGCCCGGCCAGGGTGACTGGATCACAGATGTTGAGGTGTTTGATGGGGCTACTCCTGTAGGTCGTTGTCAGTCTTCTGTAACTGAATACACCGTCGGTGATGAGGGCTTCACTATCAATGCCGAGCCGAATGCGATGACTGCGCAGTTCATCCGAAGCGTCCGTACGGTAACCTTCCCCGATATTACAATTAGAATCGATGCGTTCGGGGGCTTTAATGATCCGTTTGTTAAGATAGTATTCGTTGGAATTATCGACCAGGGTCTTTCTCCAAAGAGTGGCCCAGGACAGGCTCTGCTTGTTGATGATCAGATGTTCTGGAAGAATGATGCAGATATCCCTACTAAAGATATTATTCTTGATCGTCTCACTTCCGCCACTCCTACCACCCCTGCTACTTATCAGACCGCTAAACTTCGTCTGAAGCTGACTAAAAATCAAGATCCGAGCCTTCCAGAGGCTAATAAGCAGTTACCATCCAGTAGAGATGCTAATCCCCTTATTCGTTACGACGTGATCATTGATCGTGATACTGGTGGTAATTTTAAAGATATAGAGCTCAAGATTAACAATCCAAGCGGAGGGGTTATAGAGAAGTAGAAGTAGGCGCCAGATTACTTGCCTTTTTGACCCTATTTTGGTAGACTCTTTGAACGTATGGATCCCGTTAGAAGCCGCGGTCACGGTGCTAATGGTGATTAAATATGTTTATAGGACAATAGTTTAAACGTTTAATTTTAAATGATAAGTGGGGTTCTGACCGAGACCTGCTTCTAAACGGGATGGAAAATGATATTAAAACAAAGGTAGACGATCTCTTCAAGGTTGGGGCGCATTTCGGCTATTCTAAGACACGCAGGCACCCGACTCTGAAGCCTTATATTTTCGGTTCTAAGAATAGGATGGATATTATCGATCTGGACAAGACTGTCGGCATGATCGAGAGAGCATTGAAGTTCGTGGAGAAGCTGTCTCAGGAGGGTAAACAGATTATCTTTGTCGGCAACAAGAAGGAGGCTCAGAAGGCCGTCATTGACGCTGCCAATTCTCTCGATATGCCTTATGTGGCCAACCGCTGGATCGGAGGCACTTTAACCAACTTTGCCGAGATCAGAAAGAGGATCGCCCGCCTGGAGGACTTGATGACCAAGAAGGAGTCTGGAGAGTTGGATATTTACACCAAGAAGGAGAGGGGTATCTTGGATCTTGAGATTGAGAAATTAACTAAAAGATTCTGGGGTATCATGAAGGTTAAGAGGTTGCCGGGCGCTATTCTTGTTATTGATTCCAACAAAGAGGAGATAGCCGTTGCCGAGGCTAAGAGCGCTGGTATTCCGGTTATAAGTCTTTCCGGTTCTGATTGCGACATAAGCATGATAGATCATCCTGTGGTTGCCAACGATTCAGCCGGGCAAAGCATCGAATTCTTCCTTAAGCAGGTAGTAGAGGCTTATAGAAACGCTAAAGTTGTAAACAGCCCTGTATCTGCCGAACTCACAAAGACGATCGCCGCGTAATCTATCTAAGCGGGATAAACGGGTTGCTATCTATTTTTTAATATAGGATAATATATATTGCTATGGTTACAGCAGAGCAGATAAAAAAATTGAGGGATATGACTGGCATCTCCATGATGCAGTGTAAGTCGGCTCTTGATGCATCTGGAGGTGATGTAGATGGTGCCTTGGCTTATCTTAAGGAGAAGGGGGTTGAGGTGGCTGCCAAGAAGTCTGATAGAGCCTTGGGTGCAGGTATCGTGCAGGCTTATATCCATAGCAACGGCACCATTGGTGCTTTGATTGAGCTTAATTGCGAGACGGATTTCGTAGCTCGTAACGATGAGTTTAAGGCTCTGGCTTACGATTTGGCAATGCACATCACTGCCACTAATCCGGTCGATTTGAGCACCTTACTCCTTGAGCCTTTTGTGAAGAACCCAGACGAAACGATCGGAACTCTCATTAATAATCGTATTCAGAAGTTTGGCGAGAAGATTGAACTGGGCAAGTTTGTAAGATATTCGCTTTTTGATAAATAATAATGATCTACTTAATAGTATTATCATTAATATCTTTCTCGGCGATCATCTTCATGTTGACGAAGAAGATTAGGGAGACTGCATCATATATTGAGATAGCTGGACGTGGCACACACACTAATTTTATCGTCGACTTCATCCATTATTTAAGGAATCAAACAAAGGTCTTGCTACATGATGCATATCTGAACTTGAGGCCACATGCTCATGATATCATCTCTTTTGTTGTAGCTAAGATGTATAAGGTCAGCTCATGGCTTGCCAGGGAGTTCTTGAAGTTCTACAATTTTATCCAAGGCCGCAAAGTCTTGAAGAATTCCGGCCGACAGTCTATATTTATACAGGATATGGGCAGTGTGAAGGGGAGAGGTCGTATATAGTTTGCCAAAATTATGCCACTTTAGCTCAGCTGGTAGAGCAACACTTTTGTAAAGTGAAGGTCCTCGGTTCAAGTCCGAGAAGTGGCTCCAAGATTAGACTAATAAAACCCCTGTTGATAACTTATCAACAGGGGTTTTATATTAAAAATAGCTAAGCAATAGAGCATCTCTCACCCCGCTCGTAAAAACTCACTAGAAGGGTTCGTTCACGCTCTATTGCTTAGCTATTTTTAGGATGACCTCTTCATTTTTCTGAAAATCATAAAAACAAAAATCGATAGTACAAGTATAATTATAATTACAAAAGGATAAGAGATATTATACGACACGGGTGAAACTCCGCTGTATACAGATTTCCTTGCGTTCCCTGCAGTATCATAGGCTATAACCGTCACTTTAACCGGTTTGTTTTGTTCTTGCAAAATATAAGTATCTCTACTGCGGACAGGAGGCAGATCGCCTTCTATTACTTCATAATAAGCAATATCTGATTGTTTATCTATAGTGCTGAAAGACAAAAACTTTTTGCCCTCAAAAACTGAACTTTCTTGTCCTAAATAAATCTCAAAAGGTTCTGGCGGCGTCTTATCATTTGAAACTAAACTGCCCCAATCATCAACAGATTTCGAATCTGGTTTTTTAGGTAAGACATTTATG
>JAUSIP010000013.1 GCA_030648005.1 bacterium
TTGATCTGACTTTCTTGATACCGAAGACTCACACTGTAGTTTCAAATACCCATATTGAGAATATTAAAGAGCATGAGTCAGGATGCAAGATGGTTACTTTCGCACCAACACCGAAGATGTCTACTTATCTCGTTGCATACATCATTGGCGAACTTGAATATCTTGAAACTAAAACTAAGGAGGGGACGGTCGTGCGAGTTTTTGTGACTCCGGGTAAGAAAAAGCAAGCCGAATTTGCTCTGGGGACTACAGCTAAGATGCTCTCGTACTACAACGACTATTTCGGCATCCCGTATCCGATGGCCGTCTTGGATGTTATCGCGGTGCCTGATTTCGCAGCGGGAGCGATGGAGAACTGGGGCGCTATCACTTACAGAGAGACGGCTTTGTTGATTGATCCCGAACATTCTTCGGCCGGAGCTAAGCAGCGTGTAGCTCTCGTGATCGCTCATGAACTCGCGCACCAGTGGTTTGGCAATCTTGTGACGATGGAGTGGTGGACTCACCTGTGGTTAAACGAGGGTTTTGCTTCTTGGATAGAATATCTGGCAGTCCACCACCTCTTTCCTGAATGGGATATTTGGACGCAGTTCGTATATTCAGACCTCAATAGAGCGCTCGAACTCGACTCGCTCAAAAATACTCATCCGGTAGAGGTGGCCGTTAATCATCCGAGTGAGATTAGAGAAATCTTCGACGCGATCAGCTACAGCAAGGGGGCTTCTATCATAAGAATGTTGGCAGATTATATTGGAGAGAATGATTTCAGAAAGGGTCTAAATATCTACCTGACCAAATACAAATACGGTAATGCTACGACAGAACACCTTTGGGATTCTTTTGACCAGGCTATCGCCGTAGAAGGAAAGACCTCGGGTAAGCAGGTTAGGAAGTTAATGCAGAAGTGGACTAAGACTCCGGGGTATCCTATTGTTTCTGTGACTAGAGACAAAAAGGGAAATATAAAGTTAAAACAGGTTAGGTTCTACTCTTCAATTTTGGAGAATAAAAAAAAGAATTCGAAGGTAACTTGGAATCTTCCGATTGGATATACGAGCAGTGTAAGTGATGAAAAGAAATATATTCTGATGGATAAGGCTGAAATAGTTTTAAAAGAAAAGATCTCTGAATTAGGCTGGATCAATCTTAACGCAGGACAGTCAGGCGTCTTTCGTGTTGCGTATGACGACGCCTTACTGACCTCACTTGAGACAGCTGTAGTAGAGAAGAAGCTTGGTCCTGCCGACAGGCTCGGACTCCTTGGTGACAGCTTTGCGTTCGCACGGGCCGGTATTTCTGACACGGCAAAAACTCTTAAGTTACTCTCTGCTTATAAGAACGAAGATAATTATACTGTCTGGCGAGACCTGGCTACGCAGTTGGATGATTTGGATAATATTCTTTATGGCGAGAAGTTCTATCCGAAGTTTCAGGCTTATATACGGTCAATCTTCGCTGGTATCGTTGAGAAAGTTGGTTGGCACAAAAAAGGTGGCGAGGGTCATTTGGATTCTCTTTTAAGAGAGCTTGTGTTGGCACAAGCTGGTAAGTTTGGCAATAATGCAGTGATCGAAGAGGTGAGAAATAGATTTAAAAAGTTTTTGAAAGACAAGAAATCCCTTTCACCAGACTTGCGAGCGATGGTGTACAGTCTGACTGCGAAGAATGGCGATGAACAGGATTATGATAATTTTCTAAAGTTATATAGAGGGGCAACTCTTCAGGAAGAGAAGAATCGTTTGGCTGCTGCCATGTGCCAGTTCAAGCAGGCGTCGTTAATTAAGAAAACTCTTAAGTTTATTTTATCCGAAGAGGTTCGCAATCAGGACGCCCCGCTCTTTTTAGCTGTTGCCGCTTCCAATAACAAAGCAAGGGGACTAGTCTGGCAATTTGTGAAGAGTAACTGGAAGAAAATTTATGACAGATATCAAGGCGGAAGTTTATGCAGTAGGATAATTACTGAGACAACCTGCGACTTTGATACAGACGTACTGGTAGCCGACGTCGCAAACTTTTTCAAGAAGAATAAAGTTCTCGGCGCAGAGAGGGTTATAGCTCAAGCTATCGAACGAATAAAATCAAACACTGCCTGGAAGAAGGTTGCACTGACATCTGTGGGGGATTTTTTAAAAAATAGATAGATACAAAGCATCGCTCGACCGCTCGTCTTCTTCCTGCGGAAGACTCGCTTGTCCTCAAATTTTTTTCCTCGGCCCGGCTCGGAACCAAGCAAAAAATTCTGCGGCCGTCTTCGCTCACGCTTTATATCTCTCTATTTTTTAAAAAAGAGAATCTACTACAGCTTTTACGTCAGCTCCGTCAGCCTTACCTTTCAACTCTTTTATTATTGCACCCATTAGCATGCCAGCTTTGGCTTTGTCAGTAACACCCATTTCTGCCTTCTTCGCCTCCGCGATTGGCCTGATCTCATCCTGGCTCATTGTCTTCGGTAAGAACGGCCGTATCAGAGCTATCTCTGCTTCTTCGTCATTAGCTAGGTCTTGGCGTCCTCCATTTTTAAACTGTTCCGCCGAATCCAAACGCCTTTTAACAGCTCGCTTGATCACCTCCAAAGCATCTTCGTCCGACAATATCTCTTGTGGCATCCTTCTTTTTGCGACTAGTTCATTAGTAAAATCGGCCATTAAGGCTCGAAGAACCCCAACTCTCGCTGTATCCCTCGCAAGCATCGCCTCCTTCACCCCCTTTTTTATATCTTCATGTATCATTATTTAATTATATCTAAATTTTGAAATAAAAAAAGCCCCGCTTAACGGGGACTGGCCGGAAAGTTATTTCTTATCCGGGTGGCACTCTTTCAAATGGAGACTTGTATCGTCGACGTAGAGACCACATATGTAGCAATCCTTGCACTTGCAACAGGTCGCAGCCTGCTTCTTTGGATTAACATGGCAGGAACATTCGCACTCATGTTTGCAGACATAGCGAGTATCTAGTCCATCGCGGGTATCTTCCTTGGCAAATTTCTTTGACTCCTCCAATATCTCTTCCAGTGTCGCAGGTTTGTATCCTCGCGGCTTCTTATTGCTCATCTATCTCACCTCCGTTTTCAATCTATTATAAAAACTAGCACATTGTCGGACTGTGTCAATTAGATTTGCAATATGTTACATATCGGACGGCCGTCTAACATGTAACAAGTAGGTTCGCTTTTTGCTGGCCCACGAGTATAATCTACTTAATGAAAGATGAAGTTTTTAATAACTTATACGGTAAGTTAAATAAAGCCCAGAAAGAGGCTGTGGATACTATTGAAGGGCCGGTCATGGTTATTGCTGGGCCCGGTACGGGCAAGACACAGATTTTAACACTGCGAATTGCCAATATTTTAAAGCAGACCGATACTCCACCCGATGCTATCTTGTCCTTAACTTTCACCGATGCCGGTGTCTATGCGATGCGTACTCGTCTCGCCTCGATAATAGGCGCGACAGCTTACAGGGTTCCGATATTCACCTTTCACGGATTTTGCAATGAAGTCATCGGCCGATTCTCTTCACACTTTCCGGAGCTTGTCGGTTCGAGACCGGCCACTGCGCTAGATCAGATTACGCTGATGCAGAAAGTTTTTGATAATTCCAAATCCAAATTAGAAAAGCTCGCTTCTTTCCGGAGTCCATATCATTACGTGAAGAAAGTTTTACACGCCGTGTCTCTCTTGAAGAGGGAAGGGATTACGCCCGCCATGCTTGATGCTCGCCTCGATGAAGAGTTGTCTCGGATACAGTCACAGCCAGATTATCGGCATGAGAAAGGGGCTCACAAGGGCAAGGTTCGAGGTGACTATCTAAAGATGGAAGAGTCTGTGGTCAAGAATAAAGAGCTTGTAATTTTGTATGAAAAATACGAATCGGCATTGGC
>JAUSIP010000016.1 GCA_030648005.1 bacterium
GAGTTTAATCAAGGTGGAATGGATCTTAGTACTTTCACTTCGAGCAACATCACCTTAAGTGGCGGGATCACGCTGTCTGCCTTTAGTTTCAGCACATCAACAAGCAAGAATATCTTAACCGCGACGCTTTCCGATACTCTTGCAGCTAATACAAATTACTCGCTGACCGTCGGGACAGGAGTCAAAAGCTCGAACGGTATTCCTCTACCATCCGCTTATGGTACCACCTTCACCACTTCAGGATCGAGTGATCTGACAGCCCCAGTAATCGTCGGCGTTATTCCGACCAACGGAACAACTGTAGCCGCCAACACCAACGACTTCGTCTTTACTTTTGACGACAACATTGATTCAACAACTGCAACATCCGGTGCTATTACGCTCGGCATTACTGATGGAGCCAATCTTCCGGCCTCTATCTCATATTTGCCGGTCGCTAAGGAAGGACATATTATTCCCAACAATGTTTTACCTGTCGGACAAAGTTTGACTCTAACACTTAAGGGTGCCTCGATCAAGAATGTTTCCGGTGTTTATCTAGGCTCCAACGTTACGAAGAGTTGGACGGTATCAGCAACCAATAACGACAGTACTGCCCCTTCTATAATACAAGCCAGCGCGGACGATTTCAGCGTCGCTGTTACATTCAATGAAGCCATTAATCAGACCGATGCCGTTAATCTTTCAAACTACACACTAACTGTCGGAGGAGTAGCTCAAACTCTCTCTGCTCTTGCTGGCCAGAGTTTAATTTATGACGGAACTACGAGAACAGTTAAGCTAGCCGGTATTAGGATCACCTCCGGAGCGCAGTTCATTGTTACTGCCTCCGGCCTCAGAGACATTTCCGGTAATGCTATGACTAGCGTAAGCTCGTTTACCGGTACTGCCGCTTCTTTTGCTACATCCGGTGGCAACTTTGGCCCCGGCTCTTTCTCTGGTTCCACCTTCGGCGAGGTTAAGAACTTTACAGCTTCCGGTATAGGCTTCATGCCCCCGGTGACTATACGTCCGCAGTCAACCTTCATCAGCGCCTCAACTACTTATGGTTTTGAATTGCCTATTGCAACACAGATTCCGGCCGACGGCACTATCGTGGTTACATTCCCATCAAGTTCTGATTTCAGTATTTGTTGTGTAGCAACCACCTCTAGTAGTAATCCTTCTGTTGCTACTCAAAATACCGACATCAATGGTCCTGGGACAGGCACTGTCGGTATAAAAACCATTACAGCTGACACGCTAGCCAAAACTGTTACGTTAACTCTCGATACTGCGACAAGATCAGAAAATAGCGACACTCACGACTTCTTACGATTTACGATCGCTGGACTCAAGAATCCTTCTATTCCAAAAGGGATAGATTCATCAGGGTACGTTCTTGATATCAAATCTAAGAATGCTTCAGGAGTGTTACTTGAATCATTCAATGCTAATCCTGTTTATATTGGTGGTGGTACAGCAGGTGGAGGATCTGTGACAACAATCAGGGGTGTTGTTTCTGGGAACGGTAGTAATTTGAAAGATGTTCCTGTTCACCTCATGTCGCCTTCAACTGGCCCACAAGATGCTACGACCGATGCTAACGGCTTGTATCAGTTCACTAATATTCCTGTCGGCTCGCAGTTCTTGTCAAATAACTTTGGTGGCGGTAATGAATATATGGTGTTCATTGAGCCATTCATAACCGGTGTTAGTGATGAGAACGGCGCCACAACAACCAACTTCTTCGGTAATACTATGCCGTCACCAGTTATCGCGACCTCTACCAGTCTTATAGGGAAAAACTTCTCTCTTACTCCTGCAAACACAGCTTCAATCGCAGCTAATTTCACTGTAAGGTTAACAGCTGCAGCCAATACTTTCACCGCCGCAGAGACCCTCGATGTATTTGCTGGCGGCCCCGGCCAGTTTGTCTCAAGAACTATTACTCCTGGAGCCTCTGCTTTAAGCAACTCAACTCTTACTACCGTGCCTATTCCTAAGGTGAACGGTTCATGGGGTGTTGGTATTAGTCCGCCTATGCCTAAGGGCGGAGGGTTTAGTGGTCCGCCACCATCACCAAATTGGTCTATGCCTAAGCCGATAGAGGTTAAGGTTTCCGGATGTCCTTCAGCCTGCGTAACATCCGTTAGTGGCTTCGCTACGACCTCCAATATCTTCACGATTTCTACCGCCGACAAAACTATTTCTGGCGTGTTGAAAGATGGCAGTGGTAATGCTATCGCTAGTGCTATGGTGTTCGCCTTCTCTCCATCGACAGACGCCGGAGGAGGTACAGGCAACAGCACTCAAAGTTCTACAGTGGGCGCCTTCTCTATTAAGGTGGTTGCCGGAACATATGTGGTTGGTGCGTACTCTCCGGGTATTGGTGAATCGAAGAAGGTTACTGTTGTTGTTGATAGTTCAGGCAATGTTTTTGTCGACGGCAATGCGACTGCTTCTACTGGCTCGTCAGGAGCTAATCCTTTCACACTTAAAATGGTTAAGCCTGACTACTCTATTACAGGTCAGGTAACGGATGGTTCGAGCGCAGTCGGTAACGCCCCAGTCTTTGCTTACCGTACGGATGCCCCAGGTCATGCCGATGCCATGAGTGACTCTTCAACAGGAAACTATACACTTTACGTCAGTAATGGTACGTGGAAAGTAAGCTCGTTCATTCCTGGGTTTGGTCCAATGGCTGAGCAGACGGTGACTGTTTCAGGTAGTAGTCAGTCAAATATAAATTTCGCGCCATCTTCCAGTCAGACCTTCAGTATCTTGTCCGGTAATATCTATGAAGATACAAACAGGAGTGATACCTTTACGGCCGGAGAGGGTTTGTCCGGTGCGGTAATTCGAGTTTCTAATGGCACAAATGTAAATGAAGGTGTGTCGAGTACTGACGGCGCTTATACTGTTCGAGTGCCATCCGGTACAGGTTACAAGATCCAAGATATTTTCAGCCCGACTTATGGTAGGATTGCGCCGATTGGAGATAGTGGCGCGGCAATTGGTACGATTAATTTAACTGCTTCAACTACTAAGAATATCCGTATTCCTATCCGAGGAACTGTCAGTATCATAATTAAGGATTCAAGTGGCAATCCGCTTACAGTACCTAAGGCGTTTATTGATCTCTTTGACAATACGACTGGTTTGGGTAATCACGTAGAGATTGATAACGGAACCACTACATCCATACTCATGGCATCAAGCACCTCAGCCTATACTGTGAAAGCTTATATACAGGGTATTCCTCCAGCTAATATTTCTGTTGCGTCTGATGATGCCGGAACAACAGTCACATCTGGTAGGATAACGATCAACCGCGCTACTGAATATATTAAGATTGTGGTTAACACCGCCTCGGCTGGTATGAGCACTATCTCCGGTACCGTATATAAAGATTCCGCTACATCCGGCAACGAACTCGAAGGCGCATGGATTCAATTCGTCGATCAGACCAACGGTGTTCAGTTTGGTACCCAGTCTACATCTAGCGGAAGATACAGCATAAAGGCTTTAGATGGTACTTATCAGATACTTGTATCAAAGCCTCAATATGTTGCTACTCCAACAACTTTAGTTGTTTCAGGCGCAACAACACAGAACATGACCATGACGCAATCCTCCCTGACTATCTCCGGTACTGTGACATCTGGTGGTGTGGCCGCCGCTAGCTCATTCGTTCGTGGTGAGAAAGTGGGAGGAGGTCAAGCCATAACACAAACAGATACAAATGGTACTTATACCTTGAACGTTACTCCCGGTACTTGGAGAGTCTTCGCAGCTGCTGATGGTTATGCAGAGGCCGGTTATGCTTCTAATCCGCTGACTGTTTCTAGTTCGCAATCCAGTATCAATGTCGCTCTTTCAACCGCTGCATCCGTTCAGTCAAAGTTGGCTACTTCCAACACCTTTAGTGATACTTCAGCAGGAACTTTCAGTGACACTACGGTTAACCTTAAGGTAAGTGTTGATGCAAATGCTTTTGGTTCTGCTGGGGCGAGTTCCTACTTCACCGCCAAGGAGACTACTAACTATCCAAATACAACTAGTGTTAATATTGTCGCTAATAAAGCTAAGGATATCAGTGCTTTCTCGGGAGGTAGCCAGGTTACAAATCTTGCATCCGGCAAAACAGCAGATGTTGAATTGACTTATACTGTGGCAGAGTTAGCAACTTCAAATATAGACACCACAACAGAGGTCGGCAAATTAACAGTCGTATCTTATAGTTCCGATAAGGGAGATTGGGAAACATTAAGTACGGTCGCAACCTACAAAGATTCGGCTGGAGATGTCGTGGCTTCCCCGAATGCTAATCTATCTAACGTATCATCAGTCAGCTTCATTGCCTCAGGTACTCACTTCTCAGCATACGCCCTATCTTCTTCTGAGGGTGTATCACCGCCCGATGCGCCGACAGGAGTGACTGCTACTCCGGCAACAAACGTAGCTAGGGTTACGTTAACGTGGACTGCCTCTCCTGATGCTGAAGGATATTATGTTTACAGAGACACATCTGCTGGTGGCACCTTCCCGTTAATTGGAAATCCTGGAAACACAACAAGCTATACCGATAATGCTGTATCAATCTCAACTACCTACCTCTATAAGGTGTCGGCATTTAAATCTAGTGGCGCTTCGGAATCATCACCTTCATCTGCTGTGAGCGCCACAACTCTTTCTGGCGGAGGTGGCGGAGGCGGAGGAGGAGCTGCCGCGTCACCTTCACCTGCTCCAGCAGCATCTACACCAGTAGTTGCCACTCCGGCACCTGTTGCGAAGCCAGCTGTTAAAGAGACCATAGGTCTTGCAATCCCTGTAAGTACTAGTGGTACAAATAGGATAGTTATAGGACATAAATTCTTGAAGGTGCTTAAGATTGGCAATAAGGGCAATGAGGTCAAGGCCCTTCAGGATATTCTTGAGGCACAGGGACATCTTAAGATGCCTAAGGGTGTAGCTAAGGGCACCTTCGGCTCATTAACCAAAGAGGCTATTAAGAAGTTCCAGAAAGCCAATAATATCGCCAAAGAGGGTCAGCCTGGCTTCGGTGATCTTGGACCTAAGACTAGAGCGAAGTTGAATGAGATGGCTGTGGTAGAAACACCAAAAACGGAGGCAGAACCGGCCAAAGCACCAGAAGCATCTAAGTCAGCATCTGTTATGACTTCGGAGGCTAAAACAGCATTGATCAGCACTCTCTTACAGCAAATTCAGGCTCTGCAAGAAGTGCTTAAGGGTCTGAAGGCCGGACAATAGATTTCCCTGTTGCAATAGAAAAAAAACACTCCGCTTCTCAGCGGAGTGTTTTTGTTAGACAAAAGTTCAAATTTAGTTTAAATTTAAGTGTGTCGAGTTGAAGGCCTGGGTGGCGGAATTGGTATACGCTACAGACTTAAAATCTGTCGCCCGTAAGGGATTGAGGGTTCGATTCCCTCCCCAGGCACCGCCGTATAAATTATGGCCCGATAGCCAAGTGGTAAGGCAAAGATCTGCAAAATCTTTATGCGGGAGTTCAATTCTCCCTCGGGCCTCCAATTATTTTGTTTTCTGGATGAGGGAATCTATATGCTGTCTATTTTTCTCCCCCATATCTATAGCAAAATCGAAGATAGGGTAGCGTCCAAGTCCTACAGCTTTCACCTTAACATATTCGCGGAAGTCACTCCTCTGTCTTTTGGCGAAACTCAACGCCTGTTCTTCGTACTTGTCCGGAAAGACAGTGATGAGGACGGTGACATTTTTATTGTCCCTACTTGCGCTGATACCAGTAACTGTAAGCAGCGCGTGTCCTGCTGATTCACGAGCTAGAAATTCAGCCGCTAGCGTCATAAATCGCGCCGATATTCTATTTTCTCTTTTTCCATCTGACTCCATAGTAATTATTTTTGTACTACGTCGAACACTTCTATTGTATCATCTATTGCGATTGTAATCTTACTTTCTATTAGAGCGCCGAATTGGTTACCCTTAACAACCTCATCCGCTTTTTGTTTCTGCTGTTGCAGATCAACGATAGTGCCCCGGCCGATCTCGTTCAACTGCCTTAATACCTTACACTTCCGGCCGAGCATTAACGAGCCCTCTAATACTGCACCGCCGACAATCTGTCTATCTTTGGTCTTGCTGAATATCTTCAAGATCTTCGCTTTGCCGACAGTCTCTTCAACTTCAATCTTCGGAGTCCTCTCCTTCATCTCTTTGACTATAATTGGGCTGATATCGTAAATTATGTTGAAGATTCTAGGGGTTAGGTTTAAATTCTCAGCCATATCTTTGGCGGTATTATCGATTTTTACATTGAAGCCGATTATAAGTGGGCGCAAGCTTCCCGAAGCCGTCTTTATATCGTTCTCGCTTATGTTGCCGACGCCTTTGATGATGAATTTGATCTTTGCCTCGGTTGTCTCAAGCTTAAGAAGCTCTTTCTCAATAGCTTCCAGAGATCCGGAAACATCAGCTTTTAAGACTACTGGCACCACCACCCGGGCATTCTCAAATCTTGACTCATCCTTTTTTGATAACTCTTTTTGTTCGGCTTCTTTCGCCAACTTTTCCGCCTCTTTCTTGCTACCTACTGATCTAAACTTCGCTCCGGCTGGTACAACTTCACCAAAGCCAATAACTTTAATAGGGGAGGGTGCTTGTGCCTCGTCTACCGACTGACCCATAGAATTCTCCATATATCTCACTGGAGTTATGTTTTTGCCGATCACCAAGAATGTGCCTTTTTTAAGAACACCATCTCGGAGGATGATCGTTGCCGACCCGCCCTTCTTTGGATCGAGGTTTGATTCGATTACGAAACCCTCAGCATCTTTGGTTGTGTCTATCTTTAGTTCCCCCATTTCTGCGATAAGAAGCATTACATCGAGTAGCTCAGACACTCCGGCGCCTGTCTTGGCGGAGATTGGAGCGAACGGCACATTTCCACCAAAACCTTCGAGATAAACGCCGGCGGCAGCCAGATCAACCTTAACCTTCTCCACGTTTGCATTCGGTTTATCTATCTTATTGATTGCCACAATGTAAGGCACTTTGGCTTGCTCGATAGTTTTTAAGGCCTCGAGAGTCTGTACTTTAACACCGTCATCTGCCGCAACAACCAAAATAACAATATCGGCCACTTCAGCTCCACGCGAACGCATCTTTGAGAAGGCCTCATGCCCTGGAGTGTCCAAGAAGGTGATATTCTTCTCGGCTCCAGCTTCGGTCTTGTGTACTACTTCATAAGCGCCAAGATGCTGAGTGATACCTCCGGCTTCTTTGTCTACGGTACTTGATTTTCTAATGTAATCTAAAAGAGTTGATTTACCATGATCAATATGCCCCATCACTGCGACAATAGGCGAACGCTCTTGATTGTTTGTCTCTTTTTTTGTCATGATATCTTCTAACCATTGTGGTTCTGAGATTCCAAAATGGCCATCTTCTCTTCGTTGCTAAGTTCGTAGTCGGATTTGTGGCTCTGGAGTGGCTTAGCATAGATGCCAACTCGGTCTCTGCTGTATAGGCTTGATATCACCACTCCATCACCGTTGTCGTTAACGAAAGCGGTAGCGAAGCTTTGATTGCTTCCGGAATCTTTGAATGGGTTGAACCTTACCGTCTTAACACCTCTTATGTGGTGCCGCATCTTCTGTCTGATCGCCTCTATGTCTTGACGGAGTTCTGCTCTGGCTTTGGTTAGGTTATCTAGATCATTGCCGATCTTCTTAATAAGATCCTCTAGATCTCCACCACTTTTGCCCCGCATTAGTCTTCTTAATCGCAATTCCAGAATAATTACCCATATTAAGAGTAAAACTGAGACTGAAGCTATTATATATAGAACATTTCCCATATTTCGTATCGCCAAATTGTACTACATTCTTAGGGGAATTACAAATTATTAATATTTATGCTAGCTTATAATACACAATATTATGAAGAGCAAGACAAGACAGATATATATGGACTATGCTTCTGCGACGCCTATTGATCCACGGGTGGCTAAGGTGATGCAGAAGTATGTGAGTGTAGAGTGTGGCAACCCGAGCTCGATACATTCTTTGGGTGTATCTGCCAAGCGGGCAGTGGAAGATTCAAGGAAGAAGATTGCAAATGTTTTGAATTGCCAGGCGAAAGAGATAATTTTTACTAGTGGAGGTACAGAGGGTGATAATTTGGCAGTGTTAGGCACAGTCAGGAGTATAAGGGAAAAGTATAAGTATAAGGGAGGACACATAATAACGACCGCGATAGAACATCAGGCGGTGTTGGCACCGTGCCGACAGCTTGAGAAAGAGGGTTTTGAAGTGACATATCTGCCGGTTTCTAAAGAGGGGATAGTTGATCCGGAGGATGTGAAGAAGGCTCTTCGGCCTGACACCTTTCTTGTTTCTGTGATGTATGCGAATAATGAGGTGGGGACTGTCCAGCCTATTTCTGAAGTCGCTAAGGTTATACGCCGCTTCAAGTCCGGAAGTAAGGAATTTAAATTCCCTGCTCTTCTGCCTGCCCATGCTAGGGCAGGCGAGCATAATAGTGAAAGCGCGATGAATTTTGAAACCCATTCTCCGCTTTTTCACGTTGATGCGTGTCAGGCGCCGGGAGCTTTATTACTTAATGTGGCCAAGTTAGGCGTTGACATGATGACTCTAAGCGGAGCTAAGATTTATGGTCCGAAAGGTGTTGGATGTTTGTATTTAAAAAGTGGAGTTGAAATTTCTCCTATAATCTACGGCGGAGGACAGGAGAAGGGTTTAAGGTCTGGTACGGAAAATGTCGCCGGTATTGTCGGTATGGCCGAAGTCTTAGTGACAGCTGATTTTGATAGAGAGAAAGAGGGGATTAGATTAAGTAAATTAAGAGACTATTTTGCTGAGAAAATTTTAGAAGTTGTTTCTGATTCCGAGATAAATGGAAGTATGGACAAGAGACTACCAAATAATTTAAACGTTTATATTCCGGATATTGGTAATGAACAGCTAGTGATAGAGCTTGATGCTATAGGTGTGGCCGTCTCATCCGGAAGCGCTTGTAATACGAACGAAGAGGGAAGTTCGCATGTTATAGATGCACTCGGTTATGGCCATGAAAGAAGCAGGGGATCTATACGATTCAGTCTGGGTAAGAGCACAACAAAGAAAGATATTGATTTCGTTATAAAAAATCTACCGGGGATTTTGGGTCGCATCAGGTTTAACTAAGAATTAAGAATCAAATAAAGATTAAGCTGTTTTATTCTGACGGCCGTCAGAATAAAACAGCTTTCGGATTTTTGACAATAAAAAAAGGTCAGGGGGATTCCCTGACCTTAGCACTCGAACCGAGTACTACTTCTTCTGCTTGGACTTCTGTGCCGCCTTCTTCTTGGCTGCCTCCTGTGAGGACGACTGGATGGAGAGTCTCGAGGCCTTCGAATCGGCGTCGCGTTCCCGCTTGGCATCGGCTTCGCGCAGAGCGCGTGCTCGGCGTTCGGCCCGATTCCTTTCCTGCCGACCCGTCGTCACCTCCGGCTGGGCTTCGGTCTCGGACTTCAGCCCGGTGTAGGTCACGTGTCCCTTGAGAGACCGCAGGTCCCGCCAGAGGATGTTGAGACCACCACCGAAGCTGACCTTCGCGAGGTGACCCTGGATCTCCAGGACTCGGCCCTTGCCGTAGCTCGGGCGACCGACCGCGATGTCCTCCACCATGGGGTGGAAGACCGTGTCCGGCACCACCTCCAGGTTGGAGATGTGACACTTGACCACGCTCTTGCCGATACTGACCTCCGCGATGACCTTCTCGATGGACTCTCTAAGATCGACGGAATGGTGTTCACACGGCCCAGTATGTTGCCGGGCATGCAGATGACGAGGTTGCCGGCACAGATGATGAGATTCTTCATGGGATGTCCTCCGTTGTACGATTCACGCCTGTTTGAGCAGTGTTAGCTCGCTCAGGTTTACTATTTCAATAGTTCAGAGTCTACTTTATATCATACACCAATGGGTCTATTTTGTCAAGTTTGGCCTTTTTAGTGGACTATTATATAATAATAAGCAATGGAGGAGCTTAATAAAACCCAGATCGTCTTACTAACATTGTTCATAACATTTGTTACGTCTGTAACAACAGGTATTGTCACTGTGACCCTTCTTCAGCAGGCTCCGCAAGGTGTTACTCAGACTATTAATAGGGTCGTTGAGCATACCATTGAGAAGATTACTCCTGTCACAACCAGAACGGAGACAAGAGTTGTTGGACAGGAAGATGAGATCATAAAAACCGCATCATTAATTAAGCCTGCTATTGTGAGAATTACCTCTTCAGTTTCGACTGCTGTGGCATCTACTTCTGACGAGCAGCTTGCGGGGATTTTAGTAGCAACAAATTTAAGCGACAACGAGGTGGGTACCGGCTTCCTGGTCTCAAGCGATGGATTAGTCGCTACGGCCTATTCAGTGATCCCTGACCACAATATAAGCTATGGAGTTTTTGTTGGAGACAAGAAGTATCAGGCCAATGTTATCATACACAATAAGAATGAAGGATTAGCTATACTTAAGATTGAACATGATAAAGCTACTAAGTTTGTCGCTCCGCAGTTTGCATCTAAACCTGTAACGTTGGGTCAGACCATCATAGTATTAGGTCGCGATCTTGATAGGTACACTGTGTCTGTCGGCCTGGTTGCTTCACTCAAGGAGGCAACTTTGTCGTCTTTGCCTATATTTAAAACCACTGTGAGGTCTGACAATACCAACATCGGCGGACCGCTACTTTCAAGTACAGGACAGGTTGTGGGTCTTAATCTTGAGAATGGTAATGCTTTGCCTATTGAATTAATCAAATCTGGTATGGCATCTACAACAAGGGCGACGAATTAAGTTTGACAAAATATCTAATTATCTTACAATCTTCATATTGCTATGTTGCCATTCAATAACTTCACAACCAAAGCCAAAGAGGCCGTAAGGAAGGCTCATGAACTGGTTATAGAAAGAGGACAGAACCAGGTTGCGCCTATACATCTTCTTATTGCCTTGCTTATCCAGGAAGATAGCCTCGTTCTGTCTATCCTTGATCGTTTGGAAGTAGATACTATTCTTCTGACTGATCACCTGATAGAGACTGTTGAGGGTGAAGCCGGTGGCAGTGTCTCAGCTCCAGCCTATCAGATATATCTGACGGCTGAGCTTGTTAAGGTGTTAGATATGGCGGCTAAGGCGGCGGCTTACTTGAAGGATGAATTCATCTCTACTGAACATTTACTTGTGGCACTTCTTGATGTTCAGAGCCAGGCGCGCGATATACTCAATAAATTTAAAATTTCTAAAGATGAACTGCTTAAGATTTTGCAGGAGATCAAGAATGGCAAGATCACAGATGTAGTGCCAAAGAAGAAGGCGCATGCTCTGGAGCGGTACACTAGAAATCTTACAAGGCTTGCTCGTGAGGACAAGCTCGATCCTGTTATTGGACGAGATGAAGAGATCAGACGCGTGATGCAGATACTCTCAAGAAGGACCAAAAATAATCCTGTACTTATAGGTGAGCCGGGTACTGGCAAGACCGCCGTGGCAGAAGGTTTGGCTAATAGAATTGCCAAAGGTGACGTACCGGATATTTTAAAGAATAAGGAGATAGTGTCTCTCGACATGGGGTCGCTGGTAGCTGGTACAAAGTACCGCGGAGAATTCGAAGAGAGGCTTAAGGGAATTTTAAAAGATGTAGAGAAGGCGAATGGCAATATAATTCTATTCATAGATGAAATACACACCATCGTTGGAGCCGGTGCGGCTGAGGGCTCTATAGATGCGTCTAATATGTTGAAGCCTGCCCTTGCGCGCGGAGAGCTTCGTGCTATCGGAGCTACAACACTCAAGGAGTATCAGAAATATATTGAGAGAGACATGGCACTAGCCAGAAGATTCCAGCCGGTCTATGTAGGTGAGCCGAGTATTGAAGATGCAGTGGCGATACTTAGAGGTCTTCGGGATAGGTATGAGTTGCATCACGGTATTAAAATAAATGATGATGCGATCGTTGCGGCGGTCAACTTGAGCGCTAGATATATTGGAGACAGATTTTTGCCCGACAAAGCTATTGATCTTATAGATGAAGCTTCGGCTTCACTCCGGCTTTCGCTGGAAGACAAGCCAATGCTTCTTTTAGAGACCGACAAGAAGATTATGAGGCTTGAAGTTGAGAAGGAGGCGCTGAAGAAGGATGAGAGTGTAGATCAGAAGGCTGTTAAGACGCGCATAAAACAGATAGACAAAGAGGTCGGCGATCTACGAGAGACAACTTCCGAACTGGATAATCGCTGGAAAAATGAGAAGAAAAATATTGTTGATACAAGGGCGATCAAGAAAGAACTTGAAGCTCTTCGGCTTGAGGCCGAAGCAGCGGAGATGCGCGCTGATTTAGGATTGGTGGCGGAGATCAGATACGGCCGTATTCCACAGAAAGAGAGGGAGCTTAAGGAAACAGAGACAAAATTAAAGAAGCTTCAGAATAATAAGAGGATTTTGAAAGAAGAGGTAAACGCAGAAGATATCGCCGGTGTAGTGTCTAAGTGGACAGGTATCCCAGTATTCCGAATGCTTGAGGAGGAAGTAGAGAAGTTGAAGAGAATGGAGGAAGAGCTTGCTAAGAGGGTTATCGGTCAGGCGGATGCAGTCAAGAAGGTTTCTGGTGCCATCAGACGCTCTCGTGCTGGTATTTCTGATCCAGACAGGCCAATAGGTTCATTCATGTTCTTGGGGCCCTCAGGTGTTGGCAAGACAGAACTTGCCAAGTCGCTGTCAGAGTTTATGTTTAACGATGAGAAGGCGATCATCCGCATAGATATGTCGGAATTCATGGAGAAGCACTCCGTGTCAAAGTTGATCGGCTCTCCGCCAGGCTATGTCGGTTATGAAGAGAGCGGTAAGCTGACAGAGATGGTTCGACATAGGCCGTACTCTATAATCCTCTTCGATGAGATCGAGAAGGCACATCCAGAGGTGTTTAACATACTCCTTCAGGTTCTTGATAATGGAAGGCTGACGGATTCTAAGGGACGAATCGTTAACTTCAAGAATACTGTTATAATTCTGACATCCAATATTGGATCCGAATATATCAGCAAGATGTCATCTATTGGCTTTGGTAACAATGCCATTAGCGACGGTTACGCTGAGACTAAAGATAAGATCCGAGATACTTTGAAAGACCACTTTAGGCCGGAGTTCTTGAATCGTCTGGATGAGATCATAATCTTCGATACATTGAAGGACGAGACATTAAAGATGATTGTTGGTAACCAACTAAATATTGTAAGGAAGAGGCTGACAGACAAGGGGATAGGTTTGGAGGTGAGTGATGAAGTTCTGATAAGCTTGGCGAAGGAGGGTTACAATCCAAATTACGGAGCGAGACCACTGAAGCGTTTGATTCAAACTAAAATATTGAATCCAATATCAGAATTCTTGATCTCAAGCTCTGTAATATCCGGCTCTAGGATCTCCGTATATATGAAGAACGGCATTGTTGAAGTCGGTATTGTTTCCGGTGTGGCGAAAGCTAGACAGGCTAGGGTATCTAAGTTATCCTAGCTTAGAGTTTAGATTTGTTCGTTGATAAATCCGCCGGCTGGCGGAGGAGGTGCGTTTGTGAAAAAAGAAAAACCGAAGCCGTACTACGGGATCTCATGTCTCCATGACAGAAAGCAGATGCAGGATATCCTGACTTATGTTAAGGCCAAGAAGATTACCGGTAGGCGGATCATGGCCGGGACACATATGTCGTCTGCATCCTTCCGTGGGTTCGAAGTAGAGCATCCAAAAAGAACATTGAGGCTTGACGAAGTACGGAGCATCTACTCTTCGATTGAACGACCGAAGCAGCGGGGCCCAGATAGAGATTGGTTCGATGCGAATGTTTTCCGGGTCGTCCAATTCAACAGTGAAGGTCCGGCTGTGATAGACGCTGAGCTACTTCTTGTTAATCAGATGATACATATTCCAGATGGCGGACGGGAAGTCAACGTTATCGATCAGTTTGTTGAAGGTTTCCAGATCAACCACGCTCTGCCTAATCCGGATAAACTACGGTGGTTTAGAGACAAACAGATGTGGAGAAATATGCAGATCATCCTTCAGCTTGGTGAGTTGGCGATGGAAGAAACCGGTAATGATCCGGAGGGTCTGGCTGTGCTAGTGGAGAGCTATGGGGATGCCATCGACTATGTTCTTTGGGATGGGTCGGAAGATCATCAAGCAGTCTTCGATGCTGAATTTGCCAGGCCGTATCTTCGCGCGATTCGCGAGCATTGCCCAGATCTGGGCATTGCCGTATCAGGCAATCTAGGACCAAACAGTATGCGTCTTGTAGATCCTCTTCGTGCAGAATTTCCAGATCTTTCCGTCGATGCAGAGAGTGAACTCCGGGATGAGAACGACTCATTACTTATGGCTAAGGCCTTGAGCTATCTTGATGAATGCGCCAAGAGGTGGGAAAAGAAAATAAATATAGAGGATTGTTAAGTTGTGTCACCCCCTCCGTTCGCGGGGGTTTTTAATTTGACTTTCCGGAGTTTTAAGGCTTAATGTAGGTATGGAGAGGCTTAAACAAAAATTACCCGATTCGCCCGGAGTTTATTTCTTTAAGAAAGGAAAGGGTATTTTGTATATCGGCCGGGCTACGTCACTTCAAAGCCGTGTTAGAAGTTACTTTAATAAAGAGACGATAAATTCCCGTGGGGCTTTTATTGCGGGAATGGTTGCAGAAGCTACTTCGCTAGTTTGCAGACAGACTGATTCTGTTCTAGAGGCGATAATTCTGGAGGCGGAACTCATTAAAAAATACCAACCAAGATTTAATTCTAAAGAGAAAGATAATAAGAGTTTTTATTATATTGTCGTCACGGCTGAAAATTTTCCTAGAGTACTCATGGTTCGGGGTAGGAATTTAGAGATGAAAGATAATGATTTCAAAATTAAGAAACTTTTTGGCCCTTTCCCATCCGGCACAGAATTGAAGGAGGCACTCCGAGTCATCAGGAAACTTTTCCCATTCAGAGATAAATGTTTGCCAAATTCAGGGAGATCTTGTTTTAACCGCCAAATAGATCTATGCCCGGGTGTTTGTATTGGAGAGGTATCTCGTGTTGAGTATAAAAAGCAGACTAAAAAAATAGAACTATTTTTGTCGGGCAAGAAGAAGACTGTGATCAGCTTACTTAAGAAGGAGATGAATATTTTTGCGAATAAAAGAGAATTTGAAAGAGCCGAAATTACAAAAAGAAAGATCTTTGCACTCGAACATATACAGGATGTAAGCTTGATAAAGAGAGAGTCGGCAATATTACCGGATTTTGGCGAAAAAAATAAAATATTCAGAATAGAAGCATATGATATCGCACATCAGAGCGGGACGAATAATGTCGGGGTGATGGTTGTCTTAGAGAACAATGAACCCAATAAGGAAGAGTATAGGAAGTTTAAAATAAGAGGGGATTATCCATCTGATGATTTGCGATCATTGCGCGAGGTGTTGGAGAGACGGCTGAATCATCCCGAGTGGCGCTTTCCTGACTTGATAGTCGTCGACGGAGGCAAACTTCAGGTGGCTGTGGCGGAAGATATAATGAAGCGCGATGGTCTGCTTATTCCAATTGTTGGTGTAGTCAAAGATGAACATCATAGGCCTAAGAATATTTTGGGAGATGTTGAGATAATTAAAAAATATGAAAGAAAAATACTGCTGGCCAATAATGAGGCGCATAGCTACGCTATCAATTATTTTAGGAAACTAAGTATTAAGAGTATGAAGGGATAGACTTGAAACTTACAGTTTCAGTACCCGCGATTGGGTTTTTTAATTCGCTCCGCTCTTAAAAAAGCCTCAATCGGGCTTCAAGTCTCTCACAGAAGACACTTAGGTGTCTTCTTCCGCGTCAAAATTTCACTTCGTTCAATTTGTGCCGCGGGAGAGACTTGAACTCTCACGAGGTTGCCCCCGATAGATTTTGAGTCTATTGCGTCTACCATTCCGCCACCGCGGCAGCACCAGATAAAATTATCAAACATTTGACAAAAACGCAAATAAGTTTGACAGACTTATCTGAGTCTGCTACAATATGTAAGTAATATTGAACCTTGACTAAGGAGGGATTTAAACATGAAGCAAACGAACGTTGCAGCCCTCATTCTTATCCTGATCACCATTGTGGTTATTGCACTTTCTACCATCGTTCGTCGTTAGGAGGATATATGCTTACAGTCTACTGTACTCTAAAATGTCGATTCCTGGACATCAACCACATGCACTGTGTTAAGTGCGGTGAGGTGTGCAGTACGATGTGCCATCCGGAGTCATGTCCTGCGCCGGTTAAATTGCACTCTGAACCGGAAACGACCAAGGACATAACGAGACTAGCTTTTCTCGAAGGGCTTTAATAAGACAAGGTGTCTGACCCGCGGTATAACTGCGGGTCTTTTTTTTTGTATCCAAAAAAGTTTGTGCTAAAATGCAGGGTATGAATCCTGAAGAGAACAGAGAAAGTAAGAATGGCCTGAGCCATTCGATATTTTGGATCGAGCTGGAGAAGATCAAACCGAATCCTTACCAGCCGAGGCACGAATTCGATCAGGCACAGTTGAATGACTTGGCGGAGTCTATTCGTCAGTACGGGGTTCTTCAGCCCCTTGTTGCCACTAGGAAGGAGTTCAAGACAGAAGATGGCGGACTCGGTGTTGAATATGAGCTAATCGCTGGAGAGAGGCGTCTCCGTGCTTCGAAGATAGCAGGTATATCACAGGTGCCGGTGGTTATCAGGACAGGTGAGCAATCTGATCTTGTTAAACTTGAGCTGGCGATAATTGAGAACATTCAAAGAGAGGATTTAAATTCAGTAGATCGAGCGCGCGCCTTCAAACAACTTGTAGATAAATTTAATTTCAAACACGCAGAGATAGCCGTTAAGGTTGGTAAGAGCCGAGAATATGTCTCCAACACCATGAGGATTTTAGATTTGCCGGAGGAGATACTTGAGGCGGTGTCGGCCAAGAAGATTACCGAAGGACACACAAGGCCACTCTTGATGCTTATTGATCGCAAGGAAGAGCAGATGACGCTCTTCAAGGAGATCATGTACAAAAAGCTTTCAGTTAGGGAGGCAGAAAGCATCGCCAGGAAGATTGCGGTGGAGAAGGTTAGGAAGAAGGATTATGGCGTTGATCCGGAGATCATAGACTTGGAGTCGAAGCTGACGGAGAAGCTTGGTACTAGAGTTGCGATAGAGAAGAGGGAATTCGGCGGGCGAGTGACTATCGACTTCTTCTCCAAAGAGGACGTTCACAACCTCCTTAGTCTTATAACTTCAGGCAAGATTGCTGCTCCGGCGGATCTGGCGAAGTTTGCAAATGGAATAGCCTCCAATGCTCCGACCTCAGAGAACGGCGCGCCGATAGACGATGTGCCAAAAGCGGAGAAAGATATGGACGATCCTGATCTGTATTCTCTAAAAAATTTTAGCGTTTAAAACCTCATTACTATCAACATATTAAGGGAAACAATTTTTAATTTTTAATTTTGCAATTTTCAATGAATGTCGCAATGAATAAATGTTTAAAATATTGGAGCATTAAAAATTCATTGAAAATTGTAAAATTAAAAATTTAAAATTCTCTTCTGATTACGCTATCCTCGTTGGCTCTTTTTCTTTGACTCTTCTTGTTCGCCCAGAGCTGCTTTTATTTTTCTTCTTGCGAAACTCGTTTTGGCATATTCAAGCCACTTGTAAGTTGGCTTACTGTTCTCTCTGGATTGGATTTCTACGATATCTCTATTTTTAAGTACCGTATCTAGTGACATAAACTTGCTGTTTATTTTTGCACCGGCCACATGATCGCCAAGATCTGAATGTATTGCATATGCGAAGTCGATAGCCGTTGAAGCTTGAGGTAGCTCTATGACGTCTCCCTTGGGAGTGAAGACGAAGATCTGATCCTGGAAGAAGTCCAGCTGGATGTTCTCCAAGAACTCCTTCGAGCCCTTCACTGTCTTCTGCCACTCGATCAGCTGATTTAGCCATCGTAGCTTCTTGCCCATTAATCCTCCTGAATCCGGCTTGCCTGATTCATCGTATGCCAAGTGTGAGGCGATACCGTACTCGGCTTCGTTGTGCATCTTCTCTGTTCTGATCTGTACCTCCACCACTCCGCCGTCGCCGGTAAAAATAACAGTATGGATACTCTGGTAACCGTTTATTTTGGGTACAGCAATGTAGTCTCTGAGTCTGTCAGGTAGAGGCCGCCAGGTATTGTGTATGATCCCGAGTACACGATAGCAATCTTCCACAGTTGGCACTATTATTCGCAGGGCCGCGATGTCATATATTTTAGTGAGGTCCATATTGTTCCTCTGGAGTTTCTTATACAAACTGTAATCGTGCTTGATACGAAAGTCGGTCGTCACTTTGGTCAGGTTCTCCTTTGCGAATCTTTTTCTAAGCTGCTTCTGTATATTTTCTAATTGCTCCAGAGCCTCCTGGTTTTTAATCTGTCTGATTTTTTTCGTCTCTTCATACTCTTTGGGATATGCATAAGGAAAGGCAGCATCTTCAAGTGCCCCCTTAATCTGTCCCATCCCTAGGCGATTGGCAATCGGAGCGTAGATTTCGATCGTCTCTGCGGCGATGCGTTTCTTTTTCTCCGGTTTGATGTGCTCGAGGGTCATTACGTTGTGAAGTCGATCCGCAAGCTTAATCAGTATCACTCGTACATCTTTGGCGGTGGCGATGAAGAGCTTTCGTAAGCTCTCAGCATGACGTTCTATTCCCTGGTACTTTATCTTAGCGAGTTTTGTCACACCTTGTACTAGAAAAAGTATGTCGGCGCCAAATTCTTTCTGTAGAATTTCCGGAGTTACTAATGTGTCCTCAATCGTGTCATGTAGAAGCCCGGCTGCTATTGTCTGGGCATCAGCCTGCATCATCTTGGCGAGATTCTTGGCTGTGCCGGTTAGATGTACAAAATACGGTTCGCCTGACAGCCGCATCTGCCCTTCGTGAGCCTTTTTTGCAAATTCGTACGCTGTAGATACAAGTTTAACATCCTCCGGCGCACCGGAGATCATGAGACTCAAAATTTCTTTAAGTGTAACATTGGTTTCTCCATCCGGATTTTTATTTTTTAGTTCCTTTTCCATCTTCTTTTTTCTCTTCGAGTTTGTGCGGGTTGTGGTTTGGGCAAGTCTTATCGCTACACCTCTCACTGATAGTCTTCGTACCCGCCATCATTAAATGTGTACAAAGACCGTTCTCTCTTGGATAACCGCAGATCTTGCCAGTTGGTTTCGCTTTTATAATATGTTTGCAATCCGGATAGTTTGAACATCCGTAGAAAATACCGAACCGGCCTTTCTTCTCCACCATCTGTCCTTTCTTGCAAATCGGACAGATAACCCCCGTGCCATGTTGTGCTAACATCGCTGCCTCATCCTTCTTAATGAATTTACATTTCGGATAGTTATTGCAAGAGATGAACTTACCGAATCTGCCTTCTCTTTCTACCAACATTCCGTCTTTACACTTCTCGCACTTCTCTCCTGTCTCTTTTGGCCCGGCCAGTTCGTTGCCTTCCATCGTACGAGCGCCGGTACACTCAGGGAATTTAATACAAGAGTAGAACTTACCTGTACGTCCGAGCTTGATGATCATCAAACCTGCGCAAGTCGGACAGTTCATCCCTTCCGGCGCGTCGCCCATATTTGTGACTTTTAGAGAATCGTCTTTAGACTTAACCTCCTTCTGGAATGGTCCGTAGAAATCTTTCAAAGTTTTTGTATAATCCTTCTTGCCCTCAGCGATCTCATCCAGGTTCTCTTCCATCTCTGCGGTGAAGGTGTCGCTGATGATGTTACCGAAGTTGTTTTCTAAGAAGGTGCTGACGACATCTCCGGTGTCTGTTGGTTTTAAAGTTTTATTCTCTTTATCGACATAACCTCTGGCCTGGATAGTTGCAAGAATAGAAGCGAATGTACTCGGCCTTCCGATGCCTCTCTTCTCCAACTCTTTAATTAAGCCCGCTTCGCTATATCTGTTTGGTGGTTCAGTCTGTTTCTCTTGTGATGTCGTCTGAATTAGATCGAGTTTCTCGCCGACAGCAACCTTCGGCAGTTCTACCTCTTCGCCTCGTGCGCCCGGATCAGCCAAGAGCCAGCCAGGGAAGAGGGTTCGTGAGCCGTTGACGTGGAAGTCGGGGATGGATTTGCTCTCAATATTTGAGATAATCTTGGTCTTCAATATCTCAGCGTCCTTCATCTGGCTTGCAACTGTCCTCTGCCAGATAAGTTTATATAATTTATTTTCTTCTTCATTCTTGCCGGCATTGTCTCTTAAACTATTAGTTGGCCTGATCGCTTCATGCGCTTCTTGCGCGTTCTTGACTCGGCTCTTATATTGGCGAGATACATATAGTTCTGCGCCATAGATCTTCGTGATAGCACTTTTAATATTCTCCACTGCTTCAGCACCAAGGTTGGTACTATCAGTTCTCATATAAGATATGTGGCCCTCTTCATAAAGCTTCTGTGCGATTTTCATAGTTCGACTAGGGGAGAAACCGAAGCGAGAGCTGGCGCTCTGTTGAAGGGTTGATGTGGTGAAGGGCGCTCTCGGGTGCCGCATCCCTTTCTCCTCTTTTATTTCTGTAACTATCCACTGCTCCTTGTTGCCCTTAGTAAGAATTTTGTCCGCCTCTTCTTTAGTCTCCGGTTCCACCTCACAGGTTGAAGTTATTAGATCTTTACTTTTAGTTTTTGTATCGGCAGTTATTACAAAAAATGTCTTTGGTATAAAAGCCCGAATCTCACGTTCGCGTTCCATTATTATACGAAGGGCTGGGGACTGTACTCGGCCAGCAGAAAGACCATAACGCACCTTCTTCCAGATCAGTCCTGATAAATCATAACCGACAAGTCTGTCTAATATTCTCCTGGCTTCTTGTGCTTTTCTTAGATCTTGGTCAATCTCGCGCGGATGCTGTATCGCCTCCTTCACCGCCTTCTCGGTGATCTCGTGGAAGACGACGCGCTTCGGATGCTTAAGGTCGCAGGCCTGCTCAATGTGCCAGGCTATAGCCTCACCCTCTCGATCAGGGTCTGTGGCAAGCAGAACTTCTTCCGCTTTCTTGGCTAACTGCTTGATTTCTGCCACAACATGTTCTTTACCTTTGGAAATTTCGTAATGGGGAATAAAGCCGCCGGGAATGTCGACTGCTTTCTTGTTGCTCTTCGGGAGATCTCGTATATGCCCGATACTTGCAACCACCTTGTATTTACCATCCAAGTACTTCGAAATAGTTTTTGCTTTGGCTGGTGACTCAACAATTAATAATTTCATTATCTATCCATAGTAGCCACCTTTCGCAATCCGTGTCAAATAATAGCGGAGAGGATATTATAATTCCCTCTGAATTTTTCCTCCAAGTTCTTTAATCAGCCCCTTGATCTCCATCATTGAAAGCACGACATTTATCTCACTTGTTTTAATTTCAGATTCTCTAATCAAGTCATCACGTGTCATGGCTTCTACAGAGAGTAGTTTCATTACTTTAATTTCATTTTCGGAAAGAGTTGTTAAGTCTAATTCTTGTTGGCCATCTTTCCTTGCAAGCGAGAGCGCTTCAAGTAGATCATCGCTGGAGCTGATCGGCGTGGCACCCTGTTTGATCAGTCTGTTTGTACCGTTCGAGTTTAAAGAGAAGATAGAGCCGGGAACTGCAAACAAGTCTTTATTGTATTCAGTTGCGAGTCTGGCAGTGATAAGCGTACCGGATTTATTTTGAGCTTCTATGACCAAGATGGCCCGTGACATACCCGCCATGATCCTATTGCGAGCTGGAAAGGTGTGCGTGCCGGCAGGCATTAGTGGAGGCAGCTCAGAGAGCAGTGCACCGCCGGAGCGGACTATCTCGTCGGCCAAGTCTTTATTGGAGTGTGGATGCAGAACTTTCCTGTCCAAACCAGAACCGGGCACGCCTATCGTTGTGATGCCAGCCTGGAGTGCTGCTTTGTGAGCTATTGAGTCTATGCCGAGCGCCAAGCCGGATACAATCACAACTTTCTCGCCCCGCAAGCCTGCGATAATCTTCTCGCACGCCTCCTTGCCGTAGGTTGAAAACTTTCTTGAGCCAACTACTGTCAAAAAGATAAACTCCTCATCCGGCAGTACTCCTTCTAAATATAACTCTTTCGGCGGTTGAGGAATCTCAAAGAGTGATGCCGGAAATTCTTCTTTATTTAGTTTTCTAATCTGACCCTGCATTCCCGCTATCCTAGCATACCAAGATCAAATGAGTAATTTTAATGTTTTATACGATAGTCACGGTCGTACTGATGATATAACCTTGCTTAATCACGACGGCCGTATGAATTAAGCAAGGTTTTGCATAGAAAAGATTTGTCTGCTAAGATTATTTTATGTTAGATATCAAATTCATCCGGGAGAATTCAGACCTGATCAAGGAGGCAGCGAGGAAGAAGCATGTTGATTTCGACGTGGCTAAACTGCTGGAGGTGGATAAGGAGAGGCTGGCTTTGATGACCGAGATAGAAGGGATGCGCGCTAAGCAGAACCATGCCAGTCAGGAGATCATGAAGGCATCGGCTGACGCCAAAATATCGATATTGCATGATATGAAGACGCTGAAGGAGGAGATGCAGGTCAAGGAAGATGCGTTAGTGGCAGTGATGAAGAGTTGGCGCGAGATGATGCTTGCCGTGCCGAATATTCCGGACATGTCTGTACCAGAAGGAGCTTCAGATGCCGAGAATCAGGAGGTCAGGGTTTGGGGCGATATCCCCAAGTTTGATTTTAAGCCTAAGGATCATATTGAGTTAATGCAGAATCTTGGGATGCTTGATCTTGAAAGGGGCACTAAAGTCTCCGGTTTTCGCGGATATTTTTTAAAGGGCGATGGCGCTAAACTCCAGTTTGCTCTCTGGCGTTTTACTCAAGATTTTTTTGCACAAAAAGATGGGTTTGTGCCAATGATTGTACCTGCACTTTTAAAACCGGAAATATTTTTAGGAACAGGTTATCTTCCGCAGGGTGAAGAAGATTTATATAAAACACAAGACGGCGACTACCTTGCTGGAACTGCGGAGGTGGCTACGATGGGATACTATATGAACGATATTATAGAGAAGAAAGATTTGCCTCTAAAAATGCTCTCTTTTTCTTCTGCATTTCGAAGAGAGGCTGGGAGTCACGGCAAGGATACTCGGGGCATCTTGCGTGTACACGAATTTTATAAGTTTGAACAGGTGGTGCTCTGCGAGGCATCGCATGCGGAGTCAATGAAGCACCACGAAGAGATAGAGAGGAATACTGAAGAGCTGACCGAAGCACTGGGTTTGCCTTATCATGTAGTGGCTAATTGTGGAGGTGATCTTGGTCTCGGACAGGTCAAGAAGTATGATATCGAAGTTTGGCTTCCATCTGAAGGTCGGTATCGAGAGACAGGCTCTGCATCTTATTTTCACGACTTTCAGACACGAAGGCTGAATATTCGTTATAAAGATGATGATGGCAAGCTTAAGTTCGTACATTCACTCAACAACACTGCCCTTTCTGGACGTCCCCTTATTGCGATAGTCGAGAACTATCAGAACGTCGATGGTTCCATAACTGTGCCGGAAGTTTTGAGGAAATATATGGGGAAGGATCTTATTTCAAAAATTTAGTTTAAAATATAAAAAGTGGAGGTTAATCGTGAGGTTTTAAAATCTTCAGGGAGGATTAAGAGGAAGAAGGCGCTACAGGTTCTTTTTTGCGTTGCCTTTTTTCTGGCTGTAGCATTTGTTGTATCTAATGGTGTTTTTCATCTGGATAAATTATATATAAAGAAAGTTTATATTGATGGTAACAAACAGGTGGAAGATAGCCGGATATTTGCCGTTGCCAAAGATATTTTATCTGGCAGATATTACGGAGTCTATCCGAAGAGTAATATCCTGATATATCCCAAAGAGCAGATAGCAGAGGTCTTACTCCGCAATATTCCCTGGCTGGCGAGTGTTGTGGTGTCCGGCAGTGCAAATGTAATCTCTATCGAGGTTATGGAGAGAGAGCCGAAATATTTATGGTGCGATGATCTTGCCAAGTCGGCCGTAGATCGCATTTGTTATTATCTGGATAAAGATGGGTTTGTTTTTGATAAGGCGCCCAACTTCACCGGGCATATCTACCCTGAATTTTATGGAGGGAATAAAAGGGGTGGATACGTAGGCAGGTCTATTCTGCCAATCGAGACTTTACGTGAGATTTTGTCAATAAAAGATTCTATCGATAAGACATTGCAAGACAAGGGAGGTATTCTAGGTTATGTATATGGAGTTTACATTTATGAGAACGGCGATTATGATCTGTTACTTTCTGGTGGTAGAAAAGATTGGAAAATTAATTTTGATCTTAATACCGATCCAGTAAAGAAGTTCCAGGTGGTTGTGGAGTCTAAGTTTTTCAAAAAAGAGCTTGATAATTCCACTAACCAGCTTGATTATATCGATCTTAGATTTGGCAAAAAAGTTTTTTATAAATTCAACAAAGCGGGGGAATGAGGCGCTATAAAATGTCAGATTATCTTCTTAGTTTAGCGGCTGTTCTTACTGTCGGAGCGTTCTTTGGCTTCATCTTGTTTAAAACTGGCTCGTTCACGATAGATATTGTTAGCTCAAAATTAAATCCGCTTCCAGCTTTAATTCCAACAGAAGAATCTGTTGTTGCAGAACATAAGAAATTTCCTGTTTTATCCCGCAAGGTCATCGTAGATAAGGATCTTCTAAACTACAAGTTGACGCTGAAGGCCAAAGCTTTCGTTGTTAAAGATCTTGATACTGGTGAAGGCGTACTACAACAGAATGGCGATACTAAATTTCCGATTGCCTCTGTTACCAAGCTAGTTACGGCTATGGTCGCCCTGGATAATATTCCACCAGAGGAGATCGTTAAGGTCTCGAAGTCGGCAATTAACACCTACGGTCGCCAGGGTGGTTTGTCTACAGGGGAGAAGTTTAGGGTGGTAGACCTCATCAACTGCCTTCTGCTTGAATCGAGCAACGATGCTGCCGAAGCGCTAGCGGAACATTTTGGCCGAGCCGAATTTCTCGCCCTTATGAACAAGAAAGTTGCTTCTTTGGGGATGAAAGATACAAGTTACAAGGATCCGAGTGGACTCTCGAGTTCTAATGTCTCAACATCGGAGGATCTCTCTAGGCTTATTACTCACATAGAGCATAACCGATCTGATATTCTGGCAATAACCAAGAAGAAGTCGTATGAGGTTCCGGCAAGTAAGCTGTCTAAGAAACATGTCTGGTACAACATCAATCGATTGGTTAGAAACAATGATTCATATTATTTGGGAGGTAAGGATGGTTTTACTGGAGAGGCGTTAATGACTTTCACCGGCGCCTTCTCTATACCCATAAACGAGTTTGATCATAAAAGATTTTCCATAGCAATCCTCCGAAGTAGCGACCGCAACAGTGACGTCGCTAAGATCATAGACCGTGTTAGCAAATCGCTTAAGTACGAAAATGGGTTGTCCGCTGTTGCTGCTGTTAATAAAAATAATAAAACCAAGATCGAACCTGATAAGAATTTGGCGCTCTTGTTTGCTGGCGATATCCGAATAGGCCAACTAGATCCGCCGCCTTTCGAATCAGTTCCATTCCTGAAAGATGCGGACATAACGTTCGGAAGCATAAAAGGCCCGATATCAGACTTGGGTTATGATATTGGCAACAAAGATTCTGTTCGTATGGCACCGGAAGTCATTCCAGCATTAGTTGAAGCAGGCTTCGATGCACTGTCAGTGGCGGGCGGACATATTGGCGATTGGGGAATCACTGCACTAGAAGACACACTAAAAAGACTGCGGACGCATGGGATCGTCTATGTGGGTGGAGGTTTTAATGTAAATGACGCAAGGACGGTTAAAATAATAGAGAAGAATGGTATTAAGATTGGGTTTCTTGGGTTCTCCGATATGGGCCCGGAGTGGCTTGAAGATAAGAAAGATCTACCAACGATACTTTCGGCTAGCGATGCCGAGATTAAAGAGGTCATCAGTGATGCAGCACAGCAAGTCGACCATTTAATCGTATCGTTTGATTTTGGAAAGCAGGACAAGAGTGAGTCGTCTGAACGTCAACGTTTTCTGGCTCATAGGGCGGTAGATTTGGGAGCTCGCATTGTAATCGGCCACGATACACACCTCGTGCAAGATGTTGAGAGGTATAATGATGGCATGATTGCGTATGGACTTGGGGATCTGACATCAGGAAATTTCTTAGGAGTGATCTTAGATAAGAAGATGATTTTGGAAGTTAGGGAAGATGGGGTATAATTATATTGATGTTTTTACTTCAACTATTTTTTGATTATTGGCGGTGGCATTACGGGACAGCCATAGCGAATATATTATCTATATGGAGTGATTTCTTCTGGTTTCTTAGAAGTTACTTCTCGACCGGAAGGTTCGCTGGAACTTTCTTCGTGCCGTGGAGGAATATTCATGAAGACTCCGCCGGCATCTCTGAATTTTTTAAATTGATCTCATCTGTCGTCACAGCTTTTTCTATGCGTATTATAGGAACGACCATCAGGCTGATCATAATGGTTCTCGGCCTCGTCTCAAAAATCCTTCTGGCTACCTTAGGGGTCTTGTTTCTGATCCTCTGGATCGTTATGCCTGTGGCTCTGGCTATAACCTTTGCCGTCGGAGTAAATCTTTTAATTAAAGATCTACCAATCTTATGAAACTATCAGAATTTAAAAAGCGAGACATAACCTTCTACCCCGTACTTTTCCTTGAGCGCTTTTACCCCGAACAAGCTCGTCACTCGGTACTGTCGTTGTCTCAATATCTCTTCTATCTTTTTCTTATCGGTCTGTACATGCTCCAGTACGGCAACAACTTCCCGTATCTTATAAATCTTTTAGGCCTGGCTATCATCTTCCTAACTTTCGGAGTGGCGACGCTCATGCTTGAAGCCTTCTTTCTTTCCTACTACTATTCCGGTCTAACTGCCGAAGAGCTAGATGCCGGCAGAATAATCTATCAGGTTAAGAATGGAGATCTTGTAAGTGCTATGCTTTCCTTGCCAATCGGGCAGAAATTGCAAAAGAAGCTCGGCCTCCGCTCCTTAGTAACCGACAACCTCCTGACTCACCGACAGATGGCAGTAGAGTATGAGAAATTTGAATTACCCAATCTAGGTACCGATAGATTCTTCACTACCACGGAACTGGTCTTGGGTATGTATCGCCAAGATCAGGGATTCGCAAGACTCCTGTCTGATAACGGCATCGGCGAACACGATCTGATGACTGCGATCAACTCAATAATAAAAGAGAGCGAAGAATTAGCCGCCAAAGAGCGCTGGTGGTCGCGGGAAAATCTGCAGGGCTATGTCCATTGACAAATACCTCATGATGGGTAATGGATTTTGGGATAGTTTAAAGAGGCCTATAATGGCTTTGGCGCCGATGGCGGATGTTACTGATGCGGCCTTCAGGCGTGTGATCGCGAAGTACGGCAAGCCGGACTTAATGTACACAGAGTTTGTAGCCATAGATGGTCTTCTTTCTGACGGATACGATAAACTATCCAAAGATCTTATTTATACAGATATAGAGCGGCCTATTGTGGCGCAGATCTTCGGCACCAAGCCGGAGAACTTTGAGAAGGTAGCACGAATGGTGGCGGACATGGGCTTCGATGGAGTGGATATTAATATGGGTTGTCCTCATCATGCACTTGTGAAGAGCGGTACCTGTGGAGGGCTGATCGGAGATATCCCGCACGCGAAGGAGATAGTTGAAGCTACAAAGCAAGGCGCGCAGTCTGGTCCGAATAAAATTCCGGTATCACTCAAAACTCGCATCGGCAGAAATAAGATAATTACAGAAGAGTGGATCGGCGGACTGCTTGAAGCTCATCCGGCAGCGATCGCTATCCACGGCCGGACAGTTAAGGAGATGTCGAAGGTGCCGGCACATTGGGATGAGATAGCGAAAGCGGCGAAGCTTTGCCGTGATGCTGGTGTAGTCTCACTTGGCAACGGCGACATTAAAGATTTGCGTGACGCCCGTGAGAAGGTCAGTGAAAGCGGAACGGATGGCGCTATGCTTGGACGTGCCATCTTTGGCAACCCATGGCTTTTTTCTGAATATATACCGACGCTACAAGAAAGACTTAGTGTGATGCTTCTGCATGCGCAAATATATGACGAACTATTTACCGGCATCAAACCATTTGCTTTAATGCGTAAGCACTTCGGTTCTTATGTCGGCGGATTTAATGGAGCCAAAGAACTTCGGACAAAACTGATGGAGGCGGAGAATTCGAAAGAGGTGGAAGAGATGATCAAACCGTATTTGGAGAATTGATAACTTTGACCGGAGTAAATTTTTTTGTAATACTATACAGTAACCTTTGGGTTATTAAAATATGTTAAGAAATTCAAAAAAGCACTTAATTCTAATATTTAAAATAGTTACGCCGATACTACTTTTTGGTGCTGGATTTTATGTTGGAGATAGGTATAGCGATAATTTCGGCATACAAAAACTTTCATCTATAAGCAATAAGGAGCCAGCTTTGCCGGTGACCGCTGACTTCGCGCCATTCTGGAAGACATGGAATTTGATTAATGAGAAGTTTGTTGATGGTCATGCCTCATCGACCGGCACCACAACTGCGGCGTATAAAGCTGCTTACAAGCCAGTATCGGATCAGGAGAAGATCTACGGCGCTATCTCCGGGTTAGTTAAATCTCTTGGAGATCCATACACCACCTTTCTGCCACCAAACGAAGCGGAGATGTTCCAGAACGATATCAATGGCAGTTTCCAGGGCGTTGGTATGGAGGTTGGATTAAAGAGTGATCTATTGACCGTCATTGCGCCACTTGAAGGCACTCCAGCCAAGAAAGCAGGAATAAGGTCGGGCGATAAGATTGTGAAGATAGATGACAAATCGACCGTCGGCATGTCAGTCGAGGAAGCAGTGAAGATGATCCGTGGGCCTAGAGGCACTTCCGTTACGCTATCAATCCTACGAGAGGGAGAGAAGGATATTTTAACTATTAAGGTTACCAGAGACACCATAACTATCCCGGTGATGGATATCGGCGAATCGAAGTCGGTCGGTAAGGATGGATCCTTAAGAAACGGTAAGGGTGGCACAGTGTCAGATGAGAATAATAATGGATTACGTAAAGACGGGATATTTGTAATGAGATTGTACAACTTTTCTGCACCGTCACCGGATTTCTTCCGTGAAGCACTGAAAAAATTTGAAGTTTCCGGTTCTAATAAATTAATTTTAGATCTAAGAGGCAACCCGGGTGGGTTCTTGGAAGCGGCAGTAGAGATCTCTAGCTGGTTCTTGCCGTCGGATAAGGTTGTTGTAAGAGAGGTCATAAACAAAGAGGGTGATGAGAAGATCCACAGAAGCAAGGGGTACGATATATTTAACGAGAATCTGAAGATGGCAATTTTGATTGATAAAGGTAGTGCCTCAGCATCTGAGATCTTAGCCGGAGCACTTTCAGAACACGGAGTGGCTAAGCTTATCGGTGAACAAAGTTTCGGTAAGGGTTCTGTTCAGGAATTAATATCGGTGACATCAGACACTTATGTTAAGATGACCATCGCCAAGTGGCTGACTCCAGGTGGCAAGTCTATCTCACTTTCAGGCTTGACTCCGGACATCATTGTGCCTATAACTAAGGAGGATGTTCTGAAGGGCAATGATCCACAGATGGATCGAGCAGCCAAACTTTTACTAGAAGGGAAATAATATAAAGAACAAAGATATGAAAGTAGTATTATTAAAAGATATACCGAAGGTGGGTAAGAAGTATGACATTAAAGATGTTTCAGATGGACACGGAAGGAATTTTCTTATTCGTAACAAGCTGGCTGAATTAGCCACACCACACTCCTTAAGGATGGTGGAAGATATGAAAGGTAAGATCACAGCACAAAAAAATATAGAGGAAGCACAAGTGGAGGCTGGGTTAGCTAAGCTGTCTAAGGCTAAGATCACACTGAAGGGAAAAGCCAATGAAGAGGGCCACCTCTTCGCTGGCATTAAGGCAGAGGAACTATCGGATGCGATTAAGGATCAGACCGGATTGACCGTATCTTTTGAACATATAAATTTGGATAAACCGGTCAAGATGGTTGGAGAACACGAGGTGGAGGTGTCTATGGGTAGTAAAAAGGCAAAATTCAAACTGACGGTGGAGAAAGAATAACCAAATAAAAAAATCCCCCGTTTAGTGGGGATTTTTTTTGATTATTTTAGAGAACGCTAACTGTAACCTTCTTAATAGCCTTGCCGTTGAATCTCGTCTTTCTTTTTTCTCCGAACTTAACAATTCCGGCCTTTGTTGCAAACAGTGAGTGATCCTTTCCAACTCCGACATTAGCACCGGCCATTATAACTGTACCGCGCTGACGTACAATAATAGAACCTGCCAGGGCTTTGTCCCCGTCATAGAGCTTTGTACCAAGATACTGTGGTCCCGAATCTTTTAAGTTTTTGGCTGAACCGCCTGCCTTTTTATGTGCCATATGTTATATTAGTCTGTAATGAAAAACAGTTTAAACTACTTTATGGAAAAAATCAAGGGGCTAGAGAAAGAGATCTGCTTGGTTGTGCTGGTCACACTTGTTGGCCTTCTTGGTTTTGGACTTGGGAGATTGTCTAGACTAGAAGAAAGAAGGGTGCCTATAGTCATAAAGAACGAGGCTATTTCGATGCAGGAAGGAAGTACTCCTATTGAAGCAGGTAAGTATGTCGCCTCAAAAAGTGGCAACTCTTATTACTTGCCCTGGTGTACAGGAGTTAAAAGAATTAAAGAGAATAATAAAGTTTGGTTTGATAGCGAAGATGAAGCAAAAACAGCAGGCTATGCACCGGCAAGTAATTGCAAGGGGTTGTAGGTTTATGTACAATGTTATATATATATGGTTAATGGTTAGTCGACCCTTAACTCTATTAATATTTAGTCATAGGATTGAATAATATGGGTAATAAACTAGTTTGGATTGTCGTAGTAGTTTTGGCGCTCCTTGGTTTGTACTACTACTCAATGCCTGCATCTGAGGCTCCTGTGGAGTCAGCTCCAGCAGCTGTAGCCGAGGTGGTTCCAGAGGCTCCTGCTGATGCAGTAGCTCCGGCTCCGGTTCAGTAATCTTTCTCTAAAGAGACAAGGAAGGCTTTGCTTGATAGCTGTCAGGCAAGGTCTTTCTTTTTTAAAACATGCATATTTGGCGCGGAACTTTGTCAGAAGCTCCGTCTACTCCTCGAAGTACGATTTGTACATCCTCGTCGTATACTCGCTTCTTCCTCGTTCCGCATCCAAATCTGCGAGTTTTAACTAGCAGATTGACGGGAGGTTTTAATTAGTGTTTAATGTTTCAATGACAGAGCACTTCAAATTAAAGTCTGATTGGAAACCTGCCGGCGATCAACCGGAGGCTATTGCAAAACTTTCAGAGGGACTCAAAGATGGCCTTCGTCACCAGACTCTTTTTGGCGTGACTGGATCAGGTAAGACCTTCACCGCAGCCAATGTTATTGCCAAGTTCAATAAGCCGACTCTTGTCATTGCCCACAACAAGACGCTCGCCGCCCAGCTCGCACAAGAGTACCGCGAATTTTTCCCAAACAACGCCGTTCACTACTTCGTCTCATACTACGATTACTATCAGCCGGAGGCATACATGCCGATCACTGATACGTATATAGAAAAAGATGCAAAAATTAATGAAGAGATAGATAGATTAAGACACGCATCGACACAAGCTCTTCTAACTAGACGTGACGTTATTATTGTCGCTTCAGTATCTTGCATATACGGCTTAGGCAGTCCAGAGGATTATGAGAATGAGAATTTGAAGATCAAGGATGGCGACGAAATTTCACGTCAGGACTTTTTTAAAAAACTTGTGTCGATACATTTCAATAGAACGAACTCCGACCTGACTCCAGGCACTTTCCGTTCACTTGGTAATAACATCGAGATAATGCCAACAGGGGAGAAGGTTATCTTCAATGTAAATATCGCTCTGCGCGGTGGTAGGAGCTTTATAGATGGTATTTTAAAATTAGATCCAGTCTCAATGCAGATGTTGGAGAAGCTTGATTTCTTCTATCTTTTCCCAGCCAAGCACTTCTTAACAAACAAGGATAAGAAGAAGGCTGCGTTGAAGTCTATCCGTGCCGAACTAGCACAGAGACTTAAAGAGCTGAAGAAGGCTGGAAAGATCCTTGAAGCAGAGAGGATCAAGCGTCGTACAACTTATGATTTAGCTATGATTGATGAAGTCGGCTACTGTAGCGGTATTGAGAACTATTCAAGACATCTGTCTGGCCGAGCGACAGGTTCACCTCCTGATACTCTGCTTTCATACTTCCCGCACAAAGCTGACGGCTCGGCGGACTTCTTAACCATCATCGACGAGTCGCATGTCACAGTACCGCAGATCGGTGGAATGTATGGTGGAGATCAGTCACGTAAGAAGACCTTGATAGAGCACGGCTTCCGTCTGCCTTCTGCTTTAGATAATAGGCCATTCACCTTTGAAGAGTTTAGTAAAGCTGTGGGGCAAGTTATATATACTTCTGCAACACCAGCTGAACATGAAAGTAATCTAAGTAAGCCTCCTACTGGTCAGACCGTTGAACAGATCATTAGGCCGACTGGACTGATAGATCCTGAAATTATTGTCCGGCCAATAGTACCTTCCGGCAAATACGAAGGCCAGATCCAGGACTTCATGAGAGAAGTGAATGATACTATCCAGAAAGGCTTCCGAGTCATCGCTACAACACTAACCAAGAAGATGGCCGAGGAACTCTCAATATATCTAAAAGAGAAGGGGATTAAAGCGGAGTATTTACATAGTGATATCAAAACAATCGAGAGAATCCAGATCCTGACCGATTTCCGAAGGGGTAAGTTTGACTGCATCGTCGGTGTTAACCTGTTGCGAGAAGGTCTCGACTTACCGGAAGTTGCACTGATCGGTATCCTGGATGCCGACAAAGAAGGCTTCTTGCGATCTGAATCTGCCCTCATACAAACCATTGGCCGTGCTGCTAGAAATGTTTTCGGCAGAGTTATCCTTTATGCGGAAAAAATGACCGGCTCAATGAAGGCCGCGATAGATGAGACAACAAGAAGAAGAAAGATTCAGGTTGCTTATAATGAGAAGCATGGCATCACTCCAAAAACTATTATTAAATCTATAAAAGATATTACAGAGAGTATGGAGTCCAAACACAGCAAGACGGTCAACGCCCTGCTTGAGATCGATAAAAGGGTTTTTGCCAAAAATCCGAAAGCATTACTTAGAGAAAAAGAGCGTCAGATGAACGAGGCTGTGAAGCTTCTCGACTTTGAGACAGCGGCAATTCTCCGCGATGAGATCAAGGTGCTATCAGACCTTCATTTGCGTATACATCAGATGTGATGTATGGTGTAGGGATGTCTAAAATCGAAAAACCATCCTCCGCACAAGGCTACGGCATGGCGAAGTACGAAAAAAGCGACAAGATAATCGTGAAGGGGGCCCGGACTCACAACCTCAAGAATATTACAGTTGAGATGCCTCGCGACAAGATGATTGCCTTCACCGGCCTTTCCGGCTCGGGCAAGTCTTCGCTTGCCTTCGATACTATCTTCGCTGAAGGTCAGCGTCGATATATTGAATCTCTTTCCTCTTACGCTCGACAATTCTTGCGTCAATTTCAGAAGCCAGATGTTGATGAGATCATCGGCCTTTCGCCTGCTATCTCTATCGACCAGAAGAGCCACTCTTCTAACCCACGTTCGACCGTCGCTACTATCACCGAGATCTACGACTACCTGCGAGTATTCTTCGCCCGTGTCGGACGACCGCACTGTTTGGTCTGCGGGACAGAAATCAGGAGACTCTCAAACGATGAGATTGTGGATTTCGTAGTTGAGAAGATAAAGAAGCATGATGCTGAGGATAAAAATAAAACATCTCAGATCTCTAGAGTTATGGTTTTCGCCCCTGTAGTCCGCGGAAGGAAGGGTGAATATTATCAACTACTCTATGACTTACTTAACAAGGGTTACACTCAGGTAAAGATAGATGGAACTATCTATAAACTTCGCGAGCAGATCATTTTAGATAAAAACATTAGACATGATATTGATGTCTTGATAGACGAAGTATCGCTATTGGAAGGTATTAAAGCCGAGAATTCTATTAATACAAAAGAGAAGATTATAAAAGATAGGTTGGCGGAAGCTGTCGGCATAGCACTTGGGCATGCTGACGATACGGTTAAGATAATTTTCAATATGGATCAGGGCAGAGTTGTACTCTCCGGACTTGGACCGAAGTGGGAAGAGATCGGCATGTCAGCTAAGTACACCTGCCCTAAGGATGGCTTCTCTTTCATGGAAGTCGAGCCGAGACTTTTCTCCTTCAACTCACCTTTTGGTGCCTGCGAAGTTTGTCACGGATTGGGAACCAAAGAACTCTTTGGCGAAGAGCCTTGTGATGCATGTCACGGCAAACGTCTTCGTCCCGAAGCTTTGAATGTGCTGATTGAAAATAAAAATATTGTCGATGTAAGCTCCATGTCTATAAAAGAAGCATCAGACTTTTTCAAAGAGCTTAAACTTACAGAACGAGAAGTAAGTATTTCAACATCGGTGATAAGAGAGGTTGTGAACCGCATTAAATTCATGCTTGATGTTGGTTTAGATTATCTTTCTTTGGATAGACGAGCCGGTACTTTGTCCGGTGGTGAGGCGCAGAGGATTCGTCTAGCCTCTCAGCTTGGCTCAAGATTAGTTGGCGCATTGTATGTGCTGGATGAACCGACGATAGGCCTGCACTCCAGAGACAACGACAGGCTGATTAAGACATTAAAAGACCTGCGGGATCTCGGTAATACTATAATCGTTGTTGAGCATGACGAGGACACTATCTTCGCATCTGATTATCTGGTGGATATAGGCCCGGGTGCCGGTGTGCATGGGGGCGAGATTGTCGTTTCCGGTCCAACTGATGAACTCATCACAGATAAAAAGAAGAAATCTTTGACGCTAGATTATCTGCGTGGCGACGCTAAGGTTGAGATACCAGAAAAGAGGCGAGATAAGGAGATGGGGTCGCTTAAGATCGTAGGCGGGAAAGTATTCAGTATAAATAATTTAAATATCGAAGTACCTCTAGGGAGGCTGGTCTGTCTGACTGGCGTCTCTGGTTCCGGTAAGTCATCTCTGATGGATGAGATCATCTACAAGAATCTTCATCAGAAGTTTGAGAGGCGCAACAAGGCTGAACCGGTGAATTGCAAAAGTTTCCTAGGTACAGAATATGTCTCCCGTGTTGTATCAATAGATCAATCGCCAATCGGCAGAACACCAAGATCCAACCCGGCTACTTACACCGGTGCCTTCACTCACATTCGTGATATGTTCGCTGAGACGGTAGATGCTAAGGTTAAGGGCTTCCGTGCTAACCGCTTTTCCTTCAACGTTAAGGGTGGGCGATGTGAGACATGTGAAGGCAACGGCCAGATCGCCGTCGAGATGCACTTCCTACCGACTGTCTATGTGCCGTGCGATGTCTGTGGAGGTAAGAGATTTAATAGGGAGACGCTGGAGGTGAAGTATAAGAAGAAGTCTATACATGATGTGCTTAAGATGACAGTGGAAGAAGCGACGAGATTCTTTATAGATATTCCCGCAATATATGACAGGTTAAAAATTCTTGGCGAAGTGGGGCTTGGCTATTTAGAGCTTGGCCAATCCGCCACTACACTTTCCGGTGGAGAATCACAGAGAGTCAAGATTGCCTCCGAGCTCTATCGGCCCGGCCTGCACAAGACTGTCTACCTTCTTGATGAGCCAACTATCGGACTTCACTATGAAGATGTTAAGAATTTAATAGAGATCATCCAGCGACTCGTTAAGCACGGTAATACTGTGATCGTCATTGAGCACAATATGGATGTCATAAAGTCGGCTGACTACTTGATCGACATGGGGCCCGAAGGCGGGGATCAGGGTGGTAAGGTTGTGGCGGAGGGCACACCGGAGGATGTAGCCAAGAATCCAAGATCTCACACTGGACATTACTTGAAGAAAGTGCTAAAAAGAAAGTAGATCGGAACAAAAAGGAGGCAAGATATGACAAGGTCAGAAGGGATCGTGGTTCAGAAACCGGCGAAGACTTTTGTTGATAGGATCAAGGAGGAGTTGGAGACAAACGATAAGACTGAGGAACAGGAGGTACGATTGTTAATACAGAAGGCGAAGGATGCTCTTAATTCATTGATCGAAGGTCTAATTGTAGAAATTCGGAATACCGGCATTACTTCCAAGGAACTTAACAGGGTTGTCAATTTTACTTACTGCGCTCCAAGCCACCAGATCCTGGGTAAGGTAGATAGCTTTTTGGTGGCCTACCTCGCAAATCAAGGATTTACAGACATTAAGGCTGAAGCTAGGTCCTCCGGTACCAAGGACGGAAATTTTGTTGGGACGACTATACAGTTCACAATCCCAAAGTAATCTATGGTTAACCAACCGGCCCGCATGGGCCGTTTTTTTTATATTCTATATTGATATTATTAAATGTTACAGATGTGACGGCCGTCTGATGTGTAACATATTATTGTAAGTGCCATTCGCCGATTCGGGTTCTTTTGATTGTCAGCGCAATCGCTTTAGTGCCGAGCATTTTGCCAAGCTCGTGGGCGATCGAACGCATGTAGGCTCCACTTTGGCAGGAGATTTTAATTTTGGCGATATCAAATTTCTTTATTTCCGGATTTATTTCAAAATATTTTTTCCACGAATCTGTTATTTTATCCTGTCGGAAGTCGCCGGTGACTTTTTGAGTAGAATCTAATACATATTTTTCTAAGCTATCTCTATCTATGGCGTTAAATCTAATAAGTTCCACGGAATTTATGAACGAATCTTGCTTCGGTACTTTTATTTTTTTTATTATTCCTTGTCGTGCCCATTCAAAAAGTGGTATCCCCCCTACCGGCTTGGAGGAGTATGGTGGATATGGAAGTTCTACCTTGCCGATGAATTTATTTAAGGAAGAAATTAACTCATTTTTGTTTATTATTTTTTTCTTCCCACCTTTCACTAGACCTAATATGTCATAGCTGTCAGTTTCTATGCCGAAGACTATTTCGACCTCATACTCTTTGTCCAGATTCAGATATTTTTCCCTATTTTTATTCTCCTCTCCGACCATAACCAGAAGAAGCCCTTCAGCCATTGGATCTAAGCGCCCAGCGTATGAAAGTTTTACGGACTTAAATTCCGGCCTCTCTGTCCTAAGTTTATCTAATGCCTGAAGCGGAGTTTGTCCGACGGGCTTATTCAGTAGTATCATCTGTGTATTCTTATTTATTCTGTAACGTTTGGCAATATGATACTATTATACTCATAATGATGACTAGAGTGGCGGTATTAAGAGGTGGGCCAAGCTCGGAGTATGACGTCTCGCTTAAAACGGGGGCTAATGTGTTGGCCGCCTTGGCACCGAAATATAAGACCAAAGATATTTTAATATCTAAAGATGGTACATGGCACATGGATGGCATACCGGCTACTCCGGAGAAGATTGCTAGGGGTGTAGATGTAGTCTTTATTGCCCTGCACGGCGAATATGGCGAAGATGGACAGGTTCAGCGGATCCTCCATCAGCTCAAGGTGCCGTATACGGGTTCGGAAGCATGGCCGTCATCAGTGGCTCTGAATAAGGCTCTCACTAAAGATCATTTCAGAAAGCACAACATCAGAACTCCGCACGGGATGCTGGTTTGTAATGATGAAGACGTAGAAACTCTGGCGGCAAGAATATTCAACAAGCTTTCTCCGCCCTGGTTCGTAAAGCCGAACACCGGAGGTTCTTCTATTGGTGCCGGACTAGCCAAAGATATTCAGAGTCTTATAAATCGTTTGCAAGAATCTTTTAAATATAGCGACACGGTTATTGTGGAGGAGGCGATCATGGGACGAGAGGCGACCTGCGGAGTTATAGATAATTTCCGCAATAAAAAGCATTACGCTCTCTTTCCAATAGAGATTATTAAGCCGAAAGCTAGAGACTTCTTCGACTACGAATGCAAGTATGACGGTTCGACTCAAGAGATCTGCCCGGGTAATTTCACAGCTAAAGAAAAACAGGAGATGCAGAATGCTGCACTAAAGGTGCACAAAGCATTAGGATTAAGACATTACTCACGTACTGATTTCATTGTCTCACCACGGGGCATATACACGCTTGAGGTGAACACTCTGCCTGGCCTTACTTCAGAATCTCTCTTTCCGAAGGCTATGGCTGCTGTGGGCACCAATTATCTCGGCTTTCTAGAGCATCTCATTAATCTGGCACTTAAAAAATAAAAAAACCTCCGATGAACGGAGGAGTGTAACACTCTGTATTATTGGTTGAAGTTAAGCGAAGCCAGAGCCTTAATTGCCACACGAGCCCCAGACCAAAGTCCCTTAACAACTACACACTCTCTCGTTGGATACTCGTTTGGAGGATGCCAAAAACTACCGTATGTCTGGTTCATCTCTTCATAATCAGCCTGATCGATCAGAGATATTCTCACATCCATTACATAACTCAGGTCAAGGTCAAAATGCTTAGAGAGTATTTCTTCGATATTTTTTAATATCTGTCTCGTCTCGACCCCAACTCCGCCCCCAACTAGAACTCCATTTTTATCTAATCCAATCATACAAGAAAAAAATATATAGTGGCCATTTCTGCGATAGAGGCTGTACGGATGCCTGTCCATATTACTGTCTCCTTGATTGTATAAAGGATTCTTGTCCTATCTATGAGCAATTTTACTAGAGGATATTTTCCGGGTCAACTCTAACAATGAACCTACTTGGCAGAGATCTTAATATTTCCAGCAAATTAGAATATGGCGTCTCTGCAATATCTGGAGACAACTCACCTTGAGCTTGTTGAGGGGGCCACCCTTCCGGATCCACCTTTAGTAGGATATTTACTCTGTCCTTATTTCCCACCCTTTCAATGAAGGCATTGAATTTGCTTGGCTCATAATTTTGCAGAAATTTCTCCAGTTGATCCATCTCTGTATTTGTAATATTTTTAGGCCCTTCCGATGTGATCTTTATAAGAATTTTGAAGGGGGGATAGTTGAACCTTTTTCTTTCTTTAATCTCACCACGGAAGAATTCTAGCAAGTCTCCTGAGAGTACGTTCTCAAAGATCTTCTCGTCGGGCTTTCTGGTCTGTATCAGAAATCTTTTTAATGTCTTAAGTCGCAGCCGCGTCAGAAGATCAAAAATATTTTCATCCATTTTATAATCAGGAAGAGAAAAGAGGGTATCGATGGAGATGATCGCTACTGTCTCAATGTTCTGATTCAGATAACTTAGAACCATGTCAGTACCGATAAGTATAGCGCCGGGTGTTTGCAGAAACTCTGTGATAATCTCTCTAGCCTGTTTGTACTTTTTAACAGCATTGCCGTCTATTCTGAATATCCTTGCGTCCGGGAATTCTGCTCTTACTTCATCCTCAACTCTTTCTGTGGCCACCCCCAAGACTTTTAGCTTCCAACTTCCGCAATTCGTGCATTTAACGTCTGTTGCAGACTTTCTACCACATCTGTTACAAAGGAAGATATTCTCGCTAACTGTTCTATGAAGAACCATCGGTAGACTGCATTCGGTACAGAGGATTATCTCACCGCAGTCTGCGCACAGAGTCGATGTACCGAGACCTTTTCTGGCGCATATAAGTAGAGCATGCTCTTTTTTTGCAATAGACTCCTTTATAGCCAGCTTAACTTTGGGGCTTAATATCGAATCGCCCGCCTTCCGCATATCTATAACCTCCTGATATATATTCATAGGAAACCGGTATTTTAGAGGTGATTCTTGTATGAAGTTACCAGCTTGCGCGTTATAGATATCTTCAATTCTAGGTATTGAATCTCCAAGCACTAGCCTTGCAGGTTTCGCTCTCGCTAGTTTTTCTGCGAATGTTCTGATGTCCATGAATGGTCGTGACATTGTTTTGTAGAAGTGGGAATTCTCTTTATCGATGATGATCGTCGCAATATCTTCGCGAGGTAATGACAGGAATACCGGAGTGGCCACGATCAATATCGGGTGCTGTTCTTCGAGGGCACCTCGCCACCGTTCATAGATCGTTTTTACTGTAAGACGGTTATGCATAATAACCGTATACTCTTCTATGCCTTTTTTCAGTATCTCGCCACATTCTTCGGCATCATGAATCGTCGGCAAGATGAAGAAGACGGAGTGTTTCTTTGCGAACTCTTCGCGTATTAAACTTTTATAGTAAGAGTATCTTTCGTCATCAGGAAGACCCAGAACAGATATTTCAAATCTTCTATTCTTAACATTGGAGAGGATTTTCGGAGGGAACAAGTCCTTTGCTGTTTTATTTTTCTCCCAGGCATTTAGGATCGCCTTGGGGGTCAGAAAGCGGATTATCTGCCCTGGAGATGAGACGGCATATTCAGCTGTTTCTTTTGAGGCAGTTATAAAGTCGGGTAAATAGGCACCTTCCGCCACTATCTTTTTAATTTTTTTAAAACCGAATTCAGAAGTTTTTAATTCTGACTTCATCTCTTTTGCTCCGCTTATAGAAGTGGCGATTCCCAAGACCTCTTTATTGCGCAGAGGAATCACAACCAACGCGCCGTTAGTTATTTCTTTGGTAGTAAAGTAGGTCAGATCCTCATTTAGAATATTCTTGGCTATGGGGGCGACCGTGACGATCTTAAGATTCTCCATATATTAAGTCTACCCTTTAGCTGTTCTCAGTGTAGTCTTGGCACGGTCTAGATTTAATGGTACTCTTTGGCGACGTGTCCCGTTAGAATTCTTTGATTAAAGGATATCTAGTGGAAGAATATTGTGCTGTATGGCCGTAATTAAACGAAAAAAAGGGGAAAATGAAGAATTCTAGTGGGATGAAAAAGGGGCCTAAGGTCTTCGTGGGTATGTCCGGCGGAGTAGATTCGTCTGTTTCTGCTGCCCTTTTAAAACAAGCCGAATATGATGTAACTGGTGTTTTTATTAAGACCTGGTCGCCCGACTGGCTCCCTTGCACCTGGCGTGAAGAGAGGCGTGATGCCATGCGAGTAGCAGCTAAACTTAAGATCCCACTGTTAACCCTGGACTTGGAGAAAGAGTATAAAGAAGGGGTCGCAGAATATATGATAGAAGGCTATAGACGAGGTGAGGTGCCCAATCCAGATGTGATGTGCAACAAGATTATTAAGTTCGGTGGGTTCTTTGATTTCGCGATGAGGCAAGGTGCCGATTACGTTGCCACTGGACATTACGCGCAGATACGACAGGAAGCAGACCCAGCACGCAAAAAGCCAGCCCTGCTTGCTCCCAACCATCAAGGGGCAGTCGCAATCAGGACTGCTTTTCTTCTCGCTGGGTCTCGTGACAGCGAGAAGGACCAAACCTATTTCCTCTGGATGCTCGGACAAAAACAACTTTCCCACACACTATTCCCAATAGGAGATTTTAAAAAGTCAGAAGTTAGAAGGCTGGCCAAGAAGTTTGATCTTCCGGTGGCAGACAAGAAAGACAGCCAAGGACTCTGCTTCATGGGCGACATAGATGTTAAGGATTTTCTGAAGCATTATATAAAGGAGAAGAAGGGAGATGTTTTAAGTGAGGAGGGCGAGGTGATAGGCGAGCATGAAGGTTCAACCTTCTATACTATTGGCGAGCGTCATGGATTCAAGATAAATAAAAAGACACCGGATGATACGCCATACTATGTAGTTAAGAAAGATACCGCCAAAAATATTTTAGTAGTTTCTAATAAAAAAAGTTCCGGCGAGATCATGAAGAAGGAGATCTTAATAAAAGACGTTAACTGGAATCAGGGACGAGCTCCGGACTTGTCTAAAAAGTTAGAAGCTAGGATACGCTATCGTCAGGAGCTTCAAGTTTGTCGGTTAGAAGAACCGGAAAAAGGTGTCTATAAAGTCATCTTCGACGCCGACCAACCCGCACCTTCTTCCGGCCAATCCGTCGTCTTCTACTCCAAAAATATTTGCCTCGGCGGGGGAGTAATACTATAATTGGAAAATATGAAAACAGCTGAAGTTCGAGAGAAATATTTAAAGTTTTTTGAGGAAAGGGGGCACAAGATTATGGCCTCGGCCTCTTTGGTGCCGCAAAATGACCCCACAACACTATTCACCGGCTCCGGTATGCAACCGATGATTCCATATCTGCTTGGAGAGAAACACCCACTAGGAACTAGAATTACAGACTCGCAGAAGTCCTTCCGTAGCGGAGACATAGACGACATTGGCGATAACCGCCACACCACTTTCTTCGAGATGCTTGGTAACTGGTCACTGGGTGACTACTTCAAGAAAGAACAGGTGCCTTGGATGTTTGAATTTCTAACCAAAGAGATTGGTATTGATCCAAATAAGCTTTATGTGAGTGTCCTGATCGGCGATGAGAAAAATAATATACCAAAAGATACTGAGACAGCAGAGATCTGGAAAGGACTTTTTGCAGACAAAGGGATCGAAGCTAAGGAGGTGGAGATAGGCAGTGAGAAGAACGGCTATGACGTCGGCATGCAGGGCGGGCGGATATTCTACTACGACGTCGGCAAGAACTGGTGGTCAAGAGTTGGTGTACCAGACAAGATGCCTGCAGGTGAACCAGGTGGTCCCGATACAGAAATGTTTTATGAGTTTTCCGACATACCTCATGATCCAAAATATGGCGAAAATTGTCATCCCAACTGCGACTGTGGGCGATTCATGGAGATAGGCAACAACGTCTTCATGGAGTACAAGAAGAATGATGATGGCACTTTCTCTAAACTACCTCAGAGTAATGTTGATTTTGGTGGTGGGCTTGAACGTATTACAGCAGCAAGCCTAAATACTGCTGATGTCTTTCAGATCGATATCTTCAGGGGAATTATCGAGACGCTTGAAGGGCTTTCTGGGAAATCATATTCGGATACTAACTATACGGCAGCATTTAGGATTATCGCAGATCATACTCGGTCGGCTATTTTCCTTATTGGTGATGGAGTTTACCCTTCCAATGCAGACCAGGGCTACTTCGTCCGACGTCTGCTTCGTCGTGCGATACGATACTGGGACAAGTTGGGTATTAAGAAAGAGGGTATAGCAGAGCTTGTAGACCCTATTTTGGACTACTATGAGGATGCTTATGTTGATACTTATAATAAGAAGGAGGAGATCAAGTCAGAGATTAAAAAAGAAGAACAAAAATTCAGAGAGACATTAGAAAGGGGGATGAAGGAGTTTGAAAAAGGCATAGATTCTTTTACTCTCTTTACTACTTACGGCTTTCCGGTTGAATTAACTGAGGAATTAGCTAAGGAGAAAGGTGTCATTATAGGTAGAAGCGAATTTGACCTCAAGATGAAAGGACATCAAAACCTCTCCAGGTCTGGCTCTGAGCAGAAGTTTAAGGGGGGTTTGGCAGATCATAGCCAAGAGACAGTGCGACTTCATACTGCACATCACTTACTTCTTGCTGCACTTCAGAATGTTTTAGGTTCGAATGTTAAGCAGAGGGGTTCAAATATTACCTCAGAGAGATTGCGAATAGACTTCTCTTTTGAACGCAAGATGACAGATGAGGATAAGAAGAAGGTGGAAGATCTGGTCAACATCTGGATATCGGAAAAGATACCGATGATACGCCGAGATATGCCTAAGGCAGAGGCTGAAGCGCTTGGTGCCGAGCATGAGTTCGGAGCAACTTACGGCGACGTCGTGTCTGTTTACTTCGCAGAAAGATCAGACGGTACACGAGTATCAAAAGAATTCTGTGGCGGACCGCATGTGCAAAATACCAGTGAACTTTCGCATTTTAAAATCTTAAAGGAAGAGGCTGTGGCATCGGGTATTAGGCGCGTCAAGGCCGTACTAGAATAAATTCTTTTCCACACACACTTATACTGAATTTGGGGTATAATTCTGTACATGAACGTGGCTATTATTGATATTGGTAGCGGGAGTGTTGGGCTTGCCGGAGTTCTTCTGGAGAAGGATAAGGTACCGATTCTAAAATTCTCAAAGAGAATCGAGCTCACACTTCAGGAGAAGCTGGATCCAGAAAGACTACTTCAAGAAAGCTTCACTGCTATAGAGCGAGTTATTGCTGATATGCAAAAAGGTATGGCCCTAGCGCCGTCGTCAGTCTTCTGCTTCTTGTCTCCGCATCTCATTGTATCTCAGGCGAGAAATATTATCCTTAACTTTGATAAATCCTCTACAGTAAATTCTCTTGTCATAAACGATGCCGTCAACAGGGAGCTTAAAAGATTTAGTGCAGGTAATAACAGTGGTGAAGTTGTCATTGAGCACAAGATCATGGGCGTTAAGTTGAATGGCTACGAAACAACCAACCTTAAAGATCGGATTGCGAATAGATTAGAGATTTCGATCTTTTTTACACTGGCTCCGGCAGATATATTAAATAAGATCAAGAAGCAGATCTCAAGCTCTTTTCATAACGAACAGGTGGAATTCCACTCCTTTTCCATTGCCCATTTTGCCATTCTACGAGATATATTTAGGGCTGAACAAAACTTCGCCTTCATTGATATTGGATCTGAGATTACTGATGTTTCTCTTGTCAGAGAGGGGGTCATTGAGAAAACTACGTCCTTTCCACTGGGCAAGAACACATTCATTAGATCTATAATGAACAAGATGCAAGTCAGTGCGCCTGTTGCGTTATCTATAATAAAGAAGGGGGGTGATCTAGTTTCTGTGAGCGAAGAATGGATTACAGCGATAAGGGGTGCGATTGATAGCAATAATTTTGAGGGTAAAGTACGGGAGAAGATTTTTATATTAACCGACAAGGACTTTTCTGGAGCTACCTCCGCAATTCTCAATCAACAACTGGAGATCAAAGAACTAACTTCTACTGATCTAAATAAATTCTGTCAGAATTATAGTGGCGCCGTAGATGACCCATTCCTTATGGTGGCTTCAATATTTGTTAATAAATTGTTAAACTAAGATTATGAAAAGAAAAGTTGTTGAAGATCTAATATTTAAAAAGGCGCCCGTCTATCAAATGGACGAAGTCAATGACAACAGGGTGGTGAGTAATGGGAACCGAGGCTCCGGAAGAAAGTTTTATGTGTATGCACTTATTGTTATAGCCGGCTCGGTCCTGGTACTTGGCTTGTTTGTACTTTTGTCCTCAACCTTCTCAAGGGTTTCTGTGATGGTTTTAACGACAAATCGAGAGATTATATTGGATGACCTTGTTCCACTCAACAAAGATGGCGCAGGGGGCGGGATAAAGTACGAGATGATGAGTTTGAAGGAAATGGAGTCTGGATATGTTCCTACTAGCGGTAATAAACTCGTGTCTAAGTACGCTACTGGTATTGTGACTATTTACAATTCATTTAGCCCCGCGTCCCAAATTTTGGTTGCCGGCACAAGGCTTGAGACCACAGATGGTAAGATCTACAAAATAGACAAAACAGTATCGATCCCAGGCATGTCGTCAGTTGCTGTATCTGTTAAGGCCGGAGAAGCGGGCGTAAAATACAATATACCCCCGACGAACTTTACTATTCCAGGCCTTAAAGACAGCCCGAAGTTTTCGAAGATATATGCTAAATCTGTTAAAGATATTTCCGGAGGCTGGTCCGGGGAATTGAAGGTGGCTTCCTCGGCGGATATCACAAAGACGCGGCTGAATTTACAGGACAGTCTAAAAAAGAAACTGATCAAGAAGGCTCTAGCGGAAACCCCGAAAGGTTTCTTACTTTGGGAAGATGGGATGCTTATCAGTTTCAGCGACAACACAATAGACAACTCTTCTTTAATTGGGGCTGATGGAGATAAGATGAATCTCCAGGTGAATGGTGTACTCCGCGCAATAATGATATTAGAAGATGATCTTAAAAATTTTATAGTAGCCAAAAAGAAAGCTGAGCTGGTCGGTGGGACTAAGTTTGTTATCGACAATCCAGGCAAACTTAGTTTTAAGATATTAAATAAGGATAAAATAAACACAGACGGAACAAGCAGCGTTCTTGCAAGGATAACGGGCAAACAATATATAATGTGGGATTTTGATGAAAGTTCTCTTAAGAATAAACTGAGTGGTGTAAAACGATCTAAATATCAGGATGTTTTCAAGGAGTTCCCGGCGATAGAAGAGGCTGCCGCAGTGTTCTACCCATCATGGGCTTTCTATTTTCCAATCGACACAAATAGGATAGAAATAGCCTTAGCACCTAAGGAGGGGGTTGACTTAAAATAGGTTAATCTGCTATGATAGCCGAGCAATTTGAATATGGAAAATAGTAAAGATATAGTCCACCTGGATCAAGAAGTAGACGGTACTGTTGTTGAAACATTACCCAATATGATGTTCCGGGTAGACCTTAGTCCGCCAGCTGGCGGAGGCAAAATCATTTTGGCCTATCTTGCGGGCAAAATGAGGATGAATCGAATCAAGGTTCTAATTGGCGATAAGGTAAGAGTCAAGCTTGATATCTATGGAGTTAAGGGCAGAGTAATTAGAAGATATTAATACATGAAAGTAAGATCATCATTAAAAAAGTTGTGTGCGAAGTGTAAGATGGTCCGTCGCAAGGGCTGTCTTTATGTCGTATGCGATCAGCCTAAACACAAGCAAAGGCAAGGATAAATATATGAGAATCTCAGGTATAACAATTCCGGATAATAAAAGACTAGAAATAGCACTAACTGCTGTTTATGGGATTGGCAGAAGTTTAGCTCAGAAGATGCTGGATGAGCAGTCTATTCCACACAGCACAAAGGCAACCGAGCTGACGCCAGACCAGGAGAATATCCTACGAAAGCGTGTTGAGTCAGAGAAGGTAGAAGGTGAGCTAAAGAGAATAATTGCCGGCAACATAAAGCGCCTAAAAGACATCAAGGCATACAGGGGCACAAGACACCAGAAGAGCCTTCCTTCCCGTGGACAAAGGACGAAGACGAACTCCCGAACACGAAGAGGTAACGTAAGAAAGACCATGGGTTCCGGAAGGAAGAAGGTTGAGAAGAAGTAAAAAAACAAAATGGGAAAGACAAAAATTATAAATAAACCGGACGCAGAGCAGAAGTCCGAAAGCAAGGTGGGCGAAGTTAAGCCTGTGGTTAAGAATGCCAAGCAAAGACTTTCTTCTGGTACTCTATACGTTCAGGCAACCTACAATAACACTAAGTTACTCTTCACCGACAACGACGGTAACTCTATCGCAGCATCTTCATCTGGAGCTCTCGGTTTTAGTGGCGCTAAGAAGGGTACCCCTTTCGCAGCCGCCAAGGTGGGCGAGCTTATCGGCGACAAGGCGGCCGCTCTGGGTGTTAAGGATGCTAATGTCGTGGTTAAGGGTGTGGGGGCAGGTCGAGAGTCGGCCATTAGAGCCTTCTCTTCTAAGGGGATCAACATCTCAGCTATCCGAGATGAGACCCCAATTCCTCACAACGGTCCAAAGCCTAAAAAGCCGAGAAGAGTATAAAAAATAAATAAATCATGTTAGTAAAACGAAAATATAAAATTTGCAAAAGACTGGGAGATGGAATCTTTAACAAGTGTCAGACACCAGGTTTTTCCCGTGCAATGGCTCCAAAAAAGGGCGCGATAAAGAAGAGACCACCACGAGCAAGGTCAGAATACGGCAACCAGCTTATAGAAAAGCAAAAGGTGCGATATACATATCTAATAAGAGAGAAACAGTTTTCTAACTACGTAGAGAAGGCTCAGAGTACTAAGGGTGTTAAGGCTATAGACCATCTATACACATTACTTGAGAGGAGACTCGACAACGTAGTCTACCGAGCTGGATTCTCGCCTTCAAGAGCCGGGTCAAGACAGCTCGTTTCTCACGGACATATTACAGTCAACGGCACACGTGTCACTATTCCTTCTTATCAGCTCAAGATTGGAGATGAAGTTAGAATCAGAGATGGCAGTAAAGATAAGACTGTTTTTAAGGGATTAACAGACAAGCTGAAGAACTATAAGATGCCAAAATGGCTTAAGTTTGAAGCCGATAAGATGGAGATTGGAGTTCTTTCTGACCCTACTCCACTCGAGGCTGGCTCCACCTTGAATTTGAATTCGGTGATGGAGTTTTATAGTAGAACGTAGTATTTTGCGAGGTTTCCACCCGAGGACTTGCAAAAAGTCTGGGAATAGTTTATAATAATCAACTAAATATTTAATATTTTTTTATAAAAATATGCCAAATTATAACATCGTTCTTCCATCGAAACCCCGAGTCGTCTCTGAAGCGGATTTTAAGGGTGTTTACGAGATAGATGGGCTTTATCCGGGCTATGGCCACACACTAGGAAACTCACTAAGAAGGATTATTTTATCCTCTTTGCCGGGTGCTGCTATCACATCCCTAAAGATTGTCGGTGTTGACCATGAGTTTTCTACTATCGAGGGCGTTAAGGAGGATGTTATTACTATACTTTTAAGCCTTAAGAAGGTCAGATTCAGACTGATTGATGATAATCCTCAGAAGGTATTCCTTTCTGTGTCTGGAGCTAAGAAAGTAACCGCAGGGGACATAGAGGCACCGGCGGGAGTAGAAGTTTTAACTCCAGACTTCCACATAGCTACTCTAACCGACAAGAGCTCCAAGCTTGAGATTGAATTTGTGGTTGAGAAAGGACTTGGATTTGTGCCTAAGGAGGTTATCCACAAGGAGAAGGTTGATATCGGCACTATCTCCGTCGACGCCATCTTCACTCCTATTAGAAGGGTCAACTATGAGGTTGAGAACATGCGAGTTGGAGACAGGACAGACTACAACAGACTACGCCTTTTCATCGAAACAGACGGCACTCTTACTGCCAGAGAAGCCCTTGAAACATCCATCTACACTATGATCTCACAGCTTAAGGCGATAGTTGGCTTCATAGAAGAAGTTCCTGAGGTTGCTGAGGAGGATAAGATCAGCGACGAGGAGTCTAAGGGTGGTGAGCAAGGTGGAGACAATGAGTCTGCTAGACAAGAAGATGTTATGAAGATCCGGATCGAAGATGTAAGCTTCTCTACAAGGACACAGAAGGCCTTATCTGAAGCAAGCATCAGGACAGTTGGCGGATTAGCCAGGAAGCGAGAGGAGGATCTCCGCAATATCGACGGTTTAGGCGAGAAGGGTATCTCTGAGATCAAGAGAGCCCTGGGTAATTATGGGATCAACCTTAAATAAATAAGAAACTAAAGAAATTCCATGAGACACCACAATAGTGTAAGAAAATTAAGCAGAGAGACTGGGCAGAGGAAGGCACTGTTGCGTTCACTTGCGGAGAGTCTTGTTATCCACGGCAAGATCAAGACTACCGAGGCCAAGGCTAAGGAGTTGCGTCCGTTCATCGAGAAGCTAGTCACAAAAGGCAAGGACGGCACATTGGCTTCAAGAAGAATTTTAATCTCTAGACTTGGAAGCCCTGAGGTGGTTAAGAAGATGGTAGATGAGATAGCCAAGAAGTACACAGAGAGAAAAGGGGGCTATACCAGGATACTTAAGCTGGGCACAAGAGGAGGAGATGCCAGCCCGATGGCTTTAATCGAATTTGTATAATCATATGACTACCAAATACACAATAGACGCCAGCGGAAGGACGATAGGCAGGATAGCATCCGAAGCCGCTTTTATCATCATGGGCAAGAATACAGCGCAGTTTGCCAAGAATATCGCCCCTAAGGTATCCGTAAGCATCGTCAATGCTGCCAAGACTAAGATTACAGACAAGAAGAAGGAGGAGAAGGAGTATTACCACTTCACCGGCCACCCGAGTGGAAGAAAGAGCAATACACTAGGAATGGTGCTTGATAAGAAGGGACATGAAGAGGTCTTCCGCAATGCTGTATACGGCATGCTTCCGAAGAATAAGTTAAGGAAGGAGATGCTGAAGAATTTGATAGTTACAGAATAATATTTAAATGATGAAAACAGAGACTAAAGGAAAATATTTCGAGGCTGTAGGCAGAAGAAAGACTTCAACTGCCAGAGTAAGACTTTACCCTCACGAGTCTACAAAGAACGTTTTTGTAATAAACGGCAAGGATATCAAAGAGTACTTTCCAACAGCTGAGATGAAGTACATTGTAGCTTCTCCATTTGAGACATCAGCTACAGTTGCCAAGTATGAGGTTACAGTAGTGGCTACAGGTGGCGGGATACACTCTCAGGCTGAGGCGGTAAGGCACGGCATCTCAAGAGCCTTGCTTCTGACTGACGGTGAGCTAAGAAAGCTCCTCAAAAAGGCTAAGATGCTCAAGAGAGACCCACGAGCTAAGGAGCGAAGGAAATTCGGCCTCAAGAAGGCAAGAAAGGCTCCACAGTGGAGCAAGCGATAGTTCAAAAATTAAAAAGATCCCGGAAACGGGGTCTTTTTGTTTGGCATGAGAAAACCGCCAGAGGTCTGGCGGTTTGGCGGCGGTAAGCAGTAGGTCTGCTTAGTACTTAAAAGAGGAGTGATTAGACGTGCATCCAACCGTTGTCATCTTCATGGTAAATCCAGCCGAACTTGCCCATCTCACGGACCTCTTCTTCGGACATGTAGAGAACAAACATGTCGAAGTCTCCAACAAAGATACCAGCCTCGCTGAGGTCTATTTTCTCATCGAGATCAGCGTAGTAATTCTTCAGGATCTGAAGACCACCCAGAACACCATTCTTTTTGCTGGGATCCGATGAGTCTTCATCAAGAATCTCTACTGCTCGCTTGACGTTCATTTTGCTTCTACTCCCGTCTGTTGATTTAGTTGTCGAATAACTCGGCTAATTTCTATCTTCAAGTATAGCATACTAAATATCAAACTGTCAATAGCAAATACAAAATACCATTATTTTATAAGGGGGATATTTTAATTTTGATTTCAGCAGATTCTATGTGATCACAAGTTACTAAGTCTACTCATCCGCCCAGGGCGGATTGCGTGGACTAAGTACTTGCCGACCCCGACTCACGGTTTTTGTTTTTTAGGAGAGAAAACAAAAACATCGTTCCGCCTTCATAAAACTAAAAAAGTGGAGAAGTCCACTTTTTCTTAACGTTTGATGACCCTACAGAGAATCGAACTCTGATTTAAGCCTTGAGAAGGCTCCGTCCTAACCGTTAGACGATAGGGCCAAATTGTAAACTAACTGCGACCAAACTCTGATTTCCTCCTTACAGGAGCGGTACACCTTTCGCACCCTACGGGGATGCTCAAGGTCTTGCAGTTGGGTCCCCAAGCCCAACCTCACCTCTCGAAGGCCGTGTCCTAACCGATAGTCCCGACCCCACAGGGTCGAGGATCCTCGATTTTATGGAGATTTCGCTGTAACGAAATCGTAATAAAATCGGGAACGATAGGGCCGTTACTGTGAAACTATTCTAATATAACTTGCCAAGAATGTAAAATATGATAGTATGAGAAAGGAGGTTTGTAAAGGAGGTCGTTTTGCCCCGCAAGAACAATGAGGAGCTCCGAAGGAAGGATCTCCCTAGTGGTAAAAAAAAGACCCGTTCACGCGGATGCCGAAGCAGAAAACCCAACAATAAGGTTAACCGCGGGAGATATTGGGAGGAGCGAATGGCTAAGCTCCTGGACGATAATAACATCAAGTACACAGCCAATAGATCATTTAAAACGGTTAATAAGAAAGGATATAGAAACCATAGGGAAGTTGATTTCTGCCTCCATGAAGATCTAAGTGTCTTGCGACGAGAACATCCGATCCGGTACATTGAAGTTAAGAGTGGAAAACTAGATAGAGACCAGCAGGAGGATCTTCGTAATGCTGGAATTTATACCGACATTATCATCCCCCTAGACATAATCTATTGGGAAATACATGGTCTTTCTTTGCAGAAATAAATCTAGAACTACCCCGGCTACTTAGCCGGATTTTTTCTTGCCACGCCGATAAGGCGGGTATGCTATAATTATCCAATGAACTTTATAGACACGTTTCTTCATATCGATACATACTTGGCCGGGTTGACATCTGACTACGGCGTATATATCTATGCACTACTCTTCCTGGTTATCTTCTTAGAGACTGGGATTGTAGCTACACCCTTCCTACCCGGAGATTCCCTACTCTTTGCTGCCGGAGCGATAGCAGCTTCGGCTGGCGGATTGAATATCTGGATCTTATTAGCTGTTATAGCTTCCGCATCCATAATTGGAGATTCCGTCAACTACACGATTGGTAGTTATCTGGGAGCAAGGGCATTTGGAGATCCTAATTCACAGATATTCAAGAAGGAGTATTTAGATCGCGCACAAGAATTTTACAGTAAATATGGCGACAGGGCGGTGGTATTGGGGCGCTTCTTCCCAATCATTAGGACATTTGTTCCATTTGTTGCTGGTGTCAGTAATATGAAATATGATAAGTTTGTCTTTTTTAATATAACAGGCGGAATACTCTGGACACTAGTTTTCTGCTTCGGCGGATACCTCTTCGGCAATATCCAGATAGTGAAAGACAATTTCACTGCCGTTATCTTTGGTATTATTATTATTTCTCTCCTACCAGGGATTTACCATCTGTTTGCAAATAGATTAAGAATACGTGAGTAAGCATACATTGACTATTTAAGCCAAAAGACTTAACTTGAATACGGATGTTTTTAGTCTTTGACTCAAGGGAGTTTTGCAGATGCTTATCGTCGTACCTGAATTCAAAGAAGTGAAGGGTCAACTGGTCTTCCTTGCTGGCCCCATACAAGGCGCGGAAGACTGGCAGAGTTTTGCTATTAATTTTTTCTCAAAGAGATGTCCGTCGTTGGATATAGCTACCCCGAGGGGTAATTATAAAGATCTTAACTTCGATTACGATAAGCAAGTAGACTGGGAATCCTTTTACCTCGCGATGGCATCTAAGAGTGCTGGAATTCTCTTCTGGCTAGCAAAAGAGAAGACGCATTACTGCGACAGGTCTTATGCACAAACAACAAGATTTGAACTGGCTGAATGGGTGATAAAAAACACCATCAATCCGTTTGTAAATCTTTTCATTGGCATCGAGCCAGGATTTACCGGCGCGAAATATATTAGAAGGCGACTTAGCCGGGAGTGTCCGGAAATTGTAATACACGAGACCCTCGAGGCGCTCTGCGAAGAGGTGATCTTGAATGTCCGTTAAACCCGAGCTTGATTTCGATAGACCGCGACAAGTTACAAAAATCCCAGTATTTCCTGAGAATTCAGCAGGACTCAATCGAGGTAGTGTACTCGAGATTACATCGCTCATGCCGGAAGCCGCTCAGTTGGGAGGGCTAAAAGTCGGAAAGAAGATTATGCTGGGCTATGATGGCACACATATCCGCTCGGGGCCACTTATCTGGCTGGTAGAAAAGATCATTGAAGAGATAGCCTACGGCTGGTGGAAAGTTATCGAGGTGCCATTGCCCGACTTCTCAAATGCGGAATTCAACAAGGAATTCGCCTTGATTATCGAACATCTAGAACTTGTACCAGTCATCAAGCTGGATTCCTAATCAGATCACACTCTTTACCCCCGCTTAGCGGGGGATTTTTTTTATGAAATTTGATAGACTCCAGTGGTGACCATACAAATGATCCACCATACAATAAAGCATGTTGATGTCTTCCCGGAGGAGGCTTGTGTTGAGCCTGCATTTTATAGCACTAGGCGCACTGCGAAGGGAATCGTCCTTGATTCGCATAGAAAAGTTGCCTTAGTGTCTAAAAAAGGGAGTGGTTTCTACTTCCTGCCTGGCGGTGGAATTGAGGAGGGGGAGTCGACAGAGGAAGCGCTTAAAAGGGAGTGTGCTGAAGAGATGGGGCAAAGTATAAAGATCGAAAGAAAGTTCGCGACAACTTCTGAATACCGCGCCAAGTCTGCAGAATTATATGAGACATCATGCTTTATAGCCCGCTTATCAGAAGACGGACAAGATTTGGAGGTCATACCCGACGATAGCTTGCTTGGTATGGAGGTACTCTGGATAGGTAAGCCGGAAGCGATAGAACTATTAAAAAAACAGGCTAAAAAAATAACTGATAAAACAGATAACTATTACAGCCGTAAATTTAATACTCTCCGCGATCTATACTTCATAGATAAAAGTTTGATATAAATAAAAGGCCTCCAGTTTGCGGAGGCCAGCCAGATTTTCTACTCACTTAATTTTCTTTACGTGGCTTCTTTGGTTTATTTAGGAAGAGCGACCAACATTGAACCGGCGTGATCCCTAGCGTCTCTGCTAACTTTATGATACCCATCGTAAACGCGGTATTAATATATCTATCGTACAAGAACCGGCGACCAAAAACATTGATGTACTCTTGCATATTTATACCATACTGCTTGCTTAATATTAGAGTGAGATCCTCTTCATTTTTCGGCAAGGTAGCCGTGAACTTAGTGTTGAAGTCCGCTAGTCTCTCTTTGACTTCATTAGTATCGAGTTCAATATATTTGAGCTCCTCGAAGGCTTCATCCAGCTCCTTCTTTGTGTAGGGCGAATTTATTATACCCACCACTCATCCCCCTTTTTTTTATAAACGTCCAATTATCTGACATAATCATAGCCTTTTTTCTTAAAATAATGTAGTCTCTAACACGGAGGTGTTGACATGAAAATCGAAGAAGTGGCGAAGATTGACATGGCTAAACTGATCAACGCCACAGGGCTCACAGAAGAAGAGGTACTCACAGCACTTAGAGTGTCTAATCCAAAACGATGGCTTAGGGATATGAAGGCAGCGAAGACTATTGGGGAATCCCGACGAGTCTATGATGCGGCGAGCGATGATCTGGAGAACAAAGATCCGGTCAGAAAGAAGATACTCTACATGCACGAAGCAAGGTGCCAGGCTGTCGTTGATCAAAAAAAGATTGACTCTGTCGAAGACTTGTATGAAATAGTTAATCGTGGAATTGTAGATGGCCCAGCATTCACTAAGGCTGCATGGCTTCTCGTCGCATGCATAAAACAACTAGGCCAGTTCGCAAGACTCTATCGTCAACTCATCGAAAAGAAAAGCACCAATGATGCCTTGATCACAACTGTGGCCGGTGAATTCATCGCTTCATGCATGCTTGAACTGGAGAAGCCGACGCTTACAATGGAAGAGCTCTATGGTATCCGTGCATACTCATCTTATCTTCCACCTACCCATCCTGTCCGGCATTATGCAAACAAAAAATTCAAGATTGCCCTCGGGAAATTCCTGTCAGAACCGCGTGTGCTTACTGAACTCACAACTGCTCGGGGCTGGGCTAGAGAAAAACGGGAATTTTCCCGTATAGACTCCCTGATATTCAAGATCGTGGTGAAGGAGTGTGAAAACAACCCCGTCTTCGCTAATGCTTGTGAAGTTCTAGTCAGATATTTTAATCTGATCGGCCCGAATTCAGCTCAGCGTAAATGCCTGACTATACTTGCTGGAAGAGCCCAAACTTTCGATGAGCTTCGGCATGTCTTCGATCGCTACTCCCATGGAAGCTACTTGGATAATCTCCGCCGAAAGATGATTGATAAGCTAGTGGCCCTGGCTTCTACGGTTGAACGGCTCATGTTTATTTATGAGAGAGGAGGATCTGGGCTGGTGACGTCTGCTAACAAGAGAAAGATCATCCAAAAGTTGGCAAAGATGTACACCAAATAAGTAAGAAGAAACCCCCTGCGGAAATCGCGGGGGGTTATTAATTTTTTAACGATAGGATGTTGACAACAGGCTCATTCCCCAGTAGTCGTGGAAACCGAGAGGCTCGCCATCTTCATATCTGTAGATTTCTTCGCGGCCATTGAAATTAGTGAAGTCGAAGAGACGCCCCTGGTTGAAGTAGATGAACGAATCTCCCTTATAGTACGCCGGGCCACGACCACCGATGAACTGCCCGGTTTCGTATGTCTTTCGCAACACAGCCCTTAGAAAAGGGATCGCCTCTTTTGAGTAAGCCCCACCATAGTTCATTATCCAAATCGGCCGATCCTTGAACCAGATTGTTGTCGTGCCGGCCGACCTCTCTTCTCCTGGAATTGCGCAATACTGATCCTGAAGACGGAAGTCGCCGTCTCGATAATGAATGGCCAGGAAGTCTGGCATATCGTGAACCTGTATCTCTTCCGAAAGACCACTAGCCAAACATGACGCCATCGCTCTGAAGAAGAATTCGCGAATCTTACTGATGTCCACAGGACACCTCCTATTGCTCCATTTTTTTAAAATCAAATCTATCGGCGATATTAACATAGAGTCAACCACCACGCAATATGACAATAAACCGGGAATTTCTACTATTCAACAATGAGTGGTAAAATAATAAGACAATGTTGTTCTACTTTTATATTTTTATTTTTCTAGTCGCGATAGTATCGCTCGGGGTGTCGAGTGGGATGGTGGCACGTGCCTTGCTGAAACTCGGTAGGATTGTAGGGCTCAACGAATGCGTGCTTTCTTTTATGCTACTTGGGATCATAACCTCCTTGCCCGAAATATTTATCGCAACAGCATCCGTTATCACAAACAATCCACTCTTATCGATTGGAAATATTATAGGTGCCAACTTCACCAATATCACTTTGGCTATCGGACTAGTGGCATATTTGTCTGGCGGAATAGATCTCTCTGGGCAAGTATCCAAGAGGGTTTTCTGGATATCATTCATGCTAGTTCTAATGCCTTCTTTTTTGGTTCTTGGAGGAGGGTTGTCTCGCTTCGACGGATTACTTCTATGTTTAATGTTCCTAGCCTACATAATCGTCTTTTCTTATGATGGACAGTTTCTAGAAAAGTCAGCACCACATGTACCCTACGGTGTACACTACTTCTCTGAGGTTTATCCAAGCTTGATTAATCTTACCCTAGGACTACTAATACTTGTACTATCCTCAATTTTTATCATACTATTCACTGCTGGACTTACTAGCTATTGGCCCATCGACTTAATACTCTTTAGCACAGTTGTCCTCGGACTTGCCACCACGCTCCCTGAGCTCTTCTTTGGTATGAGAGGTGCAATAATGCAACACTCTTCGCTGGCAATGGGTAATATACTCGCATCAACCGTCTTTAATAGCACAGTCATCATCGGTCTACTCGCAATAGTATCGCCGACGGCCACGAATTCTTTAACTGCCGGCCCAGTCATCCTAACTTCATCCTTCACCTTTTTAGCATTTATCTTACTATCGGTATTCTCTTACACCGGCTCTAGAATAAACCGCACGGAGGGGGTATTATTAATGTCGTTGTACTTTTTATTCATCACATCTGCTTCCGCACTTTATTTATAATGACTGCTATCTATATAATTTTAGGAATAGTTTTTGGCGCCATCGTCGCTCTTTTTATATTTTATTCACTGAATAAGAAGGTTGAACCTTCTTCCGATAATAATCCTCTGCTCTTGATCCAGAACCAGCTCAATAATCTTTCTAAAACATTAGACCAGCGCTTGGCAGACTCTGAAAGACACCTCAACGAATCCGTGACCGGCGCGCACCGTGCCATGCAGAACCAGATAGGGGAGTCGTACAAGATCGTCACTGATCTGACTGAGAAGTTGACGCGCCTCGATGAGACCAACAAACAGGTTGTTGGCTTCGCTGACCAGCTACAGTCACTTCAAGACATTTTGAAGAATCCAAAACAGCGTGGGATACTTGGCGAGTATTACCTAGAGACAGTGCTTAAGAACGTCATGCCACCAGGTAGCTATGAGATGCAGTACAAGCTTGGACAAGACGAAGATGGTGCCGACTTAATACCCGATGCGGTTGTCTTTGTGAAAGATAAAATCATACCAATAGACTCCAAATTCTCACTCGAAAACTACAACAGGATAGTCGCCGAGCGTGACCCGGTAGAGCGCGAGAAGTTGGAAAAACTTTTTGTGAATGACTTAAAAAATCGTATTTCAGAAACAGCTAAGTATATTAAACCTAGTGCCGGTACTATGGACTTCGCTTTCATGTTCATACCGCATGAGGCCATTTACTATGATCTACTAATCAACAAGATCGGCGCCTTAAAAGAAGATACGGAGTCGCTGATCCAGCGCGCCGCTTCGAAGTATAAGGTTATCATCGTTTCGCCGACATCTTTCCTAGCCTACCTACAAACCGTCCTCCAGGGCTTGAAGGCGATGCAGATTGAGGAACAGGCCAAAGATATTGTGAAGCGAGTAGGGGAGCTGACCACACACCTCAAGACTTATATGGAGAAACATGAGAAGCTCGGCAAGTCGCTCGCCACTGTCGTCAACCAGTACACCGATTCCTCCAAGGAGTTCAAGAAAATAGATAAGGATTTGATGCGTATCACCGAAGCAGACGTCGCCCTCGACTACGAACCGCTCTCACTCGACAAGCCAGAGATGGAATAGGCTTAAATTCCAAAAGGCTTCAAAAATCAAATTTGTAAAATTGCTTAACCCCACTCTCACACCTAGGCCAGAATGATTGTCCCACTAAGACGGGACAGAAGAGGATCATTCTGGCCTAAGGGCTCGAGCGGCCGCCCCCACCTACAATTTTAAAAATTTATTTTTTCCGCCTTATTTTGGAATTTAAACATATTCCCCCTTGCATTTTAGGGCGGATTTTTGTATTATACTTGGACTTATGGAATTTGCAGTAATACAGACGGGTGGCAAGCAGTATATCGTCAAGCCAGGCGACGTTATTCATATTGAGAAGTTGTCCGGATACGACGATAAAAGGCCTGAAAAAGGGGCAAAAATCACCTTTAACGAGGTTTTACTAGTGGATGACGGGGATAGTACCACTGTAGGCGCACCGTTCATTTCAGGGGCTAAAGTTGAGGGTACGCTGGTAGAAGAGGGCAGGGATAGAAAAGTCATAATTCAGAAATACAAAAATAAGGTGAGATACAAGAAGCGAATCGGCCACCGCCAGCACTACTCAGAAGTTAAGATAGACACTATAAAATAAACTTAAAAATCCACCGAACGGGTGGATTTTTTCATTACTGTCGATTCTTTAGTGCATTCTTGATTGTGTCACTATCGGAATACTCCAGCTCCGTACCGGTAGACATACCGCGGCCAAGGACAGAGATTTTTATAATATTGGAAGACTCACTTCGAGTTTTTTGGCAGATTGGTGTTAAGGTGTTTCGGACATAATCTGCGGTATTGTCGCCCTCGGGATTGGCGTTCAGGGCGATTATTATTTCTTTAAGGCCGACTTGCGACATATTGTTAATCAGGTTAGTAAGTTCGCGGATCCGTATCTTCTGTTCCGGATTTTTCTCCAATATCTGAAGCAGGCCACCTAAGATGAAGTACCTGCCGTTAAACTCGCCGGAACGGGAGATATTCTCTAGATCTATATCTTTAGCTACAACCATAAGCACAGAGCTGTCCCGACTCTGATCACTACATAGTGCACACTGCTGACTGACTGGAGTTAAAGAAAGTCGGAAGCAAGTGGGACAGTGGCTGACCTCCTTCTTGAGTCTTACAATATAATCAATTAATTCTCTGGTGTAGGCAGTGTTCTCAGCCAGCAAGAAATAGACGAACCTCTTCGCCTGTCTTGGTCCAATCCCCGGGAATCGGCCGAACATCTGAGTTAACTTGCTTATTGGATCCATGTTAAGAAGTTAGAAGTCACCGAAGCCGGAGGCACCATGGTCAGACTTATCAATATTCATGAAGCTGACGCGCTTCTGGTCGAAGAAGAGTTCTGCCTCACCGGTCGGGCCATTTCTATGCTTAGCGATGATGATCTTAGAGATACCCGCAGGAGCACTCTTGTCCTGCTTATCTTCGCGGTGGATGAAGAGTACAACATCGGCATCCTGCTCAATAGAACCGGAATCTCGGAGATCTGACAATCTTGGCTCGCCACCTCTCTGTTCCACAGCTCGGGATAGCTGTGAGAGTGCGAGCACAGGCACATCAAGATCGCGCGCAAGCCCTTTCAATGCCCTTGATATCTCCGTAACTTGATGGACCATGGAGTCATAATTTTTGCTTGGATGCATAAGTTGAAGGTAGTCGACGACGATCAGACCTAGTCCATGCTCACTCTTCAAACGCCTAGCAACCGACTTCATCCTGATTATATTATTACTTGATTCATCATCAATATAGAGCGGTGCTTTCGACAGCTTCTCCAGAGTGTCCCGTATCAGCGAAAACTCATCATCACTCTCGATCTGCCCCGTACGTAGTTTCCATGCATCGACATTTGATTCAGCAGCCAGCATTCTGTCTACAAGCTGTTGAGAGCTCATTTCTAGAGAGAAGATGCCGACAGGAATATTATTGAGCAGAGCTGCATTACGGGCGATATCCATCGCCAAAGTCGTCTTTCCCATCGAGGGCCGAGCTGCCAAGATAATTAGGTCTGATTTCTGTAAACCAGCCAGCTTATTGTCGAGTTGGTGAAACCCGGTCTTAACCCCACGAACCTCGTTCTTAGAGTGATGTAGACGGTCAAGTCTTGTCCAAGCCTCTTCGAGTGTAGAGCCTATATCGACAAATTTACTGCGTATAGAAGCATTTCCTATATTAAAGATCTTTTTCTCGGCTGCATCAATCACCTGATCAACTTCATCAGCCTCACCATAACCAAGATTAGATATGTGGTCGGCAGCTTCGATCAAATTCCTGAGCGTTGAAGACTTCTGGATAAGCCGAGCGTAATGTTCGACATTATTAGTCGAAGGGACAGTGGTCACAAGCTGGGTCAAATAGCTCGCTCCACCGATATTATCAAGTAGCTTCTTCTCTTTCAGCTTAGCCGAAAGTACAACCATGTCGATGGGCTCGTTCTTAGCCAAGAGCTCGAGCATGGTCGCATAGATTATTTTATGCTTCTCGGAATAGAAAGCGTCTTTCTGCAGGATATCAGAGATGTCGTGTATAGACTGAGGTCGCATCATGATAGCCCCAAGAAGCGCCTTCTCGGCGTCGAGGTTCTGCGGTGGTACACGCATAGCAGAAGATTTGAATTCAGTTGCAGTGGTCACTACCAAAGAATATTGGAAAAAACTTAAATTCCAAAGCTACTATAGGGGATAAACTGTGACTATCTTCTCCCTGCTACCTCCTCCTTAATCATCACCACAAAATCCTCAATTTTCAAGTCTTTAATCTGCCCCTTATCTCGACTTTCTGCGGTTATTGTCCCGGCTTCCACCTCTTTAGCTCCAATAACTATTAAGTACGGCGTCTTCATCATCTTGTTATTTCGAATCTTCTTGCCCAGAGTCTCATTACTGCTATCAAGTTCTACGCGAACATCCTCTGCCTTCAGCTTGTTATATATCTCGCTCGCATAGTCCATAAACTTCTCGCTCACAGGCACTATCGCCACCTGAGTAGGTGCTAGCCATGTCGGGAAGGCTCCGGCACAGTGCTCGATTAGGAAGGCGAAGACTCGCTCGAGAGAGCCGATCGTAGAACGATGAATCATAACCGGTCTTTTCTTTTGACCGTCTGCGTCGACGTATTCTATCTCAAACTTCTGCGGAAGCAGGAAATCCATCTGCGCTGTAAATAAAGTGTCCTCCTTGCCATGAACATTCTTCGCCTGCACATCGAGCTTAGGTCCATAGAAGGCAGCTTCGTCGAGGGCTGTGATATAAGGAAGGCCGAGTTCATCCAACGCTTCTTTCATTAAACCTTCGGCGTGATTCCAGAGATCATCATCCGGAAAATATTTCTCCTTGTTTTCCGGATCCCGCTTAGAGAAACGATAAGAGACGATATCAAGAAGTCCAAGCCCCTTCATACCCTCAACTATCATGTTACAAACCCGCTTAAACTCCTCCTTCAATCCTTCCGGAGTTACAAAAATATGACCATCAGTAAGCTGAAATTTACGCACGCGTATCATCCCCATCAATTCTCCGGACTTTTCATAACGATTATAATCAGCGATTTCCGCATATCGAACCGGTAGATCCTTATAGCTCCATGGCTTTCGTTGGTACAGGCGAATATGATGCGGACAAGCCATTGGTCTCAAGTAGAATTTGTCGCCATCCATATCTATTGGAGCATACATACTGTGAGTGTAGTGGTCTAAGTGACCGGAGGTTCTATACAACTCCTCGCCACCCAGATATGGTGTTGAAACGTGCTCATAGTCATACTTCCTCTCAAGTTCACGAGCGAATTTCTCCAGTTCAAATTTAACTGCCGTACCCTTAGGAGTCCATAATGGCAACCCCTTACCAACTTTCTCATCAATTATAAAAAGATCTAGTTCTCTACCGAGTTTCTTGTGGTCTCTCTTCTCGGCTTCTTCTCGCATGGCAACATATTCATCAAGCTTCTCCTTAGACTCAAAAGCTAAGCCGTAGATGCGCGTCAACATCTGATTCTTCTCATCACCTCGCCAATAAGCACCGGCTGTCCTTTCTATCCTGAAGGCGTCGACAGGGATCTCGCTTGTATTCTTCACATGTCCTCCGCGGCAAAGATCTGTGAAGTCGCCTGTTGTATAAGTTGTAAGTTTGGAGCCCTCTTTGGATAAATCTTCTATCAGCTCGCACTTGAATGGCTGATCTTCAAACATCTTCAATACTTCCGCTTTGGGTCTTTCGGCACCAATGAAATCGAGTTTGGCTTCAATCAACTTCCTCATCTCTTTCTCAAGCTCCGGCAAATCAGTCTCTGAAATAGGTTTTGATAACAAAAAATCGTAGTAGAAGCCGTTATCAATGACCGGGCCGATCGCGAGCTTAGCCCTTGGATCATGTTTCAAGACGGCGATGGCTAGCAAGTGAGCCAGCGAATGTCTGATGTCGTGTAATTTATTGTTTTCCATAATTATCCAGTTTACATATTATTGCAAAAAAAGTCGATATGTAAGATAATTATAATATGAAAAAAGAAAAAAATATTTTAATGGCGGTGCTTGCATATTGCGGGCCTCTGATCATCATCTCATATCTCGCTGCTAAAGATGACTCTTTTACAAAATTTCACATCAAGCAGGCTTTAACTATTATTATCGTCGGATTCGTTTTGTCTTTCTTGAGTATGTTTATGTTTTTCTCGGTTGGCATATTCTTTGGGATGGCTAAAATGGCACTCGGCATATTCATGATCATCGGCATTTTGAACGCCGCTCAGGGCAAGGAGACGGAACTGCCTTTCATCGGCCAGCTCGCAAAATCCTTAAATTTCTAGTAGTATAACAAGAGATCAAAAGATATAGTACTGACCTTTAACAAGGAGGTGTGCTCATGAGTAGTGGTGAGATCAAGGTAGTGAAATATAGGGGTGAGAAGCTCTTCAAATCCCAGGATAATATCATGCTTGATATATTGTACGGCTTCGATTTCTACACCGGAAAAATTTCGATAATCAGGAGAGGTGTCGAAGTAGATCATTGTACGATTGAGGCCGACGGAAAAAGAGATCCTTCTCCATGCTTCGAGGGGCTGGAAAAGCTTTTAAAAAATTTCCAAGTCTCAGGCGATCGACAAGAACTGTATCCAGCGTATTTTGAAGAAGGGGACAAGATCCGATTTGAAAATGCACGCTGGGATCTCGACTTCAAGGAAGAATTCATAGAGGATGATGTAGCTAACAAACTCTCGCACATTCTTCAAGAATCACTCAAGATTCTAACGACTGTAACACAAGAACGAGTGTTAAACAGGTACGACAGATTACTTAAGAAAGAAAGGGAGAAGTTGCTAGCAAATTTCCCGAATTTCCCAATTCATCGGCGGATACTCAAAAAGAACGAGTCCATTGATCTAGGATTCAGCAATAAATGAAAGATGGCTGATTCCTTGAGTCTTCTGGTATAGTCCCCGCTCCGCGGGGATTTTTCTTTTCTTTACAGACCAGAACAAATATGGTAGTTTCTAACTGGATCTTTTGATAACTAACAAGGAGGCACGAAATGGCCGAACCACTCTTTAGTGCGGAAGAATCCTCTCTGCACAAGTCTGAGATCGATAAACTAAGGGAGGAGCGTAAATATGACGAGATAGAAAATGTTCGCCAAGCATTTATGCTGGAGGGCGTACGCAGAGCTCAATCTCGGCCGGAAGAACTATTGAACGGCATGATCATATGTGTAGGTAGCCGGGGACATAAATACGTTCTACTGGATGAAGCCTTCACTCATTCGGATTCCAAAAAAAATAAGGACGCCCTAAATAGCTTCGACACACCGGAAGCCAGGCGAAATCTCTACACGATCCTACGGGCTCTGGTAGAGGTGCCGAGATCCTGGGCTTGGTCCGCATTCACTAGATTCCTCCGGGGTATCGGTAAGCAGAACGGGGCGAAGTATCATGGGGCCGGAATGTTCAGTGTAAGATACGGCTGGAAAGAAAGAGAAGTTAGCGCGATCGCATATGTAATGACGTGCGATAGTTATCGCGGTTACACTACATACTCTAGCGTACTTATGTCTTATGCTGACACCATGAAAGAGATCGAGGAAGAGGATAGGTATAATAGAGCGAAGTTCTACGCAGTCCGCGCGGAACGGGATATTCCATTCCTGAACAAACTTTGTGAGATGCTCGAAGCACGCGGACTAGGACCCATTCCGGCTCTACCCGATGAAAAACCCAAGAAAGAGCGGGAGATAAAAATTTTCAAGGCAGGAGATATTGTACGACAGAAAGATCTACGAGATCTGCCCCTGCCGGCTCTGGTCAGAATATCGGTAACAAAGATATTCAAGGGGAAAGAAGGAGAAAAGGATCAGCGCGTTGCGGGCCAGATGGACGAAGTTATCACAAGAATTCATGAGAAACATTACTACGACTATTATGTCGTCGCCAAAGACGGTAAGGCCTATAAATACTTTATGGGATACAGCTTCAAGACAAATCTCGATGGCGCCACCTTCCTCGGCGAATGGAAGGGCGAGATAGTCAAGAATAAAGAGATAAAATTAGATTTCCACTACTACAAAAACTAAAAATAAAAAGCCGGCCGTCCCGCTTAGCGGGACGGCTTTTTCTTTTGCCATAAGCTATTATTTAGTGTATAGTTTTGCGAATGATAGATTTTAAGATACTCAAAAAGTCAAAGAAAAGCTGGGCTAGACTGGGCCTACTTAAGACGCCGCATGGAGTAGTGGAGACGCCGGCACTTGTGCCTGTGGCCACTAAAGCTGTTATCAAGACTCTGACATCAGAGGAGGTGAGAGCGACTAATACTCAGCTCACGATCTCCAACACATTCCACCTGCACCTGAAGCCGGGCGACAAGATTGTGAAGAAGGCAGGTGGAATAAACGAATTCATGAAGGCGGATTGGCCGACAATGACTGACTCGGGAGGCTTCCAGGTGTTTAGTCTCGGATTCGGACAAGATATGCAGGTTGGTAAGATCTTAAAATATTTCCCGGGCAAGACAGATGTGGTAGTGGAGACGGGCAGTAAATCAAAATCTGTGAAGATTACAGAAGAGGGCGTACACTTCCGCTCACCCTTCGACGGAAGCAAGCTATTCATCGGCCCGAAAGAGTCAATCAAGTTTCAGGAGAATATCGGCGCGGATATCATCTACGCCTTCGACGAATGTACACCTCCGCTTTCAACCATCGACTACGCTGCCAAGTCGCTTGAGCTGACCCACCGCTGGGCCAAGATCTGCGTTGACAGCAAGAAGACTAACCAGGCACTCTACGGCATAGTACAAGGTTCGAGATATCAGCCACTTCGAGAGAAGGCTTCGAAATATATTGATTCATTAGATGTAGCCGGATACGGCATCGGCGGAGACTTGGGCGAAAGCAGAGATAGTATGGACGACATACTCTCCTGGGTTATACCGAACCTCCAAGATGGCAGACCAAGACACATGCTCGGCATTGGATACTTGGAAGATATGGAGATCATCATCAAGCGAGGTATCGACACCTTCGACTGTACCGTCCCTACTCATTTCGCACGCCGCGGAATCGCATTCACAAGTAAGGGGAAACTGGATCTTAAAAAGACAAGATTTTTAACAGACAAAAATCCGATAGATAAGAGTTGCCTGTGTAATACTTGCCAAGTTTATAAAAGAAACTACATCTCACACCTATTCCGCGGTGATGAGATCACAGCCATGCGACTTGTAACCTTCCACAACCTCTTCTACTTCAATAAAGTTGTGGCTGACATAAGACAAAAAATTAAGGACGGCAAGATATAGCAAAAGATTTCACTCTTATATATAATAGACAACATGAAGTCACCTGAAAAAGTTGAACATGTGGTTTTTAATGCCGGAGCTAAGATAACCCAAAAGCAGAAAGATGGTTTGTTGCATTTTGTGCGAAATAACAGGTTTTTGGACGAGGCAGAAATTTCCAAAGAGAATCTTACTCTCGTGAGTAAATTAAAAAATAACTACTTAGCCTGGGGAAAGAAAATTCTAGGTATCGATCTTAGCGAAAGAGCCCCTGATTCAACGAGAGTTCATATTCAGCCTAAAGACTCTGCAAAAGCATTGGAAATTTCAAGTCGACACAGAGGTGCGGACGAAACTCTTTCCGGATATGCTGTTCGTGAGGCTGAGGAGATAGTGATATGGGAAAAAACAGATAGACAGAGTATCAAGGAAACTCTTAATCACGAGTTTACTCATATTTTCTCGCACAAATCGATGATCGTAAAAGAACAAGATAAAAAGTTCGGTCTAAAAATACAAAACACGGGATACTCGAATCTCAACAATACGAGAACAACGGAATCCGGAGAGAAAGAGGAATCGCCGATACTCGCAGGTTTCGATGAGATGATGACTGAGACCATAAACATAGAGGTATTAAACAATCTCAAAAAAGAGAACGGCCAAGACTATCTCGAGATGTCCGTCGGATATTATCCGGGGGTGTTACTGCTCGACATGATCATAGAAAAGATCGCGGAGAAAACTAAACAAAACGAGAAGGATATCAGGAAAAATCTCTACCGAGGTTATTTCCAGGGTAAAATGGGGGAGCTACGGGCGATCAAGAACGTCTTCGGCCTTGAAGCAATGAATTTTTTATCGAGAGTTAAACCCCTCAATCTGATGGATGCCGGATCAATGTTCGCTTCCGCTGAAGATATATTCAAACTCGACTCGCAGAAATATTTCAGCAAAGTACTAGATTATGAGGAAGGCGCAACAATCACCTTGTCTAATGGCATAAAGATTAAAAAATATTTTCCTGAGATATAAAAAGATGGTAATATAATATGATGAACAACATATTAAACTTTCTCGATCCCACTACTGCTGACATGATCTTTCAGCTTACAGTGGCGATGCTTCTTGGTATGCTAATCGGTGCAGAACGATCTACGTCTAATAAAACCGCCGGCATGAGAACCTACGCCTTGATCAGTCTAGGCTCATGCCTCTTTGTGGTTATATCTCACGCTGTGTCAAATCAGTATCTCGGCCTTACAAACTTCGATCCAATGCGCGTGGCGTCACAAATAGTTGTCGGTATCGGTTTCGTCGGTGGTGGGCTGATTATGACCGAGGGTAAGAAGGTAAGCGGTATTACCACAGCAGCTGGACTCTGGGTTTCGGCCGGCATTGGCATGGCTGTCGGCTTTCACTTATATGCTCTTTCAATCTTTGTGACACTGACCACACTCTTTATCTTCACAGCTCTCTGGCACCTTGAGAGGGCGATCAAGAACTATTCAAAGAGGCACAGTAGTCATGGTGAGAACGGAGATTAAAATTAGACGTCTAAGATTTAGCAGGCTCATCTAGGTCTTTAATCGCCTCAGCTATCATCGACGGCTCATCATTACGTATAGACACGGTACCTCTTATCGCCAGGCATTTCTCCGGTACTAGTAGATTTTTATATTGAGTGAAGGTTCTCGGGAAGACAACCACTTCCATTGAGTCGGTAAAATCAGCAATCTTAACGAACGCCATCAACTCATTTTTCTTCGTACTTATCTGGCGCACACTCTCGACTATCCCACCGATAACCACAGTCGCACCATTACCCAAGGTTTTAGTATGTTTAATTGTGTTCTTATCAAGCTTATCTTTATACTTATCTAAAGGATGCCCGGAAAGATACAGGCCTAAAAGCTCCTTCTCCCAGTTTAATTTATCGAATACTGAGGCTACCGGTGCTGGTTTAAGCTTCAAATCCGGTACCGAAGCCTTGTTCGCCATCCCGCCAAAGAGGGAACTCTGTGCCGCGTACGCTTTGGCGTTCTCTCTAATGTAGTTCAATACATCCTCCATGTTGTATATCATCTGTCCACGCTCTCCCATCTCATCGAAGGCACCCGCCTTGATCAACGCCTCAAGTGACTTCTTGTTTAAATTTTTGTGCTTAACCCTCTCTAAGAAACTGGAGAAGGAGTTGAAACGTCCACCACGCTTACGTTCTGCAATGATGACATTAGAAATCTCCTCACCCAGATTTTTGATAGCGTAAAGTCCAAAACGAATCTTGTCACCCGCATCTTCTTTTATCGCAGTAAAACTACCATTACTTTGATTGACATCGGGGGGCAGAATCGGTATCCCCATTCTCTTACACTCCGCAACAATAGCAGAAATCTCTTCCACGTCACCCGCATCTGCTGTTAGAACTGCAGTCATATATTCCACAGGGAAGTTGGCCTTCATGTAGGCAGTCTGATAAGCCACACGTCCATAACTCGCAGCATGCGCCTTATTGAATCCGTAAGCAGCGAATGGCTCAATCAGAAGCCAAAGTTCATTAGCCTTCTCCGTCTTCATCCCATGCTTAACGAAGCCCTCCAAAAGCTTACTCTTCTGTGCTTCCATCTCTGCTGGGATCTTCTTACCCATCGCCTTTCGGAGTTTATCTGCCTCAAGCCAAGAGTAACCGGCAAGGTGAATAGCGATAAGCATGACATCATCTTGATAAGTTATAACTCCATAAGACGCAGAAAGTATCTCTTTCATTCTAGGATCAAGAAAGGTGATCTTTCTCGGGTCATGCTTTCTTGCAATATATTCCGGGATCATTTCAATAGGACCCGGACGATAGAGCGCCACCATGGCGTTGATGTCATGGATCACCGTTGGTCGAAGCTCCTTCAGATACTTAGTCATACCAGAGCCGTTAAGCTGGAAGAGGCCCATCGTCTCTCCGCGCGCCAGCATCTCATAAGTTTTCTTATCATCTATGGGGATATTCTCAATATCTATATCTATGCCGGTTGTCTCTTTGGCAATCTTCATCGCATCTCCCAAGATCGACAAGTTCTTGATACCCAAGAAGTCGAATTTAAGCAAGCCGATATCCTCCACAGCATGCATATCATACTGGGTGATAATCTTCTCACCTCGAGGCTCATACTGCAGAGGCACGACTTCATTGAGCGGTTCAGGTGAGATGACCACGCCCGCCGCATGTACGCTACAATGTCTTACGCAACCTTCGAGCTTCATCGCCAAATCTATTATTTCCTTCGTTTGAGGCTCCTTGTCATAAGCCTCCTGAAGCTCCGGCACCATCTCCATAGCGCTCTTGATTGTCATGGGGAAGCCTTGTGAACCCATCGGAATAAGCTTAGACAATCTCTCGCCTACTTCATAGGGATGAGCCAGGGCACGAGAGACATCCTTCACCGAACCTCTAGCCATCATAGATCCGAATGTGCCAATCTGCGCAACCTTATCTGCTCCATATTTATCTTTAGCATACTGGATAACCTCTGCACGTCGGTTGTCAGAGAAGTCCATGTCGATGTCGGGAGCCGAAGGCCTTTCTGGATTTAAGAATCGCTCGAAAGGAAGTTTATACTCTAGTGGATTAACATTTGTGATGTGCGTTAAATATGTAACGATCGAACCTGCAACAGATCCTCGGATGTTGGTTAAAATTCCGTTCTTGTGAGAGAAGTCGAGTAGGTCGGATACAACAAGAAAGTACGGCGAATATCCTTTATCGAAAATAATTTTTAATTCATACTCTATTCTGTCTATAACATCCTTGCTTTCGGTTAGACCCCTTTTAGGAATTCCTTCGTAAGTAAGTCGGCGTAGCTCTTCATCATATGTCCTACCTCCAGGAACCTTGATGTCTGGAAAAACCCAAGAGCCAAGCTTGATGTCGATGTTGCACATCTCCGCGATCTTCAAAGTATTCTCGATCGCATCGGGAGTATTTTTAAACTTCTCCCTTGCCTCATCAGGACTAAAGAAAGAGAAATCGTCAACAGCGTTAGTTAAGCGATCAGCGTCCGTCAGATCAGTATTAGTTTGAATAGCCACGAGCGTATCGTGCGCCTTGTTGTCGTCATGATTCAAATAATGTGAGTCCTGGGTGGCCACGAGCGGTATACCAAGCTTGCGGGCGACCGAGATCTGTCCCTCGGTGATCTCATCAAAACGCTCGAGTTTGGAGTGCGATTGTATCTCTATAAAATAGTTTTCTTTACCGAAGATCTCCTGATATTCCAGGGCCACAGCTTCTGCCTTATCAAAGTCGCGATTCCAAATAGCTTTAGAGAATTCTCCACCCAAACAGCCAGAGAGAGCTATTATATCGCTCCCATACTTACGAAGAAGCTCCTTATCCATGCGAGGTTTGTAGTAGTAGCCTTCGAGGTTCGCGGCAGTGACTAGTTTGATCAGGTTTTTATACCCATTATTGTTCTTAGCCAGCAGAATCATGTGATAGCGCTCATTGTCGACGCCAGGCTGTTTGTCGAAGCGGGAGCGATTGGCAATATACGCCTCGACGCCAATTATTGGCTTGATGCCCTGCTTCTTGCACTCTTTATAAAACTCGATAGCACCATACATATTGCCGTGGTCGGTAATAGCCACCGCTGACATGCCGAGACTCTTGGCTTTCTTCACCATTCCGTCGATCTTAGAGAGTCCATCGAGAAGGGAATAGTGGCTGTGATTATGGAGATGGACGAATGACATTATTTTTGAAAAATTAAACTCGGTAGCTCTCTTTGATTTTCATACCTTGTCCTCCCAGAAACACAGTTATTTCACCCCTGCGGGTGAAATCCTGTTGGGTTCTCGGCCAACCATCCCGACCGCCGCGTCGGGAACCATGCTGGTTGGCCTCCGAAACCTTCTGGTCAAACAAGTATGCAAAATCAAAGCCTAACCACTCGTTTCATTTTAAAAGTATACAACATTTAGTGTATAGTTTTCCTGTGGAGTATAAATATTACATCGGAATAGACGAGGTTGGAAGAGGGCCGATTGCTGGGCCGGTGACAGTCTGTGCGATGTTGTCGTTTGCAGGACGATCACTGGAGATGGGAGAGGGTATTAGAGATTCAAAAAAACTGACCGAAAATGGGCGGGAGAAATGGTTTAAGAAAATAAAAGAAGCGCGCACTAATAAAATTTTAGACTTCGCGATATTTTCCGTGGGAAGTAAAACGATAGATAAGATCGGCATAGTTCCTTCACTTAAATTATGTATTAAAAAATGTTTGGAAAAATTAAATAGTCCTGCAGATGAAACTTACATAATTCTAGACGGTAGTCTTAAAGCACCGGCGAATTATAAATATCAGGAGACTATTATAAGAGGGGATGAGAAAGAGCCGCTCATAGCCATGGCCTCAATAGCAGCCAAGGTCTCACGCGATTGGTATATGTCCAACCTGCCGGAGAAATACAATATGTATGGACTTGAGAAACACAAAGGCTACGGCACTAAAGCTCATTACCAAGCTATCAAAGTGCATGGCATCTCTGACATGCATCGCAGGACATTTTTGAAATCCCGATCTGATTCATCAGATCGTGGATCCTCGATTCGATAAATCGAATCGGGATAAAAAATCCCGCGAAATGAATCGCGGGGTAATAGGTCTTATTCTTCCTTGTCCTTGTCTAGCAAGAGTTTGATATCGTTGAATTTGGTGTGGGGTCCATGAGACAGAGTACCGGCAAAAGCAAGGTCGGAAAACCTCTCATACTGATTGTTCAGCGCATTAAGAATAGCGGCCCCCATAAAACTGACAAGAAGAATAAAGGGCCAGACGCCGAACATTATGAATATGTTCATGAAAGCGAAGAAGGTTGCGGTCAGAAGTAACAGGCTAATAATTTTACAATTAGCAAGTAGGATGCCAAAGTAAATTTTTGCCTTTTCTGTCTTATCGCTCTCGACATATTTCGTATCGTTGCGCATCAGACTATTCAACAGGTCATCATAGAGAGTAACGAGGAGTACAATGACAAGCATTGTCTCATTAACATTCTCACGAAGTGCGATCTGTGCGATAGCCGGACAAGCGAGACTTGTTGCCAAAATAGAGATACCGTCGGCAATAGAGAAATTACCACCCCTCCTGTTAATGAATGCTCCGATGACACCCCGCTGGAACGGCGTAGAAGTCACGACAAAAACCAGCAGAAGATACTTAGAAATCATCCAGAGACCGACCGAGATGCCGAAAGTCCAGACCAGAACAGCAGTCATGATAAACATATCTCCTGGCCGATAGACTACACGTGGGAATCTTCTTATGTCCTCTTTAAGCTCTTGTAGCATTATCTCAAGTCTCCTTTTTCAGATACTTCAGCAATCAACTGTACCCAAACCGGATCAGTCAAGAGTAGCGCGAGATCTTATCTACCAGCTCCTTCGGGATATCAACCCCACAGACCACTGTTCGCTCCTGTCTATCAACGATCTTAACCTTCATCTTCGTACCTCCTTTCCAAATAATACACTTAAATCAGCACCCGTCAATATGCTTGGCTTTTTTAAATCAATATGTTATATTATCGCCATGGTTAATCACATGAGACATACCAGGGCGCATACGGCCAATAGACGGTCGCACCACGCTCTGAAGACCCCGAATTTATCAGTCTGCAGCAACTGCCAGGCTCCTCACTTGAGGCACCGTGTTTGCCCAAATTGTGGTAATTACAAGGGTGTTAATAAGATAGATATGACCCCCAAAGTAACTAAGAAAACAGTCAAAAAATAGTGTAAGCAAGTATCTAAGTATAAGGTTTAGTGAGCTCGGGAATTTGATAAAAAAACATATGGCCAATAGACATTTATCGCGAAGTATTGTCCTTCAAACACTCTTCGAGTGGGACTTTAACGGTAGAGATAATTCTAAACTGAAGGAGGTAATGCTTCGCGACATCGCGGAGTTCGCCCCCGGTCTTACTGATTTCTCCTTTATAGAAGGTTTATTGGAAGTCATAATAAATAAACAAGAGATACTCGACGGCATTATAGTTAAGTCGGCCCCGGAGTGGCCACTAGACAGAATCTCACCAATCGATCGCAATGTACTTAGAATAGGACTCTCGGAGCTTCTTTTTGGCGAGAAGAAAGAGGTACCTTCACGAGTTGCTATAAATGAAGCTATTGAACTTGCTAAATCTTTCGGTGGTGAGAATAGCGGCAAGTTTGTGAACGGTGTGCTTGGTACAGTCTACAAAGAGATGGGTGAACCGGAAGGAGAGCAACCTGCACCAAAGAGAAAGGGTAAAGAACCGATCGATATAACCAAGCTACCCATTGAGAAGCTCTGCGGAGCGGTGGTTTATGCCAGAGAGGGTAACAAAATATATCTGGCGCTCGTCCATGATGTATTCGGATTTTGGACCCTAACAAAGGGTGGGGTCGAGGCGGACGAACAAGAAGAGACGGGGACAGCTAATGGTATTAAGGATGAAATTGGATTAGATGCTAAGATTGGACAGAATCTAGGGAAGAACGAGTACATAGCTTCAGATCCACAGAAGGGCAAGATCAGAAAACAGGTATCATACTTCATTGCGGAGGCAAATAAAGAAGAACTTAAACTTAAATCAAGCGGGGGGCTTAATGACGCAAGATGGTTTGAGGCTGACGACGTCGTTGATTTGAAAATATATGATGATATTGTACCGATAATTACAAAGGCTATCGGCATAATCGCGCAAGGGAAATAAAATGGACCTTTCACAATTTGAGAAAAAGTTAAATATTAAATTCAAAGACAAAGACCTGCTCCAACAGGCCTTTGTTCATCGTTCATATATTAACGAGAACAAGAAATTCCGGCTTTCCCATAACGAGCGTTTAGAATTTCTGGGTGATGCAGTACTAGAGCTTATTGTAACTCTGCATTTATATAAAAAATATCCAGCAAGTGCCGAGGGAGAGCTTACAAGCTACCGATCGGCGTTGGTCAATGCTATCACTCTCTCAAAAATAGCAGGGGATATGGGGATGAATGAATTCTTGCTCTTATCTAAAGGTGAAGCTAAAGACACAGGTAGAGCCCGCACTATAATACTAGCCAACACATTCGAAGCTTTTGTGGGGGCGCTTTACCTTGATCAGGATTATGATGAAACTAAGAAATTTATTACTAAAAATTTAATGGAGAAAGTCGAGGAGGAGATAGTAACTAAGAACTTATGGCGCGATGCCAAGAGTCTGCTTCAGGAGAAGGCGCAGGAAGTGCTTAACATTACTCCCGCATACAAGCTGATTTCCGATACGGGCCCGGATCATAATAAAATGTTTACGATCGGGCTATACTTCAACGATAAATTGATCAGTGAAGGAAAGGGGCATGCTAAGCAAGAAGCTGAACAGGAAGCCGCCAAGAAGGCGCTGGAGATATATAAGTGGTCTTAATTTAAATATGATATTAGTTATAAAACTATCAGGTGAAGGACTTGCTGAGGGGCAAGATAAATACGGCCACAATAAACTTCATATGATATCAGACCAGGTCAAGACACTCTTGGGTCATGGTCATCAGATAGGTATAGTTGTAGGAGGAGGAAATATTTTTAGAGGTAAAGATCTGTCCGGCAACCTTGGTGTCGAGAGGGCTACCGCAGACTATGTAGGAATGCTTGCTACTATCCAGAATGCCTTAGTTCTACGGGACTACTTCGAATCTAGAGAGATAGAATCGCGTGTCATGACGTCTATAGCCATGCCACAGATCTGCGAGCAATTCATACTCAAAAGAGCCAAGAGGCATTTGGAGAAGGGGAGGGTTATAATCTTCGCCGCCGGACTAGGAGCGCCTTACTTCACAACAGACACCTGTGCCGTACAGCGCGCACTAGAGATTGGTGCAGAGATACTCATAATGGCCAAGAACGGGATTGACGGGGTTTATACCGGTGATCCCAAACACGATAAAAAAGCTGAGTTCATAAAAGAGATCAGCTGTACGGAGGTACTTGAGAGGGGGCTCAATGTTGCAGATGCCGCAGCGATAGGATTGGCCAAGGAGAATAAACTCAATATAAAAGTTGTGGCGGTCGAAGATATGAGTAAGGCACTGGATCTCAAGACCGGCTCAACGGTTTCGCCAAATTAAAAACATGCCGGATAAAAAGATAATCATTGGTGTGACGGGCACGCATGCATCAGGAAAGGATACGGTGGCGGAACATATTTGTAAAAAATATAATTTAAAAAGCTACTCAACTTCTGACGAAGTCAGGTATGAAGCGACAAGTATTGGGGTAGATCACTCCAGGGCCAGTATGTTCAAATTAGCAAATAAAATAAGAGGGGAGTTCGGCCCCGGCGAACTGGCCATGCGAGCACTCGCCCGGATAAATAGGGATGAGATAGTAGCATTAGTGACCGGCATACGAAACATAGGAGAGATCGAGTATCTCAAAAAACACGCCAATTTCCACCTTATATCCGTAGATGGCCCAATCGAAGTGCGCTATGAGAGAGCGCACAAAAGAATGCGTGCGGGGGAGCAGATGAAAACTTTCGAAGAATTCCGCGAAGGTGAGGAGAAGGAGATGAATCAGAGTGATCTCGGACAACAACTCATACCATGCATGCGTGCTGCAGACTACTTCATCGTGAATGATGGTAGCCTTGAGGAGCTAGAGCAGAGGACTGATGAAGTTATTAAGGCAATCCTACCCACATTAGGCTAGAGGGTAGGGGCCATCTTTCTTAATTTATACTATGTCGCACAATATATCTTTCCAGACTACTATTGTATTAGACTCAGAATAAGGTGCAGGCTATCTACAACCGCCACCTTAAAGTAATTATTCCAGAAATTCACTGCCATATCCCAAAGGAAAGTAATATTACTGTGGTTAAGATCAGAATTCCAAAGGTCGCTGATATGTAAGTTGCTAAGATCTATGCGGAAATAACTTAGCAGAAGCAAACTCACGATGATCAGAAGTATCATCTGAATAAAACCTCTGTTTACTTTGTTCTCATTCACCTGCTCTTATTATACTATAGATACGAAAGCGGGTCGAGATACCCATTAAATGGCCCTAATGGGATGGTATAGGTGCCACATCCCTTAACCTTACTCTTTAACTGCCCTATTTTGACCGCCTGCGTGGCCGCTACTGTGAAGTGCAGGTGTGGGCCGGTCGCATAGCCAGTGTTACCGGTATAGCCGATTATCTCCCCAGCATTGACCGATTGACCCGACGAAACCTTAACTAAAGACATATGGCCGTATATTGTAGCTAAGCCATTATTGTGATCTATCATGACCCACTTGCCATATGATGCGTGATAACAGACTGAATCAGTATCTCCAGTGCCAACAACAACACCCTTACTTGATGCCTTAAGTGGAGTACCAATAGACACGCCGAGATCTATGCCGTTATGGCCTTTGCCATTATATATCGCTTGAGTTTTAGAAAATTCTGTCAGACCGAAATATTGTGTTATGCGAACATTGTCTAATGGCCAGGATAATATCTTAAGTCCTATACCAGGCAGACTGCTCGGATCTATTGCAATCCGTAGATCAGATTCAAATTGCGAAAGTTCGCTCTCTACCGCCCGCTTCCTGGCCTCAGTATCGGCCAGAAGTTTGCGGTAGTTGACTTCTTTATTATTTGTGTCCTTAATTAGTTGGTTCTTCAACTTGATATTCTGTTCTGCAATCTTCTTCTGATCAGAAAGCTGACTATTTAAAGAGACGAACTTCTTCCTCTCCCCTTCAAGATCTCTCTTATCAGCCTCAAGCCCCCTCTTTACAGCCTCAAGATTTTTTATATGTCCGATGGTCTTTGACTGAATATCTTCCAGAACAGATACCTGATTCCACATCACGGAGAAACTTTCACTCGACAGCAGTCTTTCCGGCAAAGAGGCGGAATCAATATCGTTTATAATCTTCAGTGAGTCGCCGATGGCATTTTGCCCACCGCTAATTCGCGTATTCTTATCTGTAATGTCAGCTTCGAGTTTAGTAATATTGAGTTCGGCCAAATTAATCTTCTTCCCAGTTACCTTAATATCCGCCTCTAACTTTTTCTTGATCACGTCAATCTGTTTGAGTTCTGTATTCAGTGTCTGCTTCTCCCCTGTTGTTTTTTGAATACTTTTATCAAGCTCTGCGATCTCACGCTCCAAATCCCTGATCTCCCCGCCCTTATCTGCAATCTTAGATTTAAGCTCATCTATTGAGGCTGAAAGTGCCTCATTTGCGGGCAATAACGCAAAGCAGAATAAAACTATTATAAGTTTTTTTATCATTAAAGATCTTTGGCGTAGTTTAGCCTTTTGATCGTCTCATCCTTGCCTAACACCTCCGCAAGCGTGAACGGATCTGGTGACTTCTCCTTGCCTGACAAAGCAAACCGCATCGGCCACAACACATTGCCTCTTCCCTTCTCAGTGGCAAAAGCCCAAACAGCTTCTTTGATAATCGGTGCAGTAAAATTATTCTCGTTCAAACCCTCAATAATATTTATGAGTGCTGGTAAAAATTCCTGTGTCTTAAGCATCTCTTTTGTATATTTGGGAGTACTAAAATAATATGCCAAATCACCATTCGCAACCATCTCTCTGATCATGCCAAAGTTGGTAATATGATCGATTAAGGTAGGAACAAGTTTCTGAAGTCTATCTTCGTTGTAATCGGGCAAATTTCTTAGGTCTTCAGACAGGTAATCGCGAATTATAGAAAATTTCTGCGGAGCGGAGAGTTGCCTTATATGCTCTTTATTGATCCATTCCAACTTCTCTGGATTAAATATCGCTCCAGGCTTCTGTAAACGTTCTAAAGAGAAGGCTTGCACCAACTCTGCAAGTGTGAAGATCTCCTGCTCCGTTCCTGGATTCCACCCAAGAAGCGCCATGAAATTCATAAGCCCCCCAGGAAGATACCCCTCATCACGATATTCCAGAGCCGGTCGAACTATTGGATCACGCTTAGAGAGCTTTGCTCGCTCCTCATTTAAGATGATCGAAGCGTGGGCATAGATCGGTCTTGGCGCACCCAATGCCTCCTGTATTAGAAGCTGTCTTGGAGTGTTTGACACATGCTCCTGTCCTCGGATGATGTGTGTTACACCCATTAAAAAGTCATCGACAACTACAGTGAAGTGGTAGAGCGGACTTTCTAGACTCCTGGCAATCACGAAGTCTCCAAGTTCGGTTGTGTCAAACTCTATTCTGCCCAAAACGGCATCTTCGAAAGATACTTTACCATTAGGGTTACGGAATCGTATCACTTCAGCCCTCTCCCCTTCTTCTTTTGGAGTCTCCTTAGAAACATAAGCTTTATCCTCAACGAGCAGTTGTTCCAGATATTTTTTATATATCTCTGTACGTTCTGACTGACGGTAAAAAGCGTCATATTCCAAACCGAGCCACGTAAAAAGTTCCAGGAAATAATCTTCATACTCTTTCTTAGATCTAGCCGGATCAGTATCTTCAGATCTCAAAATAAAAGTGCCATTATTTTTACGAGCATATAGATAGTTATAGAGCGCAGTACGGACTCCACCAACGTGAAACTTGCCTGTCGGCGACGGCGCAAATCTGGTTATAACTTTTTTATTTTCACTATTCATGTTCTAGTCCGACAGCAATTAACTCCTTAGCGATTTTATAAGAGGCGTCCTTAGGCGAGAAGTTCATGGCTTTCTGCCTCATATCTTGAAGTATTTCCGGGGAAGACATCATCCTGTTGATCTCTGACATAAGAAGAGTTCCGGCCAGATTCTTCTCCTCTATCACTATTCCGGCACCGCTTCGGGCATAAGCGAAGGCGTTACTTCTCTGATCATGGCTTATCTCTTCCGGTATAGGAATTATAATACAGGGAACTCCCCAAGCTGCAAGTTCAAATATAGTCGATCCGGCGCGAGATATAGCGAGATTTGTAACTCCGCCAACCATTCGGAGAGCTGTTTCGTTCAGATAAGCAAAAGGTTTGTATCTTTTAGCGAACTCACTTCCCTCCAAAACTAGAGCGCCCCTTCTTTTACTCTCGATAAAATTATTTTTGCCTGTCTGATGTACGATCTGATACTTCTTAACTAAAGACGGAAGGATGTCTATAATTACATCATTTAAATTTAATGCTCCCTGCGAACCCCCGGTAATGAAGATTATTGGCACATCTCTCTCGAGCTCAAGAAATTCATGCGCCCCGCGTGTTATAGGTGAGAGTATCTCTTTACGAAGTGGATTGCCCGTAAACGCAACTTTGCCCTCCGGAAAATATTTGGCAGCCTCAGGATAGGAGACGGCGATCTTCTTTGCAAATTTCGAAGCCCAAAGATTAGCACGGCCAGGATGCGAATCTGACTCATGAATTATGACCGGTATTCCAAGTAATCGCGCCGCAAACAGCGTCGGGAAGCTGGCATATCCGCCTTTACCGAACACTACATCAGGGTAGATAGCGTATAGCTGGCCAATCGCGCTTATTGTGCCGACAGCCGTCTTAAAAAGATCAACAATATTTCGTAGAGAGAAATATCTTCTCCATTTACCAGCGCTGACTTGCTTAAAAGTTATACCGTTCTCAAAAAGAAGCCTCTTGTCATAGGGATCGTTAGACATGAAATATAGTTCTATACCAACCAACTTCTCCACCTCTGCAATCTCTCGGATCGCCTGGACGATAGCTATAATCGGATAGAAATGTCCCCCTGTCCCACCGCCGGTGAATAATATTTTCATAATTTTTTATTTAGTGAATTTAGAGATATTCAATATAAGCCCAACTTCGATGAGAGAAAAGAGGAGAGCTGTGCCTCCGTGGCTCACAAAAAGCAGAGGAACGCCGGTTAAGGGCACAATACCCAGCATCGCGGCAATATTAATGAAAGATTGTGCCGATATAAGTATAACAATTCCAAGCGATAATAGTCTACTAAATTGATCCGGAGATCTTGCGCTAATGCGAAATCCTCTTAAGGTAAAAGCTAGAAACAACAAGACCAGTATGGTACTGCCGATAAATCCGAACTCCTCGGCCGCAACAGCGAAAATGGCATCTCCAAGCGGTTCAGGTAAGAAATTAAACTTCTGGATCGACTGGCCAAACCCACGGCCAAAAGTCTGTCCAGACCCTATAGCTATCAACGCCTGTCGAATCTGATAGCCAGCACCTAGAGGATCAGCTTGAGGATCCAGAAAGGTTGTCACCCGGGCCAACGCATACGGCTTTACAGCAATAAGTATCAAGATTCCTATTGTTGCCGATAAGATCAAGAGCATCAAATGCTTCCATCTTCCACCAGCAACAAAGAACATCGATATCCCGGCCAACAAGATGCACAGGAGTGTTCCTGTATCCGGCTGGGAAAGAAGTATGATAGAAGGAATCGCAAGAATTAACATTGCCGGTAAGAAGCCCCGGTTGAAATCAGTTATCGCCTCCTTACGTGTTGAGAGCCATGAGGCAAAATAGATGACAAATCCTAGTTTTAAAAATTCCGAAGGCTGAAAAGAGATGAATCCTAAGTCGATCCATCTTTTAGCTCCGAGAGTGTTGATGCCAATCTTCGGTACAAACACAAGAAGAGTAGTAACAATAGATAATAAGAAAATATGAGGAGCCCACTTCTGCCAATCTCTATAATATATTCCGGACATTATATAAAGCGCGGCCATGCCGAATATTAGACCAAAAACTACCTGCTTTATGACAATGGTCAGATAATTAGAAACCCCTTCCTCGAAGATACCGAGTGATGCGGATGCAAAGATAAAAAGTCCGCCGAATACCAAAATCAGCACAATAGCAAAAAACAGCTTGTCGTAATTATTTCTGGCACTCATCTACCATCAAATAATACCACACAATATTTTAAAAATTAAAAAGCCCTATTTTTAAGCTCTAGTAGAATCTTGTAATAAAGATCTTCAACACGAGAGGCAGACTCTGGACTTAGGGTCTGATAGTGAGCCAAGCCAGGAGAAGAATTGATCTCGATAAAGACGGGATTTTGAAGAGTTTTGGTTATATCATCGGTTGTTATAAAATCCACTCCGGCAAGGTGTAGCCCCATATCTTTAGTTAGTTTAACAGCTATGTTTTTGTAACTTTCGTGAATAGATTGAGTGACATCAACCGCCTCTCCCCCACTGGAAAGATTAGCGTTATCAAGAAGAACGACTTCTTCTCCCACCTTTGGAATATAGTTTATGTCAATTTTATGAAAATTATTGAGTCTGGATCCAATTCTTTCATCAGAGATCTCTATCGGTATCTTTCTACCCATGTTCTGCAACTTTGTTTTTTTCTTATCGAAAAGAGTCGCGATATTATCAATACCATCGCCGACCACAGCAAGAGGCAGTCGTTGATAAGCCATCATCACTTCATTATTCAGAACAACCAGCCGATAATCCGCGCCGGCAATATATTCTTCTATTAAAACTACATTATTGTTCTCAAAAACTATCTTCAATATCTCTCTAAGCTCTTCTTTATTATAAGCTTTGAAAACGTCCCGACCCTTTGATCCAGAGTTCGGTTTTACTATCACCGGATAGCCCAAAGTGCCAGCAAATTTTAAGGCGGCCTCACTATTGTTGCTTGCTTCATTAACTCCGCACCAATAGTCAGAGAAGAAGGCTGACCCGTGGGGAATTTTGTAACCCATCCCCTCCATAAAGAATCTAGTGTACCCCTTATCTTTTGCGACCTCTGAAGCTCCGTGACTGTTAATGTCGAGACTGGTACTTTTAAAATAAAATTTTCTACTGTCAGGAAATAAAATCTGTCCAGCCAACTCATAGCTCGGTTCAAGATTTATCTCACAACCGACCCTGTCTGCAAGGGTCTTGAATATCTGGGCTGTACTTTTTATCTTCATAGTAAAGGCAAGACGGGCAAATTGCCAACGATAGCAATAATCATACCTACGGTCGCACAGACTATCCCGATGATCCAGAAACGCATCGTGACCTTGTAAGATGGCCAGCCGAGTGCCTCAAAATGATGGTGCAACGGTGCAACCAAAAAGACTTTCTTACCATTACGCAATTTTTTAGAAGCGAACTGTATTATGTCCGAGGCAGTTGTGGCAACAAGAGGAAAGGCGATTATCGGTAAGACCATGACGGCATTAGAGAGGAAGGCGACAACGGCAAGGGTTGCCGTCAGCCCCAGCATTCCCGTCTCAGACATATAAAACCTGGCCGGAGGAATATTGAACCAAAGAAATGCGAGTATCCCCCCAACGATAGCAGAACAAAAAGCAGCGAGGTCAATCTGGTTCTGAGCGAAGGCTATTCCGGCATAAGCGGCGAAGATCGAGGCCATAATCCCACCAGCAAGGCCGTCAAGTCCGTCTATCACTCCGCCAGAGAAGAGAGCAAGCATCACAGTCATAAAGAACGGTATAAATAGGATTCCGAGATCAAAACTGCCATAGAAAGGTATGGCGACAGAGGATGTTCCTAATTTGAAATAAAACCAACATGCGGAGATTAATCCAATCAATAAAACAATGAAGATTCTTTTACTTAGAGCCAGTCCACCGGCAATATATCCGCCCCGATCATAAACTTGTAGTATGTCATCCACGAGTCCAACAAGCGAAGCAGCGATAAGTGTAAAGAGCGGCAACCATGTCTGATTCTGGCTTAAGAAATTAAGGCGAAGTGTGGCCGGACTAGGATCTACCTTTGCGATCAGCCAAATTATAAAAATAGTGAGCAAGACGCTGACCCAGATTATGATACCGCCCATCCGGGGCGTACCAACCTCCTTCTCCTTGTGCAGTTTATTGAAAATCGGAGTCTCTCCCCCACCGAGCGCCTCATTGCGCACTCGCTTCTTCCACATCTTATGCTTATATAAAAAAGTGGTGAGTATAGGAGCAATCGCTATACCAACGGCAAATGATACTGAGAGCGCTGTGAAAATTTTTGCTATTCCGACGATCATTTTAATAAATTAACGGGTCATAGAGTAATAAGCTAATGCCGCCCTGGTCAGCTGATCAGTATCTGTAAACCGACCTTCCTGAGTCGAACCCAAAACCACAACAATGATCCGAGTATCCTGATCTACATCAAAAGCGATGGCCAAATTACCTTGAGCAAGAAGAGTGAAGCCGGTTTTAGAAGCCACGAGTCCTCTTATCTGCGAGACTCCGGCGTTCGTATTTTGTGCCCGCTCTGAGCTGCCGTCAGTTGAATTTATCACTATGGAATCATATCTGGTAGCGCCAAAAATATCCGGATGCATGGCAAGCGCGTGATTGAAAAGTATCGCAACATCTATCGGTGAGCCGTATGCACCGGCAAGTGTATCATTTATATCCAGCCCGGATTCATTGAGAAAATAAGTTTGATTCAAACCGAGCGTCTTGGCCTTAGTGTTCATCAACTCCAAGAAGTGCTTCTCTCCACCGAGAAAATTCTGTAAAGATGAGAGTGCGTCTGAAATAGTATTTATCCCACCATTAGAAGATGAAACAAGGGTTAGGCGAAGTAAGTCGCCAAGTTTCCACTTACCAGGCACCAACGCACTACGGTCATTGGGATTATTGAATTTATTATCCAACTTAACATCAATGATCGTGTCTTCATCGGCCAAATCAAGAGCGACAATAGCAGACATGATTTTAGTGAGTGAAGCCAACGGAAGCTGAGCTGATTCGTTCTTGGAATAAATTACCTCTCTGTGTGTAGCATTATATACGACATATGACTTAGCTTGAATGTTCAAATCCCTAAACTGCTTTAGTGCATTTTCTCGTCGAGGGTCAATCACAGCTATAACCTCCGACTCTCTATCGGAAGATGAGACGACATAAAACGCCCCGGCGATAATCAACACCAGAAGTAAAAGCGGTGCGATGATTGCGATCTTAATCTTGTGTTCCTGTAGTTTCTCTATCATTTTTTTCTATCTCAGTTAAATTCTTATCTAGTGATTCTCTAAGGGTCTGATATTCCGGCAACTCATTTGTATTCTTTATACCCAAATGAGAGAGGAGTTCAATGGTCGATTTGTAGATATACGATCTCTGATCTTTCTCATTTATCTCGCGTGTTATCAGGCCCCGAATTAGAAGGTTTCGAAGCATAAACCCTGAATTAACACCTCGAATATTGTCGATCTGCATCTTTGAGACCGGGCCATAATACAATATTATCGTCAATGTATCAAGCGAGGCCTTACCAAGGTCGTAGGAGAGATCATCTTTGATCATCTTCTCAATAAGCGCTGAGGCAGAGGATGCTGTACCCAGAGTAAACTCGTCTTCATTAGAGACTAAAACCAGACCGCCAATTTTCAATCGCTCATCTAATTTAACCAGCGCCTCCCTGATCTCTGTATCAGTCTTACTAGTAATAACGGCCAGCTTCTTAACTGACATCGGCTCGTTCTTATAATATAATATCGCTTCGATCTCGGCATCCAGATTCATAAAAAATTAGATAATTAAATTAACTATAAACAGGTAACGTACTTTTTCCACTTTCTATATCTATATCACGAAAATGTTCATCCTGCTTAACCAGTATAATACCTCTCTTAACTAACTCCAACACCGCAAGAAAACTTATTATAACATTGACCTTCTCGGCTTTTCTAACTACCGGATCGGCACTAGATATTCCGCTGTTCATCTTACTGAAACTCATCTTAAGATCCCTTTGCACTCTCTCTATTAATCCCTCTATCGCCTCTTCAAGACTGATAATCTTCTTGACGACCGCCTGAGGCATAACTTCTTTCTTTGGTAGACCGGCAATAATCGCTCTCATCGATATCAAGAAGTTCTCCGCTGTAACCTCAGTGGTTGGTGAGAAGACCGGTTCCGTATTTTTCTTATCTAGCGCCGTGAAAATAATGTTCGTGCCAAACATCCTCTTCACATATTCCCCCTTCTCCTTAATATCTTTAAGTATCCGAAGTCGCTCTTGAAGTTCCTCTATATCTTCCGTCTCTTCCGGTGTTACAGAAAGTGTCGGCAGAAGTGAGATCGATTTTATAAGAATGAGGGTTGAGGCAATAGTTATAAAAGAGGCAACAGCTTCGGTTGGGAAGTTTATAAGATTCTCAATGTACTGCATATAGCCGTCTGTTACTTCCGCAAGCGAGATGTCATTTATATGCATCTTCCGCTTCTCAATCAGATCAAGCAGAAGCTCCAATGGCCCCTCGAACTGCCCAACTTTAACTTTATACTCTTCACCCATCTTTAAATTATAATCCCGATTTTGATTAACTCAAAATCGAGGATCCTCGATCCGGAGAATCGGGACCCCATTTACCCAAGACTCCAATTTAGTTGACATTTTTGGCCTATCGTGCTAGTATTAAGAGAAGTTCGTACCTTTATTTTGCACAGAAGAGGAGGCTCAAATGAGCAAGCACGATGAGAACGAAGTGCGCGAACGCATGATCCGGTTCATCAAGACTCATTACGCGAGTACTCTGGGTGAGGACATCAAGGTGCTGGATCAGCCCGGCGGACTCGAACTCCTCCACCAGAAGTACTGCCACCAGTCAGGTGAAGAAAAGAAGTAAAAAAGTCTAACCGCAACGTAACCCTCCCCGCCCTAGCCGGCGGGGATTTTTTTATTTTTGCTTTGCAAAAATAACCCCTCCGTAGCTCGGAGAGCGAAGGGGGGGGTCAGAGTACCCCCTACGCCAGCAATTGATCAATACGCCCAATATCTCGTGGGAAGGCAGATGCTTGTTTAACATTTGGAAGATTCAACATGCGGGCAGTGATACGTTCGAGTCCAGTAGAAGATCCGCCATGCGGAGGCATACCGTACTTAAATGCCTGGAGATAGAAAGAGAATTTATCCGGGTCCAATCCACGCTCTTTTATTTTTGAAATAAGATCATCATAGTTGTGAATACGCTGTGAACCGGAGTTGATCTCCAGCCCACGAAAGAGTAGATCAAAGCCACGGGAGAACGGGGCCTCTTTTGGATCCTCATATGTATAGAAGGCGCGCTTCTTTGTCGGGAAGGCGGTGATGAAGACGAAGTCACTGCCATGTTCACGTAGGGCATACTCACATATCTGACGCTCATGCTCCGGTTCAAGGTCAAGCTCACCTACTGCCTTGCCACCAAATTCCCGTTCAATAATCTCCTGCGCTTTAGTTAGTGTGAAGACTGGAAACTTAACTCCAACAACAGGAAATGGCGTCCCGAATCGCTTAAAAATATCAGGATGTGTTTGAGTCACCTTCTTAACCGTGTCACGAATTGTAGTCTCCAATACCGCCATCACATCATAGTGGTCTCGGACAAACCCCATCTCGAAATCCATCTGTGTCAACTCAGAAAGATGCCTGGTTGTGGCCGACTTCTCAGCACGAAATATTTTTGCAGTCGTAAAAGATCGCTCGAAAGCCCCGACCATAATCTGCTTGTAAAATTGCGGACTAGTAGCTAAGTAAGCGGTCTTATCATAAAGATAGTCAACCTTGAATACTGCCGATCCTCCTTCCGCATCACCACCCACGAGTGCGGGTGCCTGAAACTCTGTGAATCCCTGGTCTCGAAGCGACTGTCGATAAGCCTCGATGAGTGTCGCCTGAACTGTGAAAATATCTTTTGCTTTTTGTGATCGAAGCGTGAATGGCAGGTGATCCAAATAAGTGTCCAGATTCACTTCTGCACCAAGCTCGAAAGGCAGTTCGTGCGCCGGACTCAAGATCTCTATACCTAAGATCTCGAGTTCCAAATCTCCGTTCAATTTATCCGCCTGGACATTCTTCTCCGGTCTTTTATTAACCTTACCCCGTACTTCAACAACCCATTCTGCTCGGAGCTTCTCTCCCACCTCATGCGCCTCTTTAGAATTCGGCAAAATAACTCCCTGTACAAAACCGGTTGAATCTCGAAAATCAAAAAATATAAGTTTGCCCTGGTCTCGGCGCACATTCACCCAACCGTTGATGGTAACTTCCTCACCTATTTTATCCTTCAGATCTTTTATGTATGTTCTCATGTTTAGTAATTAATTTTCATAGCTCTCTTGATCTTGTTCATCATATCTTCTGCACTAGCTCTAGCCTTCTTTCCACCTTCTTTGATCACGTTGGCAATCTGATCATCGGTAATATCCTTCCTCTTTTTCTGAAATTCATCTGTGAGTATGACGATTAATTCAGCCAGTTGTTTTTTAAATTCTCCGGCCACCTGCTTACCGGCCATATGATCACTTCGGAATTGATCTGTATCTAAGCCAAGCTCTTTAGCTATTGTAAATAAACTTTCCAGACTTACAGACATCTGTCCCTCAAGAGCCGTCTCTGCTCTCGATACTTTCTGTCTGATAGTCTCCGCATTATCACTCATAAATATCGCCCCTTCCGGATACGACTTACTCATCTTGCTCCCGCCCTTCATCGACAAGACGCGCAAGTTGGCAATATTTTGCGCCTGAGGTAGATTAAAAATTGCACCAAATTCATTATTGAACTTCTCTGCTAATTCGCGAGTCTTCTCCAGGTGAGGTAGCTGATCATGTCCAATCGGCACGATGGTGGCATTGTGTATTAAAATATCTGAGGCCATCAAAACAGGATATAAACCGAGTAGAGCTGTGGCTTGTCCGGCTTCTTGATTGCCCTTCAACTTATCCTTAAGTGTCGGGACCCGCATCAGATCGTTGAAGGTAGTATATCGAGAAAGAAGAATAGCCAAATAAGAAACAAGTTCGCCGATTTGACTCTGTATAAAAAGATGTACTCTGCCTGAGTCGATATATTTATCCAAACCGAAAGCTAAATAGTCTCTCACCACTTCGTATCTATAAGCGTGAATAGTCTCAGGTTTATTGTCGGTCAGTCCGTGCAGGTCAGCAACAAAAATATAAACCTCCGCCTCTGGATGAATCTCTAGCGTATCAATAAGCGGCTTAACAGCGCCTAAATAGTTGCCAATATGAAGATCCCCGGTCGGCCGGATACCTGTAACGATTATCTGTTTTTCACTCTTTTCCATAGTTTAGATAGTATCAAAAAACAGACTTTTAGCCAAATGAAGTAAAAAAGGGATTACTTCTTGATTAAGAGGAGGCGGAGGAGAAGGGCGATGGCGAAAGATATAGCCTTGTATTTCTGGTCATATTTTATGAGGCGCATTATGACGCCATCACGGTCGAGTGGTGAAAGTTCATCGAGGAATATCTTGATTTCATAGGACAACTTCTCCAGATCAACAACTCGGAGCTCACCATGACGAGCCACAGTGATAGTCCCCCGCTCTTCAGAAACGATGATGACCAAAGCATCTGTTCTTTCTGAAAGTCCCAAGCCAGCAGTATGCCTGGTGCCAATATTGCCGTACTTCTTAAAGTTTTCTGACAGTGGAAGATGGGCACCAAACTTCTTAATGAGACCGTTCTCGATCACCACCGCGCCATCATGGCCGGGAGTTCTGTTATCAAAAATAGAAAGCAGAAGCGGTTCGGAAACTTTACCGTCCATGACATATCCGCCCTCAAAGAATCTGTCTACATGCTGTTTACCGACCAGCACCATCAGTGCACCGATCTTCTTTTTAGCAAAATATTTTGCTGAATTAACAACCATCTCTATAGAGCCTTTGTGAATAGGAATATCTTCCTCGGCGAAAGGATTAAAGAAAGAGACGGAGAAGTTCTCGAAGAATCTCCTAAGCTCTTTCTGAAAGAGTACAACAAGAATTATGACAAAGAAGGAAAAGAATCCGCCGAAGATTGAGGTAGTCAGTCTAAGATTCAGAAAGAATGCAACTATATAGACTGCGGTCAGGGTCGCGATCCCTCTGAAAATAAATATAGACTTAGTCTTCCTGAGCAATGCCAAAGCCGCATATATGAATACGGCGGTGATTGAGACATCCAACAGATTTAAAAAATTGTGTAAAGTTATGTATGTCATTAATATCCCAGAAGTCTCTTAGACTTATCATGTTCTCTAATCTTCTCGTGTGCCTTCGCCTCAATCTGCCTGATACGCTCTCGAGTAACGCCGAACTCCTGACCAACCTCTTCAAGTGTCCTCATCACACCATCGATCAAACCATGCCTCATCTCTAAAATCTTCCTCTCTTTTGGTGACAAGTCGTTTAGAATATCCTTGATCTGATCAGAAAGGATCCTGCGCGCTGACTGATTGTCCGGTGATATCATCTTATCATCTGCGATGAATTCGCCCAAAGTGGAATTGTCGTCATCATTACCAACCGGCGTCTCAAGCGACACTGTCCCCTGATCTATCCTCTCGATATTGTGGATCTTTTCTACATCCACGCCCATCTCAGTAGCTATCTCATCAGCTAGTGGATCTCGACCCAAGTCTTGGGCCAGCCTCCTGACAACCTGCTTGTATTTAGCAATCGTCTCAACCATGTGTACTGGAATTCTGATAGTTCTGGACTGGTCTGCAAGCGCTCTTGTTATAGCTTGCCTGATCCACCAAGTAGCATAGGTAGAGAATTTATAACCTCTTGTCCAATCGAACTTCTCTACAGCCTTGAAGAGACCCAGGTTGCCCTCCTGTATCAAATCAAGTAGGGTCAAGTCGCTTGAACGGCCGATGAATTTCTTTGCAATAGACACCACCAGTCGCAAGTTGGCCTTAACCAGAAGATTCTTGGCCTCTTCGTCGCCAAGCTCGATCTTCTTGGCCAAATCTTTCTCTTCCGATGCAGATATCAACTTATACTGACCGATCTCTCGCAGATACATCTGCACAGAATCCAGAGACGAAGTACCAAGAAGACCACTGCGGCCGTTGCGATCTGGGAGAAGGTCATCGGAGTTATCACCCAACAAACCGCCACTATCTAAAACATCTATACCCAAAGTAGACAGCCTCTCATAAAGTTCATCGAGAAAAAGCACATCTTCCTCGATCTCAGGAAATTCCTTTAAGATCTCATTGTAAGTCACGAATCCCCTCTTCTTGCCGAGCTGGATAAGGCGTTCAGCATGCTTCTCCCATGCGGCGGCACCTTTGGGGGCAGACTTCATAGCTCCAACCTTCTGGTTTTTTGCAGCAACAACCACCTTGGCTTTTTTAATAACCTTAGGTGGTTTCGTCTTATCGCCTGCACCTACAGGGCGAGCAGACTTCTTTTTAGTTTTTTTAATTTTCTTGTCTTTAGGCATATAAATTTACTTAATGTTTAATATTAGCAAGCTCTATGCTCAACTCCGATGCCGACCGAAGGCATTTCTCTATCTCCTCCTGATCTCCGGTAGCTTCAGCCTTCTTAAGTTTAAATATAGCCTCGTTCAAACTTTCTTTCATCACCTCTTTCTGTAAATCTAATGTGAGCTGACCTAAATAATCCGATATGTTCTGACTTCCACTAAATGACACCTCTGCTTCAAATATTAAACTATCTTTCTTGTCTTTCAAAATTTCGCCGAGCAAGAAATATTTGCCCTCTCCGACCACCTCTTTTATCTCTACCTCACACTTATCAAGATCATTATTAGTCGGATTCAATGCTCTCTGCCACCAAACTATCCCGAGCATCTTCTTTAAGAGGAAGTCAGCTCTGGTGGTCTGGACTGTAATAGTCGACGGATTCTGCACGACTTCCAGCTTATCGATATTTTGAACTGCCGCATTGCCAATCTTCCGAAGCGCTTCCCAAACCGGCGCCTCATCTATTCCCAACTTTCTTGCTATGAGATTCACAAAGTGCGCCTGTTCGATACTACTTTTTATTCTTGCTACATAAGGTAGGACCAGCTTCTCAACCTCAATCTTGAACATTCTGGACTCATAATCTCTCGCCTCTAGTGTCTCAAGATAGAAATCTATAATGTGCTTCGCATCTTCTATCGCCTGAGTCCACTTGCTACCATCTTCAAGTATCAAGTCTGCTGGATCTATTCCGATCGGCAATTTAGCAACCCGTACATCCATCCCAGAAGCCAGTGCCATATCTATCCCGCGATGTGACGCCTTAAAGCCGGCTTCATCACCATCGAAAGCGAAGATGATCTTGTTGGACAAACGTTTGATATTCTTAATATGTTCTTCGGTCAATGCAGTACCGGAAACAGCAACAGTATTACTCTTGCCTGCCTGGTGCGACATCACCAGATCCATCTGTCCTTCTACCAGAATACAGCTATCACTTGTTCTCATTAAGACCCGTCCCTTATCGAAGCCGAACATAATCTTGGACTTATCGTAAAGATCTGTCTGCGGACTGTTGATATACTTCGCTGCTTCTTTATCTGCAGATCCGAATATTCTACCCGAGAATCCGACAACCACGCCAGAGATATTAGCTATCGGAAACATAATTCGGCTTCTGAATCTATCGTATATACCCTTCGGTGATCTAATTGCCAGACCTGTTTTCTCAATCTCCATATCCGTAAATTTTAATCCACGCAGATGGTCACACAAACTTCTCCAGCTATCCGGCGCGAAGCCAATCTGAAAAGTGGAAATCGTCTCGTCAGTCAAACCCCTCTTCCTTAAATACTCGATGGCCTCCGGCTTTTTCTTGAGCTCATTTCGATAAAAGAGAACGGCGTTCTCCAATAGAGCGATGAGTCGGCCCTTCTCAGACCTCATACCACTGTCTTCGTTGTTAAGTTTAACACCGGCCTTCTCCGCCAAAATTTTTAATGCGTCAATGAACTCTATGCCTTCTATCTCTTTCACAAACTCGAATATATCTCCACCCTTGTTACATCCAAAACAGTGGAAGCTTTCGCGCACCGGAGACACGAAGAATGATGGACTTTTCTCATTATGGAACGGGCACCTGGCCTTCAAATTCCCTCCAGCCTTATCTAACTTTAAGTATGATCCGACAACATCAACGATATTAAGTCTAGACTTAATCTGTTCGACGTTTGTTGACATATTTTAGATTATAGACTATCCGAGTCGATATCGCTATTATCTTCGGCTGGAGCGATGTCTCGCCTGAATCCGGTACCTGCAGGAATAAGTCTTCCAACAATAACATTCTCTTTCAATCCACGCAGTGTGTCTACACCTCCCTGGATCGCAGTGTCGATCAAAATTCTTGAAGTATTCTGGAAGGATGCAGCTGACAGCCAGCTATGTGTAGTCAAGGATACTTCAGATATACCGAGCACCAGAGTCTCACCTGTCGCAACCTCTCCACCTTCGGCCTTAACTTTATCATTCTCAACAAGCATCTCAGAGTTCTCAACAATCTCACCCGGAACAAATCTAGTATCACCGGACTCCTTGATCCTCTTACGCGACAACATCTGTCTAACGATCACTTCAATATGCTTTCTAGATATCGATGCACCCTGTAGAGCATACACCTTACTTACTTCATTTAGTATGTAATCTTCAGCTTTCGTCTTACCTCCAAGAGTGAAGAGTTCTGAGATGTTTACCGAACCATCCGTAAGAACATCACCCTTATTAACATGCTGGCCATTCTTAACTAAGATAGATCTGCTAAATGGAACCTCGTGAACAACAGAATTGTCTCCACCCTTGTCACGTTCCTCTGCATCTACCAATATTGTGATCGCCTTGTCCTTACCGTCATTAATTATCTCCATCACTGATCCGGAAGCTGTCGCAATAGTAGCGGCATTTCTTGGCGCCCTTTTCTCGAAGATCTCTTCAACTCTAGGTAGACCCATAGTGATGTCTCCACCAACCTCCGATACACCTCCAGAGTGGAAAGTTCTCATTGTTAGCTGGGTTCCCGGCTCTCCAATAGCCTGTGCAGCCACAATACCCACAACTTCTCCAAGCTTGATTGTCTCATGTTTTCCAAGATCCAAACCGTAGCACTTCTGGCAGATACCCTGAATCGCCTTACAAGTCAGGGGAGACCTGATCGTCGCCTCTTTTATTCCCTTAGCTTCAACCTCCCTAGCATCATACTTTGTCAGAAGTACACCCTTTTTAAAGAGTACCGCTCCTGAATCGTCCTTAATGTCCTTAGCCAAAAATCTACCTTTGATGATACCGCCAATACCTGAATCGATACCGGAGATGTTATCTGTTGAGATCATTCTTCCTTCTTTGTCTCCGCAATCTTCGGTTGCAACGATCACATCCTGAGAAACGTCAACCAATCTTCTTGTAAGATATCCGGCCTTTGAAGTGTTCAACGCTGTATCCGCCAGACCCTTTCTTGATCCGTGAGTTGTAACGAAGTACTCCAGTGGAGACAGACCTTCTTTGTATGATGGTATGATTGGGAATTCCAGTGTATTTCCGGCTGTGTTAATGATCAATCCCACCATACCCGCCATCTGACTGATGTTACCGATAGAACCTCGGGCGCGGGACGTAACCATATCGAAGACTCCACCCCTAGAATCAAGTGTTCCAGGCATCAGTTTCTGAACCTCATTCCAGGAGCTTCTCCATGAGGCAATAATCATTCTGTATCGCTCTTCTTCTGAGATAAGTCCTTCCTGGAAGTGATCTTCGATCTGCTTTATAGCTACATGAGCTCGAGAGATGATCTCCGGCTTCTCCTTAGGAACACTGACGTCTCCTATTGCCCAGGTAATACCAGATCGGGTCACATATTTGTAACCGAAATTTTTGATCTTATCCAAGATTGGAGGCACTGCATCCGGTCCGTATCGCTCGATCAAGTCTTCGATCAGCTTCGCAACTTCCTTGCCTGTTATCTCGTGGTTCATGAAGGCAAAATCCGAAGGCAGTATACTGTTAAAAAGAATTCTACCCACCGTTGTCTCAAACACCTTGCCACGATTCTCCGCATATTTTGGAGTATCAGAAGCTAAGATCTTAACCTTGGATCTGAATCCCAAATAACCGAAGTCGTAAGCAGTAATGGCTGAATTCGGAGTCTGGAACATCATCCCCTCGCCCAAATCTCCGTGCATCATCTTGGTCATCCAATAACAACCGAGAATAATATCCAACTTCGGTGTAACGATAGGGTCGCCGGAACCAGGCTTGAGCAAGTTCTTGTTTGAAGCCATGATCTCACGAGCCTCCTTCTGAGCCTCATCGGAAAGTGGTACGTGCACAGCCATCTGGTCTCCGTCGAAGTCAGCGTTGAAAGCCGAACATACCAATGGATGAACTTGGATAGCGTTGCCCTCTATAAGTATCGGCTGGAAAGCCTGAATACCGAGCCTGTGTAGAGTAGGAGCTCGGTTCAAAAGTACATATTTATCTTTGATAACCTCCTCGAGAATGCCCCAGACTTCCGGTACCCCGTCTTCAATCAATCTTCCGGCACCTCGGATGTTGAAGGCCAGCTCTCTCTGCAAAATTTTAGCAATAACGAAAGGTCTGAAGAGTTCAAGCGCCATGTGCTTCGGCAGACCGCACTGGTGGAGCTGGAGCTCAGGACCTACGACAATAACAGATCGTCCGGAGTAATCCACTCGCTTACCGAGCAAGTTCTGTCGGAAGCGTCCCTGCTTGCCTTTCAATATATCTGCCAAAGACTTCAATGGCCTTCTCTGTGACTGACTCATAGCGCCAGGTGAGCCTGTTGTATGCCTAATAGAGTTGTCAATCAGCGCATCTACAGCTTCCTGTAAGATTCTCTTCTCGTTTCTTGTGATTACATCGGGTGCATTGATTTCAGAAAGTTTTTTCAGACGGTTGTTTCGGTTGATTACGCGTCGGTAGAGATCATTCACGTCAGATGTCGCATGCCTTCCGCCCTCCAAAGCAACCATCGGACGAAGCGCCGGCGGAATTATCGGAATAGCCTTCAAGAACATCCACTCAGGGCGAAGACCGGCCTTCTTCATGTAACTTATAAGATTTATCCTTTTTTGAAGCTTGAGCCTTTCTGCTGTATTAACGGTTTCTAATTTTTCTGTCAGCTCTGCATATAGCTTCTCCAGATCAATATTTTTAAATGCTTTATAGATCGCTTCAGCTCCGATATCTGACTCAAAAGTAGATCCGTATTTGAAAGAGAATTTGTGATGAGTATTCTCATCGAGCACCATTCCGACTCGAATAGAAGCTATCTCCTTCTTCACCTCAGCGAAAGATTCTTTAATCTTTGTAACCGCCTCATCCGATGTAACGCTCTTGATCTTCGTCTTGAACTCTCTGTCAAGTTCGTGCTGGATATTCTGCTTAGCATCTTCATGCACCTGAGTTATAATATAACCCGCAAAATAAATAACCTTCTCAAGATCAGCAATAGAAAGATCTGACATCATACCAATCCTTGAAGGGATACCGCGCAAGAACCAGATATGTGCAACCGGAGAGGCTAACTCGATGTGTCCCATCCTCTCTCGTCTTACAATCGATTTTGTAACCTCAACCCCACACTTCTCGCAAATAATATCCTTATACCTGATCCTTCGGTACTTTCCGCAATAACATTCATAATCCTTCTCCGGACCAAAAATCCTCTCATCAAAGAGTCCGCCTCGCTCACTTCTTTGTGTTCTGTAATTGATGGTTTCCGGCCTGGTGACCTCGCCATGTGACCACTCCATGATTCTCTCTGGAGAGGCTAATTTCAACTCGATGGCATTGAATTCCGCTGTTGTTTCTGTTGTTTTCATAGCCTTCAATTAATTATCTTTTTTAATATTCTCCAGTTCGACATCCAGAGCCAACCCTCTTAATTCATTAAGTAGAACATTGAATGATGCCGGTACGTTCGGTGCTCTAACCTTCTCTCCCTTAACTATCGCATCGAAGGCTGCCGCTCGTCCAACGATATCGTCAGATTTTATGGTCAGCATTTCTCGAAGAGTATAGGCCGCTCCATAACCTTCCAGTGCCCACACCTCCATTTCTCCAAATCTCTGTCCTCCACCCTGAGCTCGTCCGCCGAGAGGTTGCTGGGTGATGAGCGAGTATGGTCCGACGGATCTCATGTGGATCTTGTCTTCAACCATGTGGTGAAGTTTCAAAATATACATATATCCGATAGCGATATGCTGTTCAAACGACTGACCAGTATGACCATCGAAAAGCTTAACCTTACCTGTCTCAGGGAAACCAGCGGCCACAAGCTCTGTCTTGATCTCCGCCTCTGTAACTCCCTGGAAAGGTGGCGTGATCGCCTGATAACCCAGTGTATTAGCAGCCAATCCCAAATGCATCTCGAAGATCTGCCCCAAGTTCATACGAGAAGGGACACCTAATGGTGTTAGGATCATATCAACAGGCCGACCGTCCTCAGTGTAAGGCATATCTTCAATCGGCAATATCTTAGAGATGATACCTTTGTTTCCATGTCGTCCGGCCAACTTGTCTCCAACAGAAATGTTTCGAAGCTGAGCGATCTCTATATAAATTTTCTTGATTATACCTGATTCAAGTTTGTCTCCGCGGTCTCGTGAGAAAACCTTAACGCCGACAATCCTACCTCTCTTGCCGTGTTCCATTCGCAGTGATGAATCCTTAACATCCCTAGACTTCTCTCCGAAGATCGAACGCAAAAGCCTTTCCTCTGGAGTCAGCTCAGTCTCCCCCTTTGGAGTAATCTTACCAACTAAAATATCATTCGGATGAACTTCCGCGCCGACTTTTATAATACCGTCTTCATCAAGATTTTTAAGTCTTGCTTCACCAACATTCGGTATATCGTGAGTTGTAACCTCCGGCCCAAGCTTGGTATCGCGCACATTTACCGAGAACTCTTCAATATGAATAGAAGAGAATTTGCTGTTCCTTACTAATCTTTCAGAAATAATAATAGCGTCTTCGTAGTTAGCTCCGCCCCAACTCATGAATGCGACGAAAATATTCTGACCAAGAGCGATCTGCCCCTGATCAGAGGACGAGGTGTCAGCCAAGAGATCACCCTTCTTCACCTTCTGGCCAACCTCAACCATCGGTCGCTGGTGGGATACGGTAAAGTTGTTTGTTCTGGAGAAGTTGACCAGGTCATGCTTATCTTCACCCTTCTCTCCTTTTATAGTAATAGATTTAGCATCCGCCTTAACTACAACTCCGTCGCGTTTTGCAAGAATCAATCGTCCTGTTGTTGTAGCAGCTTCAGATTCTATACCTGTGGCAACGAGTGGCGCCTCCGGTATAATACAAGGTGTAGCCTGCTTCATCATGTTGGAACCCATCAGCGCTCTGTTGGCGTTGTTGTGCTCGAGAAAAGGCACCATCGAAGTGGCGATAGAGAAAGCTTGGTTGGTTGCAACATCGATATAATCAACATTTTCTTTTGTAACCAATCCCGGGTCTGTATCAACTCGCGCTTCAATATTCTCTTCCAGAAGTTTACCGTTATCATCGTACTTAACGGCCGCGTGAGCAATATTATAAACCTCCTCTTCTAGAGCGTTCATGTGTGTTACTTCATCCGTAATCTTGCCATTCTTAACCTTAATGTATGGTGTCTCGATAATACCCAACTCATTAACCTTGGCATAAGAAGAAAGAGTTAAGATCAAACCGATGTTCGGGCCTTCCGGAGTCTGGATCGGACAAACTCTTCCATAGTGTGAAGTGTGAACGTCGCGAACTTCAAAACCGGCTCGCTCTCTAGTTAAACCACCCGGTCCGAAGGCTGAAAGTCTTCGTAAGTGCTCAAGTTCAGACAAGATATTCTCCTGTCCCATGAATTGTGACAGTTGGTTAGTATTGAAAAACTCCTTTATTCTGGCCTGCAGAGGTCTTGGGCTGACAAGCTGTATCGGGAGAGTTGTGTCTTCATCTACAGTAGACATTCTATCCTGGATGTTTCTCTTCATTTGAGACATACCGACTCTCATCTTAAGCTGAAGCATTTCTCCGATAGCTCGTACTCTTCGTAGTCCCATATGGTCGATGTCATCTTCGGCTGCACCAGGGGTATTGTTCAGGTAGTTGATCTGGTTCAAAATAATAGCGAAGTCATCAAGCGAAAGTGTCCTAACAGCCAAGTCCTTCTCGCCAATCGGCTTCTCAAATCTCTTATTGAAGCGGAATCGTCCAACTAAGGATAGGTCATAACGCTCTACTCCAAAAAGATCGTTGATGAACTCCTTAGCTGAAGATACGGTGACAATGTCGCTGTCGCGGAGACGCTTGTAAACTTCCAGATACGACTCGTCGATACTCTTAGCCGGATCCTTATGGAAAGAGTTTTTAATGAAAGGCACCCCGCCCTCAAATGCAGTATCGATATGTCCAACCTTCTCCATGATCTCTTTATCTGTGAGACCTGAAAAAATTCGCAACAAAGAAGAAATAGGGAATTTTCTTTTCCTGTCTACCCTCACGTACATATTGCCATCCGCATCAGACTCGATCTCTATCCAAGCGCCTCTGACCGGCATGATTTTAGCGCCGAAGTACTTCCTACCTTTGATCTCGTTAGTATTGAAAAAGACTCCGAAGCTTCTAGCTAGTTGTGGCACTATAACTCTTTCTACTCCATTTATAATGAAGGTGCCGTGGTCGGTCATGACAGGCAGATCGGCGAGGAAAATCTCCTGCTCCTTCTCGTTGCCGTTCATCTTATTGGTCAGCTTGACTCTAATGCGAAGCGGCGCATCAAGAGAGAGCTTATTGGCCTTAGCATGGTGCTCATCAAACTTAGGCTGGTCGAGCTGGAAGTCCTGGAACTCAAGCTCGAACTTCTTGCCTGTGTAGTCCTTAATCGGCGAGAACTCCTTAAAGAGCTCAGCTAGACCAGTATCAATAACCCACTTGTAGGAGTTCCTCTGCATCTCTACCAAGTCAGGAAGCTTGATCATCGGCTTCTTGTACAGGGAGAAAAATTTCTTCTTTATCAGTTCCATACGGTTAATAAGTTATTATTAAAAATAACCCGTCAAAGTTGCGGGTTCTTACCTTCGGCGCTTTTGTCGCGAAGTTGTGTTTAGATAAGTTTGCAAGATTAAGCTTTCTTATCTCCAGAATAGCTTTATAGAATAAGGCGTATTCCAGATTTTCTGATAAATTGTACGGTATCCTTTACTACCATTAACTCAATCTTGCAAGGATTAATTTATATCATATACCTCCTTGCCTTATATGTCAACCCAGTAGGTGGATAACTCCTTTGACCCCATTAGAAGTCTGTGCATATAGAGCCTCTGTAATTTCTCTTATTTTTTTGAATGTTGAATACTTTGGACTTCTACACGGGGCACGCAAAAGAAAAAACCGTCTACCTGGGGCAGACGGGGCGAATCATGAATGGCTTCAGCAGAAGCCGGCAGATGGGTCAGGTGTTTCGCAGATCTCGCAATAATAGTCGACAAACCTATGCTTGCATTGTCGCTCCAGAATCAGGAGCTCAGCTTCGTGGATAGACAACTCGCTATTGAGACCGCTGATCAACCTACGAAGTCTTTCAACTTTCACTCGGATAATTCTACTGTGCGCACGAATCTCATCCTCTGTCACTGGCGCACCTCCCCCTTCAATAAGGTCGTTTATAAAGCCCTGAGATGAATCTGAGCCACTCTATCCTTATCAATAACAATGTCCCCATATATATCAATCCAAGCGGTTAAACCGTTCTTGTCCCTCTTGGGGTTAGTTCTTGGTATGAAGTTCTCACTGGTAGCATCTCCCACAATATTCCACCTATCGATAGGCTCCTCAAGATCTATGTCGTTAATATAACATCTCCAATGAAGTCCACTACCCTCTGCGATGTTCTTACCATTGCCGGCAATTCTGATCCAGACACGCCTTCTGTTCATTATCTCACCTTTTTCCTTTTGCATAACAAAGCATAATCTATCGCGTTTTAAGCAAATTGTCGATTAATTAGCGGTAACAACCAGGTCGTGGACTCGAAATTCTCCGATGGCATACTGCTCCTGGCCTTCCGGGACGGTGACACGATACCAATTATGCTTAGTGAGTTTCTTGCCGAGTACATATCCAAGAGATTCTGCAATATCCCTTGCTTCTTTTTCGGTAACTAATCTAGTAAACTTCACAAACACAACACCCGGCTCATAGTCTCTGCTTTTACCTGCCTGATCCTTAAAATCCATTTCACACCCCCTCTTTATTTTCAATTAACAAAAAACTAACCCCAATATAACAGGCGACTACTTATTTTTCAACTTATACTCCTCTATCAGCTTATGGTTACCGGAGAGCATTACCTTAGGCACTCGGTACTTCTTACCTTTGAATTCAAATACTTCCGGTCTGGTGTACACCTCTTTAGCTGCAACTCGTTCTTCCTCCAAAGATTCATGCTTACCCAAAACTCCCGTAACCTGGCGGGAGATTGAATCGACTAGAACCATAGCCGGCAGTTCTCCGCCGGTCAGAACATAGGGTCCGATAGAGATCTCCTCTGCTTTTAATATTTTTGTAACTCTGGCATCAATCCCTTCATAGTGCCCGGCTATTAAAATGATATTCTTATATTTCTTTGAGAATTTCCTAGCCATCTCGTTCGTAAACTGCTTCCCCTGTGCTGAAAATAAAATAACCTTAACCTGCGTAGGTCGGATCTCCGATTTTAAGCTATTTTTTATCTGTTCTACCGCTTTCAGTATCGGCTCCGCATACATCACCATCCCCGGCCCTCCGCCATATGGTCTGTCATCCATCTTCCTGTGCTTATCAGTAGTAAAATCTCGCGGATTGTATATCTTCACATCAATAATCCCCTTCTCAATCGCCCGCGCCAATATAGACTCGCCAAGATAGGAGCCGAAAGCCTCCGGAAATATCGTTATTATATGGTAAGTAACCTTCGCCATCGGCTCATACTAAAACAAAAACACCCCAATGTAAAGGGTGTTTTTGTAATTTAAATTCTTATTTTTATACGCTAAATTAGAGCTTCAAATCGTTCATGGCCTCATCTACTGTTTTAGTAGCTGAAGGCTTTGTGTAACCCTTGCCTCCTTCCGGCTCGCTAATCTTCAAGTTAACTCTGGCATTATTCTTCATGCCAACAACTCGGAGCAGTGTCCTAATAGCCTTGGCAGTGTTGCCTGATCGGCCGATAACCTTACCCATATCTTCCGGGTGAACATCGAGAGTTAGGAGAACTCCCATCTCATCTACGGCTCGATTGATCTTAATCGACTCCGGATGATCTACTAGTGACTTAATAACAACATCGAGAAATACTTGGTCTTTTTCCATTGCCTTATTTCTATCTTTGTAAAGTGCAGTCTTGTTCGACTTATCTTACTGCTTAAACGACATTATAACAGAAGGTATTTAAAAATACAACGAGAACTTATGCAGTAGCCTCAACAGGAGCCTCAGCCTTAACTTCAGGCTTAACTTCTGCTTTAGCTTCCTTTACTGCTTCAACTTTCTTTATTTGTGGCAAGACGTTAATCTTCTTACTCTTCAAAACCTTGTGCGATACTAAAAGATTATGAAGAGTGCCTGATGGTTTAGCGCCCACAGACATCCAGTGAGTTATTCTATCTTTAACCAACTGAGCCTTGCCCTTTCTGGCATCGTACGCACCTAAAATTTCCAAATATCTACCGCTTCTTGGGCCATTCTTAGAATCAGTAAGAACCACTCGGAAGGAGGGGTCGTTCTTACGTCCTACTCGCTGTAATCTGATCATTAACATAAGTTCATGTATGCTAGCAAATTGCCTGATCTAAGTCAACAATCACTTATTTTAATAGCTCCCTAAACACCTCAGCCACCAACTTTGGATTAGCCGAACCCTTGGACTTCTTCATCGCCTGGCCTACCAAGAACTGAAGTGAAGCTTCTTTGCCAGCCTTAAATTCAGCTGCCACCTTCTCATTCTCTTTTATTATCTCACTAGCCATTACCTTTAGCTCATCTTCATTGCTCTTCTGTATTAATCCCTTCACTTCGGCTATAATATCCGGCTCCCCGCCTTCCTTAAACATAACAGCTAAAATATCTTTTGCGCCACGAGAAGAGACATCGCCCTTCTGCGTCATAACCATCAGCGCCTCGAAATCGTGCGGTTTTATACTTATCTTTTCGTAGCCTAGTTCAACTTCGTCTGAAACAGCCTTAACTAAAGAGGCCAGATCAGAAGTTATGTAGTTGCTAGTTAGAGACACAAACTCTTTGTCATTTAGATGTTCCTTAACAACGGCTTCAAAAAAGTCCGACATAACCAAATCAATAACAAAAAGATCCACCGCCTCCTCTCGCAAGCCAAATTTCTCCGAGAGTCTCTTCCTCTTCTCCCACGGCAGTTCGGGCATAGTGGCTTTAAGATTTTGAAATTCCGGTACCTCGCTAAGTTTCAACTTCGGCAAATCAGGCTCAGGGAAATATCTGTAGTCCTGACTGGTTTCTTTTAATCTTTGAGCAAAAGTCTTGCCGGTATTCTCATCAAAGCCGCGTGTCTCTTGTAAAATCACTTCACCCTTATCTAGCGCTTCCGCCTGCCTCTTCAGCTCATAATCAATGGCGCGGGCCACAGACTTGAAAGAGTTTAGGTTTTTAACCTCAACTTTGGTACCGAATTTATTCGGATCTTTACTTACAGAAATATTGGCCTCAACGCGCATCTGGCCCTTATCCATGTTCGCCTCCGATGCACCAAGATAGCGAAGTAGAAGCTGAAGCTCCTTAGCGAAGTCTGCCGCCTGTTTTGAATCTTTAATGACAGGTTCGGTCACCAACTCCATCAGAGGCATGCCAGCGCGGTTAAAGTCCAGGAAAGTATCACTTCGTCCGTTGAAGTGGAAAGATTTAGCAGTATCCTCTTCAAGATGAACACGAGTGATATCAACGCCATTCAACTTTCCACCGGAAACGAGTGGGTACTTGTACTGACTAATCTGAAAGCCTTTAGGAATGTCCGGGTAGAAATAGTTCTTGCGGTCGAATTCACTAAAGTCGGCCAGTGTTCCACTAAGCGCAGTACCTACACGGAGAACATGCAGAACGGCCTGCTTGTTAATAACAGGAAGAGTGCCGGGATGCGCCATGCAAACCGGACAGATATTCACATTCGGCCGTTTCTCCTCTGCATCGTTCGCCGAATTACAGAACATCTTGGTCTTGGTTTTCAGCTCGGCATGTATTTCGAGGCCTATAGTTGGAATATATTCAGACATACAATGAGTATACAATAAAAATCATTTCTGCTAAAGTTCTTGACTTATTAAATTAAAGGTTGTATAATAACAAAAGAGAGTGACGATCTTTTACTTTTACATTGACAAAGGGGGACGCTAGATGGATGAAAATCGGTTTCTACTGCCGAAAACCATCATGTACATGGTTATGCTCGCCTGGTTCTGCGGATTCTTTAACATTCCCCTTCCTAACACGACAGGGCAACCAGAGAGGAGTGAGGAAGAACTAAGGGCAGTGATGCGGAAGTACCATGAACTCAGTACCCCTCCGGATGCTTCCACTACTCCGCCCCCTTCATACAGTCCAGCCACAGCGAATGAACCAAAAGAAGAGCCGGTGTCACCGATCGAACAAAAGCAAAAAACGACCGTAACAGTAATTCGAATCTCGGATCCATCTTCTGTCGATTATGGGATGGCTAGAATATCTTATGATGAAGAAAACTTCATTGTCTCTTACGACAGATCAGAAGAACAAACCTTCGACCGAGATACTGGTGTCGAACATATCCGTATCGTTTACAGACTAACAGACGAGACAAAATTTCAGGTCGAGGTCACCCACGTGCCAGGATTATTTAAGGTTAGTGAAAGAGGAAGTGTGGATGATGAGGTTAAGTCCAACAAGGACAGTCTGCTCAAATCGCTGATCTCAAACAAAACCAAATCAGAGATCATGACAATACTAGAGACGATCTATCGGGGACTGGAACTAACTGAGAACTATATAGTGCCCTCCTCCATACTTGTCGACTAATACACCACACATCCTCACCCCCCCCTGCGCGATTGCGCAGGGTTTTTTTATACTTATACTTTTCCCTTATACTTACCTTATATATCGCACCTCTTCTTCAAGCTGTATCCCAAATTTATCTAAAACTAACTTCTTTAATTTCTCCGCCAGAGTTATAACATCCTTAAATGTCGCCTCGCCAGTGTTCATCAAGAGATTACCGTGGAAGTTGGCGATCTCAACTCCGCCCTCTTTCATCCCCTTCGCACCAACCTGTTCCAGTAAATATCCGGCCACAACCTTACCAAAGTAATCTCTGTCTTTGGGTAAATGTTTTAGACTAGCCTCCGGAATATTCTCTATTAAAATATTCTTAAAGAAACTTCCCGGACATTTTATCCCTGGCGTATATTTCTTATTTCTGGTCTCTATTATCTCTTTAGACTTTTTCTTTAAAACCTCCGGATCGTCTCGTGTGAAAGAATATTTTGCAGACAAAACTACCCACGATTTATTCTTAAATATTGAATCTCTATATGTAAATCCGCACTCTTCCTTAGTTAATGTACGAATATCTTCTCCATCAAAAATCTCTACTTCAACAAGTGGCCCGCTTATATTCTGTCCATAAGCGCCGGCGTTGCCAACGATAGCTCCGCCGACAGATCCGGGAATTCCAGAAAGTGCTTCCAGACCCGAAAGTCCGTATCTGATGCTCCAATTGATAAAATCCATCAACGTAACACCAGCGTCACAAACCACATTTCCATCTTGAAGTCTTATGTAGTTAAAAATATCCTTCGGCGACATCATCTTGATCACCAGCATATCAAGCAAGCCGTCACCAAAAACCAGATTACTTCCTCCTGCAATTATCACATAGCGGATATCAGACTTTTTCGCAAAGTTAATAGCCTCGATCAATTCAGCCGAACTTTCAACTTCAACAAAATACCTGGCCATCCCACCCACCCCAAAAGTCGTATGGGGCTTTATATCCACATGCTCTAACATATTCACTTTTTAAGTATATTACTTCCCCTTTCTCTTTCCAACCACCTCCTTTCGGATGCGAATATTCAGCGGAGTGACTTCCATTAGTTCATCGTCGCCTAAATATTCAAGTGAGGATTCCACATTCATGGGTCGTGGCGGATCGAGGAATGTGATGCCGTCGCTAGACTTGCTTCTCATGTTGGTCAATTCCTTCTTCTTGCAGACATTAACTTCTAGATCCTCATCCCGCGAAGTCTGGCCGATAACCTGTCCACGATAAACCTCAACTTGAGGGCCAATAAAGAGCGTGCCTCTCTGCTGGGCGGTATCAAGAGCGTAAGCGGTTGTCTGACCCTCTTCGTAGGCGATGATAGAGCCGTGAGGCATCGGAGCGAGTTCTACAGCAGGCAAGTAATCAAAGAAAAGAGTGTTCATAATTCCCAGACCCTTCGTGTCAGTCATAAATCTTGTTCTGTAGCCGAAGAATCTACTGGTTGGAATGACGAAATTGAAGTGAGTGACACCAAGCTCAGAGCGCATATCCTTCATGTCTCCCCCGCGTGAACCCATCTTCTCAATGACAATACCGGTATAAGTGTCAGGCACCTCGATGAACACCTGCTCGTAAGGCTCCATCTTCTTGCCGTCCATCTCTTTATAAATAACCTGAGGCTTAGCAACTTGAAATTCAAATCCCTCTCGGCGCATTCTCTCTATTAAAATTCCGAGGTGAAGTTCTCCTCGTCCGGCCACCAAGAAGCTGTCTGGTGAATCGGTATCCTTCACGCGGAGCGCTACGTCCGTCTCCATCTCTTTATAAAGTCTGTCTCGTATCTGGCGAGATGTAAGATACGTCCCCTCTCTACCGGCGAAAGGCGAAGCATTAACGGAAAAAACAACCTGGATGGTCGGTTCGTCGATCTTGAGCGGTGTTAGTTGATCAGCATGTTCCTTATCTGCAAAAGTCTCTCCTATCATCACATCAGGGGAACCTGCAATATGAACAATGTCTCCGGCGAATCCTTCCTCTATGTCCACCTTATCTAAGCCAGCCGAAGTCATCAGTGATGTGATCTTCACATTTGCCTTCGTGCCGTCTCTTCTTATAAGAGCCACTGTGTCCCCACTCCTAACTCTGCCTCTATAGATCTTACCTGTCGCAATACGTCCCTTGAAGTCATTGGCGGAGATGGTCACAACAAGAAACTGAAATGGCCCGTCGATGTCTCTCTTAGCTGGAGGAATATTTTTCACGATAGTTTCAAATATAGGAGTGATGTCCTTCATACTATCAAGCGTCATGTCGTTAGAAGCCTTGCCGAGCTTAGCGACAGCATAGACGACCGGAAAGTCAGCCTGTTCATCAGTCGCACCAAGCTCGACGAAAAGATTAAATACCTCATCCAATACGAAGTCCGGCCTTGCATCCGGTTTGTCCATTTTGTTTATAACCAAGATAATTTTGAGTCCGAGCTGAAGGGCCTTCTTCAATACGAACCTAGTCTGAGGCATTGGACCCTCCTTAGCATCCACAACAAGAAGCGCTCCGTCAGCCATAGTCAGCACACGCTCTACTTCGCCTCCGAAGTCGGCGTGACCGGGAGTATCCAAAATGTTGATCTTAACACCGTTCCACACAACAGAGGCGTTCTTGGCGAAGATGGTGATACCACGCTCGCGCTCTATCTCATTCGAATCCATTATTAACTCTCCTTTAAGCAGGTCTTGCTTGATGTTCGTTATCGACTGACGCAAAAGAGAATCAACCAAGGTTGTCTTGCCGTGGTCAACGTGCGCGATGATCGCGATATTTCGTAAATTTTCTAATTCCATAAGAGCGTAAGAATACCACATCACGATAAAATTGACAACTAAAAAGAAAATCCTCCTACTCGGTGTAGGAGGAAAGAATTTATTTTGTGGGATCTTCGGAACCGCCAGACTTCTTCTCCTCGATCTGTGGGAGTCCTATCCTGATCAGAAGTTCATCGTTGATGTCTTGAATATCCCTATCGATCTCTGTCATCTCCTTCTTCGTCAGGCTCTGCAAAGCTTCGAGCTCTTGATCCATAGTGCCATCACTAACACTCTTGATCTTGTCGCCTGCGGTGATCAACGGAGCCAAAGCTTGAGATGCAAGAAATTCAACATCCGCATTAGCACCCTTATCCTCGATTTCTGCGATCTTCTTCTGAACCCTTTTGATCTTCTCAATTAATTGCACATAAAGAATCATTGACGGAGAAGCTTTCTCGAGGGCATATGCTGAGTTTATGCTGTCGACGTCCTTAACATTCTTGATCGATGCTTCAACTTGCTTAAGAACTTCTTTATACTCAAGCAACTTTGCCTTCCAGGGGGCCAGCGCCTCACTAATACGTGCGTTAACCTTAACCATTTTTAGATAGCACTGTTCCTCATAGTTAAGCTTCGGATCCTTAAGCTTTCTCTTCGCCTGCTTTAGCAACTTCTCCCTAGTGATCCGCTTGTCCACTCTGCGGATAGCTGCGCCAGCGGTGAAGACCGAGAGAGCAATGATAGGAGTCAAGATATAATGCGCGGCGATAATGGACGGCAACACCCAGATCGTCTCACCAACAGTAAGAACAGCTAGCAAAGTAAAAGCCATACCGGCAAAAACAACCAGGGAAGACACAGTACAGATACTCGCTATGGCCGCCAGCAGGAAATTGAGCGGGCTCGTCCGGTTAAATGGTCGGCCAAATGTTGGCATCTTGCCGGGCGGATAGATCAGAGCGAGCTCTCTATCTGCCACCGCCACAGTGAGTTCATCATAGTTTTGAACATTCGAAACATCAGTGTAGTTCCAGTAGGATCTGATTATCCCCAAAAGTCTCTCGTAGAGCTTATCGACCTCAATATCGTCGTCCTGGTCGTCAGAGTGCGACATAACACCTCCCCTCCTTTAAATTGTTTAAGGGCTGATATCTATTTTTCAGACTATCACTGCTACTATATGGTGTCAATAAAAAAATCCCCTCCGATGACCGGAAGGGGTTTGTCTAGAACTTCTCAGCAGGAAACCCCCCGGATGTCACATGCGAACCGACGGGCGTGCTTTTTAGCGCTATCACGAATGATCCATGTAGTAGTCAGTGGGCCGGCGAAAAGAAGCAGGAATATCGACATCGGAATGTATGCAGAGAATATAACCAATTTATTCTTACTGACCTCGCCGTTAACTGCCCTACGAAGCTGTTCATATATGTGAGGAAGGAAACGGATCACTTCGTATCTGCTGTGATATTCAGTATAAGTTTCCCATGCACCCTGAAGATCTCGCGCGATATCACCCCAGCGCCAACGATCCATCAAGGAGTTCATCCAGAGACCCAACCCCACACTATCTATCACAATAATGGCTATCGGCCAGGCAAGAAAGAGCTCCGCCTCAAGATAATTTCCCGACATCCAACCCATTGCATAAGCCAGCATAGCTAATGGTGTCCAATAACACCAAGTGAATCCGAGAGCGGAAATGAAGGCGGAACAAGACACGATCTCCCCGGGCCAACCTTCGATCACTTTCGAATCAGACCAGGAACGACCGGCTGCTCGGGCAGTGAGCCAGCTGAGGCCAAAGATAGCGAAAAATAGGACAATCAACGAGGTGGCCATGTTTATCTCCTCCCGCAAAGCGGGATTTCAAGGAGCGAACTTTGTCTGCATGAACTATATATAGCAAAACCAGTAATGTCAAAGAAAACTCGAAGTGAGTCTTCCTATATCGATATAGGAAGACTCACTTCGAGTTTTCTTTGACATTACTGGTTTTGCTATATATAGTTCATGCAGACAAA
>JAUSIP010000017.1 GCA_030648005.1 bacterium
CTCAAAAAGATGTTAGAGGAAACTATTAACCTATATCGATAATTTCCTGCAAGTAAAAAGCCACCTGTCGGTGGCAATACAATCTGACTATTCTATAACCACAAGATCCGCAGAGTCGTCCCTTCTAAATTCAATGAAAGCTGGAACTGTGCCTCCACCCTGACAATCCTCAGCATGATGCTTAACAAAAATCTTATCTTTACCAATCTTCACAAGGACCAACTTGTCGACTGGCAGTAGTTTAAGAAGTGGGTGATAAAGAGGGCTATTGCTTCGTAGGGTTAAACCATTAAAGCCTCCCAACCAGAGTAGACCGTCCCAAGTCCCCCTTTCGCTCCATGTATAAGTGACGGGCTCGCCAGTTGAAGATGAAAATTTAGATATTCTACAACATGAATAGTAGTCATTTCTGAACAGCAAGCCAGATAGTATCTTCAATGCATGAACAGGATCTTTTGATTCCAATGCTTTTGACATTATCTTTTGCGTGACTTCGGAAACAAGACGCAAACTATCATCTTCCGTCTTAAGCTGCTTTATAAGCTCTTTAGTATGCTTATCATACCTAGAACCCCACGCCCCGATCATCATATAGGCCTCCTTTTATTTATCAAATAGCTTATATATATTCACCTTAATAATATAACTAAAAAGAAAATAAAAGGTTACGAGGGCAACAACACAAACAGATCAAACCAGGCACAGTAACTCGTTCTTCACTCGCAGTGGGTAGCGCGGGAATGGCGACCAACATCTATCAGCTTCCGTCTACTTGGCGTACTTGGCGTCCGGGACCCCAAATGATAGGCTATCTCGATGCGCAAAGAAAAATTCGTAACTGGTGAGTATTATCATGTATTCAACCGCGGTGTCGACAAACGAGATATCTTCATGGATGAGGCAGATGTGCTCAGATTCTTTCAGGGTATGAACGACTTCAATACAACCGAACCCATCGGAAGTATTTACGAAAAAACTTTTTACAAAGACAGTTTATCTGACAATAAAGATGGCAAATTGGTAAATTTCATAGCTTATTGTTTAAATCCAAACCATTATCATTTTCTACTGGAGCAGCTAGTAGATAACGGCATCAGTCTTTTAATGGCCAAGATAGGAGGCGGTTATGCTAGCTATTTTAACGAAAAAAATAAGCGCGTCGGATCCCTCTTTCAGGGCAGATTTAAGGCCAAACATATCTCTTCAAATGATTATTTACTACATGTGAGCACGTATGTGAATCTAAACAATTTAGTACACGGTCTTGGGCCACCGAATCTTGAAAATAGAATCAAATCCAGTTGGGAAGAATACCGAACAAAAGAAAGGGCTTTTTGTGAAAAAGATATTATCTTAGGGCAATTCAAAACAACAAAAGAATATGAAATTTTTGCAAAAGAGGCTCTTGAATTAATGATAGAAAAAAAGAAAAATGACAAAGAAATTTCGAGTTTAATGTTTGATTAATTAACTACTTGGGGTCCGGGACCCCAAGGAATCAAGCCGGGCCGGGGCATTCGTTCTTCATGTTGTTGCGATGGGTAGCGCGGGAGTAGCGGCGCATGCTCATTAAGAATCTATTTACCCTGTTTTGCGAGTACAACAAGGAGAACCATAATAGTGATTATAATTCCCCCTAAAATATAAAATTTTATTGTAATATCCATACAATACAAAATTAGCTATTCCTTTTTGCGAGTATCCCAAGTAGAGTTAAAACGACAAGAACAAGGCCTCCTAAAATATAGAAATTTATCATAGATTCTACGTAATTATTATTAATCATATATTTAATTTGTTGCTAATAATAAAGCAAGACACCAAGAGAAAAAGGCCAAAACTAGTCCCGCTATTATGGTCATATTATCTCCGCTGTCAGACATGAGTGAATTAAGAAACACTGAAGCGAAAAAAACTTGCCCCAAATCTCTGGTAATTCCTGATAAGGTATCGGTTTTATAGAGATTCCTAAGGTAATCTATCATTTGCCCATCATAACTCATAAATAAACCTAAATCAAACCGGACCTAGGAATTCGTTCTTCATGTTATCACGATGTGTAACACGGGAGTAGCGACGCATGCTCATTAGGATGCCGAGGCCGGCGAATTCAGCCAGAAGGTGCGACCCGCCATAACTAACAAAAGGGAGAGTGATACCGGTGACAGGCAGGAGACCGAGATTCATACCTACATTTACAGTGAAGTGACTCATAAAGAAGATCGCTAAACCCAAACCGAATAGTGCCTCAAAATTAGATCCGCTTTTAAAACTATTGTAGATTATCCTCCAAAAAATGACCGCGAAACAGAGCAGTAAAATGAGCACCCCTATCAATCCCCACTCCTCAGCAAAAGCAGCGAAGATAAAATCGGTCTGATACTCTGGTAGAAACTTAAGGTGCGACTGCGTACCATACCCAATCCCCTTGCCGAATATCTGGCCGGAACCAACAGCAATCTCCGCCTGAAGGGCATTGTACCCGCTTCCGCGTATATCCGCTTCGGGATTAATGAAAGTCATGATTCTTTGTTTTTGATATGGCTTAAAAACAGACCCCCAAAGCATGGCAAAAACCAAAATGCCGGCCAAAAAAACAGCCGCAAGGTGCTTATTCGAAACTCCAGACACCGAAACCATTCCAAGCCAAATAAGAAAGATAATGATTGCTCCCCCTAATGCAGGCTGAAGAAGTACTAATATAAATGGGACAAGGGCATATATGCCGGAGATGAAGATATGCTTAGCGTGTGCTATCTCTATATGCCGTCTTGAGAAATACTTAGCGAGGATCAATATTAGAATTAATTTTACAAAGTCGGCAGGTTGTAGAGAGATACTTCCCAGATCAAACCAACTCCTGGCACCCTTGATACTTCTCATTATAAAAAGGAGTGAAAGTGTAGCAGATGAGATCAAGAAAAGAACAAACAAAATATCACTTCTTTTTAAAAACCTCCAATCAATAAAACTGAATACGAAAAAGACCGTGAATGAGATGAGGATCCAAATCATCTGCTTATCAGCCAGTAGATTGTCGCCAGTAAAGGATGACATCGTAGACAGACCAAAAAAAAGAAGGGGTAGGGTGGCTCCGATAAGGATCCAGTCAATATTAAAGAATTTTGAGAATCTACTAGATCTCATTCACAAGATTGACTCTCGGATAAATCTCAATCGTCGGTCGGGTTACCGCGAAAGGCTCAGGCCAGGTGAATGATATCTTATCAGTCACCCCTTTCTTTAAGTAATTTATAAAGGTTTGACTTACAGCTATCGCGTTGTTATCTTCGTCGTAAACCACAGCCGTAATAACCATATCAGTCAGATCAAGAATTGAATTATTTATTATCTCAGCCGCCAATCGTGGTGTCTGGCCTTCGATCAGATGTTGACCCTGAACCACTATCGGCAACTTACTCTTCTTTGGATCTACTCTTGACCATATCATAGGCTTAAACTCTATGGTCGCCTTCATTGGGATCCTCTTGCCGGTATCGAGGCCGGATTCGAAAATAATGAACTTATCGCGAGCATTCACAAAAACCTTTCCGCTTTTCTCTGTGACGAATAGATTCTTCGCATCATAAAACTTAAAAGTATAGCTAAGCTCCTTAATACCCAAACCAAAGTTTGGATTCTCAATAAGCGCAGCGGCGTCATACTTGCCATCAACAGTCTTGAAGAGCCTAGTCCATGTCTTGATAAGAGGGCTCACTTCTACTTCGCAGACGCGTCTACAAGCACCCCCGCAGTCGGCATCGATCTCATTCTGATTTTTTAAGCCATCTGTACAGCTGGCCGGCACCCTAATAAATACAAAATACAACGCTGTAAATATCAGCGCAAAAAAAACAAAAACCGCCCCGAAATAATACAATCTTCTTTTAACAGCCCAAGTCGACATAGGTAGATTATAATCTTAATGCCAATTTTTTCAAAATTTCCAAAAATAAAAGCCCCGTTGATCGGGGCGGCAGACAGGCTTACCGTGGTAAACTCAAAATTTATCGATGATCAGTTTTTCCATCCCAATCATCCAGCTCACCAGGGCTTCGACGCCTACTTGGCACACCTTCAGGACCACCCCAGTCTCTCTGCCAGAAATTAGACTCGCTTTCTCTCTTCTTCTTATCTTTTCTCTTACCCTTATTACCTTTTTTCTTCTTTTTGGACATTCAGATCACCTCCTTTATTTAACACAAAGAACCACCCAACTTTATTGTATGGTACTTATTTTGAGATTTTATTCAATACTTAGTTCTAGCGGTTAGCTACCCTTCTTACAGAAGCTGTACACCTTTCACATTTCTAAAAAGAAATATTCAAGGTCTTGCGCCCTTAACAGGGCTCACCCCGCCAAAAGAGTATCACCTGCCCGCCATTGGCTTCGCCTGCAGGCGATGGCAGGCGGGTCACTACTACAGTGCTTAGTCTCTTAAAAAAATTGAAAATCAAGTGCTTTGTGTTAGCGGTTAGCTACTTTCCCATCCAAAAGAGTATCATCGCTACTACAGTGCTTAACTTCTGAGTTCGGAATGTTATCAGGTGAGAAGCGAATACCTGGAGCTTCGCAAGACCTTTTGAGAATTTTTGCGAGCATAGCGAAGCAAAAAATCCAAAAGGTGTACTGCGCCTGTAAGGCGGGACCACTGCGTCAAAATTACAAAATATCTCGCTTGCAATAATTTTGAGTGATTATTTTAATTTTATCCCAAAAGTCGATGGACTGCTAGTAAAGAGTACTATATTATCTATTTTTTGTTTTTTAAGTTCCAACAGATCTAATTGTTGCTTTAAACTTTTTATTTTACTAACTATCTCTCTCCTTTCTATCGCTGATTCTTGAAGTTGTTCACTATTTGAAAAAAACATAACGGCAAGTTTCTTTTCTGCTGTCATCTCTTCGGCATACAATTCTTTTTCTTGATCTCGCAACCTCCTTGCTTCATCAATATCTTCTTGTGATCTGTAGCTGGGTTTCGGCTCCGTCAAAATTTCTAAATCTTTTAACTTGAGACGTATGTCTGATCTCTTTTTTAAAATTTCAGAAATCTCATTCTCTAACAACTCTTCTACAGAATTGGTTTTCTCTGGTCCCTTAAGTCCTTCCATATTAATAATTCTATTATCTATTATTTATAATATAAGTTAATGATAACATATTTAAAATGTCCTCCCTATGCTCAATAAGAGGGTTTATCCAATACTATAGATCAAGTGCTTTGTGTTAGCGGTTAGCTACTTTCCCCTCCAAAAGAGTATCATCGCTACTATGGTGCTTAACTTCTGAGTTCGGAATGTTATCAGGTGTGGCCACCACGTCAAACCACCAACACAAAGGACTCGATTTTTTGGTAAATTAAATTTTAGAAAAAAATAAATTCGTGACTTTCAAATTTCCTAATAGGAATCGATCCATTAGTACTCCTCGGCTAAAACGATTACTCGCATTACACCTAGAGCCTATCTCCCGTTACCTTGCGGCAACGGAACCACTTGCGTGGACCCAATCATCTCTTGGGGATCTCAAACGATTACTAATCTTGAAGTTGGCTTCCCTCTTAGATGCTTTCAGAGGTTATCCAATCCCGACTTAGCTACCGAGCAATGCCCTTGGCAGGACAGCTCGCACACCAGAGGTCAGTTCACTCCGGTCCTCTCGTACTAGGAGCAAATCTTCTCAATAATCAACGCCTACAGTAGATAGGAGACCAACCTGTCTCACGCATGTTCTTCACGCATTGCTGCGTGCATTGGACTATAGCTTCAACGATCTTACGATCGCTGGCTGACGTTTAGTCTCTACGGGCGTGCTTGCGCACTTCCCTAGGTATTGCCCGCGTGGGGTTCTACCGAAATTAGTCAACTTCACCCCGCGATATTATTAAATATCGGGGCCGCCGTGATTCAAGTAAACAGAATATTTGTGTGTACTAAATATAATCCTCTGAGGATTCAGACGGTACAAAAGACAAAATTTTCAATTTTTAATTTTACAATTTTCAACAAATGATACAGTGAATCAATTTTTAAAATTGAAACATTGAAAATTTATTGGAAATTAATAATTGTAAATTGATAATTTATCTACTATACGGTCTGAACCCAGCTCGCGTATCTTTTTAAATGGCGAACAGCCATACCCTTGGGACCTTCTCCAGCCCCGGGATAAGATGAGCCGACATCGAGGTGCCGAACACCACCGTCGCTATGGACGCTCGGGTGGTACTAGCCTGTTATCCCCAGGGTAGCTTTTGTCCGATAATCTCCGGCCGCCTCTAACGCGGACCGTCGGTTCACTTTGCTCTGCTTTCGCATCTGCTCGACAAGTACGTCTTACAGTTAAGCTGGCTTGTGCCAATGCACTATCAACATGGTTTCCATTCACGTTTAGCCAACCTTAATAGGCTCCTCCGTTACTCTTTAGGAGGATAGCGCCCCACTAAAACTACCCACCAAATACTGTTTCCTCACATTTTTACTGTGAAGGTTAGAGTATACCCTTCAAAAGAATGTTATTTCACTGACGGATCAAGTCCAACCGAAATCAAACTCTCAAATCCTCCCATCTATGCTACGCGTCTAAAACGTATACTCAATATTAAGCTGTAGTAAAGCTCCTGGGGTCTTTTCGTCTAACTGCAGGTAACCGGCATCTTCACCGGTACTGTATTTTCACCGAGCTGTTCCCCGAGACAGTTCCCCAGTCGTTACACCATTCGTGCGCGTCTGAACTTACCAGACAAGGAATTTCGCTCAACTATTCCTCGAAGTTGGACTCTATCTTCATCCTCTCTTTAACAAGTAGGACGTGCGGCGCTGGTCTCTAGGTAGCCGCATCTGGACTGACAATATATTTCTATATTGTAGGTAGCTTTTTGGTTGTGTAATAACTATATAAATTTGTTAACTATTTATCATTTTATCATCTCTTAGCCGTTTTTTAACAGTCCCAGTCCGTCTGCAACTTTCATTAAAGAAAGTTACAGAACCTTAGGACCGTTATAGTTACGGCCGACATTCACCAGGGCTTACAACGTTCAGCATTATAACTTACGCTATAGTACGGACATCGTTTGACCTTCTGGCATTGGTCAGGTGTCACCCCCTATACATCCTCTTGCGAGTTCGCAGGGAGCTGTGTTTTTGATAAACAGTCGCCAGGGATACTTTCGCTGCGTCCCTACTTGCGTAGGGAAGGCCTTATTCCGAAGTTACGGCCGCTTTTTTGCCGAGTTCCTTGGGGAATACTCACTCGTTCGTCTTAGTCTTCTCGACTTAACCACCTGTGTCGGTTTGCGGTACGGATCCTGCATACTTAACTTAGAAGCTTTTCTTGGAGGCTTGCTTTACTTCATCTCCCGGGACGAATCCCAGAATTTATGCTTTGCTTAGAATCGCTATCAAAAGCAGACTCCCGGATTTTCCTAAGAATCTTCCTTACAAAACAAACACAAATCCAATAATGTGCGAAATATACTAAACCCCGTCACTCCTTCAGATATACAGAAGTTAGGGAATATTAACCCTATGTCCATCGGATGCGGCTTTCGCCATCTCCTTAGGCCCGACTAACCCTTGGCTGATCAACGTTGCCAAGGAAACCTTGGTTTTTCGACGTGCGGGGATCTAACCCGCATTGTGGTTACTTGTGCCAACATTCTTACTTCCTGTCGCTCCAAAGTTCCTCACGGATACTTCTTCACCGCGGACAGAAAAACTCTCCTACCACGCCATCATGCCGAGGCACGATGACATCCTCACCTTCGGTACTACGCTTTAGCCCCGCTAATTTACGGCGCGAAATCTCTGGATGAGTGAGCTATTACGCTTTCTTTAAATGGTGGCTGCTTCTAAGCCAACATCCTCATTGTCTGAGAAATTTCACCTCCTCATTTTTGCACTTAGCATAGATTTAGGGACCTTAGATTGAGGTCTGGGCTGTCCCCCTTTTGACCTGTGGAGCTTAGCCCCCACGGTCTAACTGCCAAATAATTGACCTCTGGTATTCGGAGTTTGATTGGTTTGCCGAGATTGCTCCCTGTGCGAACCATCCAGTGCTCTACCCCCAGAGGGTACATTTGACGCTAGCCCAAAAGCTATTTCGGAGAGAACAAGCTATTACCAAGTTCGATTAGCTTTTCACTTCTTACCACGACTCATCCGAATGCATTGCACGACATACCGGTTCGGGCCTCCCTTCGACTCTCGTCGAAGTTCACCCTGGTCATAGTAAGCTCACTTGGCTTCGTGTCTTATGTGTACTACTTATTTTCGCGCTATTAACACTTGGTTTCCCTGTAACTCCTCCCGCATAACGGGATTAATTGTGCAGTACACATAAACTCGTTGGCTCATTCTTCAATAGGCACGCCATGGTACGGTCTTGCGACTCGTACTCTGACTCCTTGTAAACGCACGGTTTCAGGTCTATTTCACCGCCCTCATCGGGCTACTTTTCACCTTTCCCTCACGGTACTTGTTCACTATCGATCTGAAAGAGTATTTAGCCTTGGCGGTTAGTTCCGCCGAATTCCCCCAAGCCATTCGTGTCTCGAGGTACTCAAGAATAATAATAAAAGAGTTCTTTTGTTTTTAACTACGGGACTATTACCCTCTATGGTTTTGCTTTCCAGCAAACTCGTCTAACAAAAGAATTTTTAACTCTTCTAAACTTAATTACATTATCATCTTATAACACCCTTCCCTTGCGGGTTAGGTTTGGGCTGATTCCTTTTCGCTCGCCGCTACTTAGGAAATCACAAGCTCTATTTTTCATATATCCCAAAGCATTGGAACATATGAAAAACAAAGCTGCTTGTTTTCTCTTCCTCCGGGTACTGAGATGTTTCACTTCCCCGGGTGCGCTCCCTTAGATTAAATCTAAGGATTCGTGCTTCTTCAGCACGAGGGTTTCCCCATTCGGAGATCTTCGGATCAAAGGTTGCTAGGCACCTCCCCGAAGCATATCGCAGCCACGCCACGTCCTTCATCGCCTCTTTCAGTCTAGGCATCCACCGTGCGCCCTTAAATTTCCTATTAGGAAATTTAAAAATCACGTCCCGACCCCGATTCTTTGAATCAAGGGTCGATGATCCTCGATTTTGTCCCGATATTACTTAATAATATCGAGGATCCGCGATTTCTATCAGAAATCGGGATAAAAAAATCGGGATAATTTTATTTTTTTCTCTCTAACTAACTATTTAATTTTACCTGCCCGCCTCCAGCAGTACAAAGACCCTAGAATAAACTAGTTGCCGTGGCGGGAATTTGAATTTCAATATGCAGTCGTTTTATACAGTATCAATAAGTATATTCATATGAAACTTAATGTCAAGCATTTGTAATCCCATTAAAAAAGGCCCTATTTCTAGGGCTCAAAAGATAAGGGCTTATTAGGTTTTATCCTCTACTTTTAGGGGTTCGAGGGTATTCAAGAGATAAGTATAGATCGACTTGCAAAACGAAGAGTGAGGTACCAAAGTACCGGCACGCCATTCCGCCAATGTTGAGCTATTGACTGCGATAGGTGAGCCAAATCCACAAAAATACTGTTCCATCAAAAGACCGCTATCCAGAACCGAATTAATGACCTTACAGAAGATTGTCTTATCTTGAATGGAAGCACTGGCGTTTTTGATAAGCCCGATAAGCTCATCGCGAGTCATCTTAGATCCACTCATTTAAATCCTCCTCCTTAGTCTTAGAAAATCAACGGACTAAAATAATTAACTCTAGATAATGTACAAGAACAACGAAGATTAGTCAAACAAAACAAAAGTCCCCTGCTCCGCCGGTTGGCGGAGCAGGGGACTTTTGTTTGACTTCTAAACTAAAAAATAAATTACTGACCTAATTCCCTCTTAAATTTCTCCAAGTAATAAGCAGCGACATCCTTGCCACCCAAACCAAAGGCGAGACCGAAAGCAAGTGCCAAACCTGACACAACACCCAAGAAGAGTGTATTCAATACAGCGACGCCGATGTTAAGCTGTGATAATGACATAAGAACAGCGACCACCCAGATCAATCCGCTAGCGATCTTACCAAGCAAATTAGCAGACTGTACTCCTGAAGCTCGGGCTGATCCTATGACAACCCTCTTCACGATATCAGCAACAACCGCAGCAACCAAAAGAAGGATAACTACAGTGATGACGTTCGGCAAGAAGCCAACGATCAACTCACTCAAGAGAGCGTTCACCTGGCTCAAACCCAGAATATCCAGCGATGCAACCAGGGCTACAGCAATGACAAAAAGCTTAACAAGAGCACCTACAAAAGCTCCAGAATCAAGATCCATCCCCGCCATAGACACCAAGTCCCCCACACCGAGGCTCTTGAGAGCATTATCTACCTTCAAAGCTTTAACAACCTGAGATACAGCCTGTCCAACGATAGAAGCGATAAACCAACCAACTATAAAAACGACTACTGCCAAAACTATCGCCGGCAATAATTGCACTAGTTGCGCGGTCACGTTATTGAGTGAATTAGCCAACACTGCGCCCCATGCCTCTAAAAATGTATTTGTTGTGTACATAAATTATTTATTAAATTTAATTAATTAACTTTAATTTTTTCCGCCAGCTGGCGGATTTGATAATACTAATCGACCAAACCCTCACATCACAGGAGGTCCTTATCCTATAGGCTGTATTATACTATGGTGGCAACATCTGTCATAGGGTGCGCTGTGGATAAAATTATTGCTGAACCACTGCATATGGATCTACTACAGTAATTGTTCTTGTTAACTCCGTAGCCTTATTGCCCGCACTATCCTCTGCGTTGTAAGTAAACACATAATCCCCTGCTGTAGTTGTATCTACAGAACCGGTAGTTACCACACCTAGATTATGATCCACATTATCTGTTACTGTCGCTCCCGGATCAATATAGCTGGCATTAAGATCTATTGAGGAGGTGGCGTTGCCGATAAGCTCTATAACTGGCGGTTCGGTATCTAATTGCGGAACCTGTGGTGTAGACTCAGACACTTCAGTCGTAGCCGGCCCACTGACAGCAGATCCGATACTATTCTTCTCCAATAAAGCCTTAAACTCTTCTCTTGTCACACAGACATCCTCGATACATAGCTTGTTGGTAGTAATCTTCTCTGCAAAAAGTTCCTTAAAGTAGGCCATCCCTTGTTCTATTCTTGCTCCAATCGAAGCCAGGTAATCAATCACAGACTGTATAGATAAACCAGTGGAACTGTTCTGTTGATTAGTAGATGATGCTAAGAGGCCAAGATCGAACAGCCTTGTATTTATGGTATCAGTAGTGGAGGCTAGATCTTGAATGGCCTTGACTACGAATGGCATCAAACCGATTTGAGAGATAGATTTGTAGCCGGTTTCCTTGTCAGTTTTTACAAGATGAGGCAAGACAACTTCCATCTCTTGAGCTATGAATCCGTATTGGACACCGAGCTCCGGTGATTCATTCCAGACGAAGGTGGAAGGCGAAAGGGCGATGATCTTCTCCAGTCCACCACCTTGCGTGAATGGATTTATGTCGTGTTTCAGGCGTTGGTCTGATGTACAGCTAATGATGCCGGTCGTTGCAGAAAGTGTACACGCAGTGTTGCCCGTTGAACCCTCAAACTTGGCGACATCAGTCGTACTCGTTGAGGCTTTAACATGCAGAGCATATCCGGGACTTGTGGTGCCGATGCCGACGCTGCCGGCGTTAGTGATAGTAAAGAGAGTTGTGGAAGCAGAATCAATGACGTTGAAGGCGTAGCCGTTGGCTGATGTGTTGGCGCCCCAGACGGTGAGCTTTGCGAAGAGGGCTTGGGGAGTTGTGGTTGGGGTAGATGTACCAATGGCGACGTTGCCGGAGGAGACGTTGGCGTAGAGCATGGCAGAGGATTGGTTCATCAAAACGGAGACATTACTAGAACCAAAGCTACCTGAAACTATATCAACCTTCCCGTCGCCATTTAGATCCCCCCCAGCCACACCGCGTGTGTCAGCTCCAATAGGGTAGGTCACCTGGGCAGAAAAGGTACCACCACCAAGATTAATAAACACTGAAGCCGTGTCTCCAGTCTGATTTACTACAACTATATCCGGATCATCATCGCCATTGATGTCATGCAGTATCATCTCGTAAGGATTAACCCCAGTTGTATAATCAACCTTAGTAGCAAAAGTACCATCGCCTTTATTTATGAGGATAGAGAGGGTACCCGCATTATAGTTTGTTACTGCTATATCTATTATATTGTCACCATTAATATCACCAAGCGTAACATCAGAAGGAGCGTCACCTGCCGTAACTTCCACCTTAGCAGCGAAAACACCATTACCATTATTTATAAACACAGACACAGAATCAACGGTATTATTCGCGACAACTATATCCGCCCTGCCATCACCGTTAATATCGCCTAAGGCAACTTGATACGCACCAGTATCTTCTGCATAGTCCACCCTAGGAGCAAATGTGCCGTTACCATTATTTATAAATACAGACATCTTTGTATCTCCAAAATTTACTACGGCCAGATCATTCTTGCCATCACCATTAAGATCACCGGCGGCAATACCAAAAGCATTAGTGCTTGCTGTATAATCAACTTTAGACGCAAAGGTACCATTGCCATTATTAATCAATATAGAAACAGAAGCGCTGCCAAAATTGGTAACGGCTAGATCTGCTTTGCCGTCGCCATTAAGATCCGTTATAGCAACATAGGCCGGATTAGTACCCACAGTATAGTCCACCTTTGTCGCAAAAGTTCCTGAACCGAGATTACGTAAAACAGAAATAGTTGTACCACCATTATTTGCCGCAACTATATCATTCTTACCATCACCATCAATGTCGCCAACAGATACTCCATGTGGAGTCGTGCCCACCCCGTAAGTCACTCGCGTAGCAAACGTCCCACCCTTTGTTAACAAAGTCTCCCCTCCCTGTACTGACCCGATGTTCACCAAGTTGCCTGTATTAGTGATACGCAAAGCATTATTGAAGGCATTGTTTGTGGAATCTGAGCCGCCGGTACCTATGCCTCCGGAGAAGTTAGTGTAGCCGGTGGAGGAGCCGACGACAGCGGACATTATAGAGCCGAATGATCTTGAGAGAGTAATGTTATCCGAGATAAAGTTAGATGTTCTGGTTGTTGTGGCGACATCCAAGGAATAGACGGGTGAAGTGGTGCCGATGCCGACAAGGCCAGCAAAGGTGGAGGTAGCTAAGGTATTAGTGGCAGTGAAGTAAGAGGCTCGGACATAATTGTCAAAAGATCCTTCGCCGACGACAGAGAACTTGAAGCCAGGAGAGGTGGTGCCAATACCTACATTGCCGGCGTTGGTAATGGTAAAGAGTGTGGTAGAGGCAGAATCGACGACATTCATGGCGTAGCCGTTAGGAGAGGTTGATGCCCAGACGGTGAGCTTGGCGAAGAGGGATTGAGGAGTTGTGGTTGGGGTGGAGGTACCGATAGCGACGTTGCCGGAGGAGACGTTGGCGTAGAGGAGAGCTTTGGGCTGATTAAGAAGTACAGAGACGGTAGCATCAGAAGTATTCGCTGTTGCTATATCCAACTTTCCATCACCATTCAGATCGCCAATAGCAACCTGCACAGAACCTGCTCCTGTCGTATAATCAACCTTAGCGGCAAATATGCCACCACCCTGATTAATAAAAACGGAAGCAGAGGCGCTGCCGCTATTGGCAGCCACTAGATCAGCCCTTCCATCACCATTTAGATCACCGATAGCGATGCCCTTTGGAGATGTCGCTGTTGTAAGATCAACCTTAGTAGCAAAGGTGCCGTTGCCATTATTAATAAGGACTGAAACGGAGGTAGAATCTCTATTCGCTGTCGCTATATCCGCTATCCCATCGCCATTAAGGTCGCCAGTAGCAACCAAGAAAGGAGCTGTATTGGTTGTAGCATCTGCTTTAGCCGCAAATGTGCCGTTACCGAGATTTATAAATACGGAGACGGAATCGGAGCTGAGATTAGCTGAAACCATATCTGCCCTACCGTCACCGTTAAAATCAGCGAGGGCAACACCTAGAGGGGCAGTGCCAGTGGTATAGTTAACCTTGCCGGCAAAAGTGCCGTTTCCAAGATTCATTAAAACAGAAACATTGTTAGAACCATTATTTGCTACTACGATATCAGCCTTGCCGTCGCCGTTCAGATCGCCAACAGCAACACCTTCAGGCGTAGTACCTGCTGTATACTCTACCTTGGCGGCAAAAGTACCATTGCCATTATTTAAGAAGACAGACAGGAGAGTGGCAGTACTACTAGTAACCACAATGTCCACTTTCCCGTCGCCATTAAAATCGCCCGTGGCAGCAAATTGAGGGTTTGCTGCTGTGGTGTAATCAACCTTAGCGGCAAAGAGGTTATTACCCAGATTAATAAAAATTGACATGGTATTTGCTGAGTTATTAGCCGTCACCATATCAGTCTTCCCATCGCCATTAAAATCAGCGAGGGCAACACCAAGAAGTCCTGTTCCCGCCGTATAATCCACCTTGGTCGCGAACGTCCCAGCAGAAGTAAGAAGAGTTTCCCCTCCCTGGACAGACCCGATGTTCACCAAGTTGCCAGTGTTCGTGATACGCAGTGCGTTATTGAAGGCGTTGTTAATCGAATCAGCGCCTCCGGTACCAATACCTCCGGTGAAGTTGGTGTAGCCGGTAGAGGAGCCGACGACAGCTGTCATGATAGATCCGAAAGATTGGGAGAGGGTGATGTTCTGTGCGATGAAGTTGGATGTTCTGGTTGTGGTGGCGACGTCGAGTGAATAGACGGGTGATGTGGTGCCGATGCCAATGTTGGAGTTTGTAGCTAAGAAGATCGAAGAGGTGGCTGTCAGTGTAGTGCCAGCAGAATCGTAGAACGGCAGCTGCCCTGCGGTGCCACTATTGACTGTACCTGAGCCAGAGCCACTACCACCAACACAAGTATTGTTGATAGAGAAGCAACCGTTGGTTAGAAGATTGATACCTCCAGAACCGACAAATGTAGTAGTACCTGTAGTGAAGTTGGCCACGCCGTTAATAGAGAAGAGAGTACCAGGTGATGTGGTGCCGATGCCGACGTTGCCATTACCGGCGATTAAGAAACGAGTAGCGGTGGTACTGCCGATAACGAACTCTGGTATGCCGGAACCAAGAGCAGATGGATTAACGGAAAGCAAGCCCCATGGGGTAGTAGTACCGATGCCAACCAAACCGCCGGTGGTGGCGAAGTAGGCGGAGCTGGTGGCGGTGAATTGGGAGGTGGAGGCGTTGCCATTAAAAGAAGCCAGACCAAGGACAGAGAGAGTACTAGAGAGAGTTGAGGCACCGGCGATGGTGATGGTGCCGGTTGCTGTCAGATTTGACAAAGTTAGTGACCCTGCAAAGAGGGCGTCACCTTGAACGGAGAGAGTTTTAGCCGGAGTGGTGGTACCGATGCCTGTCTTACCGGCGGTGGTGACAGTCAGGAGAGTGGTGTTACTGGACTGAAGAGAGAGGATGTCTCCTGATCCAAGCTGATTGAGAGTTAAGAGGGTTTGAGATGATGATGTGGCAACAGATGATGTGGCGTTGGTGCGAACAAAAGCTAGAGAGTCTAAACCATCTAGGGTGTCTGTATTGAAAGCATGCGGAACAGTACCCACTGTTTTACGTGGAGTCATCTCTCCATCAAAAGTAGGAGAGGCAGAGTTGGCGGTGCCACCGATGTCTATGGACATAAAAAGTGGCTGGTTGAAATCAACACCAGAAAGAGAAGTGGAGGTAGCACCAAGCATAACAGAGAAGAGACCGGAAGCGACGGAAACTCTGTCATCTTGTATTAGAGTAGATGTGTAAATAACCGATCCGCCAGTTAGAGAGTTGTACAACTTAAAGCGCATGTTGTAACTGCCATCTGCCACCGTTACTCCTGCTGAATCAGTAAGCTTAGCTTGATAACTTATCTGCTTAGTGAAGTTGGATGTATTTGCGAATGAGACAGAAGGCAATATTAAAAAAGCTAGTGCAAAAAACAATACTGTGAATTGCGAAATAATGGTACGCAAATATTTCATTGTGTACCATTATTTTAACATTATTTATAGTCTTTTCTGGTAGGAAAAGTGGTGGATAACTCTGCCGAGCGAGTCCGGAAGCAAAGAATTAAAATTGATCGCGCTTTCACTATTATGGCCGTCTGTCTGAAAGACAGACAGAAGAGCAGGCAATTTTAATTCTTTGCTTCCGGACTCGCTCGGAGTGTATAAAAAATTATTTATAAATATCGTGAGTGCCTATATCAAGGTAGTAAATAGCGTCCTTCTCTATTTTTACAATAATTCTATATTTATAGTTAGCAGAAAATGCATGCCATTCTTTAAATTTACCATGTAGCTTATGAAGCTTGAGCATTTCTGAATTATTTCCCGCCTCAAACATCCTTACGGCATAAACAGCGTCATCTTGTATAGCCGTATCACACTTCTTTAGTGATCGAAAAAAGCGAGCGGTGTATGCATACCGCATATTAAAATCTATTCAGAAGACTTTTCAGATCACCTTCAAAAACTCGCCCTGATTTAATGTCAGCTTCGGCTTCTTGAAGGCGTCCCAGTGCGCGCTCTTCCATAAGCCTCATGAGAGCGAAGCGGACAAGGTGTGCCTTAGATTCGCTTGTGCCAGCTGTAAGCTCTTCAGCAATGAAGGACTCAAGCTCTTTTGTAATTGGTACTGTTATTGTAGTCATGTACTAAAGTATAGTACTACGATATGGTAGTGTCAATAGAACCTTCTTTTTACAGCGACAAAGCTGTTACTGTAATTGTCGCCGAGTAGCTCCCCGCGGCTTTACTAACTAGTGTTCCCGCAAATGCGCGGAATTTAACCGCCGTACCTGTGCCATTAGGGTGGTTTGAAGCTGTGCCTCTAGCAAAGGTTTTATTACTTGTAAGTATTGAATCCCAGCATTTATTAACAGTATCATTTGATCCGGTATTACATAGAGAAACCCCATCGTCCTTATATAGAGAAGAGATGTCGCTCCCTTCAGGTGAAAAGCCAAAGAAATCAGCGCCAGCACCTACACGGAAATCATAATCGGGAACACTAGTAACCAAGGTTAAATAATTACCGAAGGCATCTGTGGCAGACTTAAGAGCCGGACCGGTACTTGCCTTGATAGATAAACTGTAACCACCAGAACTATCTGTGGTCGCAGTCCACGATGTTGCGCCGTCACCCGTGCCACCCCCAGAAGTGTTAATGGCCGGACTCATAGCGACATTGCTCGGGGTAGATATTGCTAAATAAGCGGATGACATTGCGGGTGCAGATTGTCTTGAAGAGAAAGAGGTGCTTGTACTTATCTCACCGCTAAAAACGGGCAAGATGTCGCTGAGCCCAAAATTGGTTGAAGTTGACGTAATACCTCCAGAGCTGATCGAGTCCTCACCAATCTTAAAATTAGTACTACTGGCTACATAGTTATCAACCGCGCCCGCAGGCAAACACAGCAAGAAAAATAGGGCTATTGAAAGAACGGATATTATCTTAAAATTTTTCTCTTCCTTCATCGTATAAATTTATAATAAACTATCACTGTTAATGATATTACAAACAAAATAGATATCCAAAACTTGGCCACAGGTCTCTCGACAGGGGAGGTGTAGTAGAAACTAAAATTCTTACTGTCAACAATACCACCATACCCCCTGTTTATTAATACAGTGGCGGCATATCTGCCTGTATTGAGGCTGTCGACAACAGACACTCTTCTCCCTCGGACCGATCCAGGTAAAACGAACCAGGGATCCAGATCTATTTTACTGACAACTCTATTAAAACTATCCGATATTTTTATCTCACCATAAGGGGTCAGGTACAGATCCCCGTCATTTGCAAAAGATATATCAAAACTATTATCATTAAAAAAAACATTTTTGAGTATGCCGGATCGTTTTGTAGAACCATTAACTTTTACAAAAAAGAGTGAACCGAGCCGAGTCACAACCTTAGCTGCACCCGCTTCACCCTTGACAGCTGTACCCGAGATAAGTACGGCAGCATATAATCCGCCTGGAGATATATTTTTAGGCAAACTGACCGTTACCGGTATACGAGCCTGCTCTCCCTGAGACATTAGAAATTCTGCGGACTCGACTTTTATGTATTTTTTGAGAGAGCTATTTAGACCCTTGATCGTTCTGTCCAGAATAACTCCACCATAGGGCTCGTCCGACGGCGAGAAATCTTCGACCTCAATCTTAAAAATCATATCCTTGCCGGTTCTATTCTGAACGTTCAGATATTTGACCACACTCCCTCCAGGATCAAGGCTTAATTCCACCTTAGATGGAGACAGTAAAATATCATTTTTTACAGGCACTCCCGGTGCTCTGTGTATCTCTATAGCGAAGAGACTTTGCGGTATAAGACAAAATATGGCCAACAAAAGGTAGAGGCGGTTCGGTGGGGGCGTCGCCTGTGTTGGCGGAGCTTGAATTATAGGTAAAATTGGCGGGATCGGAGGTATTGGGGTAGATGGTGGTGAGACCTGCTCCGGAACAATAATATCATTTGGAACTATTCCATCCTTAAGATCCATAACCTCTGACTTATAAACCTGCTTATACGATGCGTCGGGCATTTTCCTATCGACCGTCATGTAGTATTTGCCAGGACCAACCAGCATATAGAACCTGCCCAAGTGATCACTGACGACCGATTTAACTTCATTACCAGCCTCTACAGAAAATAGCTTGATTATAGAATAAGGTATAGGCTCATTACTGCCCGCATATTTTAAGGCAACCGCCGTTCGCTTCGCAATAAAAAATGTCTGGTAGATATTGAGCCCTAAATAAAAAGCCACGAAAGCGTAATTCAGATAGTTCCCGTTAAAGACCGCCCCGAGTACTGCTCCAACAAAGCCGAGCTTGTATATAAAGTCAAAAGATCTCTTCCACTTTTTCTCCCTCTCAGAATATGTACGGAAAAGATTCTGTTTATTCTTCTCAAACTCGTTCCAATCAAAATTGATCGGATCAAGCGGAATATTTCTTATCACAACCCCCCCCTCGGTGTTTTCTACTTCATCACCATGATACAAATTCTCATACATCTCATCCTGACTTTTATCTACAAGCGTCTTACTTGGAAAAGTATAGTTGGTCTTGGAGGCATTCAATGAATATCTGCCGGAAGGAACGAAAAATCCAAATCTGCCGTCAAGATCCGTTATGGCGTCTGATACTTCAGTACTACCCTTGTTGATAGTCACATAGGCTGGATCTAAAGGCCTCTTGGTTACAGAGTCATAGACAGTGCCCCAGGGTTTGCGCTTTTTCCTGAAAATCCCCAGGATGAGGCCCAAAATCCTGACAATTAAAAAATAAATATCAGAGAATGAAGTAATGGTGGTAGTTGAGATCAGAATCTGCGAACCGATCGCTACTCCACCAGAGATAACACCGATAGGCTGTACAACATTAGTAACGACCTTACCTGCCGGACTGCGAACGATCTCGCCTGTTTGTCGTGAGATCTCCTGAGACACCCTGAGAACTTCAGCGCCAACGATCTTGGCACTATCGACACCGGTCTGAAACGCGTCCGCCACAGTTTGTGTTATGGAACTTACCGCTTGAGTGAAGGTATTAATCACGCCTCCCCCACCTCCGGCTCCGCTTCCTCCAGATCCGCCACTTGTCGAACCACCAGTACTACCAGTGCCAGCGCCCGTTCCTCCAGATTCACCGCCAGGACTAGCTTCCGGACCTGGTGTCGGTGTAGGGCTTGGTGCTGGAGTGGGTACGGGTGTCGGAGGTGGCGTGGGTTCCGGCGCTGGTGCAGGTGCTGGAGCCGGTGGTGGAGGGGTAGGAGCTGGGGCAGGTGAACCGGCAGCGCCGGCACCACCTCCCCCGCCTCCGCCACCTCCACCAGAACTGTTATCAACAACCTCCTGAGTCAATGTCATACTACTGCTCTGTTCAGTCGCTTTCGTAATGAGGGGAAAGATAGATAGAAAAAATACAAATAAGAAAAAATAGGAGGATAAATTAAACAAACCCCTTCGGAAGAGCATATAACAATAATAACCCAGATGTCTGGGTTATTAAATAGTTTTATATGGGGATAATTAAGATTTCTTAATAGGTAGACCGATGTATCTCAAGAGTCCCTCAGCATCCTTCTTATTCTTAGCTGTTGTGTTGATTGTTATCGCCATGCCAAACACATCCTTCAGATCTTCATCGGAAGTCTCAGGAAAGACAGTATGTTCTTTTAATCCTATTGTGTAGTTGCCCATCTTATCAATAGACTTCAACTCCAAACCTCTGAAGTCCCTGATTCTAGGTATCGCAACATTTATAAGTTTATCCAAAAAGCCGTACATTCTATTGCCTCTTAGTGTGGTCATGTAGCCAACAGGATCACCCTGGCGAACCTTGAAGGAAGCCACAGACTTCTTCGCGCCTCTAACAGATGGCTTCTGTCCTGTTATCTTAACAAGCCTGTCAGCAATAAGTTCAAGCTTCTTCTTGTCCTTCAAAGAACCCACCCCGCTGCCAACTATAACCTTAACCAGCTTTGGCAAGGCCATAACATTATCAATACCAAGCTCTTTCTTAAGAGCACCAACACCCTTTGTTAATTTTTCTTTTATGGACTTCATATTATTTAAATTCTGCACTGCATCTAGCGCAAACCAGAAGCTTCTTGTCGTTAATTATCTTGATCTTAACTCTGGAACCCTTTGCGCACTTAGAACAAAATAGGGCGACATTTGAAGCATCTATCGGCATAGCCACAGACACAACTTGCCCCTTCTCCCCTTCCTTCCTCTTGCGCTGGTGCCTCTTGGTCATATTAACAGCCTCAACCAGGATCTTGCCTGTTTTAGGGTATGCCATAAGAACCTTGGACTTTTTGTTCTTGTCTTTTCCAGCCAGCACTATTACGTTGTCTCCTTTCTTAATAAGCATTGTATTATATTATTTCCGGAGCTAAAGAAGCGATCTTCTGGTATCCCAATTCTGCGATCTCTCTTGGAATAGGACCGAAGATTCTGGCACCGAGAGGCTCGTGTTTAACCTTATCAACAATGACTGCTGCGTTGTCGTCAAACCGAACATATGTACCATCCTTTCTTCTGAATGGCGCCTTCTGGCGGACGATCAAGGCAGACAAAACGTCCTTCTTCTTAACCTGCTTGCGAGGTTCTGCAACCTGGACAGACAAGATAACGATATCGCCAATCCTAGCATACCTTCTCTTGGAACCTCCGATGACCTTAAAAATACGTCCAATCTTGGCTCCGGTGTTATCTGCTATTTTAACTAATGATCTGTCCTGTAACATTTTATTATATTTTTGCGCCGTTAACCGTTATGACCACGAAAGACTTGTCTTTGGACATCGGCCTGCAAGACTGAATAGTAACCTTGTCCCCCATCTTCGCAGCACCAGCCTCATCGTGCGCCTTATACTTCTTGGTCTTTGTTATGAACTTCTGATACTTAGGGTGTTTGACGTACCTCTCAACTAGAACAACCGCAGTCTTCTGCATCTTATCTGAAACAACGACTCCATCCAGAGTCTTCAAATTCTTCTTAATTGTTGCGGTCTTGGCTTTCATTTTATTATTTTTGTCTTAAAAGGGTCATCGCTCTGGCAATATCCTTCCTATTAGTTCTGGCCTCTTTAACATTCTTGACCCGACTACCCGCTATACCAAAACGGAAATTCTTCAAGGCCTCCCTCTTCTCTTTGATCATAGCCTCCAGATCATCCTTTGTTTTGTTCTTAATATCAGATTTCATATATAAAGTCAATTAATTTCTCCTTATCACCTTAGTCTTAACAGGCAACTTATCTGAAGCTTTAGCCAAACACTCAAGCGCAGTCGCCTCATCTACTCCGTCTATCTCAAAAAGCATTCTGCCAGGATAAACCTCAAAGCAGTATCCTTCTGGATCGCCCTTACCCTTACCCATCGGAACTTCCGGTGGCTTAGATGTTATAGGTCTGTCTGGGAAAATCCTGATCCAGATCTTTCCGGTCTTCTTAATAGCCCTACTCATAGCCTTTCTGGCTGATTCAATCTGATTGGAAGTAATTCTAGAGTAGGCCAGAGACTTAATACCAAAAGAACCGAAGGACAGGGTCGCGCCTCTAGTCTCAAGCTTACCTTTGCTAAGGTTTCTTCTGGCACTCTGCCACTTTCTGTGTTTTACTTTCTTTGGAACTAACATGGTTATTTCTTAGCCTTTTCGAAAATCTCGCCCTTATATATCCAAACCTTAATACCAATATCCCCATAAGGCAAGTGTGCCTTCTCTCGAGCGAAATCTATGTCGGCTCGCAATGTTTGCAAAGGAAGTCTACCGTTCTTAACAGTCTCAACTCTACTCATATCTGCCCCGCCCAACCGTCCGGACATAGTGATTCTAATGCCCTTAGCCTCTCTGTTGGCCATGGTCTTCTCCACTGCCCCCTTCATAACTCTCATGAAAGGAAGTCTCTTCTCGAGGCCCTCAGCGCACATCTGACCCACCAGAGAAGCTGATGTCTCAGGAAATCTAATCTCTTCAACCTCAACTTTAATATCCTTAGGGATAGTAACCTTAGCACGCTTCATCTTGGCCAATATTTCATCCTTTAACTTGACTGCACCGTCACCACTTCGGCCAATCAGCATACCAACTTTAGAGGTTTTAATTATGATCTTTAAACTATTACTACCCCTCTCTATCTCAACACCGCCAACATACTGACCATGAAGTCGCTTCTGCAAGAACTCTCTTATAACAATGTCGGAATTGAGATAACCCTGGTACTTGCCGGGTACTCCAAACCATCGGGACTTCCAGTCTCTGATTATACCTAGTCTATGGGAATATGGATGGACGCTGTGGGACATTTTATTTATTTAAAACCGGTTTAGCTTCTAATACCAACTGAATATCGCTAGTCTTCCTCCTGATTGGGAAAGATCGGCCGAAAGCTCTAGGCATTCCTCTCTTCATAACAATACCGCCGTCAACTCTCGCCTCTTTAACAAAAAGCTCCTTGATGTCTATCTTAAAATTATTCTTCGCATTGGCCAAAGCTGACTTAAGAAGCTTAGTTACAACCTCTGCTCCGCTCTTAGACGAAAGTGAAAGTATGGCCAATGCCTGGTCTACACTCTTACCCTTTATAAGCTGTGTCAAAAGACGCATCTTTCGTGGAGACTGATTGTGCCTATTTAATTTTGCATTAACAGCTGACATTTGTTTTAGAGTTTAGTTTATTTTATTTTTTGGCGGCTGGAGCTCCTGCAGCTGCTGCATCAGGCTTAGCGGCCTTAGCGGCGGCGATCTCAGCCTCCTTCTTCTTGGCTTCGAGCTCCTTCTGCATCTTACCTCCATGTCTTACGAACTTCCTAGTTGGAGAGAATTCTCCAAGTCTGTGGCCCACCATCTCCTCTGTAACCCTTACTTCGAGGTGTGCTCGGCCATTATGAACGCCAAAAAGGAAACCTACCATCTCTGGTGATATCTGAGAGCTTCTTGACCAGGTCTTAATCATAGCCGCCTCTTCAGGCTTCTTACCCTGAATCTTCTTCAGGAGCTTCTCGTCGACATATGGGCCCTTTTTTAGTGATCTAGACATAAATTTATTGTCAGGACATACTAGCAAAAAAGCCCTCCTTTTGTCAATAAAATACGCTAGTAAGGGTTTGATTGGAGCCAGTGGAAGAGTCTATGAGCCTGATAAGGTCGCCGGTTTCTGTCCAGGCCTTAGTTTTGTTGTTCAGATATATGCGCCATTCGTTATTATAGAAGTCAGCATCAAGCCTATGAGCCTCAATGCAACTGTTATAAGTCAGGCCTTGTGATGCTTGTACGGCATAATCTTCTGTAAGTAGGGGCAGGGGCGGATAGAAGCTCTGGAACTGAGATAGGATGCCGATGCATTTGTTGGTTCTAAATGACACTCCGAGAGGTGACGGTCCTTCTATAAGATAAACAATCGAACCGGGATTAATAACCAGATCAACTTCTTCGTTGATCCGTCCCTGATATGGCAGATCGGACGCGCTAGCAATCGCAATACCTTTACCAAAAAAACTCTTAATATATAGTCCGGTAATCTTTAATGGGGTCTTACCAAAGACCGGGTAGTCAATTTTTAAATAACTTATACCGGTCGAATTAGCCTGGCCCTTACTCAAATAAACTATCAACTTTGAAGATGCCCCATATTTTGTTAAGGGTTCAACCTTTGGTGGTTTTGTAGAAGGTTGAACCTTTGATATAGACAGATTAGGAATAGAGCCATACTGCTCACTAATGAAAGGATCTTGCCAGATGCCGTTCTCCTCTCTTGTTGTTGGTGTTTTTAAAAACGGCTTTTGCAGTGTCGCTTCATATCTCGCCGGGCCACCACTGCTAAACCAGATCAACCAGGCGCCCATCAATAAAACCAGTAGCGCCTTCAAGTCGGTAATGGGATCGAAAATCGGTGGTTTATCCGCCATTACAATAATTAGAGATTTGCTAATTCCGACTCTATAGCTGCCTGAAGTTTAGAATTACCAAGTTTCTTAGCCTCTGTAAGAGCCATTTCATAATACTTTTTAGCGTTCTCTTTATCGCCCATATCTCGATAGTGAGCGGCAATGGCGATCATAAGATCAACAGCTTGAGGATTACTACCTAGACCCTTAATTAATATATTAACAGCCTTATCTTTGTCCTCTACAGAAGGTTCAACCTTCGCTAGATACAAATGGTACAGTGATAAGTATTCGCTAATATAATGTGGATCAAGTTCTACGACCTTCAACATATTCGCTTCTGCCTTAACTTTATTGTTTAAGTATGAAGCATAGACGTCTCCCAGGTTGTGATAAGCAACGAGACCGTCTGGCCAATTAAGCACGACAAACTCCCATATAACTACCGCTTCCGTATGGTCGCCTACAAGCTTCCTTGTGTTACCTAAAGTTATCCACTTATCATGTTGATCAGGATTAGCCTTAAGATCGCGCATCAACTCAGCAATACGTTCATTGATAATTCTCTTAGCGTCTGCCGAATAACTCTCCGGTATCAACCATTGTTTATCTAAATTTGGTATCGTCCCACGAAGAGCTGACTTAACTGGAGAGACGGTATCTTTAATCGGAACTACATTAATTTTAATCGCCTTATCATCAGTCTTATCTGGTGTAGCTGTAGAACTCGGCAGAAAATCCTCTTTTAGAGGGAGATCAAGTCCCTCATCTTTATTAGATAGATAATCTTTATATATAAAATAGGTTGGAGACGATAATATAGCGATCAAAATTATAACCCTCAATAGTATGGACTTCATCTGTCTATTATAATCCCGATTTTGATGTTAGTCAAAATCGAGGATCCTCGATTCGAAGAATCGGGACAAAAAATAACGGAAAACACAAAAACCCCGAGACATCTTTCGACGTTCGGGGTTTTTGTATGTTTAGACTAGTCAGTCACAAGCTAACTCGTCGCTACAAGATTAAGTTACTTAGAAACTACAACAGCTGTGTTGTTGGTACCGTTCAAGCCAACAATTCCGAATCCGTTTGTCCAATCATTAGAAGCAATAACTGATGTAGTTGTTGAATTTGGTGACCAGATGAAGTCGTCATTCGTGTCAGACTCAACATCATCGTATGCGCTAACAACTCCAGCGGCCTTCATCATCAGAGTAGAAGATGCCATGTAAGCTGCATCACCTTCGAGCTGTGTAGAGATCGAGGCGCCTGCGGCTGAAGCAGTAACTGTACCAGTGATGTCGAAGTACCTAGACTGGCCTGCTGAGATCTGGATAGTTGTTGAAGCTCCTGCTGTAGTCTGAGGGTAGAGCTGTAACTGTGTAGTAGGAGCGGCCCATTCCACACCGGCCAAATCTGTGTTCATCATCTTACCGCTGTTTCCAACACCGGAAACGGCTGTAGAGAAGCCAGAGTCAGTATAGGCGTAAGCGTTGATCGAAGTTACAGTAGCTGTAGTTGTAGAAACCCTGATAGAGAACTTGTATAGTCCTATATCACCGGTTGAGTTAGCTGTAATCTTAAATCTCATGATAGACCTAGTACCGTTGTCGAGAGTGTTTGTAGGCAATGACAACATAGTGATTGTTGGGTATGACCTGAACACTCTAACACCATCAACGGCTGTGTCTGATGATGAGCCCTGGTTTACTGTAGCGCCAGAAGCTAACCCCTTACCCTGAGTACCAGTAGAGTCAGCACCATCGTAGTCAACAGAAACAAGAGCACCAGACCTACCGATTTGAGAAGTGCCAATAGGCTGTAGATCGCCCTTAATAGTCATGAGCGCATCACCATCCTTAGGGATAATGAATGCTCCGTCTACCAAGGTAGATGTAGCAACTCTATTTGAACCTGTGAAAACAGCAGAACCTACCTGAGTGCCTGCAGCATTCCACAATGTGACTTGTACCAAGTCATTTGGAGAGCTGGAAGCAGAAGGATTAGTCAACTGTAATGCCAACTTCTGGAGCGAGATCGCTTCATTAGCAGCATGGAACTTCAAGACACCCAATACATTACCTGTCGTGTTAGCGGCGGCAATAGCGTATGAAGGTGAAGAAGAATCCTTAGTAACTGTCAGTGTACCTGCCGCGGCAATAGTCATAGTCTGACCTGTTGCAGCTGACTGAGTAGTAGGAGTAGCTGTCTGACCAGATGTTACACCAGTTGCAGTGCTCTGGCTTGTATTTACAGGAATACCCCAATTGAAGAAGCTTGAAGTTGTAGCAGAACCGGCAATGTTACAATTCAAAGCCAAGCTCTTAGCTGTACCCTTAGGAACTACGTAGCTACCGGAATCGAAGGTAAATGTAACAGTCTCTGTGACCGTTGGATTAACCTCATTAGAACCAGTTGTCAACTTAACTCCTGAAGCGTTAACCAATGCACAACCTGTGATGTGTGTAGCTGTACCACCGTTTGTGAATGCAGCCTTCAGAGTTGTGAACTTTATGTCTTCACCAGATGCAGAAGCATCGAGCTGGATATTAGCAAAGTTGAAATTCTGCGCACCAGCAACCACAGTCTGCACTGCAGGTGAAGCGGAATTTGTAACTGTGATAACAGCAGCCTTAACTGTCATAGTGTTACCTGTAACAGCAGAAGAAGGAGTAGCTGTTATAGAGTTACCAGTTGTACCACCAGTAGATGTCCAATCAGAAGGAGTGGTAGAAGCTGCGATAGTTTGATCTGTCGCAAAGTCTGTACCAACCTTACCCTTCAAAGTGTAGACATTCTTACCGATTGGGAAGGTAACTGTGTCTGTGAATGTAACATTTGGTGATGTTGCTGTAATGTCTATAGGACCTGCAACAACCTTACCAGATGCATCAACCAACTTTACGTCTGTGATGTCCTGAGTGCTTGCAGATGCGCTTGAACCTACGAAAGCAGACAGCTTGAATGGCAAGCTTGTTACTGAGACAGGCTCACCCTTAACCTCAACTTCGAATCCGCCCAATGGCTGATTAGCGAGATTAATAGCGATGTTCTGAGCTGCAACAGCTGAAGCCTTAGAAACGTTCATAGTACCACTCTGAACTGTAGCATCTGCTCCGTTAAACCAAGGATTGGTTGTACCGAAGAGGCCAGCTGTACCTGTTGTTGGAGGAACTAATGTGTAACCAAATGTCTCACCAACTACAGCTAAGTCAGTGTTTCTATAAACATCGAAGGAAACAGTTCTACCTGAACCACCAACAATGTCACCACTGACAGCGATCTCAGCAGAACCTCCCTTATCAAGAAGGATTCCATTGCCAAAGACGGCTGTGTAGTACTTTCCATCAGAAGAAACTGATGTGTCATAGGAAGTACCGTTTACCCATGACTTGATGTTTGTTAAGTCACCTGAAGCAGCAGAGCCAGCCTGGTTCCACCTGATTGACTTCACCCAAACTCTCTCAGCTGAACCAGCAGAGAATTTGATTGCAGCGAAAGTATAACCAAGAGTACCTATAGGCTTAGACTGAGCTGAAGGATTCAATGGACCGGCAATGAAGGATGAGATTGTACCGATAGTCAATGACTCGTTAACTGTGTGAAGAGCTCCCTTTAGAGGAAGAGCTTCGCCACCAACAGTTGCGCCACTGGCATCGATCGCAACAACCTGGAAATATGCCTGCTCTCCACCGTGGAGACCTGCGGCAGCTCTCGTAGCAGCTATGGTCAATGTTCTACTTGTACCAGCCTTGATCACAATTGGAATACCAATCACTGACTTGTGGTCAGAGTTGATTGTCTTCTCCAAGCCGATCATAAGACCCTGTTCATCAAGAAGATCAACGCCAGAGAAGGCAGAGTCAGCTGATGGACCAGTTCTTTCAACAGTCAAACTATTAACAGTGACGTCAGCTGAACCGGCAGTAAGAACAACCTTAGTGAAAGGAATTCTCGCTGCACTAGCTGGTGCCAATGCATTAGCGGGCTGTATAGATGCAGGAGCTGAAGCAGTTAGAGCACCACCCGTTATCGGAGCTGGTGTTGTAACTGTTGAACCTGCACATGACTGACCAGTTACTGGGCTAAATCCAGCAGTGGATGTACAACCAGAAACAGTAGATGTTGTTACTGGAGATGGGGAAGGAGTTCCGGATGATACTGAAGACATAGAGTTTAACTTAGCTCTTGTCAAAGCACCAACGAAACCTGTTCCGCTACTAAGTCCAACAGGAGCCAATGTCTCACTGGCATACTTCTCCTGGAACTTAATAACAGCTCTCTGTGTAGCTGGGCCAAAGAATGATGTCTCATTTCCTGGTGAACCTGCACCGGAAGTTGAAACTGTCACACCATTAGCGTTCAGCGCCTTCTGAAGAGCCATAACATCAGCTCCGCTTGAACCTAATCGTAGGTTCACAGAGAATGTGTGTGCTGGCGCAGAAGAAGAAGATGATGATCCTCCCTGCAGGGCCTGAACCTGTGCAAGTAGAGCATCGATCTGTGCCTGAATCTCGGCTACAGACGCGGCTGCAGCTGGAAGAACGGCAAGACCACCCATCATCATTACTGATGTCATCAAACCAACGAAGCCCGAGGTGATTCTTGCAATTCTGGATTTCTTTAAATTACTCATGAATTTTTAATTTTAATAATATACGATCTCAGCAAGAAGTATTTCGGAACATTCCAAAATATCTCTCAATAAGATCGGTTGCGATCAGATTGAATTCAGCCTCGACATAAGCTAAATGTTCTGACCACGACTATCACCAATATCAACGCCCGTTGTTTGCTAAACTCAGAGCGCTAAAATCAGTAAAGTTAAACCTACTTCTTAGTGGTAATGTTCTTTGCGGAAACAAGCTATATTCATTCAGTATTCTTTCTGTAACAATATTCTATTTTCAAGGTTCTAACCTTATATACAACCGTTTCATCCGGGCAACCAGCTAGACAATATACAAACAAAACAAGCAGAATAGCTTTGACAATTATAAGTATATTATCTATCTATCAAATCGGCAAAAAACCTTCTGTGGATAAGTGTTTATATACTACCACCATAAAACCCCAAAAGTCAATGAGGGGGGTCTAGATTATCGATTTCTTCGAATATCGACTCCATCTTCTCTCCCCCCGCTTAATGAGGGTGCCGTTTCCAACTAAATAGATAAGATCCCTTTGAATAGTTTTATCACTACAACCAACGTTAGGATCTATAAGGGACACACCAGAAATGATGTCCTTAATGGTGTATTCCGAGCTGTCCTTTATAACTTTAACTATGAGGTCTAGGCGTGATGACTTGGTTGATAAGTCTGTCTTATGTGATTGTGTCCTTTTTCCGATGTCCTTTAGATAATTTAGAGGCTTCTTTGGGGTTGATAATTCCTCTCCAAAAAAACCGTCCGGCAAGACCGGTGTGTCTATGTTATTTACAAGTTGTAATGTTGGGAGAATAGTTTTAAGTTTAGTATATTCATCTTTTAGAATCGAGTAGTTCATCTGAGAGAGAAGTCCTCCAGTTAAGCCCACTTCCAGCAATGAGATAATGTACGGAATCCTATCTAATATTTTATCAGAGACAGCGTAAAGGTCACTCATGGAATTTACCGCGGCGGATCTTAGTTCGTCTCTTACCTTTTCCTTAGTGTCCATTAGACTTGTCACCAGGTGTACCGCTGACACTAGTCTCTCTGTCTTTAACAAAACTGCCTTAAAGACAGGGCTATGGTGTGCTCCATTGTAAGAGACAATTCCTATGTCTTTTGTAACTTCTATTTTGTCCATTATGAAAATATCTGTGTCTTTTATTAAATTTAATCTCAGTATATATAAGACACGGACAAATGTGAAGATTATGACCTATAAAAACATTACATAAAATCACTCGGAGACTTGGGTCAAATTTGTGAATAGTTTTTTGTTTGATAATCTGCTAAAATTCTACTTGATGAAGAAGAAAATTGAACCAGAGAAATTACCTACCGCTCCACGCTTCCGTGATGAAACACGTCATGGGATCGCAGCTATAATATTCATAATCCTATCTATTTTTTTTGCATTAGCGAGATTCGAGATGGCGGGCCCAGCTGGCAACTTCACCTACACTCTTCTATATAAGATGTTTGGTACTGGCTATCTGTTATTCTCGCTTATCTGCCTTATGCTCGGACTCTCATTTCTGCGCTCAATAAGGCCGAACATCTTTACTGTCAGCCTACTTGGTGGACTATTCTTTCTCTTGTCTTCTCTTGGTGTATTGGACGTAATTTTCACCCAATCAACCGGCGAAACTATAACGGGCGGACTAGTAGGACATCTTGTCTCTGCTCCATTCTTAATGCTTTTCGATAAGATTATTACGGTCATCTTCCTGGTTGCTGTCTCTATCATCTCTGTTTTGATAATGTTTGAAACTCAAATGACCCTAGAGTGGAGTCTATTCGGAAAGAAGCTATTTACCAAAGACGAAGATGTCCCGGGGGGAGATATACCCCTAGAAGAAGTCAGACTAGCTGTTCCTGAACCTCTGCCAAAGCCGGTTGTTGAGCAACAGAAGGAAGAAGAGAAGATCTCCGAGCCCCCAAGAGAAGAGAGGAGCAAGAAAACCATCACAGAGAAGATCGGTAGCTTCTTTGACGATAACCTACGTGCCAAATCCAATAAACAGTTTGACCCTCCTCCGTTGTCCTTACTTGAGACAGATACCGGCAAGCCTGATGTTGGAGATATCAAAGCTAATGCGAATATTATCAAGAGAACCTTACTGAACTTCGGTATTGATGTCGAAATGGATGAAATATCAATCGGGCCGTCTATCACTCGTTACTCCCTGAAACCAGCTGAGGGTGTAAAACTTTCAAGAATTTTGGCTCTTCAAAACGACCTTGCGTTGGCTCTAGCTGCGCATCCAATAAGAATTGAAGCTCCAATACCTGGCAAGTCACTGGTTGGGATTGAAATACCCAACAAAGCCAAATCTACCGTCGGCCTGGGCACGCTGTTAGCTGCTAAGAAATTCCAGGAGTCTACTCTTCCACTTTTGATACCATTCGGCAAGGGGGTATCTGGTATCCCATATTTCGGTGACTTAGCCAAAGCTCCTCATATGCTGATCGCCGGCACAACCGGCTCCGGAAAGTCAGTAACCATACACACGATCATCACAGCCTTACTATATAGAAATCCACCAGAGCACCTGAGATTCATTATGATCGATCCAAAAAGAGTTGAACTTACTCTATATAATGGTATTCCACATCTACTGACACCAGTCATAACAGATCCCAAAAAGGCTATTCTTTCACTAAAGTGGGCGGCAAAAGAGATGGAAAGACGCTACAACATACTAGAGCAGTGTGTGGCACGCGATATAAATTCGTATCACCAATATCTGGCTGACAAGCTTGTCGCAAATAAAGAAGAGAAGGCTGATTCGAAAGAGAGCATGCCATTCATTGTGATAATAATCGACGAACTGGCAACTATCATGTCAGCTTATCCACGAGAACTTGAAGCTGCGATTGTCAGATTGGCGCAGATGTCTCGCGCAGTGGGCATTCATATAATCTTATCCACCCAAAGACCGTCAGTTGAGATCATAACCGGATTAATCAAAGCTAACGTACCGTCCAGAATCGCCCTACAAGTCCCTTCACAGATCGACTCTAGAACTATTCTGGATATGCCTGGAGCAGAGAAGCTCCTCGGAGCTGGCGACATGCTATATATAACAGGAGACACCTCAAAACCGGTAAGGGTCCAGTCGGGCTATATCTCCGAAAATGAGGTCAAGAAGGTTGTTAAATATTTAAAGGACACGTATAAAGAGGAGCTACCAGATGAAATTGCCCTAACAGAAGCAGGAGACACATCTTCAGGATCTGATCTGGATTTTGGTTCAGGTTCTGACGAAGAAGGAGGCGAGGATGACGAGATGTATGAAGAGGCCAAAGAACTAGTTATAAAAATCGGTAAAGCATCTTCTTCGTTGCTCCAGCGTAAACTAAAACTTGGCTATGCCAGAGCAGCTAGAATTATAGACCTACTGGAGGAAAAGGGTGTTATCGGGCCGGGTGATGGAGCTAGGCCAAGAGAGGTGTATCAGAAAGATCCTGTGGCGCCTGTACACACCGAAGAAAATTTAATATACACAGAAGGTGAAGCGAGCGGAGAAGATGAAGAGATCTAATAGGATGAGCGCGGAATGAGAGATGGACTTAAAAATAATCTCCGACTTTGGTTGATTGGAGTGATCTGTATCATAATTTTTGGCTATACACTATATGAGGCAAGATTTCTAATAGACGGTCCGGAGCTCGTCATCTTCTCACCTAAAAACCATGTAACTGTAACCGACTCGCTACTTGAGATCCATGGTCAAGTCAAGAATCTATCGAGTTTAACCATCAACGGCAGACTTATCATGATAAGACCCGATGGATTGTTTGATGACAAGTTGCTATTGCTAGACGGCTATAATACAATAGAGGCCAAAGTTAAGAATAAATTCGGTCAGGAGACCAGCAAGATCTTAGAGATAATGCTCGTCGACCCGGATATAATATAGAACTTACAGACTTGGATGCAGAACGAGGAGGAAACGAGGCTTGTGACGAAGATGTACTAACAGTACATTGAGGAACAAACGTAGTTTTCGACAAAGTTATGCGCCAAGTGTGAAAGTTATAAAAAATATGGCTAAAAAAGTAACAGTACCTAAAGAATTCTCAAGCGGTATCGAGAGTACTATCAAGAACATTCAGACTAAGTTCGGCGAGGGAGCGATCATGAAGCTAGGCGATAAACCTAAGGTTAATATCGGTGCTGTACCGACAGGATCCGTCGGACTAGACATCGCCTTAGGTATCGGTGGCATGCCTCGCGGAAGGATTATCGAGATCTACGGCCCGGAATCTTCCGGTAAGACAACCCTTGCTCTACATGTTGTAGCCGAAGCACAGAAGTTGGGCGGAGTATGCGCCTTCATTGACGCAGAACATGCCATGGATCCGGATTATTCTAAGAAATTGGGTGTTAAGATCGACGAACTTCTAATCTCCCAGCCAGACAACGGTGAGCAGGCACTCGAGATCGCAGAAAGTTTGATCAGATCGGGAGAGATAGACGTTGTGGTCATAGATTCCGTGGCCGCTCTTACTCCTAAAGATGAGATCGAGGGAGATATGGGCCAGAACCATATGGGTAAGCAGGCCAGACTGATGTCACAGGCACTAAGAAAGCTGACAGCCATTGTTGCCAGATCAAAGACTGTAGTTATATTTATCAACCAGATCAGAATGCAGATTGGTGTAATGTTCGGCAATCCAGAGACCACACCGGGAGGCAAGGCGCTCAAATTCTACTCATCTGTCAGAATTGATATCCGAAGAATTGCGCAGATCAAGAAGGGCGAAGACGTCGTCGGCTCTAGGACTCGTGCCAAGGTGGTGAAGAACAAAGTTGCGGCACCTTTCAAAATTGCAGAGTTCGATATCATCTACAATGAGGGTATCTCACCAGAGGGTGAGATCATAGCACTGGGCGAGAAGCTTGGAGTCATAACCAAATCCGGCACTTCATACAACTACGGCGACGAGAAGCTCGGCCGAGGCTATGATGCAACAAGGACATTCCTCAAAGAAAACCCTGATCTTAAGGCCAAGATTTTAAAGGAGATTCTGGAGAAGATGGCAGTAGCGTAAAATTTGAAATTAAAAAGGACCCCGAATTTAGTCGGGGCCTACATATTATCTACAGATTCCCGTAACGAGGATCTTGCGCGCGCCTTAACCATTCAGCAATATCTTCGTCAGACAACCCTGATGTCCGTTGATAAGGTTCGGGATCAGAATTATGCGGCCGACTTGCCGCTTCGGCGCGGTTTCGCAATACTCTCTTGCGCGACTCTATCCACAATCTCTTGAGTTCCGGCAGTCGGTCCGGGTGTGTCCACGGTAACGCAAGCTCCGATAGCTTCAGACTAATTTCCTGAGAAGGAATCTCATCAGAGACAAGCACTACACCCGGGAAGTAAGGAATTCGCTTGCCGAGACATTCGAGCCTGAAGTCGATCAGTGCCTTGGCATACTTTTCCCATTCTCCGGGTGGTACGTGAGCCAGATAAACCGCGTTACGTGGATAATCTTGCGGTATTTCGAAGATCTCTTCAGGAGAAGCGATATCGTGTATCAAAATATACGATGAATCATCAAGCGAGGCACTGTCCATAACGTCCTCCTCCATTCGACCATTAGAATTACAACCTCTATCTAATTATAGATTAACACTCTAAAGTATAGATGTCAATCTAAAACCAATAAGTCAACTCCTTTCTGTTTACAAAATCTCGAAGGAGTAGCAGGGAAAATAGAGCGCCGGCAAGGATAGATAACTGAACGGTAAGCTGGGTGTGCATCATTGCGGAAGAGAAGAAGCTGTAAGTAGCCTGTACGTCAGCTAAACTTGGCATATTCTCAAAAACTTTGGCCACAAAAACTCGGTCTTTGAACTGCCAAACTGCTGCCACAAGTATCAAAAACTTAGCGACACGCGGGCTTGTCACCTTTCGCAGCATCCAGATTGCATATACTCGACGCATTATTCTTGTGTTTAAATTTGGCATAAATTAAGTTGAAAGTTAATAAAGTTTTAAAGTTAAAAGTTTTTATTTATTTAGAACATTCAGACTTGGATGCAGAACGCGAAGGAAGCGAGGCTTGCGACGAAGCTGTACAGATAAGTACAGCGAGGAGCAAACGTAGTTTCCGACAAAGTTATGCGCCATGTGTGTAAGTTATAATTATACTGTTAACTTGGCTTTCCTAAACTCTTTTTTTGCTCTACATATCCTCGTCTTGATAGCCCCCACAGACACACCCTCCTCCTCTGCGATCTCCTTCTGTGGGACGCCGTCTATGAAGTATCGCTTCAAGACAGTGCTCAGATTGTCAGGAATTCTCGAGAGGATTGATGCTACGTAGTCCCTCATGGTCTCCTTCTCGAAATCCTTGCTCTGCATGTCCGGCAATACTTCATAAAACTCCGGATCAAGCTCCACTGTGTTCACTATACCTTTCTTCAACTTCTGGTAATGAGTAAAGGTTACATTGATCAATATCTTATATGCCCAAGACTTGAAAGTAGCCCCTTCTTGTGGAGTAAAACGCGCGGCATTCATATATATTCTAGTAAAGGCCTCCTGAACGATATCCTCTGCCTCTTCCTGCTTATGAATTATCCTCATTGCCTTCCTTATGAAAGCCTCTTCGTAGCGGTCGACGATCATAGCAAAAAGGCTTGGCTTCTTTATAGAAAGTGCCAATATCTCCTCATCTTTCTTCGTATCTAGGGTCTTTTTGGGATCAAAATCGTCTAGAAGCATGTTTTTACTATAGAACAAAAAGCGTGCACCTTCAAGTACAACTACTTAACCGCCTCAATAGTCATAAACATCGGGATCTCATTCCTAGACTGATTCTCAGCCTGCGCCCTCTTGCCTACGCTTGTTTTGTTCGAGATCAGCTCATGCAAAGTTCTAACTAAAAAACCTGAACTCTTAAGTGCCTTAAAGTAATATTGTAACGGCCGATGGAAAGATGGAGTGAAGACCGGCTTATCCTCTCCTGGATGCATATTTATAGAAACTTTAAACTCCGACATATATTTATCAACTCTTCTGTATTGAATGTTTTTCTTATCATCAAAACCCCAGGCAGATTCTTGCGGTATTCTAAAGGCAGGGTGATTCAAAACCATAACTAGCGTTCCTGCACTCTTCAAAACCCTAGAACATTCTTTAAAGGTTGCAGTAACATCTTCTATATTCTGTAGAGCCAAAACTATTGTTATCTTATCAATACTATTATCTTGCAAAAAATCCAGCTTGTGCGATGGAGCAATAAAGTAACTAATGGCCGAGCCGGCCTTCTCATAATTCTTAGCTATATCTATCAACTCATGCGAGATGTCCGCACCCACCACCTCTGCACCGGCTGTCTTGAAGGCACGGGCGAAGAATCCCTGACCACAAGCCAAATCCAAAACTCTCTCCCCTTTCTGCAAAGATAAAATACCCATTAGATCCGGCAAGATTACATCTTTCTGGTAAGAACTACCTGTCTCCAGTAGATCATCATACCAAGAAGCCACTCCACCCCAGCCTGTGTTTGTGTCTTTATTTATCATGTTGGTGGTGGATCTCAGCCTGAAGTTCCTTAACAATATCATCTATCTCCTCCACTTTCTTCTCCATCTCGTTCATCATCTTAAACTCTGCCACCAGCTCAGCCTCCTCCTTATCGACCATCTTCCTCTCTTTGTTTATACCCGAAATTATAATGGTGTCTCCAATAAAGAACGACACAAAGAGTCCAGTCATAAGCAGTATACTGACACTTACAAATATCAATACCATCCCGCCGGCGGGAGTATTAAGGAAAGGCACCGAACTGGCTACAACAGAAATGCCTTGCCAGAAAAGGACGAGGGATACACCTCCAATCAAACTGTACAAAACAGGGCTATGGCTTAATGATCCACGGACCCGATCCTCCAGCTTATCGAAAAATTTGTATATTAATTTAAACATTTACTCGTTTTAGTAATTAGAAATTACTTAATGCTCGCTCCATCAGCAACAGATTTCTCCGGCAACAATACTACTGGGCCATCTTCATCGTTGCTAGCAGCGAGCAACATCCCCTGCGATTCGTAACCAGCCAAGCTCTTCGGCTCCAAGTTGGCAACAATCACGATCTGTCTGCCGACTAAGTCCTCGACTTTATAAAACTTCTTCACACCGGCAATTATCTGACGCTTCTCCGTACCAATATCCACAACCAGCTTCAGAAGCTTATTTGAATCTTCTAAATCGTCAGCAGAAATAATAGTCCCAACCCGCAGGTCCACCTTGGCAAAATCTTCGAACGAAATAGTTGGTTTTATTGGGATAGTCATAGAAACATACTAGCAGAAATTAAAATTTAAGTGTATAGTCTACATCAGTGTTTTGATTCTTTGACATCCACTAGATGGTGGAATAAGGGGTGACAAAAAATGATTGAGCAGAACAGTATGATGGAAACTAAGAAGTTGCCGAGTGTGTCTAAATTTTCCGTCAGTGAAGAGATAAACCCCGATAACTACCTGATACGTATAAAGATAACTTCGATAGACAGAATGAACAATACACTTGAGGCTATCGTCACAAGAGCCGGAGGCTATTTCTCAGAAGACTATCATGGTATCGGCGATGGATGTCCGCAAGATGGGTTCAAGAAGGGTATGGAACTGAAATTCAGACCGAACGAATCCGGCAACTGGGATCCTGAAGATAAGGCCGGTGTTGCCAAACATCTACCATGGTTCGAGCTCATGATTACTGAAGAGGGCAAAAAGCGCTTTGTTCACCCCTAAGACTTCCTTACTGTTATCCTCGCCTTCTTGGTGGGGATTTTTTTCTGTAAAAATTTAACTAATTTATCAAAAAAGGTTTTTAATGATACGTCGTCATATATAGAAATAAGTGAATAGTTCTTAGATATCTTTTTTACCTCTTTCTCAATTTTTTTAAGCTTATCCGGCGAGACATTGTCTATCTTAGTGATAGCTATATACTCACGCTTCGCACCCAATGTCTCACTGTACCCCTCGATCTCCCCTCTTATAACTCTATAATCTTCCGATACATTTTCTGACTCTGCTGAGACACAATGCACCAGCAATCCTGTCCTCTCGATATGGCGCAAGAACTTTGTCCCCAAGCCCTTTCCAGTCGACGCGCCCTCTATCAAGCCGGGAATATCGGCCATAATTAAACCTCCTGGCAGAGCACCAAGATGTGGCTCGAGAGTTGTAAAGTTGTAGTTACCAACCTTGCTTCGCGAACCCGTTAGGGCGTTCAAGAGGCTCGACTTACCGACATTTGGAAGACCGAAGAGACCGACATCTGCGATAAGTTGAAGCTCAAGATGAAGCTCCGCTTCATAGCCATTCCTCCCCTCCTCGTATCTGTTAGGCTCAAAAGACCTAGCAGTCGCAAACTGGTAGTTGCCTCGCCCCCTCACTCCGCCCTTTCCCACAAGTATACGTTCCCCCTCATTGATAAGTTCTGTGCGTTCACCAGTCGTCAGATTATTTACGATAGTCCCTCTTGGAATCCTTAAAATCGTGTCCAGTCCATCCCGACCGTTGGCTTTGGCCTGACCAAACAAGCCTTTCTCTGCGTTAAAAACCTTCTCATAACGGAAGCGGGATAAATCTAGAATATCACGGCTTGCTTCCAAAAAAACATTTCCTCCATTACCACCATCACCACCAGATGGGCGTTTGGAGAACTTACCCTCACCAAAAGAGACGCCCCCTCGGCCACCATCTCCTCCTCTTACTCTAATTGTAACTTCATCAACTAACATTATTTATTACTTGGCACCCAATGCACCTCACAAAGTGCACCATGCATCTTATTATCCTGATAAGCGGAAGTTGCCGCCACAGAACCCATCGCAGCAGCAGTGATCGCCTGCTTAAAGCTACCAAAAAAGTTCACCGTATCGCCAGCAGCAAAAACTCCATCGACGTTCGTTTTCATAGTATTATCTACTACAATATAACCTCTTTCATCAGTAATCACTCCGAGAGATTTCGCCAACGCCGTATTTGGCAATGCTCCTATCTCGACGAATGCGCCGTCCACAATCAGTTCATTGGATCCATTATATGGAGTTGATAAAATCAACTTTTCCAACTTATCTTTGCCAACCAGCTCTTTAACTTCAGTGTTGAGTAAAATCTCCACCTTATCTCCAAGCTTTTTCATCTCTTCATAATTTATAGGCTCGGCCTTGATCTCACTGCCTCGAACAAGCAAGTATATTTTCTTAACAAACTCCGCGGCTAAGTTAACCCCCTTAACAGCGGCATCACCCCCGCCGATCATCGCTATCGTCTTACCTGAATAAACCGGCCCGTCGCAAGTCACACAATAATGCACACCCCTAGCACCGAGCTCTTTCTCATTGGGCAGACCGAGCCTTCTCCTCTCAGCACCATTGGCCAAAATTATAGTCCTAGCCGGATATTCTACTGGTGGTTTAGACCCTGGAGTAGCGACAACTGCGAAACAGTGCCCCTCACGCTTCACTTCGGAGACCTTGCCGTCGAAGAACTCCACTCCAACATCCTTCGCCTGCTCCTTCATCTTCTTCATAAGCTCGTAACCATCAATCGGACCAGTACCAGGATAGTTGTAGAAAGTTCCGCCGGTCGCACTCTCTCCGCCAAATTCCTGACTGATTATCATCACCTTCATCTTATACCGCCCAGCATAAATACCGGCAGATAAGCCGGCAGCTCCGGAACCGATTATTATCAGGTCGTAAACCATATTTGTTATTTTAGAGTCCCAAAAGCTCGTTAATCCTCTCCTTATCGAACCCTACCACTAATGTGCCATCAATGTCGATAACAGGCACTCCGCTCTGATTGGACTTAGTCAACATTTCATTTCTAGCCTTCTCGTCGGAAGAAACGTCGAAATCAGTATATTCTATCTTCTTCTCGCCGAAATACTCCTTCGCCATCTTGCAATATGTGCACCAAGGGGTGCTGTATACTTTAACTGTTGCCATTTGTTTGTTTTTAGCTCTGATAATCTATTATTCTCTGATTATAGTACAAAAGTGACAAAAGAGCGAAATATGGTTAATACACTGGAATAATATTAAAAAGGTGGCATAATAACCGTATGAAAAATATGTTACAAAAAATTAAAACATACGCACTCTTACATAAAATTCAGAGTGGAGTAGCCTTATTTTTCCTTGCCGGCGCAAGCTATTGGACGTATGGTAAATTAACCGGTACCAACAGCGAGACTCTATATACGACAGCAGTAGCGCAGAAGGGCACCATCGTCTCATCTATCTCCGGCAGTGGACAAGTATCAGCATCAGATCAAGTAGATATAAAACCGAAAGTGTCCGGGGATATTGCCTACGTAAGTTTAACTAACGGCCAGAGCGTATATCGGGGATCACTAATAGCTCAACTAGACACCAAGGATGCGGAGAAGGTGGTTCGCGATGCAGAGACTTCTTTAGAGACAGCGAAGCTAACACTCGAGAAGATACTCAAGCCGGCAGATACCCTATCTCTAATCCAATCAGAGAACTCTCTAACCAATGCTAAACAAGCAAAAACGCGCGCGGAAGACAATCTAGCCGTAGCCTATGACGATGCATTTACGTCCGTCTCTAACGCCTTCATAGATCTTGCCCCGGTAATAACCGGCATCCAAGATATTCTATATAAGAACACTAATAACGCGGGTCAAGATAATATCTCCTACTATACGGATCTGGTAAAGAACTATGATACTGCCGTCTATATATACAGAGACAGTGCGGCGGCCGGTTACCAAACTGCCCGATCTGCGTATGACAAAACATTCTTACAGTATAAAACCGTCAATAGAGATGCTGATAAAGCGACGATAGAGAAATTACTTACCGACACTAGCATGATGGCGAGAGCAATGACGGAGTCAGTCAAAAATACCTCTAACTTTTTGAGTTTTGTGAAAGATAAACTGACGGAGCGTAATAACTCTGTACCAACCCAACTTACAAGCAATCAAACCAGTATCGACTCTTACACGAGCAAGACGAACTCTAGTCTCAGCAACCTCACCGGCAATGTAAGCAGTCTGAAAAATGCAAAAGATACTCTTGTGAATAGTGAGTCAACAATTACAGAGAGAACAGAGTCTTTAGCTAAGTTGAAAGCTGGAAGTGATGAGCTCGACATAAGATCAGCCAGGATATCTGTCCAGCAGAAAGAGGATGCTCTGCAAGATGCCAAAGATAATTTGGAAAAATATTATATCCGCTCCCCCTTTGATGGTACAGTTACTAAAATATCAGTAAAAAAAGGTGATTCAGTTGGAAGTGGTACAGCAATAGCGACAGTTGTAACCAAGCAGAAGTTGGCAGAGATCTCACTTAACGAAGTGGATGTTTCGAAGGTTAAATTAGGCAACAAGGCCACCGTCACATTTGACGCCATCGAAGGCCTGACAATCACCGGACAAGTTGTAGAGTTAGACACTATCGGTACCGTATCTCAAGGTGTAGTTACGTACAACATCAAGATCAGCTTCGATACCCAAGACGACAGAGTTAAAGCCGGGATGAGTATGAGCGTGGCTATCATAACTGGAGTTAAGCCTGATGTTATCGTTGTACCCAACAGTGCTATAAAGTCGAGAGGAGAGTTATACTATGTGGAAATATCGGATAATCGTCTTCCTAAAGGATCGAGTGGTCAAGGAACCCCTTCGGACACACCTCCTCGTCAAGTAACTATAGAGATAGGTATCGCAAACGACACAGAGACAGAGATCATCTCGGGAATTAAGGAGGGTGACAACGTCATCATCAGAACGGTCGCACCTTCCGCGACCCCTGTATCAACCCAGGCGCCGAGTATCTTCGGAGCTGCCGGTGGTGGCAACAGGAACGCCGGGGGCAATGCTGTTCGTATACCACGATAAGACAGTCACACATGATAGAAATTCAAGAGATCACAAAGATGTATAGCGGAGGCGACGTTGGCTTCCTGGCACTCAAAGGAGTCAGCTTCAAGATAGAAGACGGAGAGTTCGTGGCAATAATGGGGCCATCAGGATCGGGTAAGTCCACACTCATGCACATACTAGGGGCACTGGATACCCCGACAAGCGGAACATATTTCCTAGATAAAAAAGATGTTTCAACCTTAACTGATGATGAGCTCGCTGATATTAGAAAAGATAAGATCGGATTCGTTTTTCAGTCTTTCAATCTTCTTCCTCGAACCACAGTGCTCCGCAATGTCATGCTTCCGTTGATATACGCGGATGTCGCCCCAGAAGAGAGGGTCAAGCGCGCAGAAGCTGCTCTTACGGCGGCCGGTCTTGATAAAGAACTGTTCACCCACCTTTCCAACCAACTCTCAGGTGGACAGATCCAGCGAGTCGCTATTGCGCGCGCCTTAGTGAACAATCCGACGCTTATACTCGCCGACGAGCCGACAGGAAATCTTGACTCTAAGACCGGCGAGATAGTCTTGGGTACCTTCCAACGTCTCAACTCTGAACAGGGTAGAACAATAATTCTTATCACTCACGAACAGGATGTGGCAGAACATGCCGGCAGGATCATCCACATCAAGGACGGCTTGATTATCAGCGACTCCAAAAAGCATAGCAGGAGAATGATTCGACAAAAACTCACCATAAATAATTAAATACAATGACCACTTCAGATTTATTACACGAAACATATTCAGCTCTATCGGCCAACAAGGCGCGATCGGGTTTAACCGTACTAGGTATAGTCATAGGTATAAGCTCTGTGATCGCGATGGTGTCGATCGGACAAGGGGCACAAAATTCGATTCAGACAAGTATCGAAGGTCTCGGTTCTAACCTGCTCACTATCCTGCCGGGCGTTGTCCAACCGGGACGCGGGATCGTATCTTCCGGTCGAGGATCAGCGCAAACTTTAAAAAATGAAGATATAGACATAATCGAGAGTATCGATGGCGTTAATACTATCTCTCCTGAAGTATCCAGGCGCTTTCAAGTGGTGGCACCGACAGGCAACAACACGAATACTACAATTAATGGAGTACTTCCGGAGTTTGAGACTGTCCGAAACATTACAGTCAATAACGGTTCTTTCTTTAACCAGGCCAGCTCTCGGGACATTGCCCGTACAGCAATTTTAGGAGCCACTGTAGCCACAGATCTGTTCGGAGAGTCAGATCCGATAGGCAAAACAATACGCATAAATAAAGTTAACTTCCGAGTTATCGGTGTCTTGACCGCGAAGGGTGGAGCCGGATTCTCCGGTCCTGACGACATGATACTAGTGCCTCTAGTAACTATGCAAAAAATTTTAAGTGGCGTTGACTATCTGACTACCGTCGCAGTAAGTGTAGCCGACAAAGATCGCATGGACGAAGTCAAACAGAATATTACCGACGCTCTAATGACAAAACATCGCGTCACCGAGGCTGACTTCTCTGTGATCTCCCAAAACGATATCTTAGGCACATTGACGCAGATCGTTACGACCTTTACACTCTTTCTTGCTTCGATCGCCGGTATATCCCTGCTGGTTGGCGGCATAGGTATTATGAACATGATGCTAACGACAGTTACAGAAAGGACTAAAGAGATTGGCTTAAGGAAAGCGATTGGCGCAAAGAGGCGTGATATCAATCTCCAATTCCTGGCCGAAGCGGTGATGCTCACTTTCTTCGGCGGGCTAATCGGCGTTATATTAGGCTGGCTAGTATCATTCGGTATTACCTATTTTGGAATCCTTCAAACAGAAGTTTCCATCTCTTCCGTCCTTCTAGCATTCGGCGTATCTACCGCAATCGGTATAATCTTCGGTTACTACCCAGCGAAACGTGCTGCAGCCTTAAGCCCGATAGAGACGTTGCGATATGAGTAATTATTTAATAGAATTAAAAAATATTAACAACTAGCAAATAAATTATATGGGAAAGGCAGTAGCATTAATTGTTGTAATTATATTATTAGTCGGAGGAATTTTCATACGGAGAGCATCTCCTACTCCGCAAGTATTACCGACAGCAGAGACGACACCTTCACCGGCTCCAGAGGCAACTCAAACAACTAGTTCAGTAAAAGAGTTTGTAGTGACAGGTTCAAACTTTACATACTCTCCAAACACCATCAGCGTGAAAAAAGGTGACAAAGTTAAGATAATCTTCAAGAATGCCGACGGCTTCCACGATTTCAAGATCGACGAATATGGCGTATTCACTCAGAAGATAGGTGCGGGAAAAGAAGAAACTATCCAGTTCGTTGCAGACAAGGCCGGCAGTTTCGAATATTATTGCTCTATCGGCTCTCACCGCCAGATGGGCATGAAGGGTACACTTACAGTATCTGAATAAAATAAATGCGGGCTACAACACAGAGAAAACTAGTCTGGTCGCTATTCTTTTTAAATCTAGCCTTAATCCTCTACTTCTGGTGGTCTGGTTCATCTTACATGCTAAGCCAGGGCGGGCCGGGCAGCATACTTCTGGCTGCAGGCCGGCTGACCGGACTTCTGGCGGAATTCTTCATTCTCGTACAGCTCATACTTATAAGCCGTGCACCCTTCATTGAGAAAGTGTACGGCTTCGACAAGCTCAACAATCTGCACCGCACGATCGGCTACATCCTGGGCGCAACCATATTAAGTCATCCCCTACTCGTCACTCTAGCTTACGCCAAGATGTCGGGACTCTCTTACTGGGAGCAGTATCTACAGATCACAACGATGCCTTACGTCGGATTCGCAGCCCTAGGGCTCATGATCATGCTCTTCCTGGTCGTGCTGGCACTCCCATTCATACGCAGTCGCATCAGATACGGCAGATGGCATGCCATGCACATGCTTATGTACCTTGCTATCGGACTTGTCTTTGGACATCAGATTAAAGAGGGTGTTGTGAGCTATGGAGCTGGACTCTACTACTGGCTAATTCTAAACTTGATAGTCTTCGGTGCAGTGCTTGTGTATCGATTCATCAAGCCTTTTATACTTTACGCTAGACACAAATTCTATATCGATAAAGTAGTACAAGAAACTCCGGACATCTTCTCTGTATACATCAAAGGCCAGAACATGGACAAGTTCTCATTTGAAGCTGGGCAGTACATCAACGTCAGCTTTCTAGCCAAAAAGATGTGGGAGCCTCACCCGTTCTCCTTATCTGTCGCTCCAAACGGCGAGTACTTAAGACTGTCAATAAAGTCATCAGGCGATTTCACCTCTGTGATTCGTGATTTAATTCCTGGAACGAAAGTTATGATCGAAGGACCGCTTGGCAGATTCACTGAATCATCCTCGGCTCGTAATAAATATCTCTTCATCGCCGGAGGGATCGGTATAACGCCCATAAGATCGATAATCGAATCACTCTCAAGAAAGAATGGCGACATGATCCTGCTCTACGCCTGTAGATCTGTAGAGGATATCGCACTCAAAGGCGAGCTAGATGCACTTATTAATAAGCCGCACTACGTTCTCTCTCTGACTCCCGACTCATCCTTCGAATCAGGCTACATTGATAAGGAGAAGATACTAAAACTTGTACCAGACTACATGGACCGCGAAGTGTTCCTCTGTGGCCCCCTACCAATGATGGAAGCAATGACGCTTCATACCCTCAAAGACCTCGGCATCCCCAAGTCCCAGATCCACTACGAGATGTTTAATTACTAATTAAGAAGGTAAGAAGGTTCAACCTTCTTACGATAATATTATTTTAGTTTTATAAAAAGCCTTGCCAAGCGGAGCTCTTCGAAACTGAAGCCGTGGCCGAGCTTGGTTTTTACAGGCGAGAGGGCCGCAGAGCCAGTTTTGTCATAAATAACCTTAAAGGCCATCTCTATTTTACTCATTCTCATAGTGTCTGGCCTTAGATGTTTTAGCTCTTTTGCTGGATCCAGCTTGCCAGCTTCGACAAGTTGTTCCAAGTGGCTGATTATAGTGCCTATCGTCATTTTTCTCTTATCCGCCATCTCTTTAAGAGATAGCCCTTCCTTCGCAAACACCAAAGTCTGATCGACAGTAGAAACTTTTTCTTTCTTCTTTTTTTTGCCGTCCTTCGGAGCTACAGATTCAAGATACTTCTCTTGTAACTCTTTTATCTCCCCCTTGTCCATATTCTGTAGCCCCTTAGACAAGCCCTCAGACTGCGTAATCAACTCTTTATCAAACAACAATATCTTGTCATGTACCTGCAGAGCAGTCTTGTTTAGCCCGAGAAGTGTCAGGCCTTTTAATGTTCTAGCCCGCGAGAGTGCAACATATCCCATCCCCGGCTCAAAAGACTTAGACAAGTCTACCTCCACTGCATCCAAGCTCATACCTTGGCTCTTATGCACAGTTATGGCCCAAGCTAGCCGAAGCGGCACCTGCGAGATCTCCGCCTTCACCTTTCCGTCCTCTTCGATAGCCCAACTGTCCGGTGATGCGACAATCCTCTTCCCATTCTTAGTCATTACCACCGGACCGGCGTGCTCGAAGTCCACCACCTTACCCAATGTGCCGTTCACATATCCCGATTCATAATTATTCTTCACAAACATCACGAACGACCCTTTTTTTAAATACAAAGTCTCCGGCGCTAGACAACTCTTCTTGAGTGTAATAACAATATTCGGATTACCTCGAGTCGTCATCTCGAATTTACGCTCCCCTTCCTTGATCTCTGCTAACTCTCTATTATTTATATTATCAACGTCGGCATTGTGAGTATAAAGTTTCGTAGAATCCCCTCCTAAAGAGCTCTTGCTATAACGCGAACGCAAATGTTCAAGCGTCTTCTCTGTGACGTTATTAGTACGGATATCATCGAGCACTGATAGTAAGTGGTCATTATCAGCCTGGCGATGCTGTTCGTGCAAGTAGCAGATCTTCAAATTCATATCCTGCCAAGCCTGCGACATATATACAAAGTGCGACTCCGGCTCGCCAGACCGAGATATCGGTGGAAGCTGGAAGAAGTCACCACAAAGAATCACCTGTATACCGCCAAAGGGCAAATTGTTGCGCTTAATAGTACGCACAACCCTCTCTACCAAGTCGAGCCGGAAGTGATGGAGCATAGACACCTCGTCTATTATTAAAACTTTTGTATTCTGAAAACGGTCGTACAAATACTTCTTACTTTCTATGTCGTCTATGTCACTCTCCGACAAGCTATCCTTAATACCCAATCCTGACCATGAGTGAATCGTCATGCCATTAAGGTGAGTCGCCGCAATACCGGTCGAAGCCGTCACCGCAAGCGGAACATCATACTTCCTCAAGTAATCAATATATTGATTGAGCAGATACGTCTTACCGCTTCCAGCCGAACCAGTCAGGTAGACATTGTGTCCAAGCTTCAAGATGTCCAGCGCCTCTTTCTGTGTCATGCCAGTTAGAATACCACTTTTTGAGATTTTTTACCTATTTTTTATAAAACTTTCAAACTTGGATGCAGAGTGAGGAAGAGATGAGGCTTATGACGAAACTGTACATATAGTACCGTGAGGAGTAAACGTAATCTCTGACAAAACTATGCGCCAAGTATGAAGGTTTTATATTAGTGCGTCAGGATGCTGGATACTCCATGCATAGAGAGTGACAGCGGCGGAAGCGGCGACGTTCATAGATTCACAGCGCTTGTTCATAGGGATGGAGAGCAGGACATCGCAGATCTCTAGAGTCTTCTGGCGGATACCATCGCCTTCATTGCCCATTACGAATACTGTCGGTGCATCGAACTTTTCAGTATTTAAATTATGCGTCGCTGTCTCATCCATGCCATAGATCCAGAAACCCTTCGTTTTTAATTCACGGAGGGCAGTATTAACATTTGGTACAGTCACAAGCGGTATACGGAAAGCCATACCGGCAGAAACCTTCACCACAGCGGAAGTGATAGGCACTTGATTGTGTTCCGGTACAAGTATGGCAGTGACGCCGAGTGCGGCAGCGGAACGGATTATCGCGCCGAAGTTGTGTGGATCTTGGAGCTCATCAAGGAGTACAAGGCAAGTATCGGGGCTAACTTTCAACTCATCAGCAAACTCTTTGAAGGGCTTGAGTAAGCCGCCGAGAGCCAGCAAGCCAATGATCCCCTGCCTAACCTTCGAACTATCCGAGCCTTGTGGATTCTTGCCGTCGGACATAGTTGAAACGGACACTCCACTCTTTTTTATCAGCGCATCAAGCTCCGCATCGGAGAATTGTGGCATCAGAAAAACCTTCTTAACCGATCTGGGCGAATTGGTAAGTGCCTCCACAAGGGCATGCCGGCCATAAATATATGTCTTTCCTTCTGTCATAATATATGAGAGAGTATATAATATATATCAAATATGGACAATCGAGGCACTAAAAATAAGGGCAAGAATACAGGCAGAGGCTTCTGGAACAAAGAGTACGGACAAAAGGGTAAGCACCTGGCTCTTTCCAACAATCCAAGCGAAGACTTGATGAAATTCACCAAGTGGCTGGATCGCAACGACGCTTTCGGAGGCCTAAATTCGCACTCACACGTTCTCGATCTTGGCTGTGGCAACGGAAGAAACCTGATCTATTTAGCTAAGACGCACAATATAAGCGGTATTGGTTATGATATTTCTAATGAGGCTATTACTCAGGCGATAGATCTAAGTAAAGACTTAAAACTTAAATATGAGGCTCGCTCTATCGCCGGACCAATTGCACTAAAAGATGAATCCCAAGATCTGATCTTAGACATGATGACCTCCCACTTCTTGAACTATGGCGAACGGGAAATTTTATACAAAGAGATCGCCAGATTATTGAAGCCGGGTGGATGGCTCTACTTCAAAACATTTTTACGCGACGAAGATACACATGCAGAAAGATTACTGCGGGAAAATCCGGCACAAGAGAAGGGTTCCTATATACATCCGAAAATCGGCGTCGCCGAACATGTCTTTACTGAAGTTGAGATCGAGCAGATGCTAACCAAAAACTTCAAGATTCACAAGATGCTCCGCTCACACAGACACCGCGACGAGAAAGGCCATGCCGCCAAGCGCAGGTCAATATCGGTTTACGCCGAAAGAGTGTAGAATATCGGAAGATATTCTGGCTTTTTGATTTAAGACCGGAGGTAAGATGTGTTTAATTCTATAGTTGTGAAATTCCGCAAGGTACTGCGGCGGTTTATCCTGTGGGCCACAGTACCCCACATAAAAGTTTACGTCGTCCCAAATGGACGAGACATGGAGAGAAAGACCGGTGGCGCCGTCGGACATGACGTCTACGTACGGGCAATTGTCTTCAAAGACAAAATGGATCAGAAGTTTCCATATCTAAGAAAGACGCTGTACGATTTCAAAAGTGGTAGCTATGCGCTAAAACCAGGAGAGAAAGTTCTAATTGGTATCGGCGTAATCATCGACATGGAATTCCCGCTTTTCTATCTGGTAATTCCTCGAAGCGGACTGGAGACGAAGCTCAATGTCACACTCGCGAATCGCGCGCCCATCGACTCAGACTACCGAGGTGAAGCCGCTGCTTATGTAGAGAATCGTAGCACCGAGACTTTCTATCTGGAACATAGCATGCGTATAGCGCAGATAATCTTCCATAACGGAGTTATCCCAAGTAAAGAACTGGTTGCAAACTACGAAGATCTCTCTGTGACCGACCGCGGGGCCAAAGGCTTCAACTCAACCGGACTTAACGGATAGATGAAAATAGTAGCCGTCCCGTCCCGCTTAGCGAGGCGGGATTTTTAATTTACTCCGGCAAAAGCAATAGCGCCATAACTCCTATACCCGCCAACATCCATATCAACTGTATTATTGATCTTTTTATATTATGTTCCTTTTGTAGTTCCGGAATTAGGTCAGACATCGCAACATACATGAAGCTTGCTGCCCCGAGCCCCAACAAGAACATTGGCGGTCCGCCAAAACTTTCCGAGAAAGTCAGGACCAGAGCCGCTCCGGCGATTGCAGTAAGAGCGGAGAAAAAGTTATAGAACAAGGCCTTACTTCTACTCCAACCACCGTGAACCAATATAGCAAACTGGCCCAGCTCTTGCGGTATCTCGTGGAAAATTACGGCAGTAGATGTAGCTATACCCACAGGTATACTGACCAGGAAACTTGCTGCGATAGTGATGCCATCGAGGAAGTTGTGCAGTGCATCTCCTACAATGGTCAAATATACCGTTGAGTGCACCTGTTCTTTATGTGAAGTGTGAGACTGATGCCCTATCAGTATACGCTCCAGGACAAAGAAGATCATTATGCCCGCAAGTACATAGATGCTGTTTTGCAAAACAGCTTCCCCCTCCATCATCTCCGGAAATATATGGATAAAGACATCTCCCAGCAAGGCTCCGGCAGAAAAACTAACAAGGTTTTGTAACCGGTCCTGATTAATCCGGAGCGTAAAAACCCCTATCAGAGAAATGAGACTGACAATCGTGACACTCATAAGCGTATAGATCCAAATTTCGACCATGTTTTAATTTAATTTATTGGTGCTCCGTCTTGAAAGACAGTAAGCCCCTTCTTCTTCAGCTCCTTAAAGAACTCATCCGTCGGCACAGCTAAGTCCGGCGCGAAGCTACCCCTCGCAGTGATGCGTCCGTCAGTGATCATCTGAGCGATAATCGAAGCCGGGAAGCCGGTGTCAATATTGCATCCGTCATCTCCCCAACCCGGAAGTGGGGGCACTATACACTCCATCTTCACAATCTTGATGTTCCCCTCTTTGTCTTTACCTGACACCTCAACCCAGAGATTCTCCTTCTCAGTATAGTTCTCCGGTCTTGGCAATCTAGTGAGGATCCTTGTGAGCGCATCAACAGGACGGATCTCCGTCTTCTCGAAAGGTAAGGGTTTCTTCTCTCCAAAGCCAAGCTCCAAGATCTTATGAAGCGCTTCGAGTGAATGATCAGGGAAACCGGCGTAAAATCTTATATTCTTCAAATTATACTCTTTATAATCTTCAGAGAAGGTGTAAGTCTCCGGATGTCTGACCAAATAGAACTTCTGCGCGCCAATCTCCCTTATCTCCTTAATAACCTCCGTATCTTTCGGCGTCTTCTCGAACCACTGGCCGTTCTCAAGAACGGCGGCCGGGTCAGATAGCTCTTCAAGTACGCTCTCGATAGAAAAAGGCACAACGAACTTCTTAATATTCGAATCCCAGGCGAAACCAAGCTCGATAGTGTCAATCTCCTTAAAGAACTGTGAAGCGTACTTCATCATCACATTGTTGATCCCCGGCGTTGAACCACATCCGGTTATGGCCACCAATCCGGCCTTCTTAAAGTCATCACTCATCGCCGTCTGTAACTTTGTCATCGGGATATCCGAACCGAGATCTACTACATGCCTTCCCGCTTCAAGACAGATCTTATAAATATCATGATTCCAATCCCCTTCAGCGCAGTTTATAACAACAGGCGCCTCAATGCCCTTAATAAACTCTTTAACCTCTTCATATTTACGTAAATCCAGAACGCTAAAGGGTGTCCCGGGGAAATTTGCTAAATTCTTCTCCGAACCCTCCTTGTAAAGATCAGCACAATAAACCTTATGACCTGATTCGAGCAGATCCCTGGTAACTATCCTACCTTGAAGCCCACTAGACCCAATAATTAAATAATCAAATTTCATAATGTAAATATTATATCATAAACAGAAATAGTGTATAATAGGATAATTAAAAAGTTTTAATAGCTAAGTGCAAACAATATGAACAACACTATCGGGGCGGCCATTGCCGTCTTAATTCTCATCACAATAGGTGGTTGGTGGTTTACAAGCTCATCTCCAGTACCTACACCAGAGCTAGCACAGCCAACTACAGAATCATTTCCAGTTGGACCTAATGGTCCACAGGTGACGGAAACACCGACACCAGTCGCAACGCCTACACCTCCGGTAGTCACACCTCCTACACCAGTATCGAAGACACCGGCTCCGGCACCTGTAATTCAGACTCCTCCACCAGCACCTGTGCCTGTGGTTCAGACGCCTCCTCCGGCACCTGCTCCAGCCCCAGTGACACAAACCCCTCCACCAGCACCAACTGTAACATCAATAGCCATTGCTAGCTTCGCATATTCACCAGCAACCATCACTGTTAAGAAGGGTACAACTGTGAAGTGGACCAACAACGACTCCGCTCCACACACCGTCACCGGTATCAATGGTGGACCAGCAAGTGGCACCTTGAATAATGGCCAAACATACAGCTATACATTCAACAGTACTGGATCGTTTAACTACGGCTGTGCATTCCACGGAGGCATGTTCGCCACAGTGAATGTCACGGAGTAGCGCTTAAGTAATTATTAAATAATCAAAACAGATGAATAAAACTGTATGGATCATAGTTGTCGTCCTCGTTGCATTAGTTGGTGGCTGGATGCTAATGGGCGGATCTAACACTACACCTACTGATACATCTATCCCCGTAGAACCATCTCCAGCGCCAGTTGTAACAAGCTCAAACGCAGTTTTAATAGCAAGCTTCAAATTTGCACCTAACACTATCACTGTAAAAAAGGGTACGACCGTTCTTTGGACTAATACCGACAGCTCTCCCCACACCGTAACAGGAGATGGGGGTCTTGATAGTGGTACTATGGCCATCAATCAGACATATAGCTTTACTTTTGATTCTGTTGGTACCTTCAACTATCGCTGTGCATTCCATCCTGGGATGACAGGTAATGTTGTGGTAACAGAGTAGGATATTCCAAACATAAAAAATCCCCTCCAATGGAGGGGATTTTTTATGTTACGCCAAATTACAACCCGCTGATATCTTTATCAAGTGCTGCAGCATCCTGATCGAGTGCGCTATCATCTGGAATTTGCTCCAGATCATCTGCCACATCCACATCAGAATCACCACTAACTTGTGGAAACGGTTGATCCCCGGGAATTGGTTCTAAGGTTGATGTAGTAGCTGACATTGAGTAGAAGTACCATCCGGCCAATCCAGCGAGTACTAATACCACGATAGCTATGCCTAAACCTGACTTACTCTCTGCTTGATCTATTGGTTGATAGTCCATAGTTTTTTAATTATCTTTATTCGCCCTATCTGTTGATGTCGCGTTACCCCTTTCGGCCTTAGGGATTTTAGTAATTGTAGCTACCGCATCATTAACTGCCTTCCTAGCATCCTTCATTAATCCATCGCGAAGAGCCTTCAGGTCGCTAAAAAGCTGTTTGTGAACTGTCTGGTAAGCAGCCTTTAGTCCCTTCATGAGCTGGCCTTGTCCCTTCTCGGTAGATGTTGCAGATGTTGTTGTGATTGTGGAAGTGTCCGCCACATAAGTCTTGATCGCCTGTGTGCTAACTGCCGCCCGTGCGGACACAATGACAGTTTTAGCCGAAGCAATTGCTGTATCTGTGGAAGTGGTATCTGCGCCTTTCGCCTTAGCTTTCGCTGTACGATCTTCTACTTTCTTCAAGACAGAATTAAGGTGGTTAAGCACATCTGTGAAATGGTCTGTCCAAGTCTTATTCGCCTTCTCGATCTGCTCAGCTAAACGAGTTGCGAGTTGCTGTTTCTGCTTATCCTTAATATCCGCCAGGCGCTCTTTGGCCTTAGCGCGCACGTCAGCCACCTTAGCTCGAGCCTTCTCTGTATTATTCTTAATATCCTCTCTAGCCTCTTGCTTCGTAACCTTAACTTCTTCCTTGATAGCCCTGACCGCCTCTCTCCTTTCTTCTACTATAGGCCTAATCTTTGAAGTTGAAGTAGACCTTTCAACCGCCAGTACCGACGTAGCTCCAAGTAGAAGCGCCGTAACACTACCGGCAATACCGATATTTCGTAAAATATGCATATTTTCTTTAATAAACTACGACCTTCTGATAATACCGCCTATTCTACACTTTTCTACATTCTTAGCCAGTTTTTCATAAACAACGGCATAGTTTCTACAAACAGAGCCAGGAATGCGAAGGCAAGGCCGATATCTCGCACTGTAATGTCATTAATGCCACATGTGATGAGAACAATAACCAGATGGATCGTACCAAGTAGTGCGCCGAGCCAAACTGTCGGATTGATCAAGAGCATTATGCCGGTTATAATCTCCAAGTAGCCTGTTTGGGTCATCATAGTTTGGAGATCAGGAAGGTATGGTAAAACCCATGGCTGTATAAATGATCCCCACCCGAGTGGATTCTGAACTACTAAAACCCCAATCCAGATGAAGGTGACCGCCAAGCCCGCTCTCAATAAATTAAATGCTATTCTATTCATGTTGAATATATTAATAATAATCTGTTCGCATAATATAGTATACCAAAATTCAAAAGAGAATTATCCACTCCTTGATGACAAAAGGTAGAATTTCCTATACATTAATATGAATGCAGATAAAAAGCGCTGAATTTATAAAAGGGATAAGAGGGACGGATAATATCCTGAACGAGCAGAAGATGCAGGTAGCTTTCGTCGGGCGTTCCAATGTCGGCAAATCCAGCCTCATGAACTGCCTGCTCAACCGGGTTGATCTGGTAAAGTCCGGCAAGTTGCCCGGCAAGACCAAAGAGATCAACTTCTTTCTCGTTAATGACAAGTTCTACTTCGTCGATCTTCCGGGATACGGCTATGCCAAGCTTCCACTTGAGACAAGAGAACAGCTGGCCAAAATGATCCAGTGGTACTTACAACAAGAAGTTTTTAAAAGAAAAGTGGTGATCGTTCTGGATATTAAAGCCGGCCCAAATGAAATGGACTTAGAGATATTGCGGATCGTACAAGAAAGTGGCCAAGAAGTTATAGTTGTAGCCAATAAGGCAGACAAGCTTAATCAACATAAGCAGAGCGAGCAACTGAAGATGATCTCAGCTAAAATGCCAGGAATCATTATAATCCCCTGCTCGGCAACTACTAGATTAGGCAGAGAAGAGATACTAAAAAAGATAACTGCATAGCAAAACAGGCTTAGATTTTTTATTTGGTGAGTTAGTGGAATAGATTTTAGATTTGTAAGGTCTGGTTGAGGGAAACCTTTGTTAGACAGCTTGTGAACTGTTTCCCGACCCGAGGACCTTATAAATCTGAAATCTATGGAACGAACCCAATAAAAAATCTAAGCCTGTTTTTTATTCTACCTAATCTCTCGATAATTTCTCTACCGCCTGAAGCAACCTATCTACCTTAGCATTCAGATCCTGTATAGATCTCCTGATGTCATCATTACTACCGTGTACAGGCGTCTTATAATCTCCAGAGCTTGGCCTCTCAGCGTTTCTAGTAGCAAAATCCTTTCTAGGAAATCTGGTGTCGATTCTAGTATCACGACCCCCCTTCACCACGAAACAGTCCTTACAGTAGACTGGCTTGTCGCCTGATGGCCGAAATGGCACCGAGCAGGACTTCTTGCACTCTGCACATGTCGCTCTATGCATCTCTACCTCGCCCCGGTCAGGGCTCCACTCCTTCTTCTTATAACCGCCCTTACTACCATAACCTCCGCCCTTCTTGTAATCTGCCATATGTCTAATTCTTATTAGTTATTATCGAATCTTGACAGTCTGCACTAATATGGCAAAAAAGCAAGGCGGCGGATCAATTGATGATATCCAGACTTTGTGTTAGTCTTTTTATTACAAGTTAGATAGATATTGCGGGATCGTCTAATGGTAGGACAGCGCCCTCTGAAGGCGTTTATCTTGGTTCGAATCCAGGTCCCGCAGCCAGAATTCGAATTGAAGTGGTGAAGCAACAAGCGGAGTGTCGCTGTGCGACACGACATCCGAATCGGCCAGAATTTTAAACGGCATTTTGAAACCGAGGGCGAGGGTGCGGTCGCGGAGGGTGGGGTTCGAGCCGACTTTTTTGAGTAAATTTTTCTGCGCCAGAAAATTTACCGGCAAAGCTGAAATAGAGGCCTCACTGCTCGCTTTAATGAAGTCGCGGCAAAGTTCGAGCCAGCGAGAGCCGTTCCGCTCAATCTCTTTCAATTTAGCCCCTAGATCAAGTTTTTGGTTGAGGAGTTTGTTCTTCTTTGCCACATACTCTTCATTGCTAACTAGTGCCTCAAGCCGTGCATCGAGCAGTTGATCCAGTTTCTCCTCAACTAACTTGATCTGATCCTTAAGAGATTCCGCGGCGGCTCTCCCTGCTTCCACCGAGTCATGCTCCTCCTTGTCTAATTCCCGGAGCATAAACTCGGCGGCAGCAGGCGGCAAAGCAACTTGTTTGATCTCCGCCTCAATCTGTAATGCAAGGGACTCCTCGCGCACATACCTTTGCGAGCAAGCCCCGCGCTTTTTCGTGCATCTATAATAGTTATGCCCTTTTTTACGCTCGGCAGTAATAGCACACCCACATTCACCGCAACGAAGTAACCCACGAAAAGCGTACACCTCTTTGCCTCGCTCCATCGGGTGCGCCCTCCCTTGCATAACCTCCTGGCACTGATCAAAAAGTTGCTTTGACACGGCTGGCTCGTGCTTACCTTCATAGAGCTCGCCCTTAAACTTAAAACCACCATAGAAAAAGGGATTTTTCAACAAATACTGGATATTCGACAAGGTAAGCATTTTGCCATGGCGACTACGTAAGCCGGAAAGAGCAATGAGGTCGCGGCAATCTTTCAGAGAATGTTCTCCCGTTGCGTACAATTGAAAGAGCTTGCGGATGAGGCGAAATCTATCGGGATCGGGCACCATCAGATGATTCAGCTTGTCATTCAGATACCCGGTAGGCGCTTGGCCCGGATATTCGCCTCTCCGCACCTTTTGACGCAACCCCCTTTTAACATTCTCTGAAAGATTGTCGACATAATACTTGCTTTGCCCGAACGCGATATTCAACATGAACTTTCCTTGCGGAGTGCTCTCCGCCCAGAAGGTCGGGAATTTGAGCTGGTTTAGCTTGCCGGTGTCGAGCAGATATATCAC
>JAUSIP010000019.1 GCA_030648005.1 bacterium
TTACGGCTCGGCCGGAGGTCAACATGTGTCAAAGGGTCAACCCTCGGGCAAAGCTCGCCACAAGGGCAAACACGTCGCAACAATCGGGGCGTTTTTGTGAGAGCCGATCTGGTCTGGAATGATCCCGATTTTTCTGCTAAAATTACGGTTGTAAAAGGCAGGTTCCATGTGTTTAGGCATAAAGCGTCGAAAAGTCCGGAATAATGCCTGCCTCCGGGAGGACGACTGTTAAAAGGTCTTTAATCTCTCGGATATTTCGGAGAATTCCGTTCCAATTCAATTCCCCGATGGGCACCAAAAATTAGCGAAGCGAATTTTTAAGCCCAAGCAAAGCATCTAAATGCTTTGCGAGAGGGAATCGAAGCCCGATTGAGATATTTTATGAGTGGAGCGAAATAAAATATCCAATTGGGATACTGTTCTCGTAGAGAAAGATTCCCTCTGGGCGCACAAAACGAACGAAGTGAGTTTTTGCGCCCAAGTGAGCCAACTGCTTGGCTCGCGCGAGGGAATCGAAAGACTTTTCGTTATCTAGTGAAACTAGATCGAAAAGTACCCGCCCCCGTAGGGGGAGATTCCCTCTCTAAAAAAATCGGAAACCTATACTGTTCTCGTAGAGAAAGATTCCCTCTGGGCGCACAAATTAGCGAAAAATAAAAAAGCCCCCATTCAGGGGTATGACGTTACACTACTTTCTTCGACGAAGCGAAGGGACGCACGAGTGAATTCAGCATCTTGAATGGCTCTATTCGAAGGTCTGTCCAGCTGGTGCCACTCCACGTACCGATGACTTCTGCTTGGATTCCGCGCGTCCAAAATAGATATTTGATCCTGGGTAGATGATATAAGGTAGAGACTGCAATGATCTTGTCTTCTGTTCTGGGGTGAAGTGTTAGGAACGTATCTATCTCGCCGGCAGTGTTTGAACCCTGGGGAATGACGCCGATGTCTCTTTCTTTGATACCTAGCTTGATGAGATATTCCTTCATCTTGTCGCTTATAAGGATGCCATTTTTCGCAACAGCGCATGTTAGATAGATCTTGTCGATCCAGCCCATATAATAGTGAGCAAACGCACACTCGCATCTGGCTTTGGTTTGTGGAAGAAGTTCGCCCAGAGCGTCTTGTCCATAAGCGAACACAAGCGCCAGCTTTGACATCTTTCAACCCCCTATCTTTCTGATAGTAAATTTACCACCTTACAGATGAATGTCAACGTCAGTTGATTATTTCGATAATACCTGTTATATTCTTACGAACAAGGGCGATTAGCTCAGTTGGTAGAGCAATCCGTTTACACCGGAAAGGTCGGGGGTTCAAGTCCCTCATCGCCCACAGGGAGCGTAGCGAACGAGGACGATAGAAAATGAACTGCTTCATTTTCGTGAGGGACTTGAAAGGAGTTTCGTTATGAACGAACCGGAGGTAAGTGAATCGAAACTCACCCGCGACCGTAGGGCGAAAGTCCCTCATCGCCCACTTCATTTCTAATTTTATCCGCTACCTCTTCTATCTTGCCCGGGGCGTACTTTCTACCGTGCATCAGCTTCTGCCCATCGGATAGGTAACGTGGGATCACATGAAAGTGTGCATGTGGTATGACTTGCCCCGCTGCCTCTCTGTTGTTCATGGCGATGTTGATCCCGCCGGCATTTGTAGCTTTCTGTACTGCTAATCCGATATGCTTAAGCTCGACGGCGATCTCAGCTAAAAGATCATCCGGAATTTCAAAAAGATTCTCATAATGCGCCTTTGGTATCACAAGTGTGTGGCCTTCATTGACCGGTGTGATATCCAAGAAAGCCAGAACTTTGTCCGTCTCGTACACCTTATTGGCCGGAATCTTTCCCTCAACGATTTTGCAAAATAGGCAATCCTCCATGCCGACAAGTATATGATATAATCGCACGTATGCAAAATTGGATTTTGAAGCGAGAGTTGTCGGATCAGGAGCAGTCTGTCTTCGCACCTTATGGTGAGCTACTCGGCCACCTACTCTTTCACCGCGGGATAAAAACCGAAGAGGAGGCGAATCGTTTTATGAATCCCAACTATGAACGCGACCTTCATGATCCCTTCCTGATTTTGAATATGAAGAGGGCTGTGGATAGAATTATTGAAGCTATTTCGAAAGGGGAGAAGATAGTTGTTTATGGCGACTACGATTGCGACGGCATACCCGGCAGTGTTGTGCTACACGATTTTTTTAAAAAAATTAACTACTCGAATTTTTATGTTTACATCCCACATCGCCATCTTGAGGGTTACGGTTTAAATCTTCCTGCGGTAGAGAAGTTTGCGCAAGATGGAGTGAAGCTTTTGATTACAGTCGATAATGGTATCACCGATGTCGAAGAGGTTGATCGTGCTAATGAACTTGGTATTGATGTGATAATCACCGATCATCACTTGCCTCAGGCGGAAGTGCCGAAGGCTTACGCGATTTTAAATTCTAAACAGGAAGAAGACAAATATCCTTTCGACATGTTATGTGGAGCCGGTGTCGCTTTTAAATTGGTGCAGGCGCTTTTAAGAACCGGCAAAGATTTATGGAATATTAAAGAAGGCTGGGAGAAGTGGCTCTTGGATGTCGCTGGTATCTCGACTATCGCCGATATGGTGCCTCTTCATGGCGAGAACAGAGTGCTGGCTTATTACGGCCTGAAAGTTTTAAAGAGGACATCACGGCCGGGACTGTTGAAACTTTTTAATAAAGCGCGAGTTAATCTTGCTGATCTGACCGAGACGGATGTCGGCTTCACTATAGCTCCGCGGATCAATGCGGCCAGCAGGATGGGTGTGCCTATTAATGCGTTCAATCTCCTTTCAACCACCGATGATGTTGAGGCAGGAATGATGGCCGACTATTTGGAGAGTAGGAATAATGAGAGAAAGAGAGTTGTCACTAAGATGATGATACAGGTGGAGAAGATGATGGAGAGTGATAATGGGCTTTCAGTAATAGTTGTGGGGGACAAGAGCTGGCCGCCGGGAGTCGTCGGCCTGGCTGCGAGTAAGATAGTGGAGAAGTATAAAAGGCCGGCTTTTGTCTGGGGTTTGGAAGGGGCGAAAGAGATCAAGGGCTCGTGTCGTTCGGATGGAAAAGTGAACTTGGTAGATCTGATGGTCGCAACAGGTGAAGGCGCTTTCATCGGCATGGGCGGACATGCACTGGCCGGTGGCTTCTCGGTGTCGGAAGAGTCGTTGGACACCTTGGCGCTTAAACTTTCTGAAGCTTATCTAAAATTAACAACCAATAACTTGGACACCGGGAGTCCAAGTTTAGAAAAAGTTGAAGTTGATAGGAAGATCTCTATAGATGATGTGAATTTAAATACTTGTAATATGTTAGCTAAGATGGCACCCTTCGGCATGGGCAACGCGAGGCCGACATTCCTCTTGGAAAATTTGGAAGTGTCTTCGGTGAACTATTTCGGTTCGAAGAAAGATCACTTGCGGCTCGACTTCGAAGACAGTTTCGGCGGGAAGGTTTCGGCTGTTATGTTTGGCTTTCGCGACAAAATAGATAAAGATCTTTCCGCCGGCGACAAGATAGACATGCTGGCACAGATGGAGGTGGACACTTACGGCTACCGGCCGAAGGTGCGACTTAAGATTATTGACTTGCGCTAATTGACATGCTACTTTGGCGAGGGGTAATTTGCTTTTTGACTTGGAGGTTGGGTTGTGAGCCGGATTGATATTTATAGTTGGACAAATCTTTTTTTTCTTGGGTGGTTTTTATCGGCGATCCTGACATTTATTTTTCAAATAGCCTTCTATTTCCGTGAAGACTCTCCTTGTGGAATATGCCGTGAGGTATCTAATGACCCAAGGATGTGGGCGAAGATAGCCTTTGTTTCTTTGCTTGCTGGTCCAATCGGAATATTTTTGGCCATCAAACACGCTTATCAAAGCAAAAAATAGTTCTTCTGTTTGCCTCGACTGGTATGTCGGGGCTTTTTCTTTCTTTTATCTAAATGTTACACATCTGACGGCCGTCAGATGTGTAACAAGTTGTGGAAGTTTGGGGTGTAAGTTAGTATATTAGTTGTGAAGAAGAAAATTATAATTTATACCGACGGGGGATCACGCGGCAATCCGGGTGTGGCCGGCGCCGGCGCTTATATAACAGACGGAGAAGGCAAGGTGCTCAAGGAGTGCAGTCAGGCGCTCGGGATACAGACCAACAATTATGCTGAGTACCAGGCTGTGATCTTGGGGCTGGAGAATCTGAAGAAGATAGTCGGGACTGAGAATTTGCCAAATTATGAAGTGGAGATGAAGATGGATAGCGAGCTTGTTCAGAGGCAGTTATCGGGCAAATATCAGATTAAGGAGGAGGGGCTTATACCGCTCTTCATGAAGATCTGGAATATGCGAGTCAAGGATTTTAAAGACCTAAAATTCACACACATACCTCGCGAGCAAAACAAAGATGCCGACAGGCTATCTAATGTTGGAATGGACGAAGGGGAGACACACAAAAGTCTTTTTTAATAAAAATAGTTTATCGCTCCGGCGATGAAGAATAGCGCGCCTTGCGAGATCATGGCGGTTCTGTTGAATTGAAGGCGGAGTTTTGCATGCCAGAAGTCGTGGAAGGTTTGGATTAAATTCATCGGGGACTTTTTCCACATGATGAAGATAGGCTGAAGGGCGTCAGGAAGGATCGCACCAAAAATAATCAAGCTGTAAGTAATTAGATTCGATAGATTTGCTTCTGGTCTAGTAAGTAATACTAAGAATGCGATGCCGATAGCTATATCTATGGAAATATTTAGAAGGTCAGCGATAATCAGCTTAGCATTCGGAGTAATTTTAGAATTATATTTCTGTCCCTCCTTCCATTCTATAGATAATAGTTTGTAGTCGTAATGGGGGATGGCATCCGATAGGTAATGACTAAAGACTGAGATACCAAAAATAGTGAGATTGTTGACTTGCCCCAAAAAAGGTTTTGTGACAGCTCCTGCTATTAATATATGTGTTGCTAGTGTCATATTAACTATGTAGAGTATCTTACTATGGAACTTGGACTGGTGGCAACCTTTTTCGGCGGACTTCTAAGTGGGATATTTTTCAGGTCGTTTATTGACCTGGGTGTTTCCTTTGCTATTTTTCTTGCGCTACTATCTATTACTTTGTTTTTCACTTGGAAGCTAAGCTCCCAAGTAGGAAGTAGGCGGGGTGTTTTTGTGCCAGTCTTTCTCTTTGCATTGGCGCTGGGGATTCTCCGTTTCGATATCGCTGATACTAGAGATATACTCGTGATTTTGGAGAGGCTAGATGGGCAAGTAATAAAAATAGAGGGAGTAATGATTGATGAACCGAAAGAGAAAGATAAGAATACAACTTTAATAGTTGAGGCTATTATTGAAGGACAGCATTTTAATATTCTGGTTTTAACTAAACCGTATTTCAAATATAATTATGGCGATAAGATATCTATATTCGGCAGATTGGAGGAGGTTAAAAACTTCACTGAAGACTTTGACTATGTTGCCTACTTAGCCAAAGATGAGATCTACTATCAGTTTCTGAATCCTAAGATCAGCTTGATCTCCAAAGGCAACGGGACATATTTACAGGAGAAACTTTTCGAATTTAAAAACAGTTTCTTGGAGAATATAAATTTAGTGATTAGTGAACCAGAGGCCTCACTAATGGGCGGTTTAATACTCGGAGCCAAGAGTTCACTCGACAAAGATCTGACTAATGACTTCAAGCGTGCCGGGCTGATCCATATTGTGGCGCTGTCAGGATACAACGTTACTGTTGTGGCCGATAACCTAATGAGATTAATCTGGTTTCTGCCTCTTGTTGCCAGGCTATTAGTGGGTACTATTGCGATCACTCTCTTCGCTCTGATGACTGGTGGAGGTTCAACGGTAGTGCGCGCTTCGCTAATGGTCTTGTTGGCTATGTTGGCCCGGGCCACTGGTAGGATCTATCTGGTTGGCTCGGCACTTCTAGTCGCCGCAACTTTGATGATCTTGTATGACCCGAAAATTCTTGTATTCGATATCTCTTTCCAGCTTTCTTTCTTGGCAACGGCCGGGCTGATTTTCTTCACACCGATATTAGAAAAATATTTGAAATTCATAACGGACAGATTTTATCTAAGAGAAATGCTGGTCTCAACACTTTCCGCACAGTTGGCCGTCTGGCCTTTCATCTTGTATAAGATGGGCAACTTTTCTCTGGTCTCTATACCGGCGAACCTCTTAGTTGGCCCAGTAGTGCCGTACACTATGTTTCTAGGTTTCGTGACTGGACTCGCCGGATATATTAGTTACTATTTATCCTTGCTTTTTTCTCCTATCGCATACTTTTTGCTTCTATATATAGTTAAAGTTACAGAATTTTTCTCCTCGCTCTCTTTCGCATCTATAATTATAGCCTTCTTTCCGTTATCGTTGACTATAATTATTTATGTTGCGTATTTGATAACAGTATTGTTGATTGATACAGAGAGGTGATATTCTTTGGTTGGAACTATCTTTGCAGTTTTAAACAAACAATTAGTTAGAAGGGGGTGAATGATATGGATCCCTATTCGATCGTATGGTATCTGGCTGAGAATTGGCCCGCTACTCTGGGTGCCATGGAATGGTTCTTCACCTGGTGGGTTTACCTTCTTATCAGTACCGTCGGTACCGCGTATGTCGCTCCTGCCCTCGCTATCATCTGGGCTCATAGCTCAAAGAATCGCGGTTTCTCTGCTGAAGCTCTGGATGCCGGCTTTGGCTGGCCGCTCCTTGTCGGCAAGAAGTGTGCCATTGGTCTCTATGATGTAGTTGTTGGCCCCAAGAAGAATGCCATCTCCTCCAATAACGCGCGTATGCTGGATGACAAGTAGCCTTCCCTCACCTCCGATTTTTGTCGGAGGTTTTTTTTCTAAAATTCATTTTTTTACTGCAGATTTGTGGTAGTATCTGACGTTAATGAGAGATAAGATACACAAGCTAAGATGGCACTTTCTAACGGGGCTTTTTCTTGCGACAGCTTTTACCTGGTATGTAGTTTATCGCGAGGACAGGCACGGAATTCTGACGGTGGCTTTTCTGGACATTGGGCAAGGGGATGCGATCTACATAGAGGCTCCCAATGGCAATCAGATCTTGCTTGATGCTGGTCCGAACAAGAAGATCCTTAAGGCTTTGGGTAGAGTGATACCTTTCTACGACCGTTCGATAGATCTCCTGGCCTTATCGCATCCTCACCTTGACCACTTTGGCGGATTTTTATATGTTATCCCACGATATGATATTGGTGGGTTTGTTAGTTCTGGAACTGCACACAATACCTCCGAGTTTGGAATTTTTCAGAAAAGTTTGGAACAGAAAAATATTAAAAATATAGTAGTGCATCGCGGGACGAAGGTAGACATGGGCGATGGCGTTGTTCTGGAGGTACTTTTTCCAGATCGTGAAGTCACCAACACGACGCCTCATGATGGTATGCTGGTTATGAGGTTGGTTTACAGCAAAACCTCGATACTTCTGACTGGGGACATGGAGGAGAATTTGGAAAACTATTTAGTTTCTTTGAATACTGGCGGATTGAAGAGCCAAGTTTTGAAAGTTGGTCATCATGGTTCGCATACTTCTACTAGCCGGACATTTTTGGGTTACGTCTCGCCGACTTATGCGGTGATCTCTTTAGGCACAGACAATAGCTATGGTCATCCACACAAAGAGACTTTAGATATTTTAAATAAATTCGGTGTGAGTACTCTAAGGACAGATATAGAAGGCACCATTATTTTGAAAAGCGATGGGGAAAGCCTGATAATAAAATAACCCCGTTTTATCGGGGCTATTTTATCTTTAATTGCTTACTGGCCTTGAGACATCTGGTGCAGACTTTGACTCTCTTGCCGTCCGGGGCGAATGTCCATTGAAGATTAACTTTAGCTTGTCTTGTGCCTGTCGGGTTGTACTTGGTAGCACGAACACGGTTGCTGTAGCCACCTACGCTTAAGTTACCCCTCTTGCAAATTAGACATGTTTTCATCGCCATATAGTAGCCAGTATGCTATCATAAAACGGCACAATTATGCAAGGCCTAGATACAATATTCTCCCTAATAATACTGATGATGTCGGTGGTTCTCCATGAGGTTTCTCATGGTTATGCGGCGGCCTTATTGGGCGATCCCACGGCGAAATTCGCCGGGCGTTTGACTCTTAACCCCTTGAAACACCTTGACCCGGTGGGTTCTGTCATTGTGCCAGTCATAACCAACATTTTAGGCGGAGTCACTTTTGGCTGGGCTAAACCGGTACCTTACAATCCTTACAATCTAAAGGGAGGGAAGTGGGGGCCGGCGATCGTTGGCGCCGCGGGTCCTCTGGCTAACCTCTTTTTGGCTATACTTTTCTCTATAATCTTACATTTAGGAATTTTATCTGATGCAGTCCTACCACTTGTGGTGGGCGCGATACAGATCAATGTCTTACTTTTTGTTTTCAACATGATACCTGTTCCACCGATTGATGGTTCGAAGGTGCTGTTCTCACTTGTTCCATACAGATATAACTATGTCGTTGAATTTATGGAAAAATATCAACTAATGATGATCCTCTTCATCATCTTTTTTCTGAATAGTATCATCTCACCATTTATCAACATCATAACGTACCTTTTAGTTAGATAATACTGTACAATTAGTCTTATGGACTACCTCAAGAGCCTGACTAAGAAACAGTGGCTGATTATTTTATGTGTGGGCGCCTTTCTTGTGGTGAGCTACCTGGTTTTTTTTAGAAAATCACCAAACGAACAGGCCGGTTCTGATCTGCAAAAATTATTACAACAGAATCCCGCGCCACGCCCTCTCAACGAGAGTTTGAACAGGTCTGAAATAGATGCCTTACGAAAACAAGGAAGTACAATCAGTACAGATGGAGAACAGCCGACTGGCGATCTGACCAAAACACAGAAGGATGCCCTCCTTAAGTTGATGTCGACGCCGCGCAAATGAGTATAAGGGAAAAGTATAAGTATAAGAAAATAATTAATAAAATGGAAGACAATCAAAATTCAAAAGTTTATATATTCGCCGCAGTAGTTTTAGGTTTGTCTGTCGGATATTACTTTGGTTCGGTGCGAGGATATTCAAGTGGCTATGAGACAGCTAGAGCAGATATCAAGACTCGACTTGAAGATAAGAAGATCATTCAGCCGACACTCGCAGACATCCGAGTTATCTCCGGCACTATACGTTCTATTGGAGCCAACCAGTTTGTTATGGAGTCTCAGCTTCCATACGATCCGACATTGCCGGAGGGTGAGCAGGTTAAGACGGTTAGTAAGACAGTGCTTATAACTTCTGCCACTTTGATCAGTGTCAGAACAGTGGAGGCAAATCAGGCCACACCTAAAGCAGGCGAGACCTTCCGACCTTTCATAGTTAAAAATGTAAAAATAGATGTAAGTGCGCTTAAGATCTCTGACGCTGTTGTAGTTGAAGCAGGAGAGAACATTGCTGACAAGACATCTTTCGAAGCAGTGTCTGTGTTTAAAAATAGTCAGTAGAGTAAATTAAAAATGCAAAAACTTAGCGTCATTGCGAGCAGAGCGAAGCAATCTATGGCTGTTGTTTTAGATTGCTTCGTCGTGCTACTCCTCGCAATGACGGCTAATGTTGCCTTCGCCGACAGCTTC
>JAUSIP010000005.1 GCA_030648005.1 bacterium
ACACTACAATAAAAAAATAAAAAGTGGAAGTGGAATATGTTACATATCAGACGGCCGTCTAATCCGTAACATATCTTTAGTTTTTTAGAAAACTTTTTTTAAAGTACCGGACTTGGATACCGAGAAGATCTCTACGAACGAAGTCATACCGAGACCACGGAGATCCTCCATAAACTCCTCCGGAAGCTGGACCGTTCCAACCCAAGTACTTTGATGGAGCATAGTGAATTCATGTCGGGACAAAACAGAACGAATCCAAGACCTTTTTCTTCTTTCTCTTTCAGGAATATCGTAGCTCACAATGGTAACAGTCTTGCCCTGTTCTATTTCATAACGTCCGGCGGGTAAGCTCCGATCAGCTTTCTTCGTGAGCTCTCGAGCTCGCTCTCTACCTTTGGAAGTAATCGTAATAGCCACCTTATCGCCTTCAGTGACCTTCTTCACAAGACCCTCAGAACAGAGCCTTGAGACAAGAACGTCGAAACGCCGACGCTCTCGTTTCTTCAAAATCTCTTCCGCTAATGTGTTGTGGGTTTTGAACTTAAATCTTTTTAGAGCGCGATAATCAGATTTAGAACTTTTTACAAATGTAGCAAATAACAGATCAATACCATTATATGTGGCTTCTTCAAGCAGATGCAGCGCGCGAAGTGTAATGTCTCCTTTCATTGTAGGCATTATATGTTACACATCGGACGGCCGTCAAATATGTAACATCTATATAAAATTGTGGCGAAGTTGCAGCGAAAGAAAAACTGTGTTAACTTTTGCTTGGATTTGGATGTTTGATAACTCAAACGAAGGAGGACAATGTGGATGTTACGAAAGTTGTTGCTCTTGCCGGATGGTTCACGTTAGTTTCCTGCGTAGCGGTGTTCGGCAGTATGCTAATAAAACTTGACCTAGTCAAAACTGTCTCGAATTATATCACAAAATACCTGACCGTTATCTCATGGATTTACGTTTTCGCCTGCGTCTCTGGCTTCGTATTTACATTCTTTGTCGCCGGGCTAGCCATCAAAGATCCATCAAGAATGGCCCTTTATCTGGATAACACCTTAGGTACGTTCTGGACTAACCTCTGGAAGTACTAAAATGGAAAATCTTGACTATCTGACACCAGGCATAAAAGAAGGCCGAGATCGGGAAGATGATGAACTTCTTGCAAGGACAATCAGAGCGATCCGGATCTCCATAGGGGCGCAAGTAGCTGTCGGCCTCGTCAAAGAATTCCAGGCTGCGGATCCGATTGCTACCGCCATCCTAGCCGCGGCAATCGTATCCGAGATGCGAAAGTAACTAGAGTCCTCGCGCCCTCACCCCGCCAACATGGCGGGTTTTTTAATCTGTGATAATATGTGCCTATAGTGAAGAGCGAGATATCATCTTAGATTTATTATTTAATAAAGAAAAAAATATGAGCATGGAAGGAATGAAGAACTTTTTCAAGGGGATCATAAAGCCTATGGAAACAGGCAAAGACGAGAATGATGAGCCTATCTACGATACAACAGAGCAAGAGATAAAAGATCGAGCATCTCAAGCTGTGCAAGAATCATTGGCAAAATCCATAGAAGAAGGAGAGAGAAAGGAAGCTTGGGAGAAACTGCAAAGAGAGGCGCAAGAGAAGGGAGGAATGTAAGACAACAAAACTTAAAAAAACACTCTGTATCAAACAGAGTGTTTTTTAATTTATCCGCAAAAGTTATTTATCTTGAGGATGTGAAAAGTTTTACAACCAGACCAAGCAACAACAAAACAATAAGGACAAGAGTGACAGTCAAAGCCTGAGGGAACCTTTCAGTAAATGGTCTTGAAGAAGGAGTAAAACTTTCGTTCTTTTCTATCGGTCCGGCTGACACTTTTATCAGATCATTCGTGTTGAGATACTGCGAAAACTTTTCTATGTCATATTGCGGTTTCAAAGCTGAAGAGTTAGCAAGATACAAATAATAATTCTTACCCTGTTCATGTCGAAAAATAACACTTCTAACTACTCCAGACAAACTCACACCGTCGAATTTTATCGGCCGATCGTCGCCATTCAAAACAGAAATTTTTATAAATCTTTTTCTCGATTCACTGTAAGAGAATTTAAGATTGGTGCCAACAAACTTCGGTGTGTCGATCGAGAAGATATATCCGTTCCCTACCGGAGACCAATTAATTTTATCGGCGCTCTCGGTGATAACAATACTCCGACTAAAGATGTCGTCTGAAGTTTTTAATTCTCCGCCACTTGTCGGTATTCCAGCTGAACCAAGATCAGCGATCACATCAGTCGTCTCATCTTTCTGATTTTCTACGATCTCAAAAATTGGAGAGTAAGAAACTTCCCTTGCAACTTCTTTAACCTCTCGAGTCACACTTGCTCCAGTTACGTTGATCGGTGCCTCGCCGAAATCGTTGATCACTACTCTTAAATATCTGCGGGTAGATTCCGGATAACTTACGGTTGTAAATCGAGCATGCAAATATCCGTTGTTATGATTTGTGAAGTCAAAAATCTGACCCTTACCTGCGATAAGATCCCAGCTCTCCTGATCATCACTTGCATAAACTTCTACTCCTCTTTTAAAGTTTTCCGATGGAGTCTCGATGGTTACACGCGAGTGTAAAACACCAAACGAGCCCATATCTACAACAAAAGAAGTCTCCCTTCCAAGTATCGTCCCTAAGTTAAACATCTTGGTCGGTAAGACATTATAGAAATCTTTCTCACTCTCAGTTCCCAGTGCGTAAGGCACTTCCCCCTCCTCATTTACAATTCTTAAATCTCCAAGATCCGGTTTCGACTTTTCAAAAACTCCGGCAGGAAGATCAAGTGAAACATATTCACCAACCTGACTCAACACTTCTATTTTACTTTTATACTCCCAAGAATTTAGATCGAACTTGGCATGAACCACCACCGCAAATAACGCAACTAATGCGAATGAAAATATTTTTATGTTTTTCATAACTTAAAGTTTAGAGAGTGACCGTTTCAATATTCTTCTGATGTTTGAAATACAAATATGAAACAACAAGAAGAATTATTCCGAGAACCATAAAGGAAATTATTCTGTACGGTGTTTCGAGTCCGGAGAGATCGAAGATGAATACCTTGAAGATGGTGACCCCGAAAAGTGCCAATGCAGATTTGCGAAGATATGAGTTGTGAGCGACTATACCAAGAAGAAGAAGGATACCTCCATACAGTGTCCAGAAGACAGAGATCGCTGCGTTCTTCTGGTTGATAAAATTGTAACCGGCCTGATTAAAATACTTTCCTATTTCACTCGTCACCGCGAAGAGCGTCAGGAGATTAACGATCATCCACAAAGTCGCAGTCACACGCGCATCAGAACGATATTCCTCCCCCATCAAATGTCCGAAGAGATACGCAATAGTCGTTCCACTGAAGATGAGTATTAGGTAAGTGAAGAACTGTTTATTGAATATCGGAAACCAACTCTTGACGTCTTCGTAGTAGTTGAAATTATCGAGAGCAAAAAATCGCACAAGTGCAAGAATGAAGATGCCGATCGAAAATCTTTTTAACCCATCATTGCCAGTGACAGCGCCGAGGATTGCAATCAACGACGCCTCCACCGCCCAAGCGATAGTGATGACATTCTGTGCGAACATAAGTGGAATAGCAAGAGTCAAGAAGAGTGCGCTGATACCTCCGAGAAAGAGCGCGAACTGCTTGTCGTTGTCTTTGTAAATCTTGAAGATATACGCAAGAACGATATAACCAACACTCATACCGACGGCGATGAATGCTAGCGTTGTGTCACTCCCCGGCTGTAAAAGATTATAGAGCTCGAAGAAAAACCATGCCGGTGCCAAAGTGAGTATCGCCAGATCTGCTTGGTCGCTCTTCTCATTAGCAATAAATTTATGAGCGAGAGTTGAGGCGAGATAGATAAGATAGAAAACAACTAGCGCATAGATAGCGATCGCCAACTTATCCGGGCTGTAATAAAAACCGTACCAGGAACTGAAATTAAAAACTGTACCAACGAAGCCGATCATCATCGGCTGGCGCCACTTCTTGAAGAAAGAAACCGACAAAACGCCAATGTTCAGAGCTAGCGCATATATAAAATAGCCAAAGTCAGATGCAGCCTTTAACCCAAAAAGATAAGGGACAAAAAACCCCATAGCAGTTGTAAGACTGGCTATCTCCCTAGAATCAGTTCGAACAGAAAGAAAGACACCGAAGATAGTGACAGCTGTCATAAACAAGAAAGATGTTCCAGCAGAGATCAGTTCATAATATCCGTATGCCGAATATGTGGTTAGGTATAGAAGTCCAAGTCCAGCAGAACTTAAGATCTGCGCATATTTAGCCTGACTCCTTCTGATGTACTCACCCAAAACAACAAAGACAACTCCCATCAGAAGTCCCACTAATACCCTGCCGGTCGGCGAGATCCAATTCTGCTCGAAAGCGTACTTCAAGAAGTAACTAACACCAAAAAGAAGTGAGACCAGCCCCACAACTCCAAGTATCCATCGGCCGAAGTAAGATTCGAATCCCCCCGTTTTTGTTAAAGGTTCAATCTTTAACATTTCAGGTGCGGGAGTTATAGAAGGTTGAACCTTCGATGGAGACATCGCCACCACCTTCTGGCTTGTTGCCACACTCAAAGCCTCTACCCTACCGAGACGGTTTTCTAATGCTCCGATCCTATTATCGATCGCGTCTAGCTTTTTTAATATTTCGTTTTCCATTTTTTAAAATTATTATCTTACTTTCTATAGGACTTACAGATTTGGATGCAGAACGCGAAGGAGACGAGGCTTGTGACGAAGCTGTACAACTAGTACTGCGAGGAACAAACGTAGTTTCCGACAAAGTTATGCGCCAAATGTGAAAGTGCTAGTAGTAGTTGCCTAGAACTTTAAACTGCTTCGGTTCAAAAGTCACAACCATAAACCAATTCCAAGAGACTGCCCTATTGTCTTGTCCAACGAAGCCGAACCAGACGTAAGGGAAATCTTTAATATCCAGATGCCTCTTCACCTTCTTCGACGCCGGGTCAACTACAATGATATGTTTGTCAGTGATATTAGCAATAACGCCATAGTGGTCGCCATAATAGTCGTCATCCTTATCGAAATCCTTATCGAACCAATCTATCAGCACCGGCAACTTCTCCTCTTTTATAAAATATTTCAAATCCTCTATCGTTGCATTCTCTTTAGCGAATACATGACCGCCTAACGCCTTGACCGCCTTAATGAGACCATCATGTTCAACACCGTACTCCTCTGTAGCGCCGGAGATCTTAGCTAAGTCCCCTTCGGTATAGTTCTTGTCGAAGTGAGACAGCAGGATTCGGAGTGAAGCCGGCCCGCAAAGTCCGCTAGTCTGCTGAGGAAAGTGCGTGTATTTAATCTCATCAGCGTCCTCCGGCAGGGTCGTACTAACCGGAACAATAGGCTCCGAGACCGCTGCCGCAGCCTTAATAACCGCCCTACTTATAGTGTCGATCGGCTCGGTATTTAGCTCCTCTATGGGGCTTATATTGATCTCATTGGCCATATTAAGTGCAGGATAACATATAGTAGCTTCCAGGTAAACCGTGCTTACATATTAAAAAAACCGCCTACCTGAAGGTAGACGGCGGCTGATCGATCACATTTTAGTCTCGAGGCGTGGCTTTCAGTTGATAGATCTTAGTCTTTTTCAGAATAGGAGCCTCTGAGACACTGTAGATCTGGAACAGTAGAGCCAAAAACATAGCGAAAGCAAGAATTAGAGCGAAGTTATTGTCGAATTTCTCCACACAAACACGAAGTCCCATTTCAATACCCCCTTCCCTCTGCTCCTCTGCTGCATTCATAAAAATCTGTCACCTTCACCGATAGAGAAATGAGTGCATCTCTCTTGAGGGGACTCAACTCCAACCGAAGCGCATCTAGAGACGCCACATTAACAGCAGAACATCGAACAACAGATTCAACATAATGCTTGATATTCTCCTCCAGGCATTTCTCTGAACCATAGTCCTTATGCAGAGACAAGATCTGCTCAGTCTCGTATGGTAGACCATACTCCACTTCGACTTGGACGATCGCGTGCATGTCTCCCCTGAAAATGATGTGGTCAGAGAAACGAATCACCCCTGACTTTCTATAACAGGTGGAGAAGACCGGCCAATAACGCTGGTAAGACCTCTGGACATCACAGTAGCCAAAGGGATACTCAGACACGACGATTTGACCAGGTCGAACCTCTGTACTGGTGCTCAAGAGGAGACACATACACATCAGAACGCAGACCACCGACATCACAAAGAAATGATAGCCAAAAAATCCCATGTGTGCCCGCGGATTACTATCGAACATCGAGATCGGCGGAGTAGCGGCGATCGGCGACGAACGTTCTATCTTTTTCCATAGATTCTTCTTACAACCAAAGATCGAGCATTCACCCCATACATACAGCCAGCATTCCTCGTGATAACGCGTCTCACACCCCACACAACTGACCGGCTTGCTAGTGATCTTGTATCTACAGACCGGACAAAGTCCGTCTGAACAGACAGAGTAACTCCCCTTGCTATTCATCTACTTGCTCCTTTGGATTCTCAATGACCCAGTGAATTTCTTATTTCCCACAAGAACCTACCATAGTTTACGTAATCTGTCAAGACTAACGCCTGTGGCACATGCTCCACTCCGTGCAGATCGACCCCCAGATCTCAACTATCGCGTGGTAGCAGATACCAGCACAAATAACGAGCAGAGCCATAATCACCAAAGCCTTAATCATATGATCACCGGGTGGTCTTGGCGGTATGGGCCTAGTTGGTGGCGGTAGTGGAGTTACTGGACGAGGTAGAATAGACATGACCGAAGTCCTCCCTGTGCAACCATAGATTGCGCACAGCTCTCCCATATATCTAGCGCAGTCCGGATGATGAAGAGTCTCGCAAGCACTACATCTAGCCGATGAACTAGTCAACTTCGCCCCGCAAACCAGGCATTTGCCCTGTTCGACTATCATTGGAGTACCTCCTTTTCAATGATCAAAAATTAGATCTAATCTTGAGAGTATCATGGCAGAAAGGCCGAATCAAGAATTTTATGCTAACATCTTATCAAATATGCCCCTATTTTATTCGGAAGAAAAATTTTATTCAGAGCAAAATGGCGAATTGACCTACCAAAAGTTTTGGGATAGGACCTGGATACTCAAAATTCCACAGGGTTTGCATTATAGTGGGAGCTACCTAGAGAATATGTGGCGAATAGTCCCCCGCCGATACGTCCAAAGTGTGCCAAAAAATGTTCTAATCCTCGGTTGTGGAGCCTGTTGTGCTATCGATTCAGTACTCAAGCTATGGTCTGTAACGGAAATTGATGCATTAGACTACGATCCGCTCATAGTAGATATAGGCAAGAAGATATACGGCAATTTCAAAGGCAAAAAGGTTAATCTCTTTATGGCTGATGCCGAAGCCTTTATAAATGAGAGCAAAAAGAAGTATGATCTGATACTTATTGATCTCTTTCACGATGCGGAGCCCTCTCCCCTCCTGAAAAATCAACAATTTCTCTCCAACCTAAAGAGAATAATCCGAGACGGCGGTACTATCATAGCCAACTTGGCCACAATCTTCCGCGATAAAGATGAAGAGACATTCCGTGCCTGGAATACTGCCTTTCTGGAATCTTTTGAGGTCAAGTATTACGGTAACAGGCTTAATGTATTCGTTAACAAGAATATTCCATCTGATTATTACAATATGCATCAGAGCGCGCCTTATGCAGAGTCTTTAAAGGGAACAGGCCTAGATGTGGTGGGAAAACCGGAAGAATACTACTATATCCAGCATCTACCATTCAAAACCGCGATAATTACAGCCATGCATACTGATGTTGAACCAGATATTGAATTTATAAGGTCCAAATCAGGTATTAAGCATGGTTTGATCATCTGGAGTCCGTGGAGAAAGACCTTCACAGATAGGCCGTGGCGTAAGTTAATACTCCCCCCGCTTCATGTCAAAGGCAACGGCATGGCATTTGTTGTTTCAAATTATCAAGACAAGTGGAACCAGACAGCTCGGAGAGATCTTAAAAAGTTTGAAAGGTCGGGTGTTGAGATGAGATCTGTTAGTCGAGAAGAGTTTGTATCTGGATTGATGACCTCTCTACAAAAAAGCTCTGTAAAATCAATGTTCAAAGGGATGATAGAACGACTACAAAATGCACAGCTCCACTTCTGGCTTGCAGAGAAAGAGGGCAAAGTCTTAAGTGGGCTGGCAGTGATGGATTATAGCAATATATCAGTCCACTTGGCCGCCTTCACTTCAGACAGCGAAGAAGGCACGTACTCCGGCACTGGACTGATCGACCATTGGTATCAATATGCATTAAAAAAGGGAATCAAATACTTAAACTTCGGCCACATCAGACAATATGGCGAGACGAAAGCTTGGCAGGGATATAGTGATTTCAAGAGGAAGTTCCTAGATAAGGAAATAGTTATACGGAACCAGTATTTCAGGTTTTTCTAAAAGTCACCCTACTTCACTTCATTCAGTCGGAGTGCTGGGATTCTCGCCCTACGGGCGCTGGTACTTTTCCATTTCATCCTCGACGAGCTCGGATTAAATAAGGAAAAGTCTTTCGAATCCCAGACGCAAAGCAAGCAGTTGCTTTGCCCATCCTATTTATTTCATAAAGTCGGAGTGCTGGGATTCGAACCCAGAGTCGCCTGTTCCCAAAACAGGAATGTTAGCCGTTACACCACACTCCGATAGTTTTGACATAGTAGCATATTATTTAATAAATTCAACAAAAGATCTGTAGCTATAGAGAAAATACTATAGATCTATATCCTCTAGTACCTCGATTTTGAACTTATCACTATATTTATCAAGATAGACCAGCGCTACGTCTACTTGCCAATCAGACTCCCCTAGCCTGTTCTCTACAATATAGGTCTGAATTACACGAGAAAGTCTAGCTCTCTTTTCCTTAGTCATATTATCTGCCGGGGAATAATCCTCGTCTATCTCTCCCCTACTTAGATCTCGAATAGCCGTCTTAACCTCTATAAAATGATAAACAATGTCCTTTAGCTTGCCGACTGGCGAACTTGCTACGATATCTATCTCTCCCCACTTTCGCCAATGATTGCGTTCAATAATCTTGAAGCCCTGTTTCACAAGAAACGTGCAGGCTATCTCCTCACCCTTATCTCCCGTGCTTCTCTTTTCTGTAATAGCCATCCGACGAGTATATCCGTTTCATGATTAACATTCAAATAGATTTCACGTGAAACATATAAATACTGTTAAACATGAAACTAACCTTAAAAGACGTCCTTTATACACACTGTCCCCAGGGTTATCCACAGGTTGTCTATTAGATTATGAATAACTGTTGCCAATAAAGGGGCTATGTTAGAGACAATTACATAAGAGACTATACTATGTGGGCACGGGGAGAGTCGAACTCCCATGTCTTTCGACATACGCTTCTGAGACGTACGCGGCTACCAGTTACGCCACGTGCCCGGTTAAAATTGTGCTCCCGGAGGGACTCGAACCCCCAACAACAGGTTCGAAGCCTGGTGTGATATCCATTTCACCACGGGAGCATTACCTGTATTCACTATCTTATACCTTTTTAACTCTTTCTACCAGTGCTCTTTGATTTTTAAATCTGTTTAATATATAATCAATTGTAATTTAACAGAGTAAATAACGCGGATATGGTTTAGTGGTAGAACAGGACCTTGCCAAGGTTCAGATCGGGGTTCGATTCCCCGTATCCGCACACAGTAAGGATAAGAAAGCCAACTGCTTGGCTTTCGTCGGGGGATCGAAAGACTTTTCCTTATTTTGCATAGCAAAATGGAAAAGTACCAGCGCCCGTAGGGCGAGATTCCGTCTCTCTAAATAATAATTTAATGACCGACCTCACAAACAAAATCCCTCTTGAAGTTTCACAAGTAACAAAAACCTTGAATAAAGGGGGTTTTGAGGCGTATATAGTAGGCGGTTGTGTCAGAGACCTTATAATCGGCAGGGAACCTAAGGATTGGGATGTTACGACTAACGCCAATCCAGAAGAGATCCAGGCGTTATTCGTGAAAACCTTCTACGAGAATGACTATGGTACTGTTGGCGTGGTAAATGAGGACGTTATTCATGAAACACTCAAGGTCGTGGAAGTAACACCGTTCAGAATAGAGGGCAAATATACTGATCACAGGCATCCAGACTCCGTGAAATTCGCTAATAAACTAGAAGATGACCTTAAAAGACGTGACTTCACGATGAATGCAATCGCTTATGATATAGATAAAGGACATCTTATTGACCCATATAAAGGACAGGAGGATATAAAAGACAAAGTCATAAGGACAGTGGGGGAGGCTGGCGACCGATTCACTGAAGATGCTCTCCGTATGATCCGGGCTATTCGGTTTTCCACAGAGCTTGGTTTTATGATTAACAAAGAGACCAGCGATGCCATAGAGAAGCATGCCGAATTACTGACCAAGATATCTATAGAGAGAATTCGAGACGAATTTTGCAAGATTATAATGTCACCCAACCCTATGGCTGGCATCGTAATGCTCCAAAGATACGGGATTCTTAAATATATTGTACCTGAACTAGAGGAAGGACTAGGTATAAAACAGAACGGTGATCATATATATGAGGTTTGGGAGCACAACTTACGAGCGTTGAACCATTCTGCAGATAGGGGATGGCCGTTGGATGTTAGAATTGGCGCACTTCTACATGATGTCGGCAAGCCAAGAACCAGACTGTGGAATAAAGAGAAAAATGACTATACATTCTATGGGCATGACGTAGTTGGTGGCAAAATGACGTCAAAAATATTAACTCGCCTTAAATTTCCTAACGATTTCATCGACAATGTATCCAAACTTGTGAGATACCATATGTTCTTCTCCGACATAGAGACGATAACCCTTTCTGCTGTAAGGCGAATAGTGAAGAACGTAGGCCCGGAGAACGTCTGGAACCTTATGAAAGTGCGTGCTTGCGACAGAATTGGTATGGGCAGGCCAAAGGAACAACCATATAGGCTCCGCAAGTACGAAGCGATGATTGAAGAGGCGATGCGTGCGCCCGTGTCTGTAGGAATGCTTAAGATTGATGGTCTTAAGATCATAGAGATCACAAAAACCCCACCTGGGCCTAAGATCGGCTATATCCTACATGCCCTACTTGAAGAGGTTCTTGATGATCCAACCCTAAATACAGCAGAATATCTGGAGAACAAGGCTCTAGCACTCATAAACCTAGACGAAAAGGGACTAAAAGAGCTCGGCGATAAGGGCAAAGAATCAAAAGAAGAAGCCGAGGACAAAGAAGTAGGGGAGATCCGCAAAAGACACGGGGTTAAATAAGTGTTAAAATATCTCTATGGATAATCTCATCTATCTGCTGATCATCATCTTAGGCCTGACCGGCTTTGGTATAGCATTAAATATCCGCTGGAAGAAATCGGAGCAGAAGCCGATGGTGTGCCCGCTCAATATGAAGTGTGAGCAAGTTCTCTTCAGCAAATATGCCAAGTTCTTAGGCATTCCTCTAGAGCTCCTCGGCCTTTTCTACTATGGGATCATCAGCTTAAGCTATTTTATATTCTTATTCTATCCAAGTCTTAAAAATCCTTTATTTGTCTTCTCTATCTTCATCATCTCTGCATTTGGATTCCTATTCTCCGTTTACCTAGTCTCTCTGCAAGCCTTCAAGCTCAAAGAGTGGTGTAGCTGGTGCTTAATGTCAGCAGGAATCTCTACAACCAGCTTCCTTCTGGCGCTTCATATACAATCTATCTCAGCGACATTGGCTTCGCTAGCTTCAACTTATCAGGCTGAGATCATATTCATTTACTCACTAGCCACAAGCGTCGGACTCGGTCTAGCTCTCACACTAGAAGTACTCTTCCTACGCTTTCTCAAAGACTTCAGGATCTCAAATGAAGAATCTGGAGTTCTGCATATCCTGCGACAGATGACTTGGCTTGGCTTAGGAATAATGATCGTCTCTAATTATGCTCTATACTTAATGGATCCATCGATAATGTCTACCTCGCCGAGATTCTTTATTAAAATAGCCATTCTCGTAATACTAACCCTAACTAGCTTGATCTATGACCTGTTTATCTCTTCCAAACTAGTTGATATCTATTCAGACGAGATAAATCGGCAACATGTGGCCGACAAATACCTAAGAAATGCGCCATTCCTATTTGGACCGGTAGCTTTAATATCTTGGTTTGCAATATTTATTCTTGAGATGACGCAAGATGTTGGCTTATCTATATTTCAGCTTTCATTCCTATACTTTATGGGTTTATTGACGGCTATTATCGTTGGGGGAGTACTAAATATAAAAATACTCAAAAGGGCTTGACGTCAAGCAGATAATGTTATAGACTATCTAAAGAATTTCATAGGTTCTTCGACATAAACGGGAGGCAATTGTGAAGGATAAGTACTACCCAACGAATAATTTCCTTTTGCTCTTAGCTATATTGTTGATGCTCATCTTGACTATGACGACTGGTTGCGGAGGCAGTGGGGGAGGCGGGGGTAGTGCGAATATCTACAACAACCCGACGCCCACTCCAACACCTACATCCACGCTGACACCAGTTCCGATTACTCCGACCTACATTCCCTCCCCAACGCCAACATCATCTCCAATTATCGGCAATCCGCTTATCCTGGTTCCTCTGGGTGTAACAGATATCAGTTCCAATTCGGTAACCCTTCAGGGTAACGTGGCTATGTATGCGGGTTGGTTGACCTTTCCGGTAGATCTTCGGTTTGAGTGGGATTTCTATAGTTTTGGGCGAATAGAGTTCGCCAATCAGGCACCGCTTAACCCTCCTTCTCAAGTAGGGAACGTGTCTATTAATATCACCGGACTCATGCCCGGGACGAGATACAACTACAGACTGGTTCTGGTAATACACGATGGTGTGAATACGACCTGGGGCAGTGATGTCTTCGAGTTCACTACTTCATCAGGTACATCACCAACAGCTACACCCACTCCGACACCGACAGCAATACCCCAGCCTTTGTCAGCATTCAATCCGACGGAAGTGACTGTGAGTTCGGCAGTTCTGCAGGGTAACGTCCAGCCTTACTTCAACATGTGGTCGTCCACAGGAGTGCCTCCACAAGACGGCTTCCTGCACGCTCCACCGCTTCTAGTATTCCAGTATGGTGTGCGAATGCCAAACATCAACGACGTAATCTGGACATCGGTACCCGTGCCCCCGTTCTATAAGACAGGCAATATCTCTACAATGATCATTGGCCTTCTGCCGAATACCACCTACGTTTACCGTGTATTCTTGGCGGTCGGCGAAGTTCGACGGCCAGACAACAGCCTGGTTTACGCCTCTACACAGTTCGATCAATGCAACATCATCACTTTCACCACCCTACCCTGACACACTAGCGTGCTCGGTGCCCTCTGCTTTAGCAGGGGGCTTTTCTATTGGCGCAGATTAGGCCTTGACACCAACACCCAAATGTGCTAGACTTAAAAATAGTTAGACAACCCGTTCTTCGACAAATAAGGAGACATTAGCATGAAGACTTGTAAGAGAAGTGTCCTTATCCTGTTCCTTGTGATCATGCCAACGATGTTCAGTTGTATCGGCTGTGCTGGGAGAGGGGATCTGGACAAGACTGGCCTCTACACTACACCGACGGCATCACCGTCACCAGGAGGCTGGGCGCCGATCTACAAGCCTGAACTGACCCCGCCTCTCTCACCCTTCCCGACCCCATACCCGGAGCCGGCGTTCCTACAGCCCTGTCCACTCACAGTGTTCAATCCACTCAACATTACCCCTGATTCAGCAGTTCTCTTGGGTAACGTGGACGCCTATACGGAGATGTCGATGTTTCCCGTCGAGCTCGGGTTCGAATGGGTAGATTCGAGGGAGTATCGGCCCGATGGGAAGACGGCCTGGACAAGAGAGATGTACGATCCCTCTTATCAGCTTGGCATGATCACGAGTTCACTCCAGGGACGTCTGACACCCGCGACCAAGTACACATACAGGACATTCCTGGCAATCTACGACCCGGGCAAAGAGAAGCCGAAGGAATGGTTCAGTGAGCCGATCGAGTTCAAGACACTCTCAGTGTCAGAGCAGATCATCATCACACCCCTGCCACCGCCGGCGCCAATGACATTCAATCCGCTCGGTATAATGGATCCGGCTGATCTGACGTCAAACTCAGCTACACTTATCGGCAATGTGGCTCTCTATCCAGAGAGATTCACAGCCACTAAGACAGTTCTGGGATTCGAATGGGGTCTTACCTCGGATGATCCGGAGAAGTGGAAAACAGAAAACTTCACCCCGTCTTCGCGAACCGGCCTTATCCCCCAAAGGATCACCGGTCTTCTGCCTGGGACGAAGTACTCATATCGGATCTTCCTGGACATCAATGACAAGCCTCGCTACCGCAGAGGACCTGTAACCTTCACTACACGATAACAAAAATAGTGCCTACCATATCCTCCGCCACCCGGCGGGGGATTTTTCTTATACCAAACTATATATGTTACTGTTAAGTAAGATTGTTAAAAAAAAGGGGGTGAGAAATGATATTTGGAAGGCCTATTAAAAAGTTCCTTCTCGGTCTTTTGTATCTAGTATGTGGAGTGGTGTATTCTAGAGACAGCATGGAGATCCTATCGTCAGGATACACTCCAAACCTGGACACTATTGGCATCGGCATCATTGCGATCTCTGCCGCAATCTTCTTCCTGATAAGTGGTATTCATGCAATCACAGACTCTGCATGTCTCTTACCAATAGTAAGCAGGTCGCAATATGCCTGGTATGCTAGTTCAGTCGGATTCATTGTCCGTGCCATCGCAATGTTCCTCGGTGATACATACCCGCTTCCCGATCCAATTTTAGGGATCCAATATATAATAATCGCGATTATCTTCTTCTACATAGGACACGAGAATGTTTTTGGCCTAGATTAATTTTACCGACCTCCTCCGTAATAGCGGAGGACTTTTCATTTTTATTTTATAAAAATGCCCTGCGTAGCCTTGCTTGTCCCTCCGAAGCCTTGGCGAAGGAGGATGCGAAGCGGGGTAGGGTTGACCACAGATACCGACCATGTATAATTTGAAAATAATCATTTTAGAAGATTAAGAACGTTAGAACATGTACAAGTGTAGAAAATGTCAAAGTGAAGCTGAATTTCCAAGTTCATGCTGTGGTCGGGAGATGAAATGTGATATTTGTCAGGGTACAGGGTGTACCGTCTGTGAAGAGGATCGAGAGTTCAGCGACTAGAACTTATAAAATTTGCGGATATAGTTTAATGGTAGAACTTCAGTTTTCCAAACTGAAAGCCTGAGTTCGATTCTCAGTATCCGCACTAGAAAAATAAACCCAATGGGTTTATTTTGATTTTATAGCGGATACTGAGAATCGAACTCAAAAGGGGTCGGGAAAAAGGATTTTTCCCGTGGAGGAAGGCAGGCGGAGCCGTCGGAAAACCGTGGGTTTCCGAGTGGTGAGATAGCGAAGCGTCTCAGTATCCGCACAAACGAACGCGATCCCTCCCGCACAAGATAAAATAAGGATTTTATACCTGAAACAGATCTTTTAACTTTTTATCTACCACCGATAAATAAGTCCTTTCTAGATAGCCAAGCTCTCCAATAATTATCTTCTTCTGAAGTGTCGCTAGTTTATTTATTTTAATAACAGAGTCAACCTTCAGGCCACTCTCTTCAGATACTGGAACTACTATGTCAAAACTACCGGCCTTTTTTTGTTTAACTGAAGATATAAAGGCGACGATACAATCATCTTCTCCTGAGGAGTTAGAAATAACTAGAGCCGGTCTGACCTTCTGCCCAGACAGATCCGTAAACGGAAAGGGGATCAAAACTATTGCACCCTTAGACATACCTCTTCTTCAAGTCATAGGCAGAATAAAGCTCAGGTTCATCTTTAAGAAAGTCAAAACTCTTAGAGTGAGCGTTTATATTCGTTATCTCATCCAAGTCTTTATTGTAGACTCCGGGAAATTGAATGAGGACTGCATCTATTGAGCCACGTCGGCCGATACCAAAAACCTCGCCGTGATATTTAATACGGTTAATTATCTCCCCGATATTCTTGCGGGCATTTGTTGTAGTAACTATCTTCATTTGTACATATTGTACAAAATACTAATTATAAAAGCAAGGGCTTTTTATGTGCTTGACATATAAATCCACCTGTGCTATACTATAAAAAGAACCTTAAGGAGGTCTGACAGATGGTTGGGATCGCTTTCGTTGCCTGCATCTACTTGATTCTGTGGATTCTGGCGATGTGTGGTATATCGTTTCGATAGTACAACAACAAAGGAGATGTTCTAGTTATGATCTTTGCCAATCTGCAAGTCTCAGCCGTAAAGGCACGCCTGCACCTCAAGCAGAGGGTCGAGAAGATCGAATACCATCTGGCCGACGACTTCGATCCGGATGAAGTCTACGAAGTCGAAGAGCGCGAGGCACTGGAGTCCGAGCTGAACGACGACTTCAACTAGAAAGAAGTCCCCAGCGAATGGCCTTCTCTCTACTATGCCAACAACGACATGAGGGAAGAAGACTACCTGCCTGATCTGGACGACGATTCCTGTATGCACTGTGGCGGATTCTGTCGGCCTGGCTACTGTACAGACGGCATGGACGATCATGACATCGAAATGTACGGCAGCATTCATGACATGTAGGCATAATTAGGACTGAGTCCATCCTATAAAGGGACTCCCCGCGACACTTGTCGCGGGCTTTTTTTATCAAAAATAAAACCCCCATTAACGGGGGTTTTATAAATTCTAGGAACCACTATTATCTTATCTCGTACCTTAAAGTAACGTTGATCTTTGTCTCCTGCGACCCAGGCTCTATGCTAGGAGCAGGGGACGCTACGCCACCGGCCTTCTCAAAAGCAAAGTCTGCATAGTAAGGTCTTGGAGAGTAACCGCTTGACTCATCAATAGACAACAACCTTCCAATCTCAAACCCGCCAGCTCGGGCCACACCATAAGCTTTGTTCATAGCTTTCTGTATCGCATCAGCTCGGGCAAGATCCTCAACTTTGGTCGGGTCGTCGCTTGTAAACTGCAGATCTGATACATTATTTACGCCCTTAACCACTACTCCGTTCAAAATGTCGCCGATCTTAGAGAAATCTCTGATTTTAACCTCAACAGACTGCCTGATAGTGTAACCAACTATCTCAGATGGGGGACAAGGTCTAACTGAATCAATCTGTCCAGCATAACAGTTGTAATATTGCGTTCGAGGCTCAACATTATAAGCCGTAGTCTTAATATCTGCCTTTGGCACTCCGCTACCCTTTAAAAAAGCAATGGCATCATTGGCAGTGGTAGTGTTTTTATCGGTTAATTCTTTAATATTCTTACCGCCCTCAGTAATAACGCTGTACGAGAATTTAGCAACGTCAGGAATAGTTGTCGCCTTACCTTCAGCAGAAACGGCGAAGCTCCTATAAGATGAGGGCTGTATAGATGCCGCGTAAGAATTCGCAAATCTTGCAATTCCATAAGATAGAGTTAGAAGGAAAAGAATCCCCATATAACCTAGATATTTCTTAATTCTTTCACTCATATTGTTTAATATATTAAATAATAACTGGCTTTATATTATGCTATGCTGGCATTATGCACAAGGGGCTTAGGACGTGGGTGGAGATAGATTCGAAGGCGGTAAAACATAATATTGCTGTTTTTCGCTCTGTTATCTCCAAAAAAACCAAGTTAATGGCCATTGTTAAATCCAACGCCTACGGACATGGACTCTGGGACTTTGCGAAACTTGCCAACAAAAATGTCGACTGGTTCGGTGTTGATTCGATAACAGAAGGACTAACCTTGCGGAAGCACGGTATCAAGAAGCCGATCTTGGTACTTGGATATACTCTACCAGAGATGTTCGCTGATGCTGTCAAGAATGATATTTCTATAACTATCTCAAGCGCAGATGGAATGAATGTTGTTTTAACGTATAAACTTCCTGTAAAAATACATTTGAAGATAGATACCGGCATGCACAGACAGGGATTTAATATTTCAGAATTAAAAAAGGCCTGCAAAATACTTCAAAATACAAAAATGGTAGTAGAGGGGATGTACACACACTTCGCTTCAGCCAAGAACCCGAGCTTTCCAAAAGAGACGAACGAGCAGTTAGGTTTATTCAACGAAGCGATAAAGGTTGTTGAAGATGCCGGCTTTAAACCAATCAAACATGCGTCGGCGACAGGAGGAACTTTGCTCTTTCCGCAAGCACATTATGACCTTGTCAGAGTCGGCATCGGCCTATACGGAATGTGGCCATCGAAAGATACAATGCGAGCGATGGAAAATAAAATAGAACTTAAGCCGGTTTTATCTTGGAAGACAGTAATAGGGGAGGTTAAGATTTTGCCCGAAGGCGGGGGAGTCGGCTATGATGCGACAGAGAAGTTATCGCCGAGATCCAAGATCGCCATCTGTCCGATCGGTTATTGGCACGGCTATGTCCGTGCTTTCTCAAGCATCGGAAATATACTTGTCAGAGGCGAACGAGCGAAAATTATCGGGCGGATATCGATGGATATGATCGTGATTGATATTACAAAGATAAAAGGGGTGAAGGCAGGGGACGAGGTTGTAATAATAGGCAAACAGGCCAAAAACAAAATATCCGCCGATGAGTTGGCGGATATTTCTGGGACTATTAACTACGAAGTTGTGACGCGAATAAATCCTCTGATCAAAAGAATTATAGTTTAAGCTACACCCAGTGTAGATTTCACACGATTTACTATTTCATTGAGTGTAAAGTTGGATTTAACCATAAAGTCCTTAGCGCCTAAGCCCTTAGCCTTCTGCATATCGTCCGGCTTATCTAAATTACTGAGAACGATAACGGGAGTTCCGGCGAATTTGTGTTCTTTCTTCATCTCAGTCAGAACGCCGAAGCCATCAGTGTCAGGCAAGAGAAGATCGAGTACAACTAGGTCTGGAGTGAAGTGTTTTAAAATATCTAGGCCGTTCTTGCCGTCAACACCCGCCTGCACCTCCATGCCAGCTGCAATGAACTTCTTGGCCAGAGTCTCTCTTAGAAATTTATCGTCCTCAACTATTAGGATTTTCATTTAAATTTATTTTATCGGTATAAAAATTGTCACTTTCGTACCATGCCCCTCATTTGATTGTATATCTATCCTTCCGCCATGTCCAGAGATAATGTTCCTAACTATGAACAATCCCAAGCCCGAACCAGACACATCTCCTATATTCTTTGCCCTGAAGAATTTGCCGAAAATCTTGCCCATGTCGGCTTGAGGTATACCTATACCGGTATCGGAGACAACGACCTCAGCTTGTCTGCCGTTCCTGCGGGCCACGACAGAAACACTACCTCCTGCCGGCGTATATTTTACAGCGTTGCTTACTAAATTTCTGACAGCCAACGTCATCTTTATACCATCAAAGGCAAATGGCTGAAATTCCTTATCAGCTTCAAAAGTGACGTGTATCGACTTCTCACGTGCACCTAAGCTATTCTCGTCTATTACCTTGTTGATCACCTTCACTAGATCGTTCTTCTCAAATTTATAAGATGCGTAGTCGATACTAGTATTCAGTGCAGCAAGGGCATCATTTGAAAGTACTATAGCATTACTAATTTTTTTCACCCCCTCTTTAATTAAGGTTTCAATATCATCATTAATTACATCGCCATGCTTAAGATCTAATAGAGAATTAAATATCCAATTTATACCAGTCAAAGGCGTTCTTAATTCATGAATTATTGCTTCTATAGTCAAGTTGCTGTCGCCTCGATCTTTAGCATCTTTTCTAATAGATAGATAAGCGATCACACAGCCGATAACTATCCCGCTAAAGAAAATACTGAAAGAAATTAATAATTCTGGATTCATATCACTATTATAAACTAAAAAGGCCATCCGTGTACATCGGATAGGCCTTTTCATTACTCTAAACGTTACTTAACCGCCTCTTTCAAAGCCTTCGCAGCTCGGAACTTAGGAACATTCATAGCTGGAACGTGAACAGGGTCACCAGTCTTTGGGTTTCTGGCAGTTCTCGCAGCTCTTGCCTTAACAGAGAAGATACCAAGTCCGGCGATAGATACTTCTTCACCCTTCTTAAGAGTACTAACGATAGATTCGAACATAGAATCAACCAATTCCTCAGCAGAAGATCGTGTCCCACCAAGCTTCGCGTAAACTACGTCAACAAGTCCTTGCTTATTCATAAATTTTTAATTACAAAATTGTATTAATGATTCGACCTATTAATATAGCCATTATACTACAGACGTTTTTTCATGCAACCTATATTCTATCTCGCGTATTCTATCATCCTTGTCTCGCGTATGACGTTAACCTTGATCTCGCCCGGATATTTGAGCTCCTTCTCCACTCTGCGGGCGATCTCCTGCGCGATCCTCTTAGCATCTAGGTCACTAATCTTCTCCGGATTCACAAACACCCTTATATCGCGTCCTGCCTGGATAGCATATGACTTCTCTACACCGTCGAACGAGTTGGCAATAGCTTCCAAGTCGGCCAGTCTCTTCAAGTAGTTCTCTACGCTGTCGCGTCTTGCACCCGGCCTTCCGCCTGATATGGCATCAGCTGTCTGAACAATAATAGATTCGATCGTTTCATAAGGATACTCCTGATGATGAGCCTGCATAGCCTTGATAATTCTCACATCTGCGCCGAATTTCTCAAGTATCCTTCTGCCTATATCTACGTGAGTGCCAACAACCTCATGATCCAGCGCCTTACCTATATCGTGAAGAAGTGCTCCGGCCTTAGCCACAAGCACATCTGCGCCAAGCTCTTCTGCGAGCATTCCTGCAATATGCGCCATCTCAAGAGAGTGTTGGAGAACGTTCTGTCCATAGCTTGTTCGGAAGTGTAGCCTGCCTAAGATTGAGATAATTCTTGGATCAAGATTGAAGACGCCGGCCTCATATGCAGCCTGTTCGCCCTTCTCCTTTATTATTTTATTTATTTCGCCCTTGGCCTTCTCCACCGTCTCCTCAATCTTCGCTGGCTGGATCCTGCCGTCGGCCATCAAGCTCTCGAGTGCAAACTTCGCAACGTGCCTTCTAACAGGATCGAAACCGGATATGGTGATCATACCCGGGGTATCATCAATAATGATCTCCACACCCGCAGCTCTCTCAAGTGATCTGATATTCCTACCCTCCTTGCCGATGATCTTGCCTTTAATATCTTCGGAAGTGATCGGCACATTGGTGGTCATAATGTCGGACGCAGTAGAAGCGGCCAACCTCTGAATAGATGTCGCCAAGATATCTTTAGCTCTCCTGTCGAGCTTCTCTGTGCCGTCACGCTCCAACTTCTGCATTCTAATAAGGAAATCTTCGCTATATTTAGATTCTATTGTGGCGATGATCTGCTCCTTAGCCTGCTCTTCGCTCAATCTGGCGATTCTTACTAGCTCGCCCTCAGCCTTCACTTCAAGCTCTTTAACCTTATCCTTCAAACCCTTAACTTCTACAATGCGTTCTTTAATATTCTCCGCCTCACGATCGACATCAGACTGACGCTTATCGATCAGCTCATCCTTCTTGATTAACCTCTCTTCCAACTTCTTCATCCCGATCTCTCTTTGTTTAACGTCCTCCTTAGTATCCAACAAAAGAGACTCCGCCTTCTTCTCCGCCTCTTCGATAACCTTCTGCGCCTGCGTCTTCGCCTCAAGCATTGTCTGCTTGATAGTCAGCTCCATAGAACCCTTCTTCCCAAGTGAGACGATCCATCGTAGATAGTACCCAATAGTTATACCCGCCACACCGGCAGCACCACCCAGTAGCAATACTGTTGTTAAGCTCATAAAATTGTCTGTATTCAGTTGGAGAGTTGGCCTGCTTGATTAAAGCAGTGCAAATTTAGATGTTAAAACGTTTAGTTTAGGCATATTTTGTTAGTTTTTGTCTTAAATCCACAATCCGGCAATTTCTGTAATTATCTGCGTCTCCCTCCCTTAATGAATACTAAATTAAAAATTAATAAATTAGTAATTTCAATCTAGCATGATTATGTGCAAATGTCCAATGTATTAAAAAGCCCCGAAATTAATCGAGGCTACTAAAAACTATTTCAACTTCATGAACACGAAGTGAGTATTGGCAGGATAAACAGCTTCCGGAGTGCCGTCGTTACCACCATGCAGGAAGAGTCCGCTGGGTTCGGGATATTCCACTGCGAATATGCCGGAGAAACCTGTCGGTAGATCTATACTATCCATAGCTATCACCAGCCTTTCACCGACCGGCTGATCCCTATACTGCATGCGCAATTGCGGCCCAGCCTCCGCAGGACAGGGGAGTAGCCCTCGTTTCGCCGCTCTAGTGTAAATATCTTTGATGGTTCCGCCATTCTTCAAGTCAAGATCTGCAACCTCAACTACAACCAGATCAATCTTCAATTCTTTTGGTGCGATCTTCGAGGCAAAAGTCGGCGACTCGATCATCTTCATGGCATAGTACGAAACTCCGCAACCTTTCTTCTGCAAAGCATATAGGAATTCCTTCCCCGTCTTCAATCCCGTCCCGAGTGTGATAGTCTTCCAAGTCTTCTCATTGTAAGACGCCTCTAGCTTGTAAAAAGCCAGTAGACTTACAAAGCTGAGGAAAAACATAACCACACTAACCAGAACGCGAGTCTTTCTACGCAACATCTCTGCACCCCTTCTATTTTTTTACTGTCAAAAGGGCTATAACCTACGACCTAAATTAGCACACCGTGTCGCCAATGTCTAAATAAGAAGGTTGAACCTTCTTATTTAGACTTCGGCTTCAATATCTCATCCACCAAACCATACTTCTTC
>JAUSIP010000010.1 GCA_030648005.1 bacterium
CGAGAAGGACGCCCTTCTCTGCCTTCAGGAACTTCAGGCAGTCATCCGAACTCACCGTGTCGGTGATCTGGAAGACCTTGACCATGAACTTAAGGCCGGGCGAGAGCTTGAGCGACGGGTGGCCGTAGTTCGCATCGGTGATGTTGGGGTTGTAATAGTAGAACTCCTTCTCGCACTCCGCCCGGAAGATGTCCAGACGGTTGTGGCTCTCGTAGTTCTCCGGCACAGTCATGCCGAAGCTTTTGACCAGCGTGAAGCGCTCATCCCGAAGGATGACGCCTTCGAGAGTCGACATCATCAGCTTGGCCTTCTGGTTGCCGCGCGAGTTGATGACATCTTGGGCGATGTCGCCCGTGAGTCCGGCCTTCTCCAAGACCTTCAAGAACTCATGGCCCTGGTGATAGCCGATCGCACTGCCACGCACGCTTTTTGCGCTCATGGTTTTCTCCTTTGATTGTCAATTAAGCCTGTTTTCCGACACCATGTCGGAGCATTGCTTACCTCTTTAAAGTATAGCAGATTATCGTTATTTTGTCAATACTCCCAAAATGTTGCAATATCTGTCCCGATTTGATTCATCAAATCGAGGATCCTCGATTTTGATTAAATCAAAATCGGGATATTAATTATCTAACAATTGAGATATACTAATTTCCATGATATCGCGATTGAGGGGCAAGATCTGGCATATAGACGACAAGTCTGTCATTTTAGACGTAGCCGGTGTCGGATACAAGGTCAGTCTAACAGATACAGACCTGGCAGAGATTGCTTCGTCCCTCGCAATGACATCTGAAGTAACTCTCTGGACTCATCTATCGGTAAAAGATGACGCGCTAGATCTATATGGCTTCATAAATAAAACCGAGCTCGACTTCTTCGGTCTTCTTATTTCTATCTCCGGCATCGGCCCGAAGAAAGCGTTGGGAATACTCTCCGTTGCTCCAGTTGAGACACTCAAGAAAGCTCTACGCTCGAGAGACACTTCCTACCTCACTCAAGTCTCGGGCATCGGGCGCAAGAACGCCGAGAAGATAGTTATGGAACTCAAAGACAAGTTCGTGGCAATAGAAGGCAACGACGACTCTTCAAGTTTGCGCGAAGAAAGCGACGTGGTGGAGGCAATCAAGTCGCTTGGCTACTCCCCCGCTGAAGCAAGAGACGCACTACAAAAAATTTCTCCATCTATAACTAAGGTTGGTGACAGGGTCAAAGAAGCACTGAAGATGTTAGGAAAGAAAAAATAAAACATGTTGTCTACAATAAAAAAATTGATAAAAAGATTCTTACCAGAAAGCTGGCTCTCTCACTACCACTTCATACTAGCTAATCTAGCGAGCCGTTACTACGGCAACCCATCAGGCAAGATGATTGTGATCGGCATCACCGGCACCAAGGGTAAGAGCTCTGTGGCCAACTTCCTCTGGTCATGCCTGCAGACTGCCGGTCACAAAACAGGAATATTAAGCACAGCTATCATAAGGATTGGCGAGGAGGCTCTGCCGAATAGATACCACATGACCATGCCGGGGCGATTCAAACTTCAGAAACTTCTGCGAGAGATGAACAAGGCTGGGTGCAAATTTGTTATTGTAGAAACAACTTCAGAGGGTATAAAGCAATCACGCCATATCGGCATCGACTACGATTATGCCATCTTCACTAATCTATATCGCGAGCATCTGGCCTCGCATAACAATAATTTCGATGAGTACAAGATGACTAAAGGCAAACTCTTCGCGCTCCTCAAAGAGAAGGGCGAAGCGCCAAAAGTACTCGATGGCAAAACTATTTTGAAGACATCTATCATCAATATAGATAATCCTTACTCCGGATATTTCTTGGCTTTCGACGCGGACAAGAAGATAACCTACGGCACAATCCCTTCCGCCGACATAGTAGCAAAAAATATTCTAGCAACAGAAACAGGCTCAACATTCAACATTGGAGACCATAAATATGAATTGAATATACCGGGAGAATTTAACGTAGAGAATAGCTTGCCGGTTATTGCTCTCTGTCGAAGTCTTGATATAAGTGAAGCAACGATCGCCTCCGGCTTGGCGAACCTGAAGAGTATCCCCGGCAGAATGGAAGCCATAGACGCCGGGCAGGATTTCAAAGTGTATGTAGACTATGCCCACCAGAAAGAGAGCATGGAGGGTCTACTCAACACAGCGAAGACGATAGTTAAAAGAAACAATACGAAGATAATCCTGCTTCTCGGAGCTGAAGGCGGAGGCAGAGACAAAGGCAAGAGACTAGACATGGGCAAACTGGCCGGACAGATAGCAGACTACGTGGTCGTCTCCAATGTCGATCCATATGATGACGACCCGAAAGAGATCATCGAGGATATTGCCAAAGTTGTAGAGGCCGAAGGCAAAGTGCGTGGCACCTTCCTCTTCACAATCGAAGATAGACGAGAAGGTATTAAAAAAGCCCTGACACTCGCTGGGCCAGACGATCTAGTACTTATAACAGGTAAGGGTAGCGAGCAGTCTATTATTATCGGGGGCAAAGAGACACCTTGGGATGATCGCACCGTCACAAGAGAAGAGATACAAAAACTGCTAGAAAAGAAAGATGCTTAAAATAATAAAAGCGGAGACGAGTCTGGGTAGTGATAATAAAGGATCTGAACTAGCTCCGGAACTTTTACTTAAAAGTGGGCTCTTAAATGCTCTCGACGCCAATAAAATAAATTACGAAATTCTAGAGTTGCCGAAAATACCGCAGCCGGAAGATTCAACCTTGCGAAGATTGAACCTTCCGGCTGTAAAAAACCATACATTTCTGACTGCACTCAATAAATCCATATACGATCTGGCTGTGACCTCCAAAAATAAAAACAACAAAACACTTCTCCTTGGCGGAGACCACTCAGCCTCTATCGGATCGATGTTCGCCACTAAGAAGTCTGCCCCAAAAGCTGTTTTGCTGTACATCGACGCCCACCCTGACTGCAACTCCCCCACATCCTCCCCCTCCGGCAACATGCACGGCATGTCACTGTCTACAGCACTCGGTGACGCTCTGTACGAAGATTATAAATATCCGAAATATAAATACAGCGAGATTATCTTGCTCGGCGCGAAAGATATAGATTCCTCCGAGCAGAGATACATCAAAGACAAAAAAATAAAGATGTACACCATCACCGACGTTATAACAGACGGCGTAGGCTCGGTCATGAAAGAGATATTAAAGTTTATAGCAGACAGACCTCTGCATGTGAGCTTAGATATAGACTCAGTAGATGTATCAGAGGCGCCCGGAACAGGGATCATCAACAAAGGCGGGCTCACCTATCGCGAGATCAGATACATAACAGAGCTACTCTCGACAAAAGACATAAGATCAATAGACTTGATGGAAATAAATCCAAAGAATGACGAAAATAATAAAACTCTCAATCTAGGGACAGAATTAGTAATTAACCTTCTCGGCGGCAAATGGTCGCCGTATGAAAAATATTTAAATGCCGGAACTTCCAGAAGTAACAACAACAGTAAGCGGAATAAATAAAGTTGCTAAAGGTCTGATCATAGAAGATGTCTGGTCCGACTGGCCAAAATTAGTGAGGTCAGGCAAGTTCTCCGACTTCAAGAAAGATATTAAGGGCCGGAAAATTTTAAACGCAGAAAGGCGAGCAAAAAATATACTTATAAACCTGTCGGAAGGCAAGACTCTCCTAATCCATATGAAGATGACTGGGCATGTAATGTACGGCAAGTACCGCGAAGCCAAGAAGGATGACAAACCCGGATGGAGATGGCTACCTGTCGATGAGGATCATAAGCATCCGCTCAACGATCCGTACAACAGATTCTTGCACCTGATATTCTTCCTGTCCAACGGACATCAGCTTGTGCTAGCCGACACCCGGAAATTCGCCAAGGTCCTGCTCTTCGATACTGACAAAACGAAAACCCACCCAGATTTGTACTTGCTCGGGCCAGAACCGCTCGACAAATCACACACTCTGAAAGTCTTCAAAGAAAGGCTCGACAAGAAAGCCCACTGGCCTATCAAGCAAGCGCTGATGAATCAGGAGCTAATAGCCGGCATCGGCAACATCTATTCAGATGAGATACTGTGGGATTCTGGTATACATCCGATACAAAAATTTTCAGAAATCAACGAAGATAAAATAAAAAAGATGTATACTGCGACGCAGAAAATATTAGAGAAGTCCATAAGGCTTGGCGGAGATTCAACTTCAGACTATCGGAACATCCACGGTGAGCGTGGTGGCTTTCAGAATGTGCACATGGTCTACAGAAGAACAGGTGAACCATGCAGAAAGAAAAGTTGCCGTGGCACAACCACACGCATCATCGTCGCCACCCGCAGCGCCCACTTCTGTAGTGAGCATCAGAAGTTAAGGTAAACAAATTTAAAAAATATCCGACCACAGAGCATCGCTCGACCGCTCGTCTTCTTCCTGCGGAAGACTCGCTTGTCCTCAAAACTTTTTCCTCGGCCCGGCTCGGAACCAAGCAAAAGTTTCTGCGGCCGTCTTCGCTCACGCTCTATGTTCGTCTATTTTTTAAATTTGTTTTCTATTTTTATATATTCAAAATCCTAAACAAAGATACACCAGTTGCAACAGAAACATTCAGCGATTCCTTCTTCCCCATCATCGGGATCTCTATAATACTGTCGCACAAGTCTAAAATTTTTTTATCTAATCCATGAACCTCTTCGCCCATAATTAAAGCCATCGGAAATTCCGGTTTAAACTTTTTATAATCTACAGAATTCTCCGCCTGCTCCAGAGCCACTATCTGATAGCCATCTTTTTTTAATTTTTTAATAAGTACTACCAGATCTTCAAAATGTTCCCATGGTATTTTCTTCTCTGCTCCGAGCGCGACCTTAGCCAAGTCTTTCCTCTCTCTTCCAAACCTATCCACCGGATCCGGTGTGACTCCGACGAGATAAATTTTAGAAATACCCGCGCCGTCTGCCGTCCTAAAAATAGAACCTACATTGAATACACTCCTGATGTTGTCGAGAATTAAGATGGCTTGTTTGTTTTTATTCATAAATTTGTGCATCCAGGTTGGACGCTTCGCTATCGAACCGGCTCGGAAACCCACGGTTTTCCGACGGCTCCGCCTGCCTTCCTCCACGGGGAAAATTCCTTTTCCCCGACCCCCTTTGGGTTCGATTCCAACTGGACTTACAGTTCGCTTCGCTCTCTTGTGCGTCCAGTTGGAATCGAACCAACGACCCTCTGCTTAAAAGGCAGGTGCTCTACCGACTGAGCTATGGACGCATATCTAAATTGTATCAGAAACAATAACAAAAATAACCTATTTAGGCAATGAAAAAGAGCGCCTCGGGGGAGAGGCGCTCACGATCAACTCTTAACTCTGCACTAGCCCCAATCTTTTGGTTTTATTGGACGCACTCTTAGAACACCTCCTTTCTAACCCTGTTATACGCCATGAGCCTGGTCCACATCCGGCGCGCTTGACCGATATATATAAGCGCGGACTAGAAACCGGCTCAAGTGTTGTGGGATTGGCGAAGTCCCTCGATCTTTAACAGCTCACTTCCGTAGGTGGAGCAACCAAACTCACCTTGTCGCACCAGCCGAGCTCTTCCTAGCGGTAGAGCTCCGCGTAGTCACCCATGACCCGCACGCTGTAACCGCGGAGCTTGGCCTCGTTGACCTTGGCGCTGCGCATGATCGCATCGTCGTTCTTGCCGAAGTTGATGACGCCGACCTGAGTCGAACCGCGTGAGACATCCGTGATGAGCTGGCCCAGGCCGGGAAAGTAACCCTGGAGAAAACCCTTCATCTGTAGAACCTCCGGATCGGTTTAGAAACTATTATTTACAAAGATCAGCTGATGTCTATTTCATCCTTTCAGCCTTGCCGGCCGTAGCCTTGGCGAAGGCTGGGAATCATCAGTTCGGACTACATCCGAATATAGACTCCCGATCTCCAGCATCGCACTTGTTGGCGACGCCGGAGACCGGGTTGTCCCGATTTTTACATCTGGACGATGGTGTGGTTAGTTACTTGACCGTGGTCAGGTAGAGGACATGTTCAACGATCTTGTCGTTGCCATCCCCCTGGCTCACCCTGACGCCGCCGTCCGAGACGAAGGTGAGGGATCCGGGCGCGCCGAGGTTGGTCAACTTCTCGACCATCTCGAGCATCTCTGCGAGCTTGCTCCTGTCGCCCATGCATCCGACACGGAACCTGACCCCGAATCCCCGGTTGCCCGAGTACTCGAAGGCGATCCGCAGCCAGTCCGGCTCCGGAGAGTTCGCGCAGACAGTAGGCCTGTTGTCCTCCCTCTGCTGTCCGCGCTGAGGCGACTGCGACTCGGACTTGTTGTATCCGAGCTTGTCGGCGGCGTTGCGGAATTCCTTGAACAGGCTGCCAGCGGGCTCGATCTCAGACACAGGAAGCACCTCGGTCGAACCTGCTGCGGTACCGGTCAGGTAGAGCACCTTGACCGCCCCATGGTCCGGATCCGACTGAACCCGAAGGCCGACGCCGGTGCCCAGGAGGGCTCCGATGTAGCCAGTGTAGAGCTTGAGCTCCTTGACCGACCTGCAGGTGGTAGCGCGCTTCTTGTCGATCTGCGCCTCCGCGGCGGCGATTCCAGCGGCGACCATGTCCATGGTGTTGTTGGACTGCTCACCCTGCCCGTCACCGAGCAGTTCGTGCAGATCCGTCTCCGGCTCGTGAGCCAGTTCGGTCTCCTCTGCGCTCATCTGCTCCGCGAACTCTCGCTGCTTCTGATCCAGTTCCCTCTGCTTGTTTCGATTGGACATATCAGTATCTTCTCCTCGGAAAATTGAGCACCAACACCTGTCCCGCACACCCAAAGTAAGGGTTAAGCGGGATCGCACTAAGTAACTTGTATTAAAAACAAAGAACAGAACTTACCCTATTAGCATAGCATGGTGCCCACTTTTTGTCAAGTTAATGTGCCTAAAAGCTGGTAAAACCTTGTAAAATAAGGCTTTTCTAGAGGTTTAAGATAAATTGCTCTATAGCCACATCAGACTCCACTATTCCTCGCCGAAATTGATGGTATATATCCACAAGTTTTTTATATTTATCTAAAAGTACCGGCTCTGTGTAGTTCTTGAGGAACTTACGTGAATTATCGAAAGTGTACGGGCTTATTTTAAGTTTCGATACTAGATCTTTCTGATCCTTATTAATTCCGCTTGCCAAAATCAGGTTTCTAAAAAGCCACACCGCCTTCCAGAAGATCTCCTCCGCAGGGAAGCCGGCTCTCAAAGCTTTCTGATAAAGTACCCAAGCTAACTTCTTATCTCGCGCACCCAAAGCATCAGTAAAACTAAAAATATTAAATCCCTCATACCCGGCTCGAAGCTTCACCTCTCTGGCGCCAGCATACCCCTTCTTATTTTCCACAATTGAGAACTCCTCGATTTTCGCCTCTGATTTTTTAAAAAGATCCAGGAAACTTTTATTCAGCTTCTCCTCGCGGAATACAAAAATATTATCTGACTCTGATATTTCGCCGATCTTCTTCGACAGATATACGGAGATCTCAGCATCAAACATCAGGCCATCGCAAAGAACGACAACCTTTTCTGCAAAAAGCGACCGACCGGCGATCAACTCTTCGAATTTTGCCTTCTCAAATCCTTCAGCGGAAAATTTGAAGTGTAACGCGCCTGACTTTGTGGCAAGCGCTTTATCTATAATCTCCTTAGACCTCACCAGCACTCTGTCTCTCTGATTGCCATAAATAAGATAAATCATTTTATATCGCCCCAATTATCCCCAACATATGAGTTAACACTAATAGGTATCGGTAGGTCATCAACTTTCTCCATCGCCTCTTTAATAACATCCACTGTCTTTTTTAAATTCTTATCATCTTTGATCTCATACAGAAGTTCATCGTGCACTTGCAGAAGAAGATACACGGAGTCATGCAAGCCAGCTTCTCGAAGTTTTGTGTCGGCTTTCTTCATTGCGATCTTGATCAGATCAGCTGTGGCTGTACCCTGGATCGGGGCATTGACTGCCATTCTCTCGGCTTCCGCCCGTACAAAAGGCAAGCTGGAATTGATCATCGGGAAGTATCGTCGTCGTCCATAAGCTGTAGTTGTGAATCCCTTTTTCCTGGCTTCGTTCTTCACCTTTTCAAAGTAGTCGCGGATCTTAGGGAATTGCAGGAAAAAGTTATTATAGAAAGTCTGCGCCTCTTCCATTGTAGAATTAAGATTCTTACGAAGCGATGAGACACCCATACCGTAGACAATACCGAAGTTGATCACCTTAGCCTTGCGACGCATCTCCTTGCTCACTTCATCTTCAGGCACACCAAACACCTTCGAAGCCACAGCACTATGAATATCTTTACCTTCTTTAAATATCTTTATCAGTTCACTGTCGCCAGAGAGCCATGCCAGAACCCTCATCTCGATCTGCGAATAGTCCAAGGCTACGAATTTATATCCTGGAGTCGCAACGAAAGCCCGACGGATTTCCTTCGCCATATCTCCGCCGGCAGGGATGTTCTGAAGATTGGGATCTCTAGAAGAAAGGCGTCCGGTCGTCGTACCCATCTGATCAAGCGAGGTATGAAGTCGACTTTTGTCATCAACCATGGTTGGCAGAGGGTCAATATAAGTAGAAAGAAGTTTCTGAATCTCGCGGTAAGAAAGTATCTCGTCGATTATCGGATTAGTTCCCTGAAGCTTCAAGAGTTCTGATTCGCGAGTTGAACGCGCTCCACCGGCGGTCTTCTTGAGACCTTTAGCTGTGAGCATCATCTTGTCGAAGAGGACAACAGCAAGCTGTTTAGAAGAGTTAATATTGAATTCTCCCACGGCCTGCCCGCCATTGGCTTCGCCCGCAGGCGATGGCAGGCGGGCCATCTCCCAGATCTTAGCCTCCAGCGCTTCAAGCTTCTTGTGATACTCCTGCGATAACTTTTTTAAATGTTCCGTATCAAGCAAGATCCCGCGGTCTTCGGCTTCTTTTATTATCGGCATGATCGGAAGTTCTATGTCGTTGTACACCTTCTCTAAGCCGTTCTTCTTTATCAGCTCCGGCAATTTTATAGCGGCCTCACTTATATCTTTCGCGCCAGATATCTGTAAAATGTCTTCAGTTGTTATTTTGGTTAGATCAGAATTCAGAAGCCAGGTGGCAATGGCAAGTTTACGAAATTCTTCCGGAGAAACAGGAACAGGGTTTGTCTGGTTGGACTGAGAACCAGGTGGTTGGTTTGGTCGCGAATTTCCCTCTTGACCGTGAGCAGGCAAACCAACTACCTGGTTCGAGAGGACACTCTGCAACCGTGGGCCCAAAGTCCGAAACTCCAACTCTTGGAAAAATTTTAGCGTAGCCGGCATATCAAGCCCTTCTTGCCAGCTCTTATCTGGTAGAGAAAATTCGATCGGTACATCACGCTTGATCGTCGCTAGCATCTTAGAAAACTCCGCCTCTTCTTGTCCCTCCTTCAAAATATCAACAATCCTTTGTTTAATGCCGGCCTTCAGTAACATCTTCGGATCTTTATTTAAAACTTTATATAAATCTTCTATCGATCCGAAATTCTTAATCAGATCCGTACCCGTCTTCTCCCCTATCCCCTTCACGCCTATTATATTGTCGGAAGGATCCCCACGAAGACCTTTATAGTCAGTTAGAAATTCCGGTCCAAAACCGAAACGTTCTTTGACCATCTCTTCGTTGTAGACAACAGTATCGTTGATCCCCTTCTTGAGAGTATAAACAACCACAGTATCGCCGGAGACCAACTGCATCGTGTCCATATCACCCGAAGCGATAATTGTTTTTAGATCTTTATCTTTCTTCGTGTGTTCTGCAATAGTACCAATGATATCGTCTGCTTCGAAACCAGGCTTCTCATATATAGGGATATTAAATGCCTTAAAAACATCTTTGGATCGAATCATCTGCGATACCAGCTCCGGATCGGCCTTAGCTCGCCCAGCCTTATAATCTTCGTACACCTTTTTTCTGAAAGTTGGCCCCGGAAGGTCATAGCAAGCAATTAAGTAGTCCGGATGTAGATCTCCGATTATTTTGATCAGAAAAGCAGAAAGACCGTAAAGTGCTCCAGTCGGTTCGCCCTTACTTGAAGCAAAACCTGGCAACGCATGGTAAGCCCGATGCAGTATCGCATGGACATCCAGCAGGACTATTTTTTTTAGGGCTTTCATTAGTTAATTCTAGTCCCGATTTTGATTTAATCAAAATCGAGGATCCTCGATTCGATAAATCGAATCGGGACACAAAATCTTAATCTTCCTTTCGTTCTCTCTCTCGCCCGTCTCAAAATAAATTTTAATAATATTCTTTGGTAGAACCTCCTCCACTCGTTCCGGCCATTCGATAAAAATTATATTTTGGGGGTTCATAATAACTTCATCCCAACCAAGCGCAGACATCTCACTTCCGCCTTCAAGTCTATAAGCATCGATGTGAACCAAATGCTCATACTTCGAACCATTCAGTTTGTATATCTTTTCCAGCACAAAAGTCGGGCTAGTTATGTGGTCTTTGACTCCATATGCCTTAGCGACTCCTTGAGTAAAAGATGTCTTACCGGCTCCCAAGTCGCCAAACAGACCAACTACAGTTGCACCGGCCTGCCCGCCATTGGCTTCGCCCGCAGGCGATGGCAGGCCGGCCACAAACTTTCGGGCCAGCTCATATGTCTCCTCTAAACTGTTGGTTTTATATTCCACGTTTTTAATACTAAACTAAGCTCGGTAAAAAATCCATTAAAAAAGCCCCGATATCCTTCGGGGCGGGATGTGAACTACCCACTCAAGCCAATCACTTGCTCGTCGAGTTTCTTCGTAGTTGCAATCAGGACACTTGAACGTGATATTGCCATTAACTGGATCTACCTTTTTCTTTTTGTTCAGATGTGGACTGCACTTCTCCCGCAACTTCTTAAGATCACGGTCTGCCCTTGCTCGCCTCGCTTCGATAGCCCGACACTCTTTGCGAATCTTCGAAGCCGGCAATGCCCGACCTGATCTCTTTCTGTTCCTGGAATTAATAGGCCGATTACGCCTTCTGGTCTTGTTGTCGCTCGCTTCGATAAGCAAATCAAACCTCCTTCGGCCCGCCGTAGCTTCATGCGAAGGGGGCCTTTTCCACAAAAAGACTACCATTTGATACTGAAAATGTAAACGCGATCTGTCAAATTATCTATAACTATCCTTTCGATGTTTTATATTCAAAATTAATAAAATAGTTATGACACCCGAAGGTTCCACCTTGAACATTATTCTATATTCACCCACTCTGAAACGATAGTTACCTAAGAAGGGAACCTTGAGCGGTTCAGCAAATTCTAACGGATTAGGGACAGACAAGTAAAAATCGATCTTCTTTGCGATCATTTTCTGAATAGGAAAATCTAACGAAGCAAGATCTTTTCTAGCTCTGTCTGTCGTCTGTAGAATATACTTCATTTGTTTTACAAGCCAAGCTCCTTCTTCACCTGTTCCCAAGAATAAACCCTGCCAGCTTTAAAATCAGCCTCGGCTTCTCTAACTGAGGCCAGGAGAGATTCAAGTACAGCCTCTTTGTGATTAAGAGTTTTAACCTCAAAGACCGGCTTATTTTTATTGAGCACTATATAACGGATATTCTTCTTGCCCGCATTTTTATAAAGCTCGGATAAATTTTGTCTAAACTCTCTAACTCCTATGAATTTTGTGGTCATAATATTTAAAAAATTATCTGTGTAACTTAAGTGTACACAATACGGTGGTATTGTCAACGTTATTTCTTGCCACTCGTAAACTTTATGGGCGAAGTGGGTAACTTTACTTGTCTCTAAAAAAAGAAATGGTAGTATGAAAATTAAGATGAGTGATCTTCAAGACATCGACCAGCAGAATAAACTGGATGAGCTCAAGAAGCTTGAGGCTGAGGGGCTATCCAAGATGCTGTCACAAAAATATAATCTCCCCTATATAGACCTAACCACCCTCTCTATTAATACCGACGCCTTAAGACTCATACCTGAAACAGAGGCGCGGGCTGCAGGTATGGCCGCCTTCAGATTAGTAGGTAGGAAAGTTTATATTCTTATTCTTTCACCCAATAACACCAACGTCGCCGGAATTTTGGCTGGAATTAAGGACAAAAAGTACGAGACAGAAGTATATATGGGCTCGATGAATAGCTTAGAGCGCGCATGGGAAAGATATAAAGAGATCTCTTATAGCATGGAGACAAAGGCTGGACTTATTGGTGTATCTGAAGAACAGATGGCAATCTTTCTGGAAAAAGCCAAAACAATAACTGATGTTAAGAACCTTATCGCAGAGACAATCCAGAACAATAAATCACAAGGGGTTTCTAAGATCCTAGAGATCGTCATTGCAGGCGCGATAACTGTCGGCGCCTCTGACATCCACATAGAGGCACAGGAGACAGAGACAAGGCTTAGGTTCAGAATGGATGGCGTCCTGCAAGATATCAGTGTGTATACTCCAGCGATCAACAAGTTGATTTTATCACGTTTGAAATTAATCTCTGGCTTGAAATTAAACATCAAGGCCGAGGCACAAGATGGAAGATTTAGTATAAGCATGCTAAAAAAGCAACTTGAAGTTCGAACATCTATTCTACCGGGCCCATACGGCGAGTCGGTCGTTATGCGTCTGCTCGATCCGGATTCCATCGCTATCACCCTAGACAAGATGGGTATCGGAGAAAAACTATTATCTGTTCTTGAACATGAGATTGCCAAACCGAACGGAATGATCTTAGTCACAGGCCCAACAGGTTCCGGTAAGTCCACCACTCTTTATGCTTGCCTCAAAAAGGTTAACGAGCCAGGCTCGAAGATAATCACAATCGAAGATCCTATCGAATATCACCTAGCCGGCATCTCGCAGACACAAGTGAACGAAGTTTCCGGCTATACATTCTTAGAGGGATTGCGCTCAGCTCTTCGACAAGATCCGGACATAATAATGGTTGGAGAAATCCGAGACAAGGAGACTGCCAAGATCGCGATCAACTCCGCATTAACAGGACACCTCGTCTTCTCCACCCTCCACACCAACTCTGCCGCCGGAGCAATACCTCGCCTGATCGACCTGGATGTTAATCCGAAGGTTATCAGCTCAGCGTTGAATTTAGTGTTGGCTCAAAGACTTGTAAGAAAGCTATGTCCAGCGTGCAAAAAAGAGGCGGTCCCATCAGAGAAGGAGCGTAAGATAATAGACAATACGTTGATAGCGATCAAAGAAAAGAAGTTTAATATTGCCGGATTAGACCCAAATAAGATCTGGGTGGCTGGGGTGGACGGTGCCACATGTACAGCATGTAACGGCATAGGATACAAAGGACGAATTGGTGTATATGAAGCGATCGCCATGGATGAAGCGATCGAGAAGCTGATCGATGCCAATCCAAGCGAGAGAGAGATCGAGCGCGCAGCACTTCCGCAAGCAATCCTCAATATGACAGAGGATGGAGTTGTGAAGGTTCTGCAAGGCATCACATCTTTTGAAGAGGTGGAACGGGTAGTAGAGCTAGGCAGTGTTCTTTAAAAATAGGTTTTGCGGGAGTGAAGTCGATTTTAGATTTTTAAGGTCTGGCCGAGCCCTCCCATCAGAGGGCGAAGGAGATCCGAGGACGTTGAAAATCTGAAATCGACGAAACGATACGCAAATTCCAAAAAGAAAAAATCGAGACGATAAATCTCTAAGCAATTCTTTTAATAAAATACCAAAAGTTAAGTTATTCTCGGAGGATGACCCCAGTAGTCCCCGTCTAGCGTGGCACCAGGGAGTCCTACTTGAATAACCATCTAGGCCCAAGGGCCCAATTGCTTAGAGATTTATATTCTCGATTTAGCTACGTTGAGTGTAGCACAACGCAGATAAAATGTCAAGGGCTACTAAGAATTGTGTATAATAACCTTACACCACATGACACCAAACGAAACAACTATACCAGAACCAGAAAATTTGTTAAGAGGCAATGAGAAGTATTTGGACAATGCCCTCAGGCCGTCGACGTGGGGTGATTATATAGGTCAAGAGATTATTAAAGAAAACCTGAAGATCCTTCTGACTGCCGCTAAAGCCCGCGGACAAACACCCGAGCATGTTTTATTCTACGGTCCTCCTGGATTAGGCAAGACTACCTTGGCGCACCTGTTGGCAAAAGAGAATGGTTCGGAACTGAAGGTAACCTCCGGCCCGGCGATAGAAAAAGTTGGCGACTTAGCCTCCCTCTTAACTAATCTCTCCCCAGGCGACATCTTATTTATAGACGAGATACACAGACTTAATAAATTAATCGAGGAGGTACTCTATCCGGCTATGGAATCAGGTAATTTGAATATCATAATCGGCAAGGGGCCTTCCGCTAGAACGATACAATTAGACCTTCCGCCCTTCACACTAATCGCAGCAACCACTCGTATCGCCCTGCTCTCCTCCCCTCTCAGATCGCGCTTCTCGGGTGGAACCTTCCGATTGGAATTTTATACTGACTCAGAAATAGAGAATATAATCGCAAGGTCTGCTGAAATACTAGACACAGAGATAGAGAAGGACGCAGTAAAAGAGATTGCAAAAAGGAGTCGGTTCACCCCAAGGATTGCAAACCATTTGCTTAAGAGATGCCGAGACTTCGCACAGGTAAACAATACAGATATCACCCTCGACACTGTATTCAAGACACTCAAACTTATGAGTATCGATGAAGCCGGACTTTCTTACTCTGATAGAAAGATTTTGGATGTAATCATCAATAAATTTTCTGGTGGGCCAGTCGGCTTAGGCACAATCGGTGCAGCGACTTCCGAAGAAGAAGAGACAATCGAGGAGATAAATGAGCCATACCTGATCCAGCTCGGATTCCTCGAGCGCACTCCACGTGGAAGAGTGGCCACAAAAAAAGCTTACGAACATCTAGGGTTGATGTTCCCAAAAATTTTATAATATTGTAATCTATCCGGTATGTCAGGACACAATAAATTTTCAAAAATAAAGCATAAGAAGGGGGCGCTGGATGCCAAGAAGAGCAAGGTGTTCTCGGTTTTAGGAAAACAGATTGCCACAGAGTCCAGACTTGCTAAAGGCGACAAAAACTCGCCAGGGCTTAGAGTGGCAATAGAGAAGGCACGGGCAGTTAATATGCCTTTAGATAATATAGAGAGAGCTGTGGCCAAAGGCGCAGGACTTGGTGCTGGACAGATGGAAGAGTTCCTGTGTGAAGCTTATGGCCCAGGTGGTGTAGCTATTATTATAGAGGGCACAACGGACAGCAAAAACAGAACGATAAACGAAATTAAATTCACATTATCAGAACATGGGGCATCTCTTGGAACTCAAGGCTCTGTCGTATGGGCATTCAAAAAAGTAGAGGGTATCTTCGAGCCAACAATGCGACTTCCCCTATCAGATGGCGACAAAGGGATGCTTACTGCCCTAATAGAAGAACTAGAAGAGAGTGTGGATGTCGAGAATGTATATACAAACCTCGAAGAATAATCTTTGAGGCGTAAAATTCTGAAATTTAAGAGTTTTACAGATCAAAGATTAATTTAAATTAAACATGAGAGTACTAGGAATTGATCCCGGATATGAGAGGCTTGGAGTGGCGATATTAGAAAAAAATAAAAACAAAGAGATTTTGCTTTTTTCTGACTGTTTTCAAACAGACAAGTCAGAGGCACTCTCTGAAAGAATTTTTAGTCTGGGACAAAGAGTTGATGAGCTCATTAAAAAGTGGTTACCGGATGCGTTGGCGATAGAGAAACTCTTTTTTACAACCAATCAAAAGACGGCTATGGGTGTCGCCGAGACAAAAGGTGTGCTAACCTATGTCGCCAAATCAGCCGGACTTACTATACATGAATATACTCCCCTTCAGATCAAGATCGCGATCACCGGATACGGCAAGGCAACCAAAGAACAAATGCTATATATGCTCGACAAACTGTTGCTAATCGAGAGAAAAGATAAAATAAAACATGACGATGAGTTCGACGCCATTGCAGTCGCTCTTACATGCCTAGTTTCTACAAAATAAATTATCCACAAAAGCACATCTCCCCTCTTGCAAAAAAAATGCAGTTCTGATAAAAATAATTATCTTCAGAAATGAAGATTTTTTATAAGGTTATTAACCAGTAATTAATAAAAATATGGGTGACGAATTTGCAGGCTTTGGTGGGGATGAGGATATGATGGTCAACGTAGATCTAGACAGCGACGACGACACAGATCTTGAACTTGATGGTGTCGAAGAGGAGGAGGAAGATGACGAAAGTTTTTAAATAAAAACAAAAAAAACATCCCCGCTAAGCAGGGATGTTTTTTATTTTGAAACCTCAATCTTTACAAACCGCCTCTTGCCCACCTTAATAACCCCGCCATCGCCGACCTTCGTTAGTGGATCTTCAAGTCTCTCGCCATTTAGACTGATTGCACCTTCATCAAGAAGTCTTCTGAATTCAGATTTAGATTTGACTATTTCATTCACAAAAAGAACTTCGGCTATTTCTGTGTTGCCTTCGACAGAAACTGTCACAATATCCTCCGGAACATCTTTTTTTTGAAAAACATTTATAAAATTATCTTCGGCCTTTTGCGCTGATTCTTGTCCGTGATATATAGCCACGACCTCCTTGGCGAGCCTCATCTTGGTGTCGCGTGGATTTTCAGTTTTAAGAATATCTTCAATTTCCTTCATGTCTAATCGAGTACCGTCCACAAAAAGCTGTCTCATGTTTTCATCAGGCTGGGCCATTATAGCGCCATACATCTTGTTGGCTTCAAAATCCAAAAATACTCCTGTACCCAGTGACTTAGACATCATCTTCTCGCCTGTTTTTGGATTCTCAAGTAGGGTTGTGATAAAAACAAATTTCTCTTTGTTTTTAAGCTTTCTCATTAGAGTACGTCCCGCAAGGGCATTGAACTTCTGATCCCCTCCGCACATCTCGATATCGACATCCATCACCACAGAATCATAACCTTGCATTAGTGGGTAAAGCAGTTCGTGTAAGTAAAGCGGTTGTTCTTTTTTTATACGCTCTTGAAACATGTCTCTCTCGAGCATTTGTTGTACTGTAAAATTCGAAGCGAGATTAAGAACCGCCTCAAAGTTTAGTATTGAAAGCCACTCGTGATTATAGAGTATCTTTACTGGATTATCTTTGTTGTCTATATCAATTACTGGTTTGATTTGATGTAGCCATGTCTTAACATTCTCTACAACATCTTCGCGTGTAAGCTGTTTCCTTGCAGACTCACCCTTGTCTGTTGGGTCTCCTATTCTTGCAGTAAAATCACCCACAAGAAAAATCACCTCGTGTCCAAGTGCGCGAAACTTCTCTAAGATCATGTAGTTCGTAGCGTGTCCAAGATGTAGTGATGTGCCAGTTGCATCTGTACCAATATATATACAGAGGCGTTTGCCGGATTTTAACAAATCTCTCAGTCCATCTTTTGTGGGTAAAATCTCCTTAACTCCGCGAGTTAATATTTCTTCTATTTTATCTTCGTTTATATCTATTTTCATCTCCTCCAATCTATCATAAAGTTGTCATTGCGAGAAGTTTTTTACGACGAAGCAATCTCTGATTATATTCAAGGGATTGCTTCGTACCTCACAATGACGGAGTATTCGGAGTTGTGAGCAGTTACGTCCGCTTGACTATCCAAGATTATTTTTTTATGTTACCGTAATGTCAATGAGGAAAAGGCATTATTTTGTAAAATTACTTAAGATTGTGGTGGCTATCTCTTTGTTTGGAGCAGGAGCTCTCTTGCTTTGGCTTTCAACATTACAGATCCCAGACTTTAAGGGACTGGAACAAAGAAAAGTCTCGGAATCCACGAAAATATATGACCGCACAGGAAAAACACTTCTGTATGACATTCACAAGGGGGTGACCAGAAAGATTGTTCCCTATGGAGACATCTCTCCTTACCTTCGGAACGCAACTATTGCAATAGAGGACAGCGACTTCTACCAACACAATGGTGTTAAATTTGGATCAATGATCCGATCTGCAATTGTAAATATTGAATCCGGCTCACTCAGACAAGGTGGGTCCACTATCACTCAACAGGTTATCAAGAATGCCCTACTCACTTCCGAGAAGAGATTCTCAAGAAAAATCAAAGAGGTAATTTTAGCCTTCAAATTGGAGCGAATAATGACAAAAGAGGATATCTTGGCTCTTTACCTGAACGAGATCCCTTATGGTGGATCAGTCTATGGCGCTGAAGATGCAAGCCAGAAATTCTATGGCAAAGATGTGAAGAGTGTAACCTTAGCGGAAGCTGCTTATATGGCTGCGATACCAAATGCTCCAAGCCTGTACTCTCCATATGGCAAAAATAAAACTAGTTTAGACGCAAGAAAGAATAGTATCTTAGACAAAATGGTTGGGTTAAAATTCATCACTAAAGAAGAAAGTGATTTGGCCAAAAAAGAGATTGTTGTATTTTTACCAAGAGAAGATACTGGTGGGATAAAAGCTCCGCACTTTGTAGAATATGTCAGAGCCTACCTAGAAGAGAAGTATGGTCAAGAGTCTGTGGAGACAAGTGGCTTTCGTGTTATCACAACACTAGATTGGGATCTGGAACAGAAAGCTGAACAGATTGTAAAAAAATACGCGGAACAAAACGAAACCAAGTTTAATGCCAAAAATGCCGGCATGGTTGCCATTGACCCAAAAACAGGACAGGTGCTGGTAATGGTTGGGTCAAGAGATTACTTCAATGTTGCAAACGAAGGCAACTTCAATGTAACCACCGCCCACCGCCAACCAGGATCATCCTTCAAGCCGTTTGTTTATGCAACAGCTTTCAATAAAGGGTATCTTCCTGAGACAACATTATTAGATCTTGATACACAATTCCAAACAACATGTTCTCCTGAGGGTGTCCCACTAAACGAAAGTGTAAAAAAAGAAGCCTGTTACTCCCCTGTTAATTATGATGGCAATTTTATTGGGCCAATATCTCTTCGTAATGCTTTAGCTCAATCAAGAAATGTTCCAGCCATTAAACTTCTTTATCTTGTTGGCATCAACGACTCTATTCAAACAGCAAGAAATATGGGGGTTAGGGGTCTTGATGATCCTATGCGTTATGGACTAACCCTAGTTCTTGGAGGAGGCGAGGTTTCACTTCTTGATATAACTAGCGCTTATTCGGTTTTTGCTAACGACGGCACAAGAAATCCTCATCAAGTGATCCTTAGGATTGAAGACAAGGATGGCAACATTATTGATGCGCCAAAAAATCAAACAACAAGAGTTCTTCCTATAAACACCGCTCGCACAATCAACAGTATCTTATCTGACATAAAAGCAAGAGAACCTCTTTTTGGAGAATATTCCTCAATAGATATCCCAGGGAAAGATGTTGCGGTTAAAACAGGTACCACCAACGATTTCAGAGATGCCTGGGTTGTTGGGTATACACCAAACATAACAGTTGGTGTTTGGGCTGGAAACAACGACAACTCTCCAATGGTTAAAAAAACTTCCGGATATATTGCATTGCCAATGTGGAGTGAATTTCTTAAGTATGCTGTGGCAACATCCACACCAACCAATGAGAGGTTTTTAAAACCAGACACAATTGATACCAGTAAGATTAATCCTGTTTTGCGTGGTTTATGGCAAGGGGGTATAAGTTATGATGTCGACAAAATCTCCGGTAAATTAGCGACAAACAACACGCCTAAAGAAATGCGTGACACAAGGGTGGTGAAGCAAACACACTCTATTTTGTATTGGATAGACAAGAAGAATCCGACTGGGCCAGCACCAACAAACCCAGATGATGATCCTCAATTTATACTCTGGGAATCTGCGGTACAAAAATGGGCAAAAGCGAATAACATGGTCGACGAAACACTTGATGTTATCCCGAAAGATACTGACAATATCCACAAACCAGAATTTGCTCCTAAGGTTATCATCACAAACCCAACCACAAACACAGCCTACAACCCAAAGAGTCGTATGGCGATAAAAATACAAAACAGTTCAACATACCCCCTGTCACAAGTAGACTTCTTTATAAACAACACTTATCTTGGCTCTTCAAAAAGTGCGCCATTTGACTTCTATTTTATTCCAGCCGAAACCCCAAACCTAACCAACAACAACACCATTCGTGTTGTTGTTTATGACTCGGTATTAAATAAAACTGAGGCCGAGACAACCTTTATGTTATCTATTTAATATCTGTTATCTCTCCAATCAATCTATCTAATATACTTCTTTTATTTAAAAATATTTCACTTTTAACCATTGCGCCTGTTTTTATGTGCGCAATCTTATTTTTAATCAAGATATCCTTAATCTCTATTTGTACCCCGACCACCTCTTCAATAATCCCTAAAAGTTTTTTTCTAACTTCCTCGTTTGGAATAGTTAACCTCTTAAACCTTTCAAGGTAGCCATTAATTTTTTGCATTAGTTGTTCATTGGCATAACAAGATATATAAAAGATCCCTCACCTACCCCCTTAATAACCACCGGCTTGGTGTGTCCATTAAAGACAAGGTGAATACTATCGGCGGGGATAGACTGCAAACAATCTAATATATATTTAGCATTAACAGTAATATCAACCCCCTCACCCTCAACGGTTGCCGGCACAGTTGTTGCACTCTCTCCCCTGTCTTGATTCTTAGAACTTATCTCAAAGAGCGCATCTTCGGGGCTAATCTTAATACTTATTTGGTTAAATTTATCAGAAAAAATATTTGAGATCTTTATTGAATCTATCAAATCCCTCTTTAAAACAACCACCTCTGTTTTTTTATCCTTTGGAATTATTTGCCCGTAATCGGGAAAAATACCGCCCACAACCCTAGAGGTGAAGTAGATAAAGGGAGAGACCACGGAAATCTGATTTTTATTGAAGTATACATCTAAAACCTCGTTAACTGATTCGAAAATTCTAGCTATCTCGTTAGCGTTCTTGAATGGCACTATTAGTGACATTTTTTTGTCTTTTTGTGGATTCTTAATCCTTTTCTCCGCTAATCGAAAAGAGTCAGTTGCAACAAATATCAAATCATCGCTGTCTGTATAAATATAAACCGATGAAATCTCCGGCTTCATGTCAGACACCGCAGCAGAATACAACACTGACCTTATCCCGGATACCAACTTACTGGATTCGATAGAGATCGAGTTATCTTTGTCTATTTTTGGAATATTTGGGAAATCGTCTACTGGGAAACTTTTTATAACTGTTGAATTCCTTGTTGTAGAAAGGGACAGATTACCGCTAATTAGTTCCATTTTAATCAGTTGGCCATCTTGCAGCCCAGACAAGAAGGCCGACAAAATATCCGCAGGCAAGGCTATAACCCCCGCCCTCTCCACCTTCGCAGGAATTCTCACCTCAAGACCCACATCAAGATTGGTAGTCTTTAATATTAGACTCTTGTCTTTTGCTTCTATAAGAATAGATTCTAAGATTGGCAAAGAGAGGTTCTTGGTTGCAATCTTCCCTACATGAGCGACACCCTCTTTTAATTTATCTTTTGCACACTCGGCTTTCATAAATAATTAATAGTTATTATTTTATTTAATAAAGATTTTTATTATTACTAGTCCTGTGGGTATGTTGGTAACTTAAAAATAGTTTTATGCCAACAAGGTTATTTTTGTTTTCCACTGTGGAAAAGGGGTGTGAATAGGTGTGCTTATGGGGTGTATATTTTTCAGTCATCATTTTTGTTTTTGGTTATCCACGATTTTATTCAGTAGTTCTCAACAGGGTTACACACACAATATCAACAGATCAGTTTTGGTCACTTATTGTTGCTCCAGCGAGTGCCTGCCCACTATATATAACACTCTTGATGTGGTCGATCTCTTGTTCTAGCGCTGGACTATTCTTTAAGGCCGCTTTGATCTTCTCACAGGCGTGGATCACTGTCGTATGGTCTCTCCCCCCCAACTTCTGTCCTATGTATGGATAAGAGGTATTGAAGTCCTGGCGCAATATATACATAGCGATCTGTCTTGGCTTAACCACCTCTTTCCTCCTTGTTTTCTCGTAGAGCGACTTCTCGTCTATGTTATAAAAATCACAAACCGCCTTGAGAACATCTTTGATAGATACAGTTTTTCTTTGTTTGGAACTGTTTTTAACTAGTTGTTTGATCTCGCTTGCAGATAACTCTTTGTTTTTAAGTTGAGATTGGCAAACTACGGCGTTTAAAATCCCCTCAAGCTCTCTTATGTTGTCTAGGATGTTTGTGGCGATATGCTCAACGGTGTCGTCGGGTAGAAAGAAGTTAATCGACTTTAATTTAGACCGGAGAATTGCCACCCTGGACTCGTAGTCCGGCTTAGACACCTCAATAATCATCCCACCCTCGAAGCGTGAGCGAAGTCGGTCTTCAAGATTCGAAATCTGTCTTGGTGGTTTATCGGAGGAGAAGATGAGTTGCTTGTTGTTCTCGTGGAGATAATTAAACAGATGAAATAGCTCATCTTGGGACCCCTCTTTTTTGGAAAAAAACTGAATATCATCCACAATCAACATGTCGTATTTTTTATACTTATCCTTAAAGATATGAGGAGTGTTGTTTCTGATTGAATCAACATACTCCGAGACGTATTTCTCAGATGTCATATAAAAAATCTTTTTATTCGCGGTATTCTTGAGGTGGTTGCCCATAGATTGGAGTAGGTGGGTTTTACCCAAGCCAGTACCACCATAAATATATAGTGGATTGTAGGTTGTCCCCAGGTTTTTTATGACAGCCTGAGAGGCCGCGTGGGCCAACTCGTTGAAGGAACCGACAATAAACGAATCAAAGACATATTTAGGGTTGAGATTATCCTCTTTGTTGATATAAAGCTCATTTAGCTTCATTTGGCTATTCACAGGAGGTCTCTCTGTCTGCTCCAAGCGCGAATCTCGCTCCTTATCTCCCTCTTTTTGGATAATATACTCTACTCCGCGCACATTAGAAGAGACGTTTCTAAGCGCCTTTAAGATAAATTTATGAAATTTATTTAGAAGCCAATCCTTAACGAAAGCATTTGGAACAGAAAGGAATATTATGTCATCCTCTTGTTTTGAGATGTAGGTGTTTTTGAACCACGTAGAAAAATTTGCCTTAGATATGCCGAGCTCTATCTCAACAATTGAATCCACCCACAGTTTTTTATTATCGAGCATTATAATATTGTAGTCCTAATTTAAAAATAAACCATATTGCCGAAGAAGAGTAATCTAATTATAGTTTTGTTTTTTGGTAATCCAAAACAGAATCAAGATAAATTATTGTTTATAAGAGGTGGATTAACTGTGGATAACAGCCTTTCCGCTTGATTTCATTCAAACTTTGCTGTAAACTGCCAATATGTCAAAAACGTACAATCCAAAGAAAAAGAAAAGAGCCAGAACTCACGGTTTTTTGGTTAGAAAACTGACCCCGGGCGGTAAAAAGACTCTTGCTAGGAGGAGAAGGAAAAGTAGAAGCAAACTGTCTGTTTAATGAGGTTAAATAAAGCAGGCGTTGAGGCTGTTTTGAAAGAGGGACGATTGGTTCACTCTGATAACTTAAGCCTTAAATATTTAAAAGCGAAAGGCCTGCCTTCTAACCCAAAAAGTCACTATTCATTTGTGGTCTCAGCTAAAACTGCGAAATTGGCAGTTACTCGTAATCTTTTAAAAAGGCGCGGAAGGCATATTGTTGATAAACTTGTCAGTATGTTTAAGGCCCCGTTCGATTTTGTTTTTTTCTTTAAACCTGGGGCGACAAAGATCGACTTTGAAAGTTTGGAAAAAGAGATAGTGGTAATATTTAAAAAATCAGGAATAATCTAATGTTTCATTCTATATTTTATCAACCCCTCTATAATGCCCTTGTTTTTTTAACAGCGCTGATACCAAATCACGACCTGGGGTTGGCTGTGGTTTTACTCACACTTCTTGTGAAGGTAATTCTTATTCCCATCTCTCATAAAACAATAAAAACCCAAAGAAAACTGAAAGAGTTGGAGCCGGCCATGTCCAAAATTAAAGAAGACCATAAGGATCAACAGGAGCAGGCGCTTAAGATTATGGCACTATACAAAGAACATGGAGTGAACCCATTTTCCGGTGTCTTTCTGATGTTTATCCAGTTACCTATTATTTTGGCGCTATTCTTTGTGTTCAAGGATGGTATAGATCTGCTCTCGTTGGATATTTACAGTTTTATAACTCCACCCGAATTCATAAGTCACAAACTTTTTGGTCTTATTGATCTAACAGAGAAAAATATTATTCTAGCTCTACTGGTTGGTATCACTCAATTTATACAAGTTCAGCTGTCTGTCCCTCCTGCTCCACCCAAAAAAGACAACAAAGAAGTTTCTTTTGGGGACAGCTTAGCGCAGAGCATGAGTTTCCAGGTGAAGTTTATACTCCCTATCTTTATAATGTTCATCTCCTACACCTTGAACACCGCCGTCTCTCTTTACTGGATTGTAAATAATGTTTTTACGGTGATACATGAACTGTATGTCAGAAGGAAGGCCAATAAGATTATTTCAGCCTAATCTGCCAAAGAGAAGAGTCTTTTTTGTTGGTCATCAGAAGATAGTCCTCCTTAGGACTTAGGATAAGATTCTCGGCATCTATCCCCTTCCCAGCTTTGTCGAAGGTGGCTTTGTCGATCAAGAGCTCGGTGTTGCCTGTTTTAGTATCTACTTGCCATAATTCATCACTAAACGAGACAATCCCCTGATACCAAACATCCGGATAATCTCCCCCCGGTATTGTTGCTGGTACCGCACAATACAAAAAATCTTGTGCAACTCCTCCCCAGACGCATTTCTCGGGCAAGGTTGTGACATATAACGGAGAGCTTACGCGGGTGGTGAGGTCATAGAGATATGTTTTCATCTTTCCTGATGTCGATTCAGAGTAGATGAGCCTTTTAGCATCAGGGCTGACGTTTGAGGTAAGGCCGTTTAGACCACCTAGAATTTTATTAAGTCCGGTCTTAGTTAAACTTTGTGAATATAAAAAGCCAGGAACATTAGCTGAAGGCCTGGTGTTAAAGAAAAGAGTATCTTCTTGTGGCCACTGGATCAACCATTCACTAAGGGCAGAGTTAAAGACTTGCTTCTTGTTTACTCCTTGTTTTGTGCCAAAATCTTCAGTTGTACCAATGACGCCATCTCCAACTCCTGTGAGATAAAATATTTTTGTCTTACTTGGCGAGACTACTACCCCCAAGATACCTGAAGGTAGTAGGGATTGGTTTAATTTGCCTACAGTTGCCTCAGCACCCACTTCTGGTGAGGTTGTGGCTGTTGGATCTTCGATTGCGGCATAGATATTCTGTACACCCCCAACACTGTTGATGTTTCTGATCACAACACTCTTCGCTGTGTTGTTGAAGAACGATTCATAGACCTTGGTGATAGTTGTGTTAGAAACTTTCTTTGGCAAGTTTTCATTATAGGCCAGGTCATAAATATGTCCGGACTCCCTCTCCATATATCTAACATACAGTTTTTTTACCGTTGAAGTGGAGGTGTTACTCTGCTCCGTCTTCTCTATGAATATTCCGCCCACACTTGGCTTCTCCACTACGATTTTTATAGTAGATATATCTGTTTGCCGTCCTGAAGCTGGGGCTAGACCACCGCTTGTTGTATTTGCATTAGATCCACCCGGATTAGAAGTCGCCTGGCCTGCTTGTGTATTAGTGCCATCGCTACCACCCTGGGTTGTGATGTTACCGCTTGTTGGGAAGGCACTTGTATCTCCTATTGGTGTCGTCTCAGTTGTCGGTGTGCTGGAAAAATATCGATAAATACCGTATGTCGATAACAAAAGGGCTAAACCTAGAACAATTGCGATTAAAATTTTTGTTGCGTTGCTATTCATTAGATGAAGATATTGTTGTTATGGTGTTTTTATCGGGGTAGCAGGAAGAGTTTCAGTTCTTGCGTTCCCTGCTTCGCCAGCCTCTGTATTAATTGGGGAAGGGGGAACAAGATCCCCTCCACCAATGTCATCATTAGCACCCCTATCGATAGAGGGCGCACCTTTGGGTATATCTAACTTCTTAATCGCCGGCAAACCAAGCTTCAACAGATCGCTTCCGCCAATTGTCCTTAATAATATATATCCTGAGAGCGCGATTAGAACTCCAAAGACAGCGTTGGTTATTCTTTCCTTCGCTTCTTTCTTGGCTGTCTCGCTGACACTGGAGAAGATGTATTGGAGCCCGCCGATAACCAGCATGATAACAGCGATAGCCGCCGTCATGCCAAGCGAAATATTTATAATGCTTTGAAGGTAGTTGGGGAAGCTGGCCGTAGTAACTTGAGTTAAGTTGCCTATTGGCGCAAGCAAACAGTATCCTTTCGTTGGGTCACAACCACTGATCGCACCACCCGTTCCTCCAGATGTTGGTGGTGGCGGGACATCTTCTTCGGTGGTTGGAGTGGGTAGTGGTCTGAAGGCCGAGTAGACAGGATTGGTGTTTATTAGAATACCAAAAATAAACACTGTGATTATAGTTGAAGAGATAATTTTTATTGTTGTTTTCAGCATTTAGAATTTAATGGGGAATTAAAAACCAATTGTCGATTGATTGAATTTAATTGTAATACTTTTCTTAATGGATTGATATACTGTTGCCACTGAAGCTGTAATAGTTGCTTCGCCGGAGCTGTCTCTCGGCTGGCGTACTATCAACTCCGGCAAGGTGCCAGCAGAAAAGTCTGGATCTTCATTGTTGATACCCCATGCGTAGGATACTTTGTTGGTATTATAGAAGTAAGGTTCAACTTTGATCGTTGATTCTGCTTCTGTCATCTGGAGATTGCCAAAAAGTGAAGTATTGTACAATGTTCCCAGGAGTGGATTGGTTTCATAGAAGAGCAATATAGGATTTGTGGGTGATATCGCGATAGACTTTGTCGCCCGTAATGTTTTGTCCAAATTTGAGATATCAACAAAAATATCTACTTCAGAAATCTGGTCGTTTATTCCGATCGTTGCACTACTCTGGCCATATCCGGATGTTATATCTTCCCCATTAACACTCCATTTATATACAAGTTTGTCCGGGTCGAGTCTGACGCCATTCTCTGTAATAAAATCAGGTATGGCTACAAGTTTAATATTGTTGCCGACAGTTGCTAGTGACTTGCCTCTATAAAAAGGCGGTACATAGCCGTCGGACTGCCAGATGAGATCTGCTTCAGCCGGGATGATTGAGATCTGCTTCTTTATATTCTTGCCGTCTTGAGAGATCACTTCTGCACTCACTACGGTCTTCTTGCCGATAGCTCCTGTTACAAATTGTAGATCATCTTGACCGATACCTTCTTGTTGTTTTCTCCCATTTACAGTCCAGATAATATTCGATCTATCTAAGTCAACCTCGAAACTTACCAGATGTATGTATACATTAGTGAATGCTCCTGGATTTTGCGGGGATACCTCAGCCGATAGTTGTCCCCCGTCGGTTACCTCAGTGTAGGCGAAAGATGTTGCCGGTAAAATTATAAATATAAAAATTAAAATTTTTTTCATCATGCCGGTTGCAATTGATCCTCTTCTATCTGTCTTGTAACGATCGCCTCCTTGCTATTTTTGTTCTGACTCTCTACGCCGTGTCCCAGTCCTGGTACTTTGTCTACTGCTCCACCGACCACCTCTCCTGCTATTTCTCCACCTACTTTCCCGACAACCTTTTGGGTGAAATCAGCCACCCCTACTGCAGCATTCTTTTTATGTATCCTCCATATAGTAAGCGTCCACCAGATAGGGATGAGTTGCATTAAATCTTTTAACACAGGGATACTCTCAGCGCCATCAACAAGAATAACCCTCGGTATCCATCCTTTAGTGTCTGTTATGTAGAAATACTGTGCGAAAAAGAAGCCGGCAGGCAAGGTTATCAGATAGTTGAAGACTATTCCAACACGCAACCATTCAAGTACAGCAAGCGTAACGTCCAGGAATATTGCCGCAGCATATACCAATGGCCAGTGCATCTTCAACATTATCCTTGCGCGGCCTTGAGCTCATCTTTGGCCTTCTTAATTGATAATATCTGTGATGGGTCGGAGGTTATGATTTGGTCTTCGGTATAGGAAGCGATAACCTTGATCGCCACATGCTTCATTCCGGCGAAGAAGATTCCTTCTCCAACATCTGACTCCAATAGAAGATACTTCTCTTCATCGGTCAGATTGAAAGTCTTCTGCAAGACATCAATTGCGGCTGGCGACTGCTTCATTAAGAATTGTATCGAAGAGTTCGTGATGATCGGCTTGCCGTAAGGTGAGGCCATGAAGTCGGCGACATCTTGTGTGATGGTCAGCAATCCCAGATAATATTTTCTACATCGTTTTGCTAAGCCAAAGAGGAAGGAGGCTGTGTCTTCAGACTTCATCATCCACCAGGCTTCGTCCACCACAAGTAATCTCTTTCTTAGATTTCTTCTGATAGCGTTCCAGATATAGTTCATGATGATGTGCATAGCCACCGGCTTGAGCTCATCTTCCATGTCGCGAACAGAGAAGACGATGAATTTCTTGTTGATGTCGACGTTGGTTGGCTTGTTGAGGAAGCCGGCCCATGTTCCTTGTGTGTATTTGAGAAGTCGCTGTGCGATCGGCCCTCCCCCGTCCATACCGGCCAGTACCAGTTCGAGGTCAGACAAGAGCGGACATTCTTTACCTGAGAAGTCTGTGTCGGCGGTTATATCTTTGAGCGCATATGTCTCGCGAATAGCCGTGTCCATGACAGCATCTTCTTCTGGTGTCAGTCCGCCGAGCATTATGCGGAAGAGGCCGACAAGACTGATGATGTTAGAGCGTAAGATGTCTGCCGGGGATTCATCTTCACGGACGAAGGGCAGGTCGAATGGGTTTATATGGTGTTCAGAGCTTAATGAGATGTTGAAGTATCGCCCGCCGACAGCTTCGGAGAGGAATTCGTACTCCTTCTCTGGGTCGATGACTATCACTTCTGTATCAAACATAAGTGAACGAAGGATCTCGAGCTTCGTGGCGTAAGACTTGCCCGCGCCAGCCTTGGCAAAGACTACCGAGTTGTAGTTTTCTAGTGAGAACCGATCGAAAAGCACTAAGCTTGAGTTGTGGCGGTTGATGCCATAAAGAATCCCTTTGTTGGAGGTCAGGTCGAAAGAAACGAAAGGGAACATTGAGGAGAGTGGAGAGGAGTTGAGCTTCGTATTAACTCCCAATAAATCTGTGGCTGTCGGCAGAGTGCTCTTGAAGCCTTCCTCTTGTTGGAAGAGAGCCGGCTTTATGTAGATCAGTTTTGATTCCAGCAGGTTTTTGATTTCTGCCTCAGCCTTGGAAAGCGCCTCCTCATTCTCGCCATAGATAGTTATATACAAACCCACATCGAAGATCTTCTCCCTTGCTTGCTGAAGCTCGTCTCGCAACTTCTCGATGTCTCTATAGGCAGTGTCGAGTATCGGATCTCTTACCAGGCCCTTCTTCTCGTTAATGCTGATCTGGCTTTGAACCTCGGTGATCTTCTTCTGTAATTGCCTTAAAATAACTGTGGTGTCGATCGGGTGAATGATGATTGAAATATCGAAAATTTTGTCCAAGTTTATGATTGGCGAGAACCAGCCCTCAGAGAGGAAGCGTGGATAAGAGATGACGAAGAAAACCCTGGCGATCCTCTCCCCTAGCGCGATGCTGTTTTGGGTAATTTGCAATGCTGATGGCGCGATGATGTCCTGTAGCTCCAAAACTCCCTCTTGGTAGATATCCTTGGGAAGCACGCCTGAAATATTACCCTTGCTACTATCTGGTTTTCCGAACATTGCCATATATCAATTATAGGTTAAAAATGAAAACTCCGAAAATAAAATTTTTAAACCCGCCCGAACCTATCTCTTTCAGACCTCGCATTAGGATTTCCCAGCCGAAATCCTCTGCTCTTCTCGCCTCACAACTCTGGCTGCTTCGCAACATTATAGCCAGAGACCGTGCTTGTTCGGCTTTGAAAGGGTCTTCTAGAGACAGGATTCGTGCGGGTTTAAAATTTGTTTTCATTTTTAGCTTTTTTGCCCTATTGGCCCACTCGTCTCTTCTGGATTGAAAGTTTTGTAGAAAAGTTCGATCAGCTCTTCGGTGCCGAGGGAGATCGTTCTGACTCCCAGTCTAGATAGTCCTTGGCTGACGACGTTGACCCTTTGCTCCAGCTGAGTCCTGTTCTCTTCGAAGTTGGCGACGTCCTGTTTGTAAGTATCTTTCTCGGAGGTCTTACCAAAAAGTTTCGACAGAGGCGACATGAAACTCTGGGTGGATTGGAAGATGGGCGGACTGTACGGCACAACAACAAAGAAGGATTTGGACATGATGTCTACCGTCTCGGTGAACTTCTTGATGAACTCTTTGTACTCCCTGGTTTGAACCTTCAATACATCTTCGGTCTGGGCAATTATACGCTCGTCTATTATGGCAAGATACGGTTTAATATCTAGCTTCTTGGATTGAATCACTATCTGGACGGTGAAATCGATTGAGTTGAGGAAATTCTGGTACTGTGAGAGGATCGCCAGCTGTTCGTCTCTGGATTTAAGTGCAAAGTTGAGTGATGAAGCAATGAGTACCATCTGCATTGAGCCATCTTTAAGTACCGAAATCCCCTCCCGGATCTCCTTGACCGGTACGAAATCTTGGCTTGATTTTGATGTGGCGCGATCCATTTATATAATTATATCAGATACTTATACTTTCACCCTATACTATTTCTTTATCGTCTCATGGACATCGAGTGTCCATGCTATATCTTTCAGCTTTCCGGCGGTCATTCTGGGGTTGAAAGCAGGCAGGCCTATCACATTCTCTTCAATTTTAGGAGCCTGCCCTGAGCCGGGTCGAAGGGTCTTCTTCCACAAGAAGATTCTGCTCGAAGAGTAATATTTGAACATTGATTCAAGCATTAATATAAAAGAGCGATCATTGAATTTGTAGAAAGCCAGCAGTAGGGCGAGGATGACGATCGGCGAGGCTACAAGAAGAGCCAGGTAGAAGTTGGGGATCAATTTATAGACAATAAACGCCGATCCCCCGGCTCCTAAGACGTAGATGAACTGCTTGAAGGTCAGTGGCCCAAAAATTTTGTCTTCTATGTCGATAAATTGTGGTACTTGAAATTGCATCTGTTTATTAATTATACCTGTTCCTTATATGGATCAACCCTTGTCTCTACCTTCGGCAGGCTGACTTGCCCAGATAACTTCCTAGTCAATATGTCGGCCGGCACCTGAACGGGCGCCACAACCGGAAAGTCTTTGCCTATCTCGGGCTTGGATGGTTGATATGGATTTCTCACTTCTACTAGCGGAATCTCCACCTTTGGTGTGATTATTTTTTTTGCCATTCCCTCCGGATTTTCTATTGCGGCCAACAGAGCATCTCGAGTCGGGTGAGTTTCTTCCCTCGATGCGACTTGAGACAAGCCAGAAACTTCATCTTCCGGCATATCTTCGGCTGGGCCAGGCTTAGCTTGTTTTAACAGCTCTCTAACCTTGAGAAAAACTTGGTCATTAATGTCTGAAGCTATTTGGCTGGCTGTTATCCTGTCTAAACCTAGTCTTGTAGTTAAATTGCTTACGAAATCTGTCGGTTGAGTTAGTCCAAGTAGTACGAAGCCCGTCTCTGAATCAAGCTCACCTATCTGGTCGATATGCAATTTATACTTGCGTCCGATATTGTTTATTGGCTCGGTGATATCTTCAGAAAAGAATATCTCCTTAAGCTCCGGTGGGAGCTTCTTGTACGCCTCATTTAATTCTTCTTTTGAATAGTTCATTTATTTTCTTACGAAGTTTTTGGTGGCTCTTCTTTGAAGATATCTTTGATAGGTATTTCATTTTCTTTAGCACTATCTTTTAGCGTGGCCACTACCTCGTCTACATTCCTTTTTGGTACTACGGAAGATAATGACTCCTCCTCAGATGGCGCTGGTGTGATGAATTCTATGGTGTTTGACGGCAGAGTTTTTGTTGGTGTGATTGCAGGAGCAGGGGTTGGAGCTGGTGCTGATGTTGGAGTAGATGTAGGAGTTGATGGAGGAGTAGGTCTTGGGGCCGGAGCTGGTGGAGCGATTGGAGCCGGTGTCGGCGCAGGTGGTTGAGTAGCTGGTGTAGGAGTTGGTGCTGGCGCCGGTGTAGGTCTAGGAGCAGGAGGTACCGGAGCTATAGGTGTCGGTGGAGCAACTGGCGGTACAGGAGTTGGAGCTGGTGGTGTCGGTCTAGGTATCGGTGGCGTTTGTCGTATTGGTGCAGACGGTACCACTGGAACTATAGGTGTTGGTGGTACTGGGGTTGGAGCAGGGGCTGGCGTAGGAGGAACAGGTCTAGGGGTAGGTGTTGGAGCTGGAGTTGGTGCTGGTGTCGGTGCCGGTCTAGGAGCAGGAGGTACCGGAGCTATAGGTGTCGGTGGAGCAACTGGTGGTACAGGAGTTGGTGTAGGTACAGGCGTTGGGGTCGGTGCTGGCGTAGGTCTAGGAGTAGGTGTTGGAGCCGGAGTTGGTGTTGGTGTAGGAACAGGCGTTGGAGGTGTGGCAGGTGCAGGAGGAGGCGGAGGTGTAGCCGGCGTAGGGGCAGGTGCCGGAGGCGGAACTGGTGGAGGAGTAGGTCTAGGAGCTGGCGGTGCTTGTGTAGGCCCGAATGTTGGCAATGGAGCAGCATCTGGATACAAATCCCCTCCGCGACCTTGGAAGAATTTCATAGCATTTGCGCTACCGCCCTGTGCGTACGCACGAATATGGCTTAGGTCACTCTGTGTTATATCCAAATTGCCGTTACTATGATCATCATAAAGAGCCTGAAGTTGGCCTCCTTGGAGCCCCGCCATTATGGCTGGATTGCTTCTAATTGTAGGCATAACACGGCCTAAAAGCTTCGGATTTATTCGTGCTAACTGAGATTGAATGTCAGCTTGAGTGTAGGTCGAGTTGGTTTTAAAGAAGTTCTTGAAGTTGTCTATTGAAGCTGTCTCCCTCTCCTTCCTGATCTCTTCAGCATAGTACCTCTTGCCCTCGGTGTTCTCGGTATTGCCCATTATGCCAGTTCTGAACGCAAGTCTGTCGGTAGCATTTAACTTGTCTTCATAATCTTTTATCGCCCCTTTGTTGTTTAGGTTCCTAAGTATATGCGCTTGGTTACTTTCGGCCAATGCAGCTTGTTCTTGCTGATTAAGCTTATTCATATCTGCTTGTATAGCCCTATCATCCGCATAGTTGCCTGGATTCTTAAGTCTTTCAATCGTTTTGGCTGTTTCAAGCCTCCTAACTGTCTCCTTTCTCTCCTTCTCTGCCGCTGCTTCCTTAGTTTTCGCGTCAGCTTGCTCTTTAAGTCTTCCGCCGACACTACCCTTCGCATCTTTGAAGATCAGACCCTGGTCAGTGGACACACCGGCTTGTCCCGCGGCTTGATTTAATGCCGACCCTATTACCGGAGCGTTTCGTACGTCATAAGAACCCCTTCTTAGAATATCAGCCCCTCCTCGTATAATATTTCCAGTTGCAGATGTATCGTTCGCGTACCTATCATATAGAGCTTGCCCTGCACGTCCGCCGATCTGTCTGCCACCCATTGCCACTGCTCCCGCCGCTGTGCCGAAGGCAAGGCCGGCGAGCTTCTGCCCAGACTTAACTGTATCGCCGGCTAGTTTCGAGGCGACAGTTACGGCAGCAGTTAAGAGTCCGATAGCAAGCGCAAAGCCTGTTACTATTTGAGCAATACGAATACTAGACGCTGCATCTAATGTGGCTACACTGTCAAAGCCGAACATGACCTTGAGCACAGTCTCATAGGAGGTGCCGGGGGTGAACGTTCCAGCGGGAACGATTTTAACAACAATCGCCAATGCCAGATATACCATGAAGAGGTAGGCAGGGGCGAAGAAGGCATTACCAAGCAACTCCCCCCACCATTGTTTTGTTATACCCTCAGTCTTGGGAAGAATTGAGGCAGCGAAAGCCAGTGGGGCGAAGATCATGACGGCCATGAGCTTAACTATGCGTACTAGAAACATCGCCGCCCCGGCTAGTAGAATAAATGTTGTAATCAAGAGAAAGGCTGTAAGCCCCCACATGATAGCCGCCTGGTTGAAGGCCGTGTCGGTTTTCCCCTTTTCAATATCAGCTTTACTAAGCCCTACTGTGCCGACCGCTGTGATCAACTTGTCTAGATTTAAGGCCTCCCCTATGGTGTTGCCGATATCACCCTTCTCGTCGATAGCAAGTATGAATCCTCCGGCGATGATGTTGGATGTGTCAATGACTACATTGGTTATAACTAAGCTGAAATTCATCAAGAGTCCAATTAGCACTACCTTCCCGAGCATTTTGTAAGTATTTGACCCATTTAAACCCAAGATGGTGGAGATAGATATGTAAAGCAGGATGAAGATTAGCGACAGGTTCGCGAAGTCTCTAATGATCACCCACATAGAGTTGATGACCCCAAGATTCATCGCTTGGTTCGTCAGACTGAACTTTATCGCATTGTTTATTAGGGTTGTAGCTGTATTGTATACCCCTTTTACTATAACGAATGCTGTTACGCCTAAACCGTATAAATACTTGCCTAGAGATTCTGTTGTATCATCAATCGATCCAGTCAAGGCACCCTTCGCGAAACTAAAAACAGATGATCCAACAGAGGCAACGTCCCCCTTAGCTAATAGTGAAACAGTCGAAACAAAAAATGAGGTTGCACCGAATGGGTCAAGTGGATTTAGTAAGTTTGCTGCGTAAATTGTTGGAGGAGTAGCCACATAAATAAAAAGAAATAGCATTGGTATTACAGACCGGAGAGCTGGGATCATCTTTTTTTTAAATCTCTGCCAGAAGTTCATTTTATTTATGGAAGGGTGATGTTAACACTGGCCGGCACTGCTTTGTTGCTCACGTTGCATTCTAGTGAGTAGGTTGCTGTTGTGGGAATAGTCGTTGGAGCCGGAGTCTTATTTGAAACTATTAACATATTACCATTTTGGCTGAAGTTAAATGTTGATAGCGCCTTCCTGATGTCAGACCTGCCGGCGGTCGCCTCGGTTATCAGTCGTCTAATGAGGTCGATAGTGTTTAAATTTGATAGATTCATAGTTATAGGCGTACTGTTTATTGTGAGAGTCATGCTGTCCCCTGCTTCCGCGCCAGTTAGAGTTGGAATATAAGTTGTTGTTTGGGTAAGTCCTGCCGCGCTTCTTGTCACTGCATTTTTAATATTATCTTGCGCTACCAGAGCTTGCCTGTGGATGCTCGAGGCTTCTTGTTCTACAATGCTTGCCTCTAACTTGAAGATTTGAGGATGAACAATGGTGAAGATCTGTGGTTTTCCTATGGAAGGAAGAGGTATCGTCTCCCCGAGCTTGAATAATGTTGGCCAGTCAGATGTGGCCATACAGGAGGTCGGATTCTTGGTCGCAGAGAGGGTGATGATGGACTTGTCGGCTTTGAGTGAGATAGTCGGCGATATCGTGGTCTTTGTCAGACCTGCCTGTGTAGATAGGCCACCGACAGCAGCTAAGTTTGTTTTTGGAGCGATGGAGGTTGTTTTTGCTGGAGCGAAGGTTGTTGGAAGACCCAGTATATCGTTAGCCTCCTGTGTGCACCTTGCTGTTACTTCGCTGTTTGAAATACCAGGGAATGTTGCTTGTGTGGTAGCAATACATGTAAGGAATAGCTCGTTGAATGTTGGTGGGCCGAGGCACTCCCCAGTGATAGGATTTATGGTTGTGCCGGCAGGACACTCAGCGCCTACGTTGTTGATACATTCTCCCGTGTTTGGATTAATAATTGTATTGTCAGGACAAGAGTCGGGGAAGACCTGCGCACTACAGAATTCGTTCCTTTCTCTGACGGTGAATCGATCAGGATCCAGAGCGAGTACGCATTCGTTGAACTGTTCTTGTAGTGTCCCACTACTCTCCTCTGTGTCTTTTGTTCCATTACCGTTAGCATCTGCATCTGTAACATCAGGTATGTTGTCATCGTCATCATCAGTGTCCACATCATCTTTTTTACCATCACCGTCAGTGTCTTTTGTGCCAGGAGGTGGTGGCGGAGGCGGGGTTGGAGGCGGAGTTGTCCCTCTGCCAGTAGGGCCGCCGATACCGCTACCGTCAATAAGAACTCGTTGAGTTGTACCTTTAACAAGTGGTAGCTCTCTGTACTCATCAGCCAGCTCCGTCTGAGTTATGTCGGTTGTGGCGAACTTCTCAAGCAAGGCTTTTATAGTAGGCGCTGGGCTGGTGATTAGGACACTCTTCTTTTTGCAAACCTCTACTGCTACTTTGTTATCAAATCCAATACCACCAAAACCGACTCGTTCAATTGAATTGAGTAAGACAGTATCAACATATTCATTATTTTTACACTTTTTACCTCCAATTATTGTATTGCCAGCAACGTATTCGGCTACAGCATTCGTCCCAGCTCTTTCGACGGCGAAGTCGTATAGACTTGCTATATATCTGGTAGCATCCATCTCGTTATTTATACCGTCTGGGCCCTGATGTAGGTGGTTGAATTTCGCTTGCTCGTCGCCAAAGTCAAATTCTTCTTTTGCCCGTTTTGCAATTTCTGCCAGTACCTGTTCTTTGAAAGGAAAGGCTCCGCCTGAACCTGCGCCAGGAGTTTCAAAATGTTTTTTTAGTTCGCCATAAAAGAGTAGAGCGGCGTTTTGTCTCTGTTGGGCTTCATATATATTTATATCGGGAGTGAAGGTTTCCGGTAGGGTGACAGGTCCAGAGGAGTCTTTCTTCCGTATTATATTTGGCCTGGCTGACGCTAGCGCCTGATCAAAAATCTTTTTCTCTTCATCGATTGCTGCTGATGCCGCCTCACGGGCGTTGCCATCAAGGATGTACTCTTTCTTTACCAGATCAGATGTATCTTTGTGGATCCCCTCTAGTTCTGGGATAATATGTTCCTTATTGTCTTTCACCAATTGCTCAGTCGCGATCCTGATCGCCTTGATGTCGTCTGATAGCGAAGACACGGCAGTACAGATAGCTTGGAGTAGAGGGATCTGCCTGTTGACGGTCATGTTAAGTAAGGGACCGACCTCCATAACGGGCAGTCCTCCATTGTCATCCGTCATACTTGAAAAATAAAATGGGAAGGCAAGACCACCGTCAACCTTAGTGAGGTCGCCCTGATCTCCTTTTATAACTAGCTCACCTACTGTACTGTCATCTGGTGGATGCTTGTCGAAGGTTATATTCCGAGATTCACTTGTGCTCGGATTACACGAAGTATTGCCGGGGAGGTTATTGTTTCCGTTTCCATTGCCATTCCCGTTTCCATTCCCGTTTCCGCGACCTAATGGGCATCTCCCACCAACAGGTGTTTGTCCGTCCCGACACTGAGGACCAGTAGTGCATGGTACCTCGCCCCCGCCTCCGCATCGGCCCGGAGGAGGAGCTCCGCCGCCGGATCCACTAAGGAAGGCGATGGCATTGGTTATCGCAGTCGGGTCACCCTTGTAGCTTAGTAGTGTTGATGCTGCTCCTTTGGCTATTGCTTGGGCATCTTTGGCAGCTTTAGTGGTTCCACTTGAAAGTATTCTGGCTAGATCTCCGGCGTTAATGGAAACGCTCATATTTCTAGCTTCTGTCAGAACTTGGCTGATGACGGTCTCCCAGACGTTCAACCTCTGGCCTTTAATAGTATCGCTCGGGCTAGTCGGATTAAGCATTGTGGCTCCAGTGCCGTTTATGCTTAAAACTAAGATGTTTAATATTTCTTCGGTGTGTTCAAAAATAGTTGGCCCACCTCCACCACCTGTTGTACCTCCTCCACTGGTCCCGCCTCCGCCAGTGCTTGTGCCGCCACCCGTACCTGTTGAAGGGAATTTGTCGCGACATTCCTTTTGTATAGTGATCAAGAGTTCAGGATTTGTCTGAGTGAGAGTACCCGTTGCTTTTACTTGTTCAGCAACGCAATCATCAAAGTTGTCTGCGGCAAAGGTAGACTGGGTCCAAATAAAAGACAGAAAGATGGTCAGAGCGAGTGTGCCAAGTGTTTTGTTTTTGTTGAAAGCTAACATTTATTTATAAATTGCGACAGAGAGTTTAAGTTTATCCTTCTCCCCTAGTGCGACATTCTTGTCTTTGAAGTAGGCGTTGAGTTGACCTAAAGTTATAAGCGCGAACTTCTCTTCCTCCACATACTGCCGCGCACTGTTTAAACCGAGCAACTTGTCTGTAGTAACCCCTTCCATATTCTTGATGAGCTGTGAGGCGCGGTCGAAGCTGTTGATTAGGCGCAGGTGAAGAGTTTGGAGATCGCTGGGGACGTTCTGGACAAGTAAACTCTTGGAAGCTGACTGGTAAGCAAGGGCGGTAGCTTCAAGTTCTGTTAGTCCGGTGTCACCCTTGTCTTTGTTGCTGTAGATGTCGAAAGCAATCTCGGCTGGACTGCGTTTGGTATAGAATGGAAAGCCGTGGAGAGTCTTCGCTAAGTTTGTACCGTAAGAAAGAAGGCTGGCTCTGTTGGTGGCGGTCTTACTGGTCAGATCCTTAGTGTTGTATGTGAGTCCACTATTTAGATATAACGAGCTCTTGTCTTCGAGTTCATCGTAAGCGAGAGTGCTCGGGCTTGGAGTGCGGATGAATTGGAGAGCTGTCGATTCTTCGGCGGTCAGCCCACTAGCACTTGCAACTGCAATGTCTGCGTCCGTATCGGCTATGGGACTTTCAACTTGTGCAACAACCTGTGGTGCCGAGCCGGTGTACCGCATCCAAAAAGCGCCTGCCATGATGGAGGTCCCGGCAAGAACAGAAAACGCTACATTTTTAGTTAAAAACGGCATTATGCCTCAGATAATTATAGCACTATAGCCTTATTTCTGGCCTAAAAAATCAGTGGATATCTAAGATGTTTTTTAAAAAGCACAAAGAGACAGAGCATCTCTCACCCCGCTTCGCTAGAAGGGTTCGTTCACACTCTATCTCTTTGTGCTTTTCACTAAACACACCCAATTCTCCACTGTCAGATCTTCCGCGCGAATGTTAGGTGTAATATTGCAGTTTGTAAAGCCTTTTTGAATGTCTGACACATTAGTTTCCTTGAGATTGTTCAAAAGTAACTTTCTTTTGTGTGCGAACCCGGCTTTGAGCAGGGCGAAGAATCTTTCTTCATCTAATTCACTTGGAGACTTAGTCTCCAAGTTGAGGGTGATTTTAAGAATTGCCGAATCAACATTGGGAATCGGGTAGAAGGAGCCTCTTTTAATGGTCTCGATATATTTCGGTTCGCCATAGAGCTTAACGCTGATAGATAGCAGACTCTCCTTCTTGTCAGAAGCGACGATACGTTTGGCCACTTCTTTTTGTACCATCAGAACCATATATTTCGGTTTATTTTGTAACCAAACTCGCAGAAATTGCCCAGTAATATAATACGGGATGTTTGCCACAATAGCGTAATTAGCGAGATTTAATTCAGTGGGAGTAAGCTCTAAAATATCCCCTTCGATAAGTTGAAGTTGTCCGGAAGTGATCTCTTTGGAAAATTTGTCTTGCAGTACTGATATTAGTTCATGATCCTTCTCTACTGCCACCACCTTGTCGAACTTTTTAAGTAGAGCCTCAGTCAGAACTCCCCTGCCTGGGCCGACTTCAAGTATTGTGAGACCAGGTGAATAATCTGAAGAAGCGATTATTTTATTTATCGCACCGACTGATGTTAAGAAATTTTGCCCTAAGGATTTTTTCACTCGCATTTTTTTCTTGTACTTATACTTTACCCTTATACTTACTTAAGGCAATCCCACTCAATAATATCGTCAGGGTCGGCAGCGCCGGAGCTAAAACTGTCGAATGTGCTGTTGGATTCAAACTCCGCCAGATCATCGCTGATATCCTGGAGGAATTGCGAAGGCATATTGATCTTCTTCTGTCCAAAGATAGTTCTCATGTTGGCGTAGGAGAGAAAGAGCTGGTCTTTGGCACGAGTTACAGCTACATAGAAGAGTCTCCGCTCCTCTTCGGGGTCGCTGGCTTCCGATTCGTTGAGTCTTCTATGTGGGAAGAGGTCTTCTTCCAGTCCGGTGACAAAAACATATTTGAATTCAAGACCCTTCGAAGCATGAACTGTCATCAACTTCACACCCTCTTGCTTGTTCATCAGCGAATCTTGGTCTGATAAGAGTGAAGTTTCTGTTAGAAATTTATCTACCGCTTCTTCCGGTAGTAAGAAATCATACTTGGAAGCGATCGTCACTAATTCCTTCAAGTTCTCTATTCTCTCTTCACCCTCCTCCCCTTCTAGCTTTAGTGCATCGGCGATACCGGAATTCTTAACTACATATTTAATCGAATCTGAAAGTTTCTCTTTCAAAATAACTTCTTTGATTCTAGCTATCATCGCACGGAATTCTCGGAGCTTCTCTTGTAGTTTGGCTGGTAAAATACCTTCCTGTCCTGTGGCTATCTTATTGAAAGATACATCGCCAATTCCTCTCGGTGGGATGTTGATGATGCGTTCCATGCTTTGCAGGTCGGCAGGGTTAAGGGCGTGTTGCATCAAGGCTATCACATCCTTCACCTCCTTTCTCTCATAGAAACGCGTGCCCAGCATCTGGTAAGGAATATTGCTCCTCAAGAATTTTTCTTCCAAAATACGCGACTGAAAGTTGGCTCTATATAGAACAGCGATCTCGTCAGCTCGAATCCCAGAATAAGAAGGTTCAACCTTCTTATTAAGAAGCTCTTTGATCTTCTGTATTATCCAGCGCGCTTCATCCCCTTCATCGAAGGCACCATAGACTCTGATCTTCTCACCACCTTCTCGGCTGGTAAAAAGATTCTTCTCTTTTCTCTGTTTATTTTTTTTGATGATTCCATTGGCGGCATCGAGAATTGTTTTTGTCGAGCGGTAGTTCTCTTCCAGAAGAACTGTTTTAGTGCCGGGGAAATTTTGCTCGAAATTCAAAATGTTTTTATAATCCGCTTGGCGCCAACTGTAGATCGCCTGGTCAGAATCGCCAACCACGCAGATGTTGCCATGTTTCTCCGCCAAAAGCTTAGAAAGTTCGTATTGAACAACATTTGTATCTTGGTACTCGTCGATGTGGACATATTTCCAGAGATTTTGATAATACTCTCTGACTTTTTGATTATCTCGTAAGAGGAATAATGGTTTTTGGATTAGGTCGTCGAAGTCGAAGGCCTTCTGTTCGCCGAGCTTCTTCTCATACTTTACCCAGATATTATGAACCATCTCGTTGAAGTAGTTGCCTTCCGTCTTGATGCCGAACTGGTCCGGCGTTTTCAGTTTATTTTTTTCTCTCGAGATCACGGCTTGCACAGCATTGGCGTTATAATCTTTTGGTCCAATACCCAGCTCTTTTGCTGATTTCTTGATGAGTGATTGCGATTCATCTTTGTCTAAGATGGAGAAATATTTATTGATACCTAGCACATTCGCATTTTCTTTAAGGATGAGGACTCCTAGTGAATGAAAGGTTGATACGGTTGGTGTATTAGAGCCGATGGGTAGAAGTAGAAGTACACGGTCTCGCATTTCTTTGGCAGCTTTATTTGTGAATGTGACAGCTAAAATATTCCTCGGATCAACTCCGCCGGCTATTAAATGCGCGATACGATGCGTCACTGTCTTGGTCTTCCCTGCCCCCGCCCCAGCCACTATCAAAAGCGGCCCGTCTTTGTGAAGCACCGCTTCTTTTTGTCGTTCGTTCAGAGTATCGAGGTAATTCATTTAAATGAATATACCACAAAAGAAAAATTAAATTAAAAAAGTATTCTATTTAAGATTATATTTATCCCACTCCTTCTTCCACTCCGGATTATTTGCGTCCCACATTTTCACCTGATCCAAACTTTTTTTCACGCCGGCAATATCTAATTCGTATTTGGTGCCGATATTGCCTCCGCTCAATGGTTTTGACTCGTCAAAAAGCTGACTGACAAATCCTGGCAATTCACCATCCCCATGCTTGTATTTTAGCTTCATTGCTTCTATGTCTGCCTGCACTACGCCATTTCTAGTTTCAATATTATAATCAGTATACAAGTCTGTTAGTAACTTCTTCAGATCCTTGCGAAATTCCATTCGTTCTTTCACCTGCTTTAGTTCCTCACTTTGATTATCTTGCTCTGTTGGCGTTTCTGTCCCCGCCTTTTGCAACTCGGGGTTCTCTAGCTTTCTTTGTTCTTCAATTGCATCACTCTCCGCTTGCTTCTCCGGCGATTTCGGCATGAAATTTTCGATTCCCATACATTTGTCTGTTAAAATAATAAATTCATCTGATTTTTGTATTATAGCAAATTAGTTTATAATATGCATATGAATAATATAGAGGCGGAGATCGCGGAGTTGTCAGCGAAGATCGCGGAGAAGAGGCGCGAATTGGAAGCCGGTAAGGGTATAGTTGAGGAACGGGAACTTGTGAAGTCAGTTATTGGAGAGAAGATTAGTAACACTGTACCGCAGGCAAGCTCGATCGCTTCTGACGCGGCGAGTATTGCAGTGAAATCTTCGACCACAGGAGCTTCAGTACCTGCCGGAAAGAGCTATTTGGATTATTTGGACGAGGAAAGCAGGGCGATTATTGATGGTTTGGTAGAATCTGTCTTTGCTAATGGCCTAGAGAAGACATTAAAGGGACTTGAGATGCAAGAACCTTATATTATTGATGTCTTCCACGACGTCCTGACCGATAAAATTTATGAAGAACTTAAGAAACGAGGCACGATATGATGAACTTCTTTAAGAAACGCGACACTCTGGCAGACCTGACGCTTTTGTCTGTTAAGGTAGCCAAGGCAACGGAAGAACAGCAGAAGGAAGGGCTGGTTAAACAGATTAATCTGACCGAACAGCTTTTCTCGGCGCTAGCTTCTATAAAACAACCATTTGTTTTCGAGGTTTCAGTGCCTCACATTACCGAAACGATAAGCTTCTACCTTGCTGTACCAAAGGCCTCTACTGACTTCGCTATGCGCCAGATCCAAGGCCTCTTCCCTACTGCCAAAGTCGAGGAGATTCCGGATTATAATATTTTTGGTCACAACACGGCCGCTTCTTCGGCTTATTTAACTCTTGGTGATAGTTATATTTTGCCGGTTCGAACTTACAAAGAGGCGGAAGTGGACACCTTCGCGCCGATCATTAGCACTCTGTCTAAGCTCCAGGAGGTGGGACAAGGCGCATCGATTCAGATCGTGATGAAGCCCGCTGAAGAGCCGACAAAAAATCTTGTCGTGTATGCCATTGATAAGATACGCAAAGGCGAGACACTTAAGAAGGCGCTGAAGCTAGGCCGATTCTCCGTCTTGGACTTCGCTAAGGAGTTTAGTAAGGAGATTAAAAGATTCATCTTTCCTGAAGCACCGAAGGAGGACAATGTTAATAATAGGGCTATTGATGATGATGCAGTTAAGGCACTTCAGGCTAAGATATCCAAGCAACTCTTCAAGGTTAATGTTCGTATTGCGACCTCGGCTGATTCTGATTATGCGGCCGAAGACATCCTGCTTTCTATTGCTGGGGCCTTCTCGCAGTTTGCCGCACCGGTTAGGAATGAATTGAAAATGGTCAAGGTAGATAAGAGGAATTTTAAAAAGAGTCTGCTCGACTTCTCTTTCAGAAACTATAATCCCCGACAGGAGATGATCCTGAATACCGAAGAGATCGCCTCCCTCTTCCACTTGCCGACTTACTCCACTGATGTACCAAGAATTAGCTGGCTTAGGACAAAGGAAGCTCCACCGCCGGACAATCTACCTCAGGAGGGTGTTATTTTGGGGCAGAGCGTTTATAGAGGCGATGAGAGGACTGTCCGACTGACAGACGACGCTCGAGTACGCCACCTATATATTATAGGACAGACTGGTTCCGGTAAATCTCAAACACTCGTAAACATGGCCCTTCAGGATATGCAGAACGGCAAAGGTATCTGCGTTATGGATGCTCACGGCGAGCTGGCAGACGATATCTTAAAGAGAATACCCAAAGATAGAATTAATGATGTTATCTACTTTAATCCCGCAGACTTGAGCCGGCCGTTGGGATTAAACATGCTTGAATATGACCTAAACAAGCCGGAGATGAAGACTTTTATCGTTAATGAGATGCAGTCTATCTTCAACAAGCTCTTCGACAAGGCCTCGATGGGCCCGATGTTCGAGCAGTACATGAGGAATACGCTAATCCTACTGATGGAAGACGCCGTTAACGAGCCTTGTACGCTGATGGAGGTGCCGAGGATCTTCTCGGATGATAAATTTAGGAATAGAAAGCTGGCTCGGATCTCTAACCCTACAGTTATAGACTTCTGGGAGAAGGAGGCTTCTAAGGCTACGGGTGATTGGTCTATGGCAAATATGGGTGTTTATATAGGTACCAAGTTTGGCAACTTTACGGTTAACGATTATATGCGGCCGATAATTGGCCAGACAAAGTCCGCCTTCAACTTTAGGAAAGTGATGGATGAGGGCAAGATCCTGCTTGTTAATCTTTCTAAGGGTCAGCTCGGCGACCTGAACTCTCAACTACTGGGCATGCTTATCGTTGGTAAGATCACACAGGCTGCTCTTTCTCGTTCTGACACTGACGACAAGAGTACACTTAAACCTTTCTATTTATATATTGATGAATTCCAGAACTATACTACTGACTCTATCGCGGTTATTCTCTCTGAAGCCAGGAAATACGGTTTGGGCTTGAACATGGCGCACCAGTACATTGACCAACTGGAAGATAATATCAAAGAGGCCGTCTTTGGTAACGTCGGTTCCAAGATGGTATTCCGAGTCGGAGCTCCGGACACAGAGCTACTACTTAAGGAGTTTGCTCCGGAGTTCAATGATAAAGATCTTATCGGATTTGAAGTTGGCAACTGTGCGGCCAGGATATTAATCAACGGCGCGCCATCAAAGCCGTTTAATATAAAAACTAAAGAGGCGCCTCCTGGCAATGTATTACTTAAAGACAAGATGAAAGAGCTTTCTCGCCTCACCTATGGCAGAGACGCTCAAGAAGTTGAACAGGATATATTCAATAGATTGAGATTGTAATTGTAGCAATACTCTCGATTTTCATACCTTGCCCTTTTAGGAACATTTATTTGCTGATCCTTTTATAAATACGGCTTCTATGGTCAATCATTTGAATTTTAATCTCTTTTTTTGAAATTTGATACAGAGCACGATAGTCGCCGACACGGAGTTTGAATATACCTTTGAGGTCATAGTGTAAGGTTTCCGGGGTGATATATTCGAAATTTTCCGATAGCCAAGAAATTTTTGCTACGATTTTCTTTGAAATTGAGGAATCGATTGTTTCAAGATCTGCTAATGCTCCTTCTGTCCAGTTAGCGGAGACCATACTTTTTGAGGACCTGGCTGTGGGCAATAAGCTTGGAAGGTTTACTTAATCTTAATTTTAGTTTGCGTAAGAAGTTTTTGTTTATAGACAAAAAGCTGTCAGGATCACCGAGCAATTCATTGAGTTTTTGCTCTACGATAAGGTTTATTTTTTTATCTAGCGTCTTTGAAGTCATGTAGAGATATTACAATATAAAATATCGCTATGCAACAGAAGTCAGAATCTTAGAAAGTATATCTTTGAGTCCTTTGCCATACCTCTCCCCTAGTTCGTCGAGTGTCTCGTAATATTCCTTCCAGATCCTGTCTTTAGTTTTTTTGTCTTGCGGGTCGAGGCCGTCGAGTTCTTGTTCTAGATTCTTTTCTATTTCTGATTTCTCCTCAGTTATCCTTTTGTCCAGTTCTGCCTGCGCCTCGTCTATCTTCTTGACCGTCTGTTTGTACTTCTTGCCTTTATCTTTAGTAGCTTCCACTAAGTAGCCGTTGAAGGTATCGAATAGCTTCATATCAACTCCCTTAAGGTCTATGTACTGTGTAAGAGCCCTCTTCTGATCAGGGGTTATAAATGAGTCTTCTATGAGCTTTTTGATTTTAGCGTTATCTGGCAAGGTGTGCCCTTTGTAACATATTAAGGACTTGGAGTAAAGGCGGTTTTCAACACCTCCGCATCCCTGAAGAAGGGTCTGAAACTTCGTAGTTCATCTTCATTTAGTGCTAGTTTGAGCCTCTCTATCATTAAATCTACTGATCTTCTTGTCTCTTCCCCCGCTTCCATTCTCGCGCTTCTTAGTTCCTGCTGCAGACCTTCTTCTATTTTTGAAAATTTCTCAGCCTTAAGTGCGTCATCACTGACTTCCGTCACTTCCGTTTTTTGTTGCCCGAAATTTTGTAATTTTTCTCCCATAACTACATTAATTATAATCCTCTGCATTCTTCTTGTCTAACTATTCTTCACTTGACCACGTTAGTTGATAAAAATCCCGACTCGGGTCGGGATTTTATCTCTACTTTGTTCTATACTACCTACCTTATTCCCAGATTGATTTTTAACTGGGCCAATATTGTAGCAAGTGAAGCTAGCTGATCCTCCATATTCTTCAGAGCCATGTTCTCAGCTTCCCCAGGAATAGAAGCTGAGATAACTGTCCCAAGATTGTTTGTACCATTCAAGCCAACTACACCAAAGCCATTAGTCCAATCCTGATCGAATCTGTCTGAGGTTACCCGGGAATTTGGCGACCAGATGAAGTCACTATTTACGTCAGAATCAACACCCACAGCTGTCAGCATTGGAGAAGAGCCAGTAGGGTAAGCCGAATCACCCTCAAGTTGTGTTGATATAGATGCACCCGCCCTTGAACCGGATACCGAACCTGTGACATCGAAGTATCTTGTCTGTCCGGCCGGAATTTGAATAGGCACCAAAACCCCAGCGTTATTCTCAGGGTATATTTCCAGTGGAAGGTCGTTGGTAAAACCCGATAGATCTGTCTTATCTTGCCTTAGCATGTTCCCATTAGATCCAATACCAGAAACGGCTGTTGAAAAGCCAGAATCCGTATAGGCATAAGCATTAACGGAATTTACAGTAGCTAAACTTGGCTTGATCTTAATGGTGAACTTATATAATCCAACATCGCCGGATGCAGAAGCTGTAACCTTAAATCTCATTAGTGATTTAGTGCCGTTACTCAGAGTATTTGTAGGCAATGCCAACATTGTAACTGTCGGGAATGACTTGAAAGTCCTTACTCCAGTGACGGCTATTGTCATTTTTTGTCCGGCATGTGCTGTCCCCGTAGGAGTAACTGCATTGCCAGATGTCACACCGACTCCCTTGATTTGATTTGTGCCACTTGGTATGCCCCATTGGAAGTAGCTACCACTTGCAGCTGAAAGAGAAACATTACAATTCAGAGATAATGTTGAAATTGTACCCTTAGGAATTACAAAACTGCCATTATCAAATCTAAATCCGTAATCACCAGTACCTGATAGCGGATTAACATCGTTAGATTCGTTAGTTAATCGCACATGATTTCTAGGATCGTACAGTACGCAACTGGTTATGTCGGAGCTAAGACCACCATTACCATTGGTAAACGATGCCTTGATCGTGGCAAATGAGATGTCTTCGCTTGATTGGGAAGCATCAAATTGGATATTGGCGAATGTGAAATTCTGGGATCCGGCAGTGATGGATTGTGCGACCGGTGATGCGGAGTTTGTAATTGTTATGCTTGGAGCGGTTTGTGTGACCGGGACAGTTATTGCTGGGCTAGTGGCGACGGCGTTATTGCCGGCAGGATCACCATAGACATAGAGGCGGTAGGTATAAATTCCAGGTGGGAGTCCTGCACCAGTATCCGTATAGTCTATATAAGATAGTGCGTTGCCTGATATGGAGCTGGAAAGAATCTGTGCACTGCTGGAGAAGACGGACTTATTGTCGCGCGAAAGAGTGTAATACATTACAGAACCACCGGTCGGTTTGTTCCATGTAAGTTGTATACCTCTTTTGTCGGGACTGAGTGTTGCTTTTAAGGTTATAAGACCAAGCTTGAGGTTGGCCGGTGTAGCAGAAGGAGCGGTGGCAGTTACAGTATTACTTGCAACGCCATTGGAATCTTTTAGTTGGTAGGTATAAGTTCTCCCTGGTGTATAAGAGATATCAACATATGTTTGAGAGGCTGACACCTGAGCGATCACTATGCCACTGCGAAGAACATCATAGCCTACTGACGGCGCTCCGTTGGTTGTTGCGGGTGTCCAGTTGAGCGTTATGCGATCGGTACCGACGGTGGCACGTAAGTCGGTGACGGAGGCGGTTGGAGTAGGAAGACCGGCGGTATTTGAAGTAACAACAAAATTATACTTCTGTACAACCTGCTTTTGGTTATGATACTTTTGCGCACAAACGGAATTAAGACTGTGTAAACTGCAGTATAAGGTTATTTCAGCTGAGTACGATCCCGGTGCTAGTTGCATATTATTTGTAGTGGCAGTCCAAGTTCCTTCGGAATTATTGATTTCATTATCCCCTGCCATGAAATTTCCGGCTGAATCGTATACATGATACTGCACATTAAACCCCTTACTGGACGATGCCGGAGTGCCGTTGTCTTCAATACCCTTGAGTGTGAAAGAGAACTGCTCTCCAGTAATGAGTGGGAGCTTTGCAGAAGGGGTAGATGCGAACTTATAGGGCCCAGTTGAGGGTTGAATTGAGCCTAGTGGTGAGACGATCTGTAACGGCGCGTTGGCGGAAGTCGAAAACGTGCCAGTGTTCATGTTCTGGATCTCTATGTGATAAGTACCGGGAAAGACTGTTAGATCATTCGGTAATTTGTAGTCGAAAGAGCCGGTTGTTATTGATGGGGCGTTGTTGATTTGTTCTGTCCAGAGACCATATCTGTCACTTTTTGAATTTGAATATAAAGTAATATTGTTTACAGGTGTTGATGCTGGTGACCATGCGACGTGAATTGTATCTTTTCCAAGTGTATATGTTCCAGAAAGTGGAGAAGTTATAGAAAAGCTTGTAGTAGGGGTCGGATTCTGGCAAGTACCACGTCCACCCGTAATGCCCGGCCTCGGAGGCTGAGTTACAAGTCCAGGGCAACAAACGGCTGTGTTGGTAGGAACGACAGCACCTAAGCTTTTTCCGGCGGGGATGCAGGCCTGAGTCGGCGGTGTTTTTGGCACATCTACACACTTTTCACTGACTGCTTTTTGGCCAAAGAGACAATCTACCGGCATCCGAGGCTTACCACCGCCGCTAGGTGCACCACCTGTCTTTGATTTCGTATTTAGTGACGCTATCTCCTCCAATAGTGTAGTCACAATACTTTGCTTTAGCGTTGTGAGTTGTTGGACAAGGCTGTTGGTGGTCTCCGCATCGAGATTCGAAGCCTTAACCAGAGTTTCTATCTGACTCGCCATATCGATTTTCTTACAAGTATCGATTATTCTTGCCGAAGGATTGGCGATAGAGGCACAGACGCTACTTGTGTCGGCAAGAGCCGGCATAGGGTTGACAACAGTCAGAAGCCCAAGCCCGAGAGTTAAGAGACTTAATAAAAATCTTTTCATAAAGATAGATGTAAATTTATAATAATTAGAATTATATCACACAGGGGGGGGGTAGCAATTTGATTGACTTTGAACCCTCAAACAGCTAGAATTATAGTAGCTGAAGTACCGAAGACTGTCTTTGCTAGAACAACCGAACTACCTTTATTTATAGGCTTATTTCTACTAATATCACAACTGCCGGCCGGTCGCTCTCGGCTCGCCTGGCTAATATATCTATATTTTTAAGGCTTTCCCTTCGGAGCCTTATTCTGGTTTTGGTAATGTCTTATAGCCTTTCGAGCCCTACTTCTGCCGAAGCTAGCTTTTCTTTGTCATCGGTCTTTACTAATACCACAGAGGCTGCGGACATCCCTGTTAACGATTCCTCGGTTAGGACTATAAGTTCACAAAATGTCGCCCTTCTTCTGGCTGCCGTAACAAGCGATCCTGCATCTGCTGCAGTTGATGCAGATATAAATATCGTCAATAATTCTGCTCTGATGGCTGACTCCGGACCGCTGGGTACTATAGCCGATGTTAACGATGAAGTAGATGTCGGTGTAGATAGTATAAGCGTATATGTAGTGAGGAGCGGAGATACAATCGGTAAGATCGCCAATATGTTCGGTGTCTCGGCCAACACTATAATCTGGGGTAACGATCTGAAGGGGTCGAAAGATATTAAGGTTGGCCAGGAGTTGGTTATTCTGCCTGTGAACGGCATTAAATACACAATTAAGAAGGGCGACACTATCGCTAGTATAGCTAAGAAGTCCAAGGGTGATGTCGATGAGATCTTGCGCTTTAACAATATGGAGAAGGGTCAGAAGCTGGCTATTGGAGATGAAATTATTATTCCGGATGGTCAAATAGTTTTGCCACCTATCGTTGGATCGACGAATGTTATAAAAACAAACATCGATGGGGCCATTGATTCTATTGCGTACTTTATCAAGCCGGTTGTTAATGGGCGTAAAACCCAGGGTCTTCATGGTAAGAATGGCGTGGATATCGCGCCAGGATGTCGTTGCGTTGGCAAAGAATCTCTTTTAGCCTCTGCCGCCGGTAGTGTCCTTGTGGCTAAAAATGGTGGATGGAACGGAGGTTATGGTAATTATGTCGTTATTTCTCATTCAAATGGCACGCAGACAGTCTATGGCCACATGCATTTTGTGACTACCTATGCAGGTGCTTATGTGGCTCAAGGTCAGGTCATCGGAACAGTCGGTTCTTCCGGCAAGTCCACTGGTCCTCATGTGCACTTTGAGATTCGCGGTGCTAAGAACCCCTTCTAAAAAAACTTCTAAAACTGGCGCATAACTTTGTCGAAGATTCCGTTTGTTCGTCAATGTACTGTTAGTACATTTTCCTCACAATACTCATCTTCTTCGCGTTCTGCATCCAGTTTTAGAAGTTTTTACGCTCCGGCTCTTGGTCTATATTGTATCGCCTCTAGAAGATGATTCTCTAAGATGTTTTGCGCGCCTTCAAGGTCAGCGATGGTGCGGGCGAGCTTGATGATGCGGTGGTAAGCGCGGGCGGAGAGGTTGAGGCGTTCGGCTGAAGCTGTCAGTAGATTTGACCCCTTATCGGAGAGCGGGGCGTACTTCTTAAGATCTTTAGCACTGATGTCGCTATTGGTATTTAAATTGGTGCCCTCAAATCGCTCTTTTTGAATATTTCTCGCTGTAAGTACTCTTTTTTTAATACTTACCGATGATTCGCCTGAGGGTTTGTCGTCAGTCAGCTTCTTATAATCCACCTGCGGTACTTCCACCCAGATGTCGATACGATCCACGATCGGGCCGGAAAGTTTCCTCTGATAATTCGCTAGGGCGTTGTGATTGCAGGTGCAATCTTTGGCTGGATTGCCTTTGTTGCCGCACGGGCAGGGATTCATAGCGGCAACAAGTATAAAGTTGGCCGGGAAGGCCACTGATCCTTTGGCTCGTGAGACATGGATGACGCGGTCTTCAAGCGGTTGGCGGAGCGCTTCGATGACTCGCTTGTCGAACTCAGGAAATTCATCAAGAAAGAGTACACCTCTGTGTGCCAGTGTGATCTCCCCCGGCTTCGGCCATGTACCTCCACCAACGAGCGCGACGTAAGATGAAGTATGGTGGGGCGATCGAAATGGCGGTGAGGTTATTAAATCTTCACTAAGAATTCCAGCAACGGAGAAGATAGAAGTCACTTCGAGTATATGCTCGAAGTTAAGTGGGGGTAGTATTCCAGGTACGGCCTTCGCAAGCATTGTCTTGCCTGTGCCTGGCGGGCCGAACATGGCCAAGTTGTGGCCACCTGCCGCGGCTATCTCCATCCCCCTCTTGGCCGATTCTTGTCCGCGAATGTCTGCCATGTCTACGGCATATTGATCCATCTTGTATAAAACTTTAGTTTCAGGTTGTTTTTGTATCTTTTTTTGAGGCAGGGATTCCGGATCTTTTTTCTCGTTCACATGTTCCGCCACTTCGCGTAAACTTTTAAATCCATAAATACTTATCTCTTTTATTAGTGCTGCTTCTCCGGCATTCTCTGCGGGTAAATAAATTTCTTTAAAACCTTTCTTCTTGGCCTCTTGCACTATGGCAAGTACTCCTTTGACTGGCCGCAGATTGCCCGAAAGCGCGAGCTCACCCAAGAAAAGTTTGTGTTCAGGGTTGAAAGATATGATGTCGCCGGCGACGAGCTGGCTTATGGCAATAGCTAAGTCGAAGATCGGCCCCTCTTTCTTAATGTCAGCTGGTGCAAGCGATACAACAATCTTTCTATTGCCGGCGAGTGGCGACTTGATCCCCGAATTCTTTATTGCCGCACCTATTCGGTCTTTAGCCTCGCCTACCGCTTTGTCTGGCAGACCAACAATAGTGAAAGAGCGAATCCCCTTGCCGATATCCGCCTCAACTTCAATAATAGTGGCCCGTAAGAGCGTGACCTGTGCAGAGTAAACTTTGGCTATCATGGATAGTGATATTATCAGACAAAAAACGCCTGTCCATCTTGCGGATGGGGCCATATTGTGTGACGGCAAGCGGTGTTTT
>JAUSIP010000001.1 GCA_030648005.1 bacterium
CCGCAAAGCGGGATTTCAAGAAGCAAACTTTGTCTGCATAAACTATATATAGCAAGTAAGGTAATGTCAAAGAGAAACTCGAAGTGAGTCTTCCTATATAGATATAGGAAGACTCACTTCGAGTTTTTGTTTTGTGCCGAGGAGAGGACTCGAATCTTACAGATTCTGTACACCCTTCATTTTTTTTCAAAAATATATTCAGGGTCTTCTCGTCCTCTCTCGCAGATGAAGCAGTTCATCTGCTCTCGACCCAAAATAAAATCCCCAAACGGGGATTTATATTTTGTGCCGAGGAGAGGACTCGAACCTCCACACCATTGCTGGCATCAGCTCCTAAGGCTGACGTGTCTACCAATTTCACCACCTCGGCATTAAGGTACAATAACAAATCTTGCCTTATGGCGCAAATCTGATACTATTATTTTTATGCGTGGGTGGCGGAGCGGTCAATCGCAAGAGACTGTAAATCTCTCGCCCTATGGGCTACGAAGGTTCGAATCCTTCCCCACGCACAGAAAAAATCCCCAAAAGGGGATTTTTGAATGGGCGTGGGAGCGAGCCAACTGCTTGGCTCGCGTGAAGGATTCGAAAAGCTTCTCCCTTATCTCGCGGAGCGAGATGGGAAAGCTCTACTGTTCTCGTAGAGAAAGAATCCTTCCCCACGCACCAATTATAGCGAATTTATAGTGCCTATTATTAGATCCACTATACCTCGTGCGCCGACCATGACAACCAGGCCGAGTATGCCGTAAACCATGTGCCTCTTGCCAGTCTCAACTGCCTTCTCATTCGCTCCGCCCTGGATAAACTCGAGCATACCATAGAGAAAGAAGAGGAGTGCAAAACCAAACATCACCGCGAGGATCGGATTGACGATTTGACTTGATATATTTGCGATAACTTTATCAGCTGACATAAATATATAATTAAATACCTAAAGCGCTACGAACAGTGTTCACAAGCCCCCAGACAGAGGTCATCACAAACAAGCCAATTATGCCGTAGGCTATTGTATCTCTAGCCTCCGTCTTCTTCTTTGGATCAATTGCATTAATAAATCCGAACACTCCATATAAGAAATAAGCCAGGGCTAACGCAAGAAGAAGTTTTGAGAAAGTTGGCACTACGTCGAGGATCCGACCTGCGATAGAAGCTAACGTTTTAGGACCAGAACCCGAAACAGGCCCTACGTCAGGTATATCAAATGGCCCCTCGCCACCAGCGCCCAAAGAAACAAGTGGCAAAAAAAATAGAAAAAGTGTGTATATTACTTTTTCTATTTTTGTTTGCATGAAATTACTTTTAAACTAGTTACTACCGTACTGTAGGGGCGCTAGGGGCTGATCCTTCTTGAATATTTGTAGAATCACGTAGAAATTGTACTAATCCCCAAACAGAACTCATAACAAAGAGAATAATTATACCGTAAACTATTGTACCCCTGGCCTCTTCCCTCTTCTTAGCATCAGCGCCGGTAGAAACGTAAGAGAAGACGCCGTACAGGAAGTAAGCGAGTGCCATAGCGAAGAACAACCTAGGTAATGTTGTGCCTGCCAACGATGCTGCGGAGTCTGCCAATTCACAAATCTTTGACAATGGTCCCGGACAAGCCGCTAGAGATACCATCGGGGTCAGTAACGCTGTGGTGATGGCAGAAAGTGTGAGTTTGATTTTATGTGACATAAAAGTTATTAAATAATAATGGTTAATAATTACTTCGTGATCCCCGTTATTGTGCTGTTTAAAATAGATAAGATAACTTTAGCTCCAAGCACAAGAGACGCTCCGACGACCGTCCAGAAGAATGCACTCTTAGCTGTCTCGAGCTTCTTCGTGTCTCCACCCGAGGTTACAAACATGAACCCGGCATAGACGAAGAAGAATACGACTATCGGCGTGCCAAGCGCCAACATAATGTCCAAGAAGGCTTCGAGTAACTTCGGGAAGTCACTGTATTCATCCTTAAGTGGATTCTCCAATGTATCAACAGCAAGGGAAATACAAGGTACAACTACAGATACTATTATAGTACTTATTAAACTTTTATAGAAGATGGATTCTTTTAATTTGTGGATAACGTTTTTATTCATATATTTATAAATTTAACCTGTGATCGGCGGCAGTGTCCCCGCCTTAGTTAAAACAGAGAATATAGTATCGACTATCGCCCAGGCGGCTATGGCGATAAAGATACCCCACAGCACGTCTATCAGCACTTCATGCGCCTTAGCCAGCTTGCCCGGATTGCCAACAGCGGTTAAGTACTGGATCCCCACAACAGCGATCGCGATCGTTGCTGCTGGTATCAATACACCAACCAAAAGGAAGTCCATAACACCCTTGAATAACGGGACAAAATCTTTAAACTGGCACCCCTTGCGTCCATTGCTATTTTCATCACAGGGGATCAGTCCACCTGCAGCAAAAGTAAGATAAGGAGCAGTCACAAATAATAATAAAGATATAGCTAAAAAAATCTTTTTCATTTTTTATTGGCCAAATTGCTTAATTTTTTTCCGGCGACATTTATCGCATCCCTTTCAGTAATAATTCCAGACAGAACAGACTCTATCATCTCTTGGAATACCTCGTCACTCTCGAGAGGCAGTGGGTCAAGCCACGACTTACTCATAATGGCTGAGGAATAAAAGACGGAAGCAGTAGGATCTTTCGACCCAATAGATAAAAGATCTCGCCTTGCCGGAGGCATAGCTATAGCATTAGACAAAGACCTACTAAAGGTAGCACCAGAGAGACTTATGGCGATCTGCTTGGCAATATCGGGTTTTGTAGAACCGCGTGTTACCGCTATGCCGTAAATATTGCCGAAAGTGGTTCTGATTTTTGCACCGTCTCTTTGAGGTAAGACCGCAACGTCAAAGTTTAAATGCGGATTACTCTTGACTATCTCGGCATAGTCAGAGGCATGGCCGAAGTAGACCCCAAGTGTGCCTCCATAGAAAGCTGTTTGAGAATTAGGTAATGCCACGTTCCATGAATATGCCCTCTTGGCCGGATTTGAAAAGTCTAAAAAGAATTTCAAAGCCGATTCCGGTCCAACTGGATCCTCTCCAGAAGAGTCCCCGAGCAGAACTGTATATTGTGAATCCCCTCCTGAATTACTTATCTCGCCCTCCTTACTAAAACGGACCACTCCATTGCCAGATTGTATGAATAATGCAGATATAATATCCTTAACATGCTCAACATTAGAATAAGAGCCCATGGCAACAGTAGCTTGGGAGATATTACCGCCCCGACCGCTCTGAGTGAGCCTGGAAGCTAAATTCTCAAACTCGCTCCACTTGGTTGGATAACTAGCCACCCCTCCAGTAGAGAAGATGTCCTTGTTCCAATACATTAGGAGTGGATCTATATATAGTGGCAAAGCTACTATGCCGTCTTTTGCCATGAAGAGTGATGCTCCGTCAGCAAAGTTGTCACTGAAATTTCTGGCTGAATAATAATCGTACGATATCGGCAAAACCTTGTCCATGTTTTCTACAATCAAAGTTTCCGGCAAGATAACCAAGTCCGGACCCTTACCTGACGCAAGTGCTGAGATCAGTTCATTCTCAAAGGTCTCCTTCCTTATTTGCGTATATACAACCTTGAAAGATTTAGAATTGGCGGTATTGAATTCTTCTAGTGGGACCAATAAAGATCCAGTCGGCAAGGTGCCCCAGAGTTTGAAATTACCCGCAAAGCCTATCTCTGTGCCACTGTTGGATGTCGCGCTGAAGATAACAACGGCGGCGAGTGCAATGAGTCCGAATACTGCCAAGACGAATGATTGGAATAGATTCATCCCGTTTAGAAGCAGGTCGCGGTCAGCGACTCACTTATCATTAACTTATAACTTAAACTCATTTTTTTCATTATATCAATAAAATTAAGAAAATACAGCGACCGCGGCTTCTAACGGGATTCATCTCCTACATTTTCTTTAAAAGTAATCCCCAATGATGTTCTCCGGCATCGAAGCTCTTCTCTAAGCCGAAACCGCTTTTGACAAAAAGCTTATCGGCATCTTCCGAACTGAAGATTTGATCAGACTTTGGTCCTAACCCGCCATAAGAGTCAGCCCAGTCTATGATAAGTGCCTCTCCACCCGGCTTAAGAACTCTCGAAACCTCCATCGCCAAGTTGGCTTTATTCTCAGACTGGAAGAGAACATTTGAAACAACAACAGCGTCCATGGAACTATCGCCGAGCTTCGTCCCGCCCACCTCATCAATATCGGCCCAGACAACTTCGATATTTCCTAAGCCCTCCTTCTTGGCATGGTTGGCGAGCTTGGTCAACAAGTCCTTCTGCACATCAATAGCATAAACCTTACCGGCCTCTCCAACCCTCTTGGCCAATCCAAGTGCATAGAAACCGCTCCCAGTACCAAAGTCGGCAACATGCCAACCCTCCTTAATATTTAGATTTTTTAAATTCTCCGTTGGATCTGCAAACGCCATGTCTAATATTATACAATGTCGCGTTTTAAATACAAAGTGGGATAGATCTGCAAATATAACTTATATTGACTCCTGGCAACATACATGGTAGATTACCCAAAGATTAGGAGCGAAGGGGTTCATTGATTCATGAAAGGGAGGCAGAGAAAATGGATGCCAAATGTTCATTCTGCAATAGCAAAATCATGCAGGGGGATGCGGTCATAAATTGCCCCAAATGCGAAGTTCTGTTTCACCCGAACTGTTGGGATGAGAATGGTAAAAAGTGCTCAATCTACGGTTGCGGAGAGGTAGTTACGGCGGAAAAGAAGGAGGTGGCAATAACCGACGAAGACAAGAAAAAGGCTGATGAAGTTATCTCTAATTTATGTTTTTTCTCCTGGCTCACAGTAAGTCCTCCGATACTTTTTGTTCTTAGCCTGCCCTCAGTCTACGAATGGATAAAATCACCACCTAGTGGTGTTATTCATTTCATCGGTTTTCTCATATGGCTCTTATCTTTGACCATATTCTGTATTGGGACTCTTATTACCGGCGTATTTTTACTCGTCAGAATTATCTCCTCCTTCTTTGTCGCGGGTGAATACATCCGGGATAAAATCGCCGCGAATATCGCCCGAAAACGAATCACTAGTATATCCAAAAAGTAATCATCCGCACCACTACTAAAAGAGAAGAAAAACCCCGCCATCGGCGGGGTTATTTTTTATACAGTTACTATCTTATCTTCAATCTTATTCACTCTGCTATCCAGCTCACCGACCCATTCATGCAGATCATCGAATTCCTTATTCTCAGCAGTTATATAACTAAAAGCCAAAAGTGCAAAGCATAACTCCTAGTCATATATAGAATGATCTCCGACATCTTCAAATAATACTGAGTCAGAATCAAGGAATATAAACATTATTCGAAATTTTGTCGTTATAGAAAAAGCCCAGTGGCCTTTGAATTTACCATGAAGCTTGTGAGTTTTTAAAACCTTAGTGAAGCAATCCTTTTGAAATATACCGGCTCGTTCATCGACAACCTCAGCCAAGCCGGCGTCGATCCTTTTCATCCGCCTCTCAAAATGCGAGGAATATAGAATTTTCATCAGTTTAAATTATGCTCTCATCAAGCGAGAAATAGGTCCCCGTAATGTTTTTAACCTTCCCTCCTGTGTCTCTTTCCTTGCAACACGAATCCCCTCCAACGCTTCTTGTTCCTCAATATAGTACCTCAATGTCAAACGTAAAAATTCTGACTTTGTCATATGCTTTTTTTCTGCAAATATTCCCGCTTCTCGATTGAGCGGAGGTGGTAGTGATATTGAAATGACATTTGTTGTTCGTGGCATAATTATTGTTTATTTAATACTTAGTATTACTCTAACAGAGAGTATAAAATTGCGCAAGTTTATAGATTATAGACAAGTTAAACTTGCGATGGAATCCCCTTCGCGAAGCTTCATAATGCGAACCCCTTGGGTCTGACGGCCGAGCACCGGCACTTCTTTGATATCCACTCTGATAACCTGGCTGTTCTTGGAGATTGCGATCAACTCCGTCTCCTTATCTGTGATCGCCTTGCTCACAATTAATTTGCCGGTCTTAGGTGTGACTTTTGCCGTCTTAATACCCGAACCTCCCCTCTTCTGAACTTTGTAATCCTTCAACGCACTCCTTTTGCCATAGCCGTTGTTGCTCATGATAAGTAGCGTTACATCTTTATCTTCCTTCCTGATCACATCTGTACCAACTATCTCATCACCCTTCTTCAGCTTCATCGCGCGCACTCCGCCGGCTGTTCTACCCATCTCACGAATGTCAGATTCTTTAAATCTTATAGACTGCCCCTGATTCGTTGCGAGTATGACACTGTCCCCGCTCTCTACGAATCTGGCCGCCATCAAGTTGTCCCCCTCGCCAAGCTTAATAGCAATCAATCCACTCCTTCGTACATCTTTAAAACTATCTCCAGAAACCTTCTTAGACACACCCATCTTCGTAACCATCAAGAGCGAGAGCTTGGCCGCATCCTTGATAGACTTCGGCATCGCCAAGACAGACGTCACCTTCTCGCCGTCGCCCAAAGACAGGAAGTTCATTATGGATTTGCCTCTCGTAGCGCGTTTACCTTCTGGGATCTCATACATCTTTATTTGATAGGCCTTGCCTCTGTCGGAGAAGAAGAGCAGATCGCTGTGTGTATTGGCGGTCAAGAAAATAGTGATGAAGTCCTCCTCCTTAGTATTCAAGTCCATCACACCTACACCACCTCGCTTTTGCGCGCGATACTCACCCGGATCTGTCCTCTTAATATACCCACCTGAGGTCAACACTAGCACCGACTCTTCGTCAGGTATCAAGTCCTCCTCACTAATATCTTGAACTCCACCCTTGACCACCCTAGTCCTTCTCTCATCGCCGTACTTCTCCTTTATCTCGGCAAATTCATCTCTGATAACCTTCAATATCTTCGCCGGACTCGCCAAGAGTGCCCGAAGTTCTTTGATAAGTTCCTGTATAGCATTGAGCTCATCTTCGATCTTCTTTCTTTCGAGTCCTGCCAAGCGCGCGAGCTTCATCTCAAGGATGGCGACCGCCTGAATGACGGAGAATTTGAACGCCTTGATCAAATTAGCAGATGCCTCGGGAGTGTCCTTAGACTTCTTTATTATTTTTATTATCTCATCTATGTGGTCGAGCGCCTTCTTGAGTCCGAGCAAAATATGCTCTCTCTCGAGCGCCTTTCTAAGATCAAACTCTGTTCTTCTTCGGACAACTATCTGTCTATGCAAAAGGAACTCTTCAAGAATACTCTTCAAAGAAAGAACCTTCGGTATACCGTCGACAAGCGCCAGCATGTTGTAATTAAATGTCTGCTCAAGATCTGTGTACTTATAGAGCGCATTAAGAACCTTCTGCGGATAAGCTCCGGACTTGATGTCGACAACAACTCGAACATCTTTAGTGGACTCATCTCGGATGTCTCTAATCCCTTCAATCTTCTTCTCTCGCACTAAGTCAGCCATCCTGATAATCATCTCGGCCTTATTGACTTGGTACGGTATGGAAGTGATAACGATCTGGAAGTTGTCGTTCTTGGTCTCAACGATCTCCGCTTCGCCACGACACACAACACCACCACGTCCTGTCGCGTATGCATGACTTATATCCTTATCGTTATAAACTATTCCGGCAGTCGGGAAGTCAGGACCTTTCACAAACTTGCGCAGATCTTCATTAGTAGCATCTTTATTCTCCGACAAATAAGCCAGCGCATCCATCACTTCACCGAGATTGTGTGGAGGAATCTTGGTCGCCATACCGACAGCGATACCGAGCGTGCCATTCAAAAGAAGATTCGGAGTTGCAGCCGGAAAGACTGATGGCTCCTTCCTAGTGTTGTCATAGTTTGGCACGAAGTCTACGGTCTCCTTCTCTATATCCTTAAGCATCTCAGATGAGATCTTGGCCATCTTAGCCTCTGTGTATCTATAAGCAGCGGCACTATCGCCGTCGTTGGAACCGAAGTTACCTTGGCCGAAGACCAGCGGGTAGCGGGTAGAGAAGTCCTGTGCTAGCTTAACCATCGCATCATAAACCGAAGAGTCGCCATGTGGATGATAGTGACCAAGCACATCTCCGACGATCATCGCTGACTTCCTAAACTTCGCACTGTAAGTAAGTCCGAGACCGTGCATAGAGTACAGGATCCTTCTGTGAACAGGCTTCAAACCATCGCGCACATCCGGCAAGGCTCGAGAGACGATGACAGACATCGCGTAGTCCAGATATGACTTCCTCATCTCCGGCACTATATCTATCGGCACAATCGATCGCCCTACCGCGAGAACCTCTTCCGGTGTCAGCGGTCCGCCCTTGCCCTTATTATCGTTTTTTGAATTTTTACCGGCCATTGATTTAATATTTTACTTTGCACCTAACTTATCATTCATGTCCATCAACTCACTCTGAACCGACCGCCAAACGGCAGTCATATTTGTACTAAGCCTAGTAAACAACGACGGGGCGTCTGACTTCTTATCGATTACTTCAGTCAAACCACTGGTATCACTATTTAATGCCAATGGGGTCATGTTGTTAGAAAAATTCCAAACACCAAAAATGCCGATTATCAGACCGAGGGAGACGGTACTATGCAAAAGCATCTTCCGTCTTTGTTCTACCGGCTTCTCCCGCATCTTATCCATAAAATTATGTAATCTTTGCATCTTTTTTAGTTCTTATGCTTATACTAATCCCTTATACTATTGGTGACAACAAAATAACTTCTCCTTCTTTCCCCTCAAGATCTTTCATTTTAATCGTCAACTTATCCAGAGGCGACACGTTCTCTACTCCGGACTCCTTCAAGAAAGATGCGACAGCAGTCTTAGACACGCCGTTGATATCGTGCTGCATTGGGATGACAATCTTCGGCTCGAGTAAGTTTACCAGCTTACTAGCATCTGAAGCGTTAAGTAATTCGTCAGCTGGCGAACTGCCGGTAATCGGCACAAATAGTATATCTATTGCTCCAAGTTCCTCCTTAACTTCTGGTTTTATATCTAGAACATTTAGCGCACCGACGTGACATAAATTTATGTCATCAAAAACTACAGAATAAATAGTGTTCATCTTCTTAACTTCATTGATAGTTTGCTCCACCAAGAAACCCTTCACATAAATCCCCCCAGCCTCATACTCACCTGGACCGTCTATAACGAAGAGTTCTCGACTCCCGCCGGAGACATTGGAGACACCATTATAGTTCTTGTCATTCATGCTTATAATGGCGATATCAGAAGAGAATCTGGTTGATTTAAAATCTGAATCCTTAGACACAGGGTTAAAAGCGATGACCACATCGCCCAACTGAACCTTAAAACACCCTATCCCATGATAAGAAATAACCATATGTACCTATTATAGTCCCGATTTTGATCTAAGTCAAAACCGGGATCCTCGATTCGATGAATCGAATCGGGACAAAATTTTTATAAAAGAAAAAGCCCCCAAGACGGGGGCGGGCGGGGCGACTGATGACTTCATATGTAGTCTTCAATATTGTCGAGCCAAAAGTTGCTAACACCGCTCTGTTTCTGACGTTCGATGCGTTCGGCTTCGTTGAGTACAATAATCATCTCTCTACCGGCAAGAGTCAGCCTGACCGGGGAATAAAGTGCATAAGAAAGCAAACTTACAGCAGTAGCAACTTCTGCCACCTCAGCCTGCGATTCGGTCAGACAGGCAGAATGCCGGAGCTTCCGACAAAACTTCTTGCCTTCGAATATTCGGTCAACCATAGATGATCTGATTATCAGAAAATCTTTCGCCGGGTAAAGCTCAAAGAGACGAAGTAGTGTCCCACGAAGATATATCCTAGCCTTGCGATCCCAAAAATTCATCTCCCTCTCGGCAGTTTTACAATGTGAGTAGCCATACTTCTTTACATAACCGACAAATATTGAACGCATATCGCGGAGAGTTCGATTATCTCCCACCCCCAACTTCATAACACACTCCTTTATATATCTTTACAAAATTCTCAAGAAGCAAGCGAGTCTAGTTTGAAACTAACACAAATAACTCACAGAGTCTACTTCGTCTTGAACTCGTACACACCTTCCCAAGTAGCAGGCGGATGTTCGATGAAGTAAAGTGCACGCTCATTAAGTAACCTCGTTGGGCCGTCGTTTAACTTTTTTAAAATATCTTCTGTAATCTTCTTAACCTCCTGCCAATCGCCGTTGTAATAAAATCTTCGAGCTTTCTCAAAGTCAGACAAGATCCCCTTCACAGCCTCTTCCTTCTCTCTCTCGACAACTTCGAAGATCGTGACCGGCAATTTCTTACCTTTAACCTTCACTCTATCCAACTCTCTTATCAAGATCTTCTCTTTCTCTATCAGTTCGGCCGGCAGATGATCAAAAGTATGCTGGCTAATAATGATATGCACCCCATAAGTCTTAGTCTGGCCTTCAAGACGCGAAGCGAGATTCACAGTATCTCCCATCACAGTGTAGTCAAACTGCTGTTCCGAACCCATATTACCAGCAATCACCTTACCTGAATTCAAACCGATACCTATATCAATAGCCGGATCACCTTCTGATACACTCTTCTCATTAAACTTTTTTAGCGCAGTCACCATCTCTAGCGAAGTCAGAACTGCATCCACAGCGTGCATTTTATTGGTAAGTGGAGCACCCCAGAAGGCCATAATTGCATCGCCGATATACTTGTCTACAACCCCCCGCTTTTTTAGAGCAATGTCAGTCATTACAGTAAGGTACTTATTTAAGAAATGTACCAGCTGTCCGGGAGTGAGGCCTTCAGAAAGATTTGTGAATCCGCGAACATCGGAGAAAAATACAGTGGTCTCTTTCTCGTCTCCGCCAAGCTTAATCTTAGACGGATCGCGGAGCATCTCTTCCAGAATATCCCTAGAAACATATTTAGAGAAAAGATTACGCAGGTGATTCTTCTCTTTCTCAACAGTAAAATAATGATAGGCGAAAGAGACCAATGAGCCGGAGATCCAGGCCAAGTTAATGTGCACAATGTTCGCAACCTGACCCTCGCCAAAAAGGTAGATGATCGCGACATTGTAAAAAATACCCAAGACAACATTTACTCCGAGAGCTTTCCATGGCCGTTCACTAAAAGAGAATAGAAGTGCCGGCAATAATGTGGCAAAAAATATCCAGAACTCAAGCCAGCCCTCACTGATCGGAGCAAGTTTATAATCCTGCAAGATCATGTTTGCGATCTCCGCCTGGATCTCCACTCCACTCATAGCTGTGCCTCGCGAGAATGGTGTCGGCTTCTCATCATGCAAATCCGCTGCAGTAGAACCTATAAAAATAATTTTGTTTAAGAGTGGTAGATCAATATTTCCTTCATAAACTTTCCAGAAAGGCACCATTGGGAATGATCCGGGCGGACCGGCGAATACGATCCGCTCAATACTCTCTTTGGGGTATGAATTTCTATGGCGAAGTCCGGCCGACTCGACAGTTTTCAATCCTAACGCCTTATTGATCACCGAACTGTCCGCGATCTCTATCCAAAGTGGAACCCTACGCACTACACCATCACGGTCAAGTATTAGGTTCACATGTGCCGGCGCAGTTAGAGATACATCAGTTATAATTTTCAGATTTTTCACCAGTGGCGCACCTCTCTCTACAAATGCATGCAAGCCGTCGATATTCACACTGGTAAATTCAACCGGCATTACCAATGGATATTTCAAACCCTCCATAGCCCTCACAAGAGCCCAATCATCTGCCTCTCCTATACGCGAAGCCTCCGGAAAGATCACATCTAGACCCACAGACTTCGGCTTATACTGCTCCAGATTGGAGAGTGCCTTAGCAAACACAGCTCGAGGCCACGGCCATTGGCCGATCTTCTGGATAGATTCGTTATCTATACCAATGATAACTATATCTTTATTAATCTCCTTTTTACTGAAGAGAATATCCTCGAAGAACTGCTCTATCCCCGAGAAAAGTCCGGCACGAAAAGAGCCGACCAGGATTAAGCCGAGAAATGAGTTTAAAAAATAAAAAAATAATTTTTTCCTATTCATGACCTTATACTATCCGCGTCGTTCTCCATCATCCTCAAATTTAAGTAGGACCCTGAATACCGGCGTTTTGCCGGCTAGCTCTTTGTCACCACCCTTCCAGATAGCCATCACGACTCCGGAACCTTCGCCCATTTCAGATATTTCAGGAGTAAGCTTGCCTACGAAAATCCCGCTCGCATCTATTGTTCCAATAGGACCCACAACCCTCCAATCTACGGAACTTGTGACATCCTCCTTGCTTCCATCACTTAAAACAAGCATCGCCCTAAAGGCAATTTTCTGCTGTTCTGCAAAATCAGAGTTAATGAAAGTTCTCGACTCTATAATAAGATCAACAGGAGTACCTCGCCTACTTCTTATTATCCCCCCGATCGGACTATCTATTCTCTGTTCAACATTGTTCAATATCTCTTTCTTAATTTCCGCCCTCACCTCAGCTCTTACCTCCGCTTTTTTTACCGGTTCCGTAATCTTTCTCTCAACTATTTCTCCCACTCTCCTCTCTTCTGTCTTAATATTAATTTTGGTCTTCAATTCAGTCCGAACTTCTCTCAATGAATCTTTAAGTAACTCCTCACGCAGTTTTTCCCTCAGAACTCCACGTGACTTCAGATCTTTCACTTGAACTTCGATCTTAGTATCCTCAGACTCGTTGGCATTCAACCACTCTTGATCTCTAGGCACGATACCCGCGCCTGCGCTAGCCGGACTAACTGCAACGTCCACAGCGACAACCACCTTTTTATTGACTCTAATCTTCTCAACATCATCATTGGTCCACTCGACAAATTTGCCTTCACTTAGAATTATCGGTTCTTTGCCGACTCGTTCTCCGGTCTTAGGGTCTATTACCTGGAGAGCAACTGTATGTTGGGATCCAAACATCTTAGAGTGCCCTCCCTCCGAACTCATACCAAAAGCCGTACCACGTACGGTCGCCACGGCGTTGGATGTCTTCACCTCCCAGACTGAAGCCGGTGTGGCAAGATCTATCACCTTAGACCAAACTTTCCCGACCGCCAGGCTAACTTTGACAGAAATAGCTCCGCTTGCTTTGTCGTAATTTCCATCATTCAAGGTGATTGTGGTGCCAGAATCCAAACGAAGCACCGAGCCGTCCAAGAAGTGCACCTTAGCCTCTCCATCGGTGCTTACTACGAGAGTTATCGGGTAGTCCAAACTGTCTCCACTTTTAAGACCAGAAACTTCCCCCTTAGTGATAGTTATCCACGGCTTTGTCGGAAGCTCTACAACGGGTGGAATCTCCTTTCCATCACCACCCACTAAAGACAGAAACAAAATAGGGATGAATAAAACCGCTGCAATAAATATATTTTTCATTCATATAATATACTGCAACATTGCTCTCCTGCCAAGAGAGATGATATTATTCAATATACATGCTCGTGTTCGAACACCTCAGCAAGAGACTTATAGAACTGTTTGGGCTTTTGCTTATTGTCTTTCTGGTGACGAAATTTGTATCTGCATCCGGATTTCAATTCAATAAAAATTTAAACTTTGGATTAAGAAGTGATCCTGAAGTTATCAAACTACAAGATTTTTTAAGAAACTTAGGATTTTTTAATTTACCTACGTCTAGCGGAAACTATTTCAATGTCACGGTCGATGCAGTTAAGAAATTCCAGCTCGCGAACAATATAAAGCCGATCAGCGGCTACTTCGGCCCGCTAACAAGAACACAAGCCAATCGCCTATCGGGCACCCTAACTACAAACTTCCCGTCACCAACACCAATAACGCCAGTACCGATATCAGTCAACCGCTCCGCCACATCTACTTTCTTCGGACAGATCGAGATCACCGACACAAATAATTCAGATAACATCAAAGACGAATATACAACCATACAGAACACCGGCACCACCAGCATAAGCATCACCGGCTTTAAACTCACAAACTCTCGCGGCGAGGAATTCCAAATACCTAAGGGACATAACCTACCAGGAATCTCAGCTGTTCCCCCAGACGAGATCATACTGAGGGGCAATGATTCAGCCAAGATATTCATAGGTAAACAAGACCGGCATCTCGATTTTAGAGAGAATCTCTGTACCGGCTATCTTGATCAAGACAAAAGCTTCGGGGGTAAGATCTCGCGCAATTGCCCAGAACCAGACATCAATACTAATTTAAAACTACCCGACCACTGCATTCTAGTGTTCGAGGCCACTGGGTCTTGCCAGACAGTGGATCAATCCAGAATTCAAATAGCGGAATGTTTAGAATTTTCCGAAGCGCACTACAACTATCAGGGTTGTATTAAAGACTTTAAAAATAAAAGCAACTTTTTTAGCAGAAGATGGATAATCTGGATGCAAAGATCGAGCAAATTCTTGAGAGATATACACGACAAGGTCACCCTTTACGACAAAGATGGCAAAATCGTCCATGTCTTTACATATTAAATCTTTTAGGTATACTTAGGCACAACTCAATTATTAAAGGAATTTATAGATTTGAGTGCAGAACGAGGAGAAAGTGAGTACTGCGACGATATGTACTAAAAGTACATTGAGGAGTAGGCGGAACTTTCGACAAAGTTATGTGCCAAATATATAGATTCCGCAAGTGCCAACCACCCGGGCATCAAAGTAAACCAAGACGGGGACGGAAAATTAATCATTATGGGTACAAAACTATCTGATACAGACGTAACAAGCTATCACTCAAGCTCAATGGAGCAATACGCCAAGCACATAGCGGGCAGACCCGAAATGGGCGACTTAGTAGAGGCACCGGTCATCGGCATAGTGAAGCTTGCTCTATATGTAGATCTCAAGCCTTACGGTACAGGTGTTATTTATGGTAGAGAGTTCTTAAATGCCCGAGATGTGATCAAGAAGATCAACGTCGGCGATATCATCACAGCTAAAGTTGTGGAGACAGAAACACCGGAGGATGGCTATGTTGGGCTATCTTTGAAAGAGGCAAGACAGGCATTGGTTTGGGCCGAGGCCGAGAACTTGGTCAAAAATAAAACGGTTCTTGAGCTATCCATTAAGGATGCCAACAAGGGCGGTCTTATTCTCGAATGGCAGAATGTTGTTGGTTTCTTACCTGCATCACAGTTGAAGCCTGAACACTATCCTAGAGTCAACGACGGCGATAAGGATAGGATAATGATCGAGTTAAAGAAGTTGATTGGGCAGAAAATTTTTGTATCTATAATTGGAGCTAATCCTAAGGAGGGCAAACTAATCTTCTCAGAGAAGAGTGGGGCGCAAAAAGAAAGGACTGAGATGGTTGAGAAGTATACTGTTGGCGATACACTCGATGGTGAAGTTACAGGAGCTGTAGACTTCGGAATATTCGTTAAACTCGAAGATGGCCTAGAGGGCTTAGTACACATCTCCGAGATTGATTGGTCTCTGGTTGAGAACCCTAAGAAGCTCTTCAAAACTGGTGACAAAATTAAGGTTAAGGTCATTGAGATCAAAGATGGCAAGGTATCTCTGTCTATCAAGGCACTAAAGGAGAATCCCTGGAAAGCTGCGGAATCTAAATACAAAAAGGGTGCTAAAGTTACCGGTGTTGTTATCAAATACAACAAGCATGGTGCCCTAGTAAGCATCGAGGAGGGTGTAGCGGGTCTAGTACACATCTCAGCCTTTAACACAGAGGAGAAGATGAAGGAGAAACTCGAACTCGGCAAGTCATACAACTTCACCATCACACTCTTCGAGCCAAAAGAGCAGAAGATGACGCTGACACTAGTTGAATAGACTCATCGCCTTGTTGCGTCCTTCAGTAATGATGCACGAGACAGCTTCAATAATCTTTTTAGACTCTTTTTTAAGAAGGTCCAATTCTGCCTTCTTAAACTCGCCGAGTATTAACTTCTCCACATCAGCCTCCCCTACCGGTCTTTTTATTTTGCCTGATGGCGTCACTGGCGAGATACCAATCCTTATTCTTATAAACGCCTCAGTCTTGATATTTTGAATTATAGATTTAACACCATTGTGTCCGCCGGGACCTCTATTAAAAGAAATTCTAAAGCTACCGATTGGCAAGTCTAGATCATCATGTATTACTATCAATTCCTCAGCCGTTTTCTTCGAAGTTACTAACTTATTTAAACCCACACCGGAATTATTCATGAAGTTATCCGGCCAAAGAAGAGTTAGCTTCTTGCTTCCTAATTTGCCGGTAGATATGAGTGACTTGGTCTTAACATCACTTTTCCAATCTGCAAATTCTACATCAGAAGAGTTACGCAAAAATTCCGTAACAATCCGCCCGGTATTATGCCTCGTATTCTTATACTCTTCACCTGGATTTCCGAGTCCGACAATAATATATGACATAGGTTTATTTATATCACCTCCACAAATTCTTGGCAAAAAGAAATCCCCCACCTGGCTGGTGGGGGGGGCGGATGAACTAGGGCTGGTTGCTACTAACCTTCATGTTCAGCCGGGATGGCATCGAGATCGTCGCCGTTCATGTTCGGCTTCGGCGGAATGGGGTACTTGCCAATCGAGAGTTCAGTATCCGTAATCGCCGACACGGGCTCGGCTTGGACTCCCGATGAAGGGGGTAGCGCGTACTTCTTGACGTAGAAGATCTGTTCGCCGGGGGTGTACTCATACTTGTCGAGCATGACCACCATCGGTTTCTCCTCGAAGACGACCCGATGATCGATATCCAACTCGTGGAGATTGGGACTGATCTCTCGCATCAAGGTCGAGATAACCTGACGCACCGGAATGTCCAGGCCGAACTCCTTCCAAATACGGCCGCCATCCGCCTTGACCACCCACTCCTTGAGGTTCAAGTAGTTGGCACCGCGTTCGACCTGCTTCCACATGACGCGGAAGTAGTCGCCGGACCGCTGGAGCATCAAGTAGACGAAGTCCGACCGGAAGTCATGGTGACCTTGGAACTTCCGCACCCTGACCTCCAGACACATGACGGCCACCTTCTTGTCATCGGAGCCAGGTGGGACCATGTACTCGACCAGCGATGCAAGAGCCGAGGGCAGATCAATAGATGGTCTCATTGTCTTCTTCTCCTTCTCTACGCCTATTCTAGCGTAAGTTGGTTATTGTCTAGGAGCACACTTCTACCTACAAGTATAGCATATATGAGATATTTGTCAATGGCCAGAAATCCGCCCAAATATCCCCTATTTGCATATAATCGATTTTTGTAGTAAAATAGGCGGAATGAATGAAGAAAATATAGTAAATAGCCATGAGAATAAGGATGGAATTAGTCCGATGCCAGAAATAGAAGAGGAGGTATCTTGGGGTACTTTTATCAAAGATATCATCAAGTTCACCCTACTCTCTTTGATAGTGGTCGTGCCAATACGAGTCTTCATCGCCCAGCCTTTTCTCGTAAGCGGAAGCTCTATGAAGCCAACTTTCCATGATGGCGAGTATCTGATTGTGGACGAAGTCTCCTACTATCTCAGTAAACCAGCAAGAGGTGATGTGGTTGTTTTCAGATATCCCTATGATCGCTCCAAATATTTCATCAAGAGAATAATCGGCCTTCCAGATGAGACAGTAGAGATAGATCAGAGCAAAATATTCATAAAAAATAAAGAAAATCCGGAGGGGTTCCTTCTTAACGAATCATATGTAACCGACAAGAACTGGGGCACCAGAAAGTCGAGCATGACACTCTCCAATAAAGAATATTTTGTCATGGGCGACAACAGAAACGCGAGTTCAGATTCTAGAGAGTGGGGAGCACTGGCAGACGAGTTCATCACCGGACATGTTAAATTAAGACTTCTGCCAATCACAAAAGTAGAAGTATCACCGGGAGCAGTAGAGAAGTTTACCAATTAATTAACCCTGTTTCTTACACATCATGGCAACAACAAAAAAAGAAAATTCAAAAATGGAGCCGCCACGAGCGCCGAAGGGTATGCGCGATCTTTTAACACGCGACTACTACTTCTTCCAGGGCTTCTATGAGAAAGCCGCTGAAGTCGCCATCTACTTCGGATTCAAGCCGATAGAGACGCCTTTGGTTGAAGAGACACGGCTCTATACGGCAGGTGTTGGTGAGGGTACAGATATAGTCGAGAAAGAGATGTACAGGGTAAAGAGTAAGGGGAGCTCAGAACTTAGTCTTCGTCCGGAAGGCACAGCAGGAGTGGTTAGGGCATATATTGAGAATGGTATGCAATCTATGCCTCAACCGGTCATGCTCTACTACTATGGTACTTTCTATCGACATGAGCGTCCGCAAAAAGGGCGATGGAGAGAGCTTAGACAGTTCGGACTTGAGATATTAGGGAGCGAGAAGTCTATAGCTGATGCGACGATCATCAAGGTCACAATGTCTATCCTTGAAGATGCCGGGTACAAAAACCTCCTGCTTTCCATCAACAGCATCGGTGACAAAGCCTGCCGAAATTCGTACAAAAAAGAACTGACCAACTATTATAAGAAACATGCGAACGCGACCTGCAAAGACTGCAAGATTCGAATAAAGAATAATCCTCTACGTCTACTCGACTGCAAAGATGAGAAGTGCAAACCAATAAAGGAAGCTGCCCCACAATCCGTCAGTTTCTTGTGTGACCCATGCAAACAGCATTTCAAGGAAGTGCTGGAGTATTTGGAGACACTTAAAATTGAATATACGATTGATAGCAATTTAGTAAGAGGTCTAGATTATTACACTAGGACCGTTTTTGAGGTAAGCACGAAGGCTACTCCAAGCCCAAGAGAAGATGTTGTGGCTGGGGTGGTTGCTGGAGAAAAAACAGAGAAAGAAGGAGATGTGGAAGCTGTTAAGATCGAACCAGTATCTCTAGCCTTAGCTGGAGGGGGAAGATATGATTACCTAGCCAAAACACTTGGAAGCAAGAAGGATGTCCCAGGAGTCGGAGTCGGTATCGGTGCAGATAGAGTAGTCATGTCCCCGGAATTCAATCAGGAGCTCGCTCCGCGAATATTAAAGAAGCCTAAGATGTTTTTCATTCAGCTCGGCTTCTCTGCTAAACTTCAGAGTCTATCGATCATAGATATTTTGAGAAAAGCAAAGATACCCGTTCTTCAATCTCTCTCCAAAGACAGCCTATCTTCCCAACTGGGTGTTGCCGAGAAGATGAAGATCCCATATACGATCATAATGGGACAGAAAGAGGTGATAGACGGCACGGTGATCATCCGCGATATGGACAGCCGATCACAAGACGAGATCAAGGTCGACAAACTAGCAGAATACATAAAGAAGTTGAAATAATAACCGTCTTATGGTATCCTAAGAAACCAATGATACAAGTAGAAGTAACAAAAAATAATAACGAGACCTCTTCAAGTATAATCAGAAGATTTACCAAGAGAGTCCAGGAGTCGGGCATTATAAGGCGCGCCAAGTCCTTACGCTATAACGAAAGGGCGAAGTCCAGCTACGTCAAGAAGAAGAAGACACTCAAGCGACTCGCCAAGAGAAGCGAGACAGCCCGACTAAGAAGGCTCGGCAAGATAGAGGATGCTCCAACATATCGAAAATAAAACCAAAGAGAAGATCCCGCCAATTCCGTTCGCGGATATTGCAGGGTATACTATGAACCAAGGCTATGAACTTAGCCTTGGTTTCGTTAGTAATGCCACCTCAAAAAGATTAAACAACACCTATCGGCAGAAGAATAAACCAACGAATATTTTAAGCTTTCCTCTATCAAAAACAGAAGGAGAAATTCTAATAGCTATCAAGGTGGTGCAGAAAGAGGCGAAGGAACTTGGAGAAGAGTTGTCTGCTTATCTCGCATATATATTTATCCACGGTTTAGCGCATTTGGAAGGATTGGATCATGGTAGTAGAATGGAAGAAGAGGAGAAAAAAATAAGGTACAAATTTAGGGACATTTTCAAATCCTCCAATTTACTATAAGTGAGGAATAAAATAATAACAGGCATAGACATCGGATCATCTTCGATAAGGATCGTTGTTTCAGAAATTACTCAGGGGGAATCAACTCCACGGATTTTGTCTATGACAAATTCAAAATCGCGTGGACTTCGGCATGGATATATTATAGATATGGAAGAGGCTGCAGAGTCTCTCAAAGATGCAGTGGTTGAAGCAGAGAGGATATCAGGCAAAAAAATAGAAGATGCGTATCTTGCCATAGGCGGAATAAGTCTTGAATCTATCATAGGCGAAGGCTCGATAGCTGTCTCCAAAGCCGACCTTGAGATAGGCGAAGCGGACATAAAACGCGTACTAGAGACCAGCGAATCAAACCTAAAGAAGATAGCTAACCGCCAGATCATTCAATCTATTCCCATTCAATATAAACTAGATGGTAAGAAAATCCTTGGTCGACCCCATGGTATGAAGGGAGAGATCCTGGAGGTCAAAGTGCTCTATATCACCTGTCTTGAGCAACACTTGAACGATCTGATCAGCATCGTGGAGGGGGTGGGAATCTCAATAGAGAATATTGTACCCTCTCCTATTGCCGCAAGCTACGCAATATTATCTAAGGTGCAGAAGACGGCGGGCTGTATTCTAACGGACATCGGAGCAGAGACCGTTACTATCGCGGTCTTTGAAGAAGGGATTCTAACATCGCTGAAAGTTTTTCCAGTCGGTTCTGTAGACATCACGAATGACATCGCTCTTGTGTTGAAGATCTCTATGGAGGAGGCAGAAAATTGTAAAACAGGCAAAGATAATAAAAATTACAACAGAAAAAGATTGGAAGAGATCATTGAGGCCCGACTCTCCGATATTTTTGATCTTATTGAAGCTCATCTAAAGAAGATCGGGAGGAACTCTCTTCTGCCGGCTGGCATCATTCTGGTTGGTGGTGGCTCAAACCTAAATATTGTAGAGCCCTTAGCTAAGGAGTACCTCAATCTGCCCGCCAGGATCGCTCCGCTATCGATCATGTCAAGTATCCCCATAAATGAAAATAAGGAATCGCAGGTAGTTAGAAGAAGTGTCGATTCATCTTGGGCAGTCGCTTATGGACTCTGCACACTAGGGGAAAATAATGAGTCCCAAGAGAGCTCCCCTAGCCGTTTCGCAAAACAAACAAAAAACAACTTAATAAAGTGGTTGCGTCAATTCTTGCCATAATCTCCTCATCTGATAGTATGGCTTTAACATGCCAAAAGTTAATCCAGAAATTGAAGCCTTCGCAAGAATAAAAGTTATCGGCGTCGGAGGATCGGGTGGTAACGCTATCAATCACATGATCGACTCCAAGATTGTCGGAGTTGAATTCGTGGCCATGAACACAGACACTCAGGATCTGCACAAATCTCTTGCTGAGAAGAAGATCCATATTGGTAAAAACTTAACCAAAGGACGAGGGGCCGGTATGAATCCCGAGGTTGGGCAGCGAGCCGCCGAAGAGACGATTGAAGAGATACAAGGAATAACCAAGGGGGCCGATATGGTCTTCATAGTTTGCGGTATGGGTGGAGGTACGGGCACCGGCGCAGCACCAACCATTGCCAAGACTGCTAAAGAGCAAGGTGCTTTGACCATTGGAGTAGTCACTAAGCCCTTCTTCTTCGAGGGCGCTCAAAGAATGCGGCTAGCCAACGACGGCATAATGAACCTCAGGAATGAAGTTGACGCGATGATCGTCATACCAAACGATAGACTTCTTGGGGTCATCGACAAAAGTACGACATTCCTCTCCGCATTTGCAATGTGCAACGAAGTATTGAGGCAGGCAGTAGAGGGTATCTCTAATCTAATAACAATTCCTGGTATCATCAACGTCGACTTCGCAGACATTAGGACCATCATGCAGAACACAGGCTCAGCCCTTATGGGTATAGGTTCCGCTTCGGGCGAGAATCGCGCCGAAGAAGCAGCTAGAGCAGCGATAAACTCCCCCCTCCTTGATCTTTCTATTCAGGGCGCAAAAGGTGTCCTATTTGCCGTATCCGGCGGGGATGACATGACTATGTTTGAAATCCAGGAAGCAGCTAAGGTTATCACTGAGTCGATCGATCCAGACGCACGAGTCATCTTCGGCGCAATCAAGGATCCAAATCTCAAGAAAGACGAACTGAAGGTTACAGTTATCGCAACAGGATTCGCCAACGAAACCTTTGGCAAGAGTGATGAGATGATCAGGAGGCCAAAAATAAACGAGGTGAGCGAACCGGTGGCAAAGTCCTTCGTCCAAGAATTAAAGAATACATTTAAAAAAGAAGAGCGAATAGAAAACATTTCTAACATTTCGGACATGAACATAGGCATGGACAAATCTGAAGATGAGAACTGGTCTTCAGTGCCGGCCTTCCTTCGTCGCGCCAAGAAATAAAAAACTCAAATTTAGCGCATGACTTTGTCGAGAACTCCGTTTATTTCTCACAGTACCGACTAAGTACAGTTTCAAAATAATACTCGTTCTCTCCTCGTCCTGCATCTAAATTTGAGATTTTTATAGACTATCGTTACTGCCCGATACCTTCATAGTGAAAGCCCAGTGCTTCGGCTTCGGCTTTTTTGTATATATTTCTGGCATCTACAATATTGGCACGGCCGATATTTTTCTTTATCTGTAGAAGTGTGATCTCCCTAAACTGCTTCCACTCGGTCATGATAACCAAACAATCCGCATCCTTTAACATACCTAGGGAATTATTACTGAATGTTATTTGTGGAAAAAGCTGTCTACCATTCGCTTCAGCCACCGGATCAAAACAGACCACCTCGGCGCCTGCACTCAGAAGATCCTCGACAAGCCTAACTGCCGGAGATTCGCGAAGATCATCCGTCTCCGGCTTGAAGGCAAGTCCCCAAACCGCCACCTTCTTGCCATGTAAACCCTTCACCAGTCCCACAACCTTAGCTAAAACTCGATCACCTTGTCTTTTATTTATCTCTTCAGTTACATTCAGCAGAGGTAGTTCTGTGTCATACTTCCTCGCTGTGCTGATGAGGCCCTTAACATCCTTAGGAAAGCACGATCCACCATATCCGGGGCCGGCATTCAAGAATGCGCGCTTGCCAATCCTCTGATCAAGCTTCATACCGAGTGCCACTTCATCAACATTAGCTCCTATCTTCTCACAGAGTTCTGAGAGACTGTTAATGAACGATATGGAGACAGCAAGATAAGCGTTGGAGGCATACTTGATCATCTCGGCTGTTCTGACATCAGTGAAGAGTATCTCGGTTTTTATAAGTGAATACAGCTCCTGCATTATCTTCTTGGCACGGCCTAGTGGTACTCCGATAACAACTCTGTCTGGCTTCAAAAAATCAGATATCGCCTGGCCTTCACGCAGAAACTCGGGGTTTGAGACCACGTCGAATTTTACTTTCGCATGTTTCTCTAAGATCTTGGCAACTCTCTCCCCTGTCCCAACAGGGACCGTAGACTTATTTATAACAACAGCATACTTACGCATATTTCTTCCGATCTCTTCAGCCGCACGCTCAATATATTTTGTCTCCACAGTCCCATCTTTTTTAGAAGGAGTGCCGACCGCTATAAAAATAACATCCGCATGTGCTATACCCTCCTCTGTATTATTGAAAAATTTTATCCGTCCCTTCTTTATATTTTTAACAAGCAACGTCTCTATTCCCGGTTCGTATATCGGCGAGATCCCCTTCTTCAAATCCTCTATCTTCTGCTTATCTATATCAACACAAGATACTTCATAACCCAGTTCAGCAAAGCATACCCCAGTCACCAAACCCACATACCCTGTACCCATTACACTAATTCTCTTCATATCAAAATTATAACAAAGGTTAAATCATTTTGGTTATAAAAAAATCCCCCCGCCATAGCGAGGGGCACTTCGTCAAATATTATTTGAGTAAAATTCTTTCAAGATCAGGCTTCCAGCGGGTGAGGAACTCGGTGATGATGTGTCCGCCGTCGTCGCCAGCAGTGGCACCATAGTCGATGAATTGATATCCGCAACTTGTACGACGTATATTGTGCCGATGGTACGAATGGAAGTCCACACCGAAGAGATATTGGTATGCATCTTCCGGCAAGCTTTTCAAGGTCGCCGCCCATTCTTCCTTGTCAGGCTCAACACCGTAGTTACGGCGAACGATACTGAAGAGTCCGAGGCTAAAATACACCGTAGCAAGGTAACCTGCTTTGTTCGCAAGCCAACACTTGTACTCACTCCAATTTTGCTGCATTGCGGCGAAGACCAGATCTCGGACTGTTTTAAAATTTCGGCATTTGTAGAGGATCTTCTGCATGTTCGGGATCTTGATGACTAGGGGCCCAATCAGGATTGCCGCCCGAAAACTTCCATAGTGTATCTCCATGAATTTTCAACTCCTTATCTTCCATAAAAAGTATAACAAAAAAAGCCGACTAAGTCAATAGCTGGCTTTTTCTTACGCCCCGAGCCGAGTTTTAAATCCTAACGTGCCAGTAAAGGTAAACTTTGTTGCACTGGTATTTTAAAACTCAGCTCGAAGCTCGAACTCGGACTATCCACTTAGCGCATAACTTTGTCGAAAGCTCCATTTGCTTCTCAATGTACTGTTAGTACATCTTCGTCGCAAGATTCGCTTTCTTCGCGTTCTGCATCTAAGTGTCTAAGTCCTTTGTGTTTAGCGTCTGTATGTTTTGTACTGCGAAGCTGGGCGGCCTGAATTTGAGTGACTAGAATTACTTCTTGCAAAACGATTGAATTTTGGTCGTTCAGGTCTGTCCACCTCATTGACTCCACTGACACTTATACGTTTTGGTGGTAGTACAGGATTTGGCTTCAGCGCCAAACTCTTCCTCATTAGTCTCTCTATCTCCTTCACATCATAACGCTGGCCATGCTCGGCGAAAGAGATCGCCTTACCCATCTTACCAGCTCGGCCTGTTCGGCCTATTCGGTGAACATAATCCTCCGGATTGTCGGGTAGATCGAAGTTTACAACCAGCTCGATATCTGAGACGTCGATACCTCGAGCAGCAATATCTGTAGCCACAAGCACTCGATGCCTACCACTCTTGAATCCATCAAGCGCTGCCTTCCTCTGCGAGAGAGACTTGTTGGAGTGGATGTCAGCTGAAGTGTGCCCCATATCTTTGATCTTATGAGAGATCTTCTTTGCTCCATGCTTAGTTCGTGAGAAAACCAAGACGGTACCCTTATGATCAGAAAGCATTTTATCCAGTAGTTGGATCTTCTCGTCTTTTGATATCATGTACAGTTCTTGCGAAATTCTCTCAGTCGTACTACCGGCTTCAGCTATCTGCACAGTCGCAGGCGACTTCATGTAAGTATTAGCTATCGCTCTAATCTTCGGAGGCATAGTCGCGGAGAAGAGCAGAGTCTGATGTTCTTTTGGTACAGATGACAAAATCTTTTTTATCTGGGGTTCGAATCCCATATCAAGCATTCTGTCAGCTTCATCTAATACTAATATCGCTACAGTTCCTAAATTAATAGTTTTGTGCTGTAAGTGATCATTCAGTCTTCCTGGTGTTGCGACGATCACATGAGGCTTCTGGCGGATCATTGAGAGTTGTCCGCCCATAGGTGCGCCTCCAACAAGAATAGCTGTGCGCAATCCAAGCGGGCTACCGATTCTTTTCAAAGTCTCCTCAACCTGCATGGCAAGCTCTCGGGTTGGTAAGACTATTAAGCCTGTAGCACCATTCTTCTTAGCCAGCAACTGGATCATTGGCAAACCGAAAGCCAGCGTCTTACCTGTACCTGTCTGGGCAATACCTATAACGTCCTTGCCTGTCAGGACAATAGGAATAGACTTCTCCTGAATAGGAGTCGGTTTTGTGAGGCCATTCTTCTCCAGAATAGCCAAAAGCAATGGTGATATACCTAGATTATTCATATTTTTTCTATCTGACCCGATATCTGTAATGGGTCAGTAGAATTGACACATAAGTTCGAGTCCTAATATTACCTGTAAGTATACACTATTGAGTTTATTTTGTCAAGCAAATAAAAACAGCCCCTATTTTAGGGGCTGGCAACGATTTCGGCGCACTTACAGTTTTTTTTGAAGAAATTCCCTGAGCTTCTTCTCGTTGGTGATTGGTTCAACTCTAACAGTCTCCGGATAGATAGGATGACCCGCTTCGTCCTCCTCGTAATCCTTATGTCCATCAATATCTTCCTTACTCAAACCAGCCTGCATAAGAAACTCTTCAATGCTCTCTTTGGTATAGCCAGACCATGGAAGATCGGAGTTAGCATACATCAACCTTCCGCACTTGAGGATATTTGAGTAAATAGCATCAGCGTTCTGAAGAACTCTCTGGCGCAAGATCTCGTGTTCAAGATTTTTGATCCTCTTGTTGTAAGTTGTCTTACCGGCATGCCTTTCGTTGTATTGCGCGATCTGATCATCTGTGAAGCATCGTTCTAGGAGTTCAGCGAGCTTCCTGACCGGATCCTTGATCAGCTTGAAGCCACGTCGCTCAACAACCTCGACATAAGCTTCCAGATCTGCCCATGCATCCACGAACCGCTCCTCGATCTCTTCTGTATCTTCCTGAGACAAAACTTCGACTTCTGATGTACTCATTTGGGACCTCCTCTTTATTGACAAACGGCTCTTTTCCAATAGCAAGATAGCATTAAAAAGTCCGAGTGGCAACTATGTTCGAAGTCGGTCTTCGTGCATCTTAAACTACAAAATATAGCTTAGAATTTTGGCAATAAAAAAACCGGTTGCAAACAGAGTGTCTGCAACCGGGCGTGGTATTCACTATGAGCTCCTAAGAACCTTGCGGGCGTTCGTGAACTGCGACGATCTTCGATGCTGAAGTCACGCGCGTTTCAGGCGTGGCAGGCTTGCCGTCGACCGACAGGTTCTTCTTGTCGAGGCTGACTCCAGCCTCCTTGAGCACCTCGGCGAGCGTGGCGCTCGCTTCGATAGTGACCGTCTTGGTGATCGGTTTTCCCGAAGTGGGGACGACCTCAAGTTGAACTTCGAAAGTCTTCTTGGTCTTGGTCATTTTCCTTCACCCCCTCTTTTTTGTCTTGTTTTTTTTGTAAAGAACTATACTTCTTGAAAGTACCCGCACAACATCCTCAGATGCCGCTTGAATTTACTCTGTTTGAAGAACATTGTCAAGGCAGCGCAGGCGACGTTGGCCGCGGTACTGCTGATGTGTATCGCACCATGGTTGCCGCACATAGACCGGGTAGCTTCTACCGAGGAATATCGGATGAAATTCTCATAATAATCCACGTCATCCTTATCGCACGTGCGAATAGCGAACACTTCGATATATTCAGCGTTGATTCTCGTATCAACGAAGATCCCAACGAGAGGATTGTCCTTAACAGCCTTCCAGATGAGCTGGCGCGCCTCCATAGTATCAACACAAGCAACGACCGCGGTTTTGAGCGGTTCACCGTTGTACATCTTGGGTATAACCCTAATCTGAACTCCTGACGCTTCTTCCACGATCTCACTTAACGCTTCGACCTTCAGCCTCAAAATATGCTTCTGCCGGAACTCCGACATCGGCACGTTATGCGAGGCCACTTCGTCGCCATCCAAAACCGTAAGATCAGCGCACCCTTCTCTGGCGAGCATGATAGTGAGTCTACTGCCGACTGAACCGGCGCCAATGATAGTAACAGGTCGGAAGAGATCCGGATCAACGATCTTATTCTGTGCATCGAAATTCATTGTCCTATGCAAGGCACACCTCCTTCGTCCAGTATCACCTTGATCGGCCATTCAGCGATCTTGTGCAGAGCCGTCTGATCTTCGTAACCTTCGAAAAGCCAACGAGTGAAGTAGCCGATGCCGTCTGCGTATCGATGCTCCTTGATCGCATCCTTGATCGCCGTGCCGGCATTGCCAAAACAGGGCGTGCCTTCTTTATTGATATGAGGATGAGGAACTCCTTCCGGATGAAACCGATCGAGACTCCAGATATAGAAGTCGCCGTTTCTATGGATTGCGAAAGCGAACCTGCCAAGCTGATGAGTATTGCCCGCATTAGTAATGTCAGCTCCGATAGTAGTAACGCGGATCATATCTTCAGCAAGCGATAGTTCCGATACATATGGATTCGAACGGATCCTGCGCCACTGCCCCTTGAGAGATCTGAACAATTCATCTTTGGGCAGGGCATTGCTTACTGTCTTACTCAAGCGCTGAAGATTGAAACATTCACGCTCATTGATAGCCAGAGTCATCCTCAGATCTTCAATCTCTTGTTGTATCTTCTGCACCTCTCTGTCTATGCCGCCACTGACGGTGCTTATCCATTTTGTTGTAACGTCGACAAACCTCTTGCGATTCAGACGGAGCATTTTGTCAGATGGCTTAGCTCCACCTTGCAGAGCCTGATAACGGCGTAGGGTCACAGCCAGAGCATTATCCAAAATTTTCAAACTAGTAAGAGAATTGAAAAATTCAACCACGCAAAACAGAAAATACCAGTTATTGCCAACTATCTGCGCAAGATCGTTCTCCCCGTCGCCGACGAACTCCCCTCTTCCGGGAGTACCGGAGAAGGTCAGAACACCGTTGCCTTCTTTGGTATCCAACTGAAGGTCGAAGGCGCGGCGTAGATACTTGCTCTTTGAATATCCGGGCGAATAGCTCCAAGGGAAAATATTGATCAGATTAGGCTTGTCGGGTAGCGGAGGCCTACCTATATCGCGTTTCTCGGCGTAAAAATCTATGTCCAATCCTCCGGCAAGCCTAGAGAAATTCTCTAAGATAATTCTGATGCTGGAATAGGGAGCTTCTTCGATCGTCTTCTTATCGTCTTCCTTCTCTGACAAGGGGATGATCCTGATATTTCCGGTCTTGATCCCAACGTACGGAACAGTGCGATTGCCCCACTTGGCATTCTTGGCATTAATGACATTTGGGTAAGGAGCTTGCCCGATACCGACAATCAGAAGAACGTCAATGAAGGTCATCCTCGCTTCCGCCACATTCGCGCACTGGAAGATGTAAGCATCGAGCTCGTATGGCCCTACTCGTACTGTCCGCCTCTTGAAAGGGATCCCCTTCTTTGTGAACTCTTGAGTATGAGGCTCAGCCACGAGAGCCGGCAAGGCGAAAATAGGTGTTTTCAGTCCGGGAACCATCTCTGCCTCCTTTGGCCCTCCGTAGCTTTATGCGTAGGGGGCCTTTATTTCGTACAGTGTCAAGGAGCACTCAAACCGATGAGATAATATCAGGAATAATTGATTTAGTCAATGCGGAGGTGGGAGGATTTGAACCTCCGATACCCTTTCGGGTATGCCAGTTTTCGAAACTGGTGATTTCAACCACTCACCCACACCTCCAAGTTTAAGCGTTTAAATACTAACAGCATTTTGCATTTTTGACAAAATTTAGTATTATAACGAAACCTAACGGCCCTATCGTTCCCGATTTTATTACGATTTCGTTACAGCGAAATCTCCATAAAATCGAGGATCCTCGACCCTGTGGGGTCGGGACTATCGGTTAGGACACGGCCTTTGAGAGGTGAGGATGGGGTAAGGGGTCCCATCCGCAAGACCTTTTGAGGTAGTTTGCGAGCTAGTGAAGCAAAATATCCAAAAGGTGTACTGCTCCCGTAGGGAGGGAAACGCAGTGAGGCATTTTAAAAAACTATACGGCCCTATCGTCTATCGGTTAGGACACGGCCTTTTCAAGGCTGGAAGCAGAGTTCGACTCTCTGTAGGGTCATTGCGAAGCAAGGAGACTAAGTGAATGAACTGCTTCATTCACGCCAGAGAGTCGAAGCCCGATTGAGATAGTTTATGATTCCGAGTTTATCGAGGAAGAAATAAAATATCCAATTGGGGTACTGTTCCTGTAAGGAACGACTCTCTGTAGGGTCATCGCGAAATACCACCATGACTCATCAAATACTCTTATATTACAAATATATAAACATCGAGGACCCGGAAGCGCTGATGGCGTGGCAGAAGAAGCTGTGTGAAGAACTTACTCTAAAGGGTAGAATTATAATCGCCAAAGAGGGAATCAATGGCACGGTCGAAGGCACTAGAGAGAATACTGAAAGGTATATAGAAGCGATGAAGGCTGATCCCCTCTTTGCTGACGTTCACTGGAAGATAAGTGCGAGTGACGGATTGGCCTTTCCTAAACTATCTATCAAGGTCCGATCAGAGATAGTGAGCGCACATCTTGATGGCGAAGATGTGAATCCGACAGAAGTTACCGGCAGACATTTGAATCCTGAAGAACTTCACGAACTTTTAAAAAGCGGCGAGGAAGTTTATGTCGTCGACATGAGGAATGACTATGAACACAGAGTCGGGCACTTTAAGAATTCAATACTTCCTCCATTAACCAACTTCCGAGATCTGCCGAAAATAATTCCGGAGCTTGAATATTTGAAAGACAAAAAGGTTGTGACAGTCTGTACTGGCGGCGTGCGGTGTGAGAAAGCTTCCGGCTATCTAATCAAGAAAGGATTTAAAGATGTCAGTCAGTTGAACGGCGGGATTGTATCGTACATGGAGAAGTTCCCTAACCAATATTTCAAAGGTAAATTATATGTCTTTGATGGCCGAGTCACGATGGGCTTCGACACCGATAGTCCAGCACACGAAATAATCGGACAATGTGATAAGTGTAATAAGCAAAGTGAGAATTACATAAACTGCAACAACAATCTCTGCCATCGCCATTTCATCTGCTGTGTAAACTGCATAGAAACAAGCGGAGCCTTCTGCGGGGATCAGTGCAGAAATTGATCCTTGAAATAACCAAAATCTTCTGTTATAACTTACTCTAAGTCCCCCTTCGCGTAAAACTTCAGCGGGACGCTAAATTCTATAATTACTCATTGAAATTCGTAAATAGAATTTGCGCGCGTGTAGCTCAGGTGGTTAGAGCGTTACATTGACATTGTAAAGGCCCCTGGTTCGAGTCCAGGCATGCGCACAACGAACGAAGTGAGGCGGGCACATGCCTGGACTCGAACCTCGAAAGGGGCCGGGAAAACTGTAGTTTTCCCGTGGAGGAAGGATTGGGAAAACCGTGGGTTTCCCAGTGTGTGAGTACTCCAGGCATGCGCACCAGAATAATCATGAGGATATTAAGTATAGAAACAAGTTGTGATGAGACAGCCATAAGTGTGGTGGAGGCTAGGGGGACGTTAAAATCCCCCTCTTTCAAATTGCTCTCAGGGATTGTCCATTCGCAAGCCGATCTACATGCAAAGTGGCAAGGTGTTGTGCCGACCATAGCCAAGAGAGAGCATGCTAAGAACCTGGTGCCGGTTTTAGAACGGGCATTAAAAGAATCCGGGCTTTTAGAAAATTCAAAAGTACCTGTCCGGTCAGGAAAAATTCAAAATTCAAAACTAGATTTAAAAATAAAAAAAATATTAGAGAGAGAAGAGGGACTTGCAGAAAGCTTTTTAAATTTTGTGCCTAATATTGAAATTCCGAAGATCGATGCCGTAGCCGTCACCTACGGCCCAGGACTTGAACCAGCTCTATGGACGGGTATTAACTTTGCGAAAGCGCTATCTGCATATTGGAAGAAACCAGTTGTGCCTGTGAACCACATGGAAGGTCACACACTCTCTGCTCTTCTACCGGGAGCTGTCGTTGGTGTGGAGGAAAATATTAAACTCAAGATGCCTGTTCTGGCTCTACTTATCAGTGGTGGCCACACTGAACTTGTTTTAATAAAAGACTGGCAGAATTATAAGGTTGTCGGACACACCAGAGATGATGCCGTCGGTGAAGCGTTCGATAAAGTAGCAAGAATGCTTGGACTTCCCTATCCAGGTGGCCCACAGATCTCTAAGATGGCGGAGGGTTATCGAGGTAAAAAAACGATCAAGCTCCCACGCCCTATGATCCACTCTGATGACTTAGATTTTTCTTTTTCAGGATTAAAAACTTCTGTACTTTATAAAATCAAAGAACTCGGCGAACTATCTCCTGACTTAAAAGCTGAGCTCGCTCACGAATTCGAAGAAGCTGTCGTTGAGGTACTGGTAAGCAAAACAAAAAAAGCACTAGAGAAATTTGGCGTTAAAACCTTAATCGTCGGCGGAGGGGTTATTTCGAATAAAAAAATACGCCAGGCTTTTCAACAGCTTACAAAAGAAAATTTCAAAGATGTGCAACTCCTGATCCCACACCAATCCCTATGTGGAGACAACGCCACTATGATCGGCATGGCTGGATACATGCGTTTGCTTAGCTATAAATCTAAAAAAACTAGTCCCCAGAAAAATTTCAAGGCTAAGGGCAATCTTGTGCTAAAATAGATTCGGACTCAATAAGCTCTTTCAAAAAAAAGGGGGGGTCAGAGTGCGATATATTCTTACTCTACTCTACTTGCTTTGTATTATGACCGCCAATCCTGCGCTTTCTCAGACAATCAAAAACGGTGAGATCATTATCACCGGCAACGAACCCGAACTCAGGGCTAAGGTACCACAATGGATCAAAGATTTCCGTAAGGAAGTTAAGAAATATGATCTTGATCCGAAACAGCCATCTCTAAATGTACTACGCCAAACTGGCCGGGGCAACTGCGAAGCCTTTGCAAAACTTGGTGCCTTGTACGCCATCCACTCCGGATACAGTTGTGAATTCGTCATTATCGCCAATGGCAATGATGGACACATATTCTTGTATGTACGATGTGGAGATGACTATTGGAGCATATCCAACAGAGTCTATTACCATGTCGGATCGATCGACGATGCAAAATGTCAGATGGGAGCTGTCGGACATAGATTCATAATGAAAATACCAGCAACACTTTCTGGTCTCAACTGGGAGTATCGTGACCTGGTTTATAATAATAGCGCCATCCTGCAAGACCCGCTCAAATGATAATTTATGAGCGGGTCTTTTTCATTTTTTATAAAAAAATGATCCTGCGTAGCTTTAGCGAAGCGAGATTAAATATTCCCGAAATCAAATAATTTTGCTAGAATATCAGCATGGAAGACAAACTATCTAAACCTTATAACCCGGCCGAGACGGAAGCTAGAATATATAAGAAGTGGGAGGATTCCGGCTATTTTAATCCGGATGTCTGTATAGAGAAAGGGGTTACAGGAGCAACTGCGCCTACCTTCTCCGTGGTTTTACCTCCGCCCAACGTGACTGGCCGTCTTCACCTCGGACATGCGCTTGAACACAGCCTTCAAGACACCGCTGTACGCTTCGAGCGTATGCGGGGCAAGCGCACTGTATGGATACCCGGCACAGATCACGCCGCCATTGCAACACAGTCAAGATTTGAGAAAGAGTTACAAAAAGAATCTGGCAAATCTCGACACGATTTCCCGCGAGACGAGTTCTTCAATATGATAAACGAATTCGGACTGAAAAATCAGCAGGATATGCTCGGGCAGATGCGACTACTCGGCTCATCTCTCGACTGGTCTCGTGAAGCATTCACCCTCGACAAAGAGCGTAGTCTTGCCGTGAGAACCGCCTTCAAAAAGATGTATGATGAAGGCCTGATATACCGGGGCTTCCGAGTTGTTAATTGGGACCCTAAGGGACAGACAACCATCGCCGATGACGAGATAGTTTACGAGGAGCGCGAAGCAAAACTTTATACTTTTAAATATTCAAAAGATTTTCCCATCTCAATATCCACCACTCGTCCCGAAACCAAAGTTGGAGATACTGCCGTAGCTGTAAACCCAAAAGATGCTAGATATCAAGAATATATTGGTAAGACATACGAAATAAAAGATTTCTGTGGAGTCTCACTCAACATAAAAATAGTCGCGGATGATTCAGTAGAGCCGGAATTCGGCACCGGAGCACTGGGAGTTACACCGGCACATAGTCAGATAGACGCTGATATGGCCACCCGACACGATCTGCCAACCGTACAAGTTATAAATGAATTTGCGAAAATGACCGTTGGCGACGAAAGGATTTTAGGTAAGAAAACTACCGAGGCCAGAGAGGCTATCGTCACGTGGCTTAGCGAACAAGGGTTACTGGAGAAAGAGGAAGTGATCAAGCAGAATGTATCAACAGCAGAGAGGACAGGTGGGATAGTAGAACCTCTTCCGAAGTTGCAGTGGTTTATAAACGTCAACAAAGCTATCCCTTCAAAAAACAACAAAACTCTGAAGGAACTAATGAGGGGGCCTATTTCGTCCCGCGAAGTTACTATTCTTCCTGATCATTTTGAGAAGATCTACTTCAACTGGATAGATAACCTGCGCGACTGGTGCATCTCAAGGCAGATTATATATGGACATCAAATTCCTGTCTGGTATAGGAACGACGAGATCTATTGTGGTATCGAAGCTCCGGAAGACCCGGGTTTCAAACAGGATCCGGATACTCTTGATACATGGTTCTCATCCGGACTGTGGACTTTCAGCACCTTAGGCTGGCCGAAAAAAACGATCGACCTAGAGACTTACCACCCTACAACCTTTATGAATCCAGGCTACGAGATACTGTTCTTCTGGGTGGCCAGAATGGTTATGATGAGTGAATATCTCTTAGGCGTTATCCCATTTAAAACAGTCTATCTTCATGGAATCGTGAGGGATGCCAAAGGTAAAAAATTCAGTAAGTCTGCTAAAAATGGGATTGAGCCTGAAGAGGTTATCAAGCAATTCGGCACTGATGCACTTCGAATGTCTATGATCGTCGGTATAGGACCGGGCAACGATCTAAGTTTTGATATTCAAAAAGTGAAAGCCTATTCGAAATTTGCCAACAAACTTTGGAATATTACACGGTTCACCCTCGACAATACAAAGGATCTTGATCTAAACAAAAATAACACCCTAGTATCCGAAGATATCGCCATCTGGAAAAATGTAGAAGCTTTAATACAGAAAATAACTACTGACATGGAAAGTTATAAATTCTACCTCGCGGCAGAAGATCTGTATCACTATATATGGCACGAATTTGCAGATAAGATAATTGAAGAAAGTAAGCTATTGCTTCAGGGTGTCGATATAGCGATATCCAATTCCAGAAAGAAGCTTTTGCGAGATATACTTGCAACCTCTCTAAAACTCCTACATCCCTTCATGCCGTTCATCACCGAGGAGCTCTGGAGTATTCTCCCACGAGGGCAGGGCGAGAGTGAAATATTAATGATAGAAAAATGGCCACATTAGCCAGCCCCACTGCATTGTTCTTCTCTCTGATCGGCGGGATAATCCCTGCGATTCTTTGGCTATGGTTCTGGCTACGCGAAGACAACAAGCATCCGGAACCGGCAAGAATGATCGTCGGAACCTTTCTTGCTGGTATCTTAAGTATAATACCCACATATTTCGCCGAATCTTATATTGCAGGCCATGTCGTGGACTCAGTAACAATTCTGATAATCTGGGCGCTCATTGAGGAAACTATGAAGTTCTCTGCGGCTTACCTCGGAGCTCTGCGTACAAAATTTTATGATGAGCCATTAGATGCGCCGATCTATATGATAACTGCGGCACTCGGTTTTGCCGCCGCTGAGAATTTTCTTTTTATTATAAACTCGCAAGACAAACTATCATCTTTACTGACCGGCAGTATGCGTTTTGTTGGGGCAAGCCTACTTCACACGCTAGCATCTGCACTAATAGGCTGTATGATGGCGATGGCATTTAAAAGAGGCTATTTCGCCAAGTTTATAGCTATTGTGATGGGGTTATTAACAGCTACAGTCTTGCACACATCCTTTAATGTATTTATAATTAAGAGTAACGGCGGGAGTATTTCAATTGTATTTCTAACTCTCTGGCTGGCTATAATATTTCTACTGCTCTTCTTTGAGAAGCTTCGCATAGAAGATACTTACAACGATCCCAATCAAATCGAATAAAACATAAATATGATGAGAAAAGAAAAGAGGTCATTTTTCGAGCGTATAACCGGCAGTATACGGCGGGCAAGCAGTACTGAAGAAGAACCGGATACTCAAGAAAAAAGCTGGGGTGATGATAGCGCTGAAGGGGCGCAATTGGCCGTAGATGTATATCAGACTCCAAGCGAAATAATAGTCATGGCCATGATCGCCGGCGTTAAACCCGACGACTTAGATGTTAACATCACCAGAGAGATGGTTGTTATCAAGGCCAAAAGAGAGGAGCCTGAGTCTCCAGAGAAAGAGCGGTATGTGCATAAGGAGCTATATTGGGGGCCATTTGATAGAACCATCGTCCTGCCTGATGAAGTTGACGCTGATCACTCTGAAGCCATAGAGAAGCACGGTCTGCTAATAATCAGAATGCCAAAGTTTAACAAAAACCACTCCAAGACGCTTAAAATCAAGTCGCTAGGGTAATAATTGCCTCAATAGCCTTTTTTTGCTAGTATCTTAGCTATGCCGAGGTAGCTCAGTTGGTAGAGCATATGCCTGAAGAGCATGGGGTCGGCGGTTCAAATCCGCCCCTCGGCACCAAAAAAATCCCCATAAGGGGATTTTTACTTGCCGAGGGAGAACGCCAACTGCTTGGCGTTCGTGCGGATTTGAAAGCCACAGCCATGTCCCATGGGGACAGGCGAGGCGGGGTCGAGAGTACTTAGTCCGCGCAATTTCGCTTTAGCGAAATGAGCAGACTTAGTAACTCGTGACCTAATCCCCCGAAGCTTGGTAAGGACAATTTATTTGGAATTAAAATCGGCATAATTAAACAACCGGTTGTTCCCTCGGCACCAAATTTTATCCTTGTTTTGTAACGCTGAAAAATTGACGGTGTGGTGGAGTTGGAACTTAAGTTAGCTTAGGTTGACTGTGTTCATATATAAATGTTAGTTTAGATGTGGACTGTTTTTGGATAATTGACAATCATCGGAGGTCAAGTGATGACACATCACGATGAAGTTTTAGACCGGAAGAAAAGCATGAAAAAGCTGCTTGATGATGCTCATGAAGACACAATGCTATTGCCAGATTATGTCAAATCTGCGGAAGTCAAGGCTATAGATCCTACTCAATATTTGCGGAGGCGACGCTATATCAATGGGGTCTATGGCGTTAAGAGGTTGATTAGGGAGGCCCCCAAGCTCGGCCAAGATATCTCTGTAATAGTTCTTGAGTTGGGCGACTTCTACATTTCGAACCACGGCTTCAATCCTGAGACAGATGAATGTAACGGTAATGTTGTGCTACAAGGTGATGCAGAGAAGATCTATGACTGGTGCTTAGAGAGAAATCTTGGCCCAAAGATTGTCTATTCAAAGGGTGGTAGACCGGAACTCTTGTTTGTGGGCGTTAGTCAGTTCGTGATAGTTATAACTTGGTAACAACTCTAAGTGTTAATTCTATATTCGGCCGTCATATTGACGGCTTTTTATTTTTCTGCCCAAGCGGATAGGTTTGGTATATAGGGAATCACAAGAGACTTCATTAATTCAGTTCTAACATCATCCACCAGAGTGCACCAAACAAAAAAAACTCGAAGTGAGTCTTCCTATACAGGAAGACTCACTTCGAGTTTTTGGGACTTTTATCTTTGATTCAATGAGTCAAGCTGTTTAAGAATATCTACGGCTCCGGGAGTTTTGCTAAGATCCGGTATAGAGCTGGCCTTCTTCTGAATATCACTCAGGGTGGAGCCGGCCTGGCTATACAAATTAAGTAGCAGATTGAAATATGGCTGGATGTAATAGTAAGTTCCAACAAATGAGCCGATTATAAGACCCCAGTAAATAAATTTAAAAACCTTATTTACCCTTGCAGACCTCTGTATCCCGCGGAGAATCTTATTGTTCTCACGGGTTAGTTCTAATAATTCTCCGAGCTGTTTATCTTCCATTAATTATATAATAACAAAAAAAGACCCCGGGGACAATCCCGGGGCCACAACCTCGCATGCTTAGCTAGCTACTCCTTTGACTACTTCGACCTCAGCCTTTTTTCTGCTCGATGCTCTCTTGCCACCAGATAAGATACCGGCACCAAGTACAAAACCGAAGTTATACCAACCACCATTGTTATGAACCTCATACAGACACACATCACTCGAGAAAAGCGAAATGATCCATGTGATCGGCGCGATTATTCCGTGCTACAGACCGAGCCAGAACCCAGCAATATTTCCGTCCGAAGCTGGAACATTCACCGTAGTATTTGGACCGGGGGTACAACCAGTCAGAAGCAGTACCCCACCCAAGAACAATAGACCGAGCAAGTGTGTTTTCCTCATTGTTCCATCCTTCGAGTTAGAAACGTACACGATCTAGAGAATAGAGTATCATTTATATTAAATAAGTCAATAACAAGGAATCTCGCCCTACGGGCGCTGGTACTTTTCGCTCCGATATCCATCGGAGAACGAAAAGTCTTTCGATTCCCCGGCGCAGGCAAAGCAGTTTGCCTGCTCGGGAGCACAAAAAACCGCTCCGCTCTTGTTTGTGCTCCCGCGAGGAATCGAACCTCGATTTAAGGTTTAGGAAACCTCCGTCCTATCCGTTGAACGACGGGAGCTTGGACTTGTCTTTTATAACATCAATTAAGCTTAAAATCAAACTATTTATTAAATTTTAAAACTTGTTACAGATTGAACGGCCGTCAGATATGTAACATTTTTGTTTTTATTATCATCCTGTTATGATGAATAATACAAAGTATAAAGTGCCGTAAGGCTCCGAGAAGCCCGCTAATTAGCGGGCTTCGATATTGAAATTATCCTATCATAACTATCATCTTTTGACACCTTATTGCGTCTCGTGTGTTTACACTTAATACACTTTTGCAATATATAAGTCTCTCCCCCATCTATCTCTATCCCTATCGGCTCCATGAGAGTCTGACAGGTGGCTAGCCTGTCTCCGGGCTCTACATCTACATGCTTGCTCCATAAGCACTCCGGACAGTGGTTGGTGAAGCCGTTGCCAGCAACAAAAAATCCGCATTTAGCGCATTCGAAGTTTTCAATGTTGCGTATGAATGTCATTAGATTTAATTCCATTATTGCCCACTATCCCACTTCGCACAAGGCTACGCGGGATCATTTTTTTATAAAAAATGAAAAAGTCTCCCGCTGAGCGAAAGACTGCTGTTGCCCCGCTTCTCGGGGACTTCGGGCAACTATGCGAGGCTTAGCCTCGCATAGTATGTATGGCTCCTTACAGGTGACTGCTGGTCTCGGCAGTCGGCTGTCCGACAACCCCGTCCGTAGGCATGGATATGTCGAGCACCAGGTTCTCACAGGCCTTCGTCCATTCGGGTGTTCCCTGGTGATAAGCCTCGATCTTGCCCTTCTCCATCTGCCAAGAATTGCTGGGATTCAGATCGTCGAAGTCATATTCCAGATGAGAGATCCTTAGACCACGGAAGCTATTGAATCTTACGATCCAGAGCTTGTCGTTGTATCGGACCACATCTCCCGGCTTCAGGCTTCTAACCGTCTCGCCGTTCAGCATGGTCTGATGACCCTTACGCGCCCGTTCCCGAGCCTCGTCCATCTGCTCGGCTGGAGAGCGGGTATCCTTGTTGTGGAAGACCTCGCCAACAAGAACAAGGCAAAACAAGAGATAGATCATTATATAAAGAAGCTCCCACACCTTTTGACCCAGAGACATAATACTTCCTCCTTGAACTAGTAACGCAATCTATGTTTTCAAACCCTCTCTAGTTTTGCATATTATAGTGTAAAAGTCAATAGCTGAAAAAACCTTGTATTCTCTAACTACTTTTGTGCGGCCAGGGAGAATCGAACCCCCATCTAATGCTTGGGAAGCACTCATTTTACCACTAAACTATGGCCGCTTTTCTAAATTAAATCTCATCCTTACAGGATCTGTACACCTTTTGGATATATTCTCGCACAAACTCAAATATATCTCAAAAGGTCTTGCGGCGCTAAGCGCGCCTCACCTCAGGAAGGTCGCATCCTACCACTGAACTATACCCGCTTAAAAACTATTTTGTAAAAAAATCCAGAAAACTATCCCAGTAGCTCTTATTGTCACTCACTTCAGGTTTCTTATCGCTAACCTCATCTACCACCACAAGCACCTCCTCGCCCAACTTTGTGATCTGGAATTTATTGCGGAGTTCTTCTTCTACCCCTCTTTCTGTTTTAAGCCTCTCCAGTTCTGCGATCAAGCGATCACGGTTATCCTGCAAAAGAGCTAGCTTCTTCTCCGACTCCTCCCTATTCATCTTAGTTATCTGGTTAGTTTTGTAAATATTGTAATCGCTATTGATTAGTAAGACAACAATGATCAACAGTACTCCTATCATTATTGGAGACTGCATATATTTCTTCCACCTTTTCTTTTCTTGTAAATCTCTCACCAACGTATTATAGTATATGGATAATATACCCACAATGTTATTTCACAAAGAAAACAAAAAGAAGATAAATCTGCTCTGGAGTATTATGTGTGTACTCCTAGCGATCAGTATGGTACTGCTCTACATCCCAGCCTTCTACCAGTAAAACCTATATACTTAGCGCATAACTTTGTCGGAGACTGCGTTTATTCCTCACTGTACTATTTGTACAGTTTCGTCATAAGCCTCGCCTCCTTCGCGTTCTGCATCTAAGTCTATCAGTTTTAGAATTTTGGGATTTTAGGATTTGATAACCTTAAGGAACACCTCCTGTGGGATGTTTATTTTGCCCTTGCCCAACCTCTCCATTTTCTTCTTGCCTTTCTTCTGCTTCTCGCGAAGTTTCATTTTTCTAGTGATGTCTCCGCCGTATAAATAACCGGCCACATCCTTCTTCATACCCGACACTGAACGTGATGAGATAATACGTCCAAAGGCCTGCGCCTGTATCTTGAAATCAAACATCTGACGAGGTAGGGCAGCCTTCAATTTATCGACTATCTTCTCACACTCTTCTTCGACTACGCGCCGAGCTACCACTTTACTAAACGAAGGGAAGAGTTCATCCCCAATCAGCACATCCACACGCACTACATCGGCCTCACGGAGACCATCTATCTGATATGAAAGCGAAGCAAACCCGGAAGAAATGCTCTTCAACTTGTCGAAGAAATTCCTCATTAATTCGCGAAGTGGCATGCTGATCTCAAGCTGATTTCTCCTATCACCGAAGACCTCAGTCGATCCAACCTCCACCTCATGTTCATAGAACATCTGCATAACCTCGCCCAAATACTCCGGTGGAGTGATTATCTTCGCCTTAACCCAGGGTTCATAAACCTTCTTCTTAACGCTGTCATCAGGAAAGAGCGACGCGGAATGAATCATCTCTTTTTTATTTACCCTGAGCTCTGTCGAAGGGCTGGTTGCTAGATATTCTACCAAGTAACTTACCGTAGGTGAAGTTATAACTAGTTCGAGATTGAACTCCCTCTTTAATCTTTCAGTGATGATTTCCAAATGAAGCATACCCAAGAATCCGCATTTATAACCACGCCCAAGTGAAGTCGACTGATCCTCATCATAAGTCAGAGAAGAATCAGATAGTTTTAAGCGCTCCAGTGCCTGTCGTAAAAGCACGAAGTCATCCTGACTCTCCGGATAGATCGAAGCCCAGACAACAGGACGTGGCTCCATATAGCCAACCAGAGCCGGCAACTCCTTACCGACTCTGGTAATAGTGTCTCCGACCTTGTTCTGTCCGATCTTTTTTATACCTGTCACAATATATCCAATCTGACCGGGAGCAAGTTCAGCCACAACCTTCTTCTCCGGAGCGAATATACCAACTTCAATGATCTCAAACTTTTCCTCAGATGCCACGAAGACCATGTTGTCCCCCGCCTTTATTGTGCCGTCTAAAACTCTAACAAAAACGATTATCCCTTTGTGTGCGGAATATTCAAAGTCGAAGACGAGTGCACGGGAACTTCCACTGTCCGGCATCGGTTCTTTTGGTGCGGGGATACGAGCGATTATCTCCCGTAGCAGATCCTCAACGCCAAGTCCGGTCTTACCTGAAGTCGCCATTATAGAATCTCTGTCACAATCAAGAAGTTTAACTATCTCATCTTTAACATCTTCAATCCTAGCACTCGGCAGATCAACTTTATTCAAAACAGGTATAATGGTCAGTCCAAGTTCACGCGCCATTGCTAATACAGTCAGAGTCTGTGCCTGAACACCCTGGGTAGCATCAACAAGAAGAAGTGCACCTTCAACAGCCTTCAGGGCCCGCGAGACCTCATAGGAGAAGTCAACATGCCCAGGAGTATCTATTAAATTTAGGGTATAGGATATAGTGTCCAGGGTATAAGACATCATCACTGGCTGCATCTTAATAGTGATACCGCGCTCACGCTCAAGCTCCATGCTATCAAGTACTTGCTCCTTCATCTTACGATGTTCGATCGTCTTTGTAGTCTCCAACATCCTATCAGACAGAGTACTCTTGCCATGATCTATATGGGCAATAATGGAGAAGTTCCTTATTTTATTCAAATCAGACATAAAGGTAATAATATACTAAGACGAGCCTTTTACAACCCTTCCGGAGAAGGAATGATTGGTCTTTTGTTTCCAAATTTTCTACTAATCATAGACGTGAACCCTCTCATCTCTTCATTTTTAATTGCTGTCAAAAACATGCACCAAACAAATATACCAATTAACCCTGAATAAAGTCCGTGCAAGAAGATACCCCAGAATGTTTGCAGATCTAGAAAATTATTGAAAATATGAAGAGAGAAAGATGTAATAATCCCCAGCACAATTGAGGCGAGGAGCGATTGCAAAACTGTCTTCATTACTCTAGGCGAGAATCTTATTTTTATATCTTTCTCAAAAGTGATCCAGAGAAATATCGCATTTATAAAAGTTCCTATTGTGAAAGCAAGTCCAAGCAAGAGGACCTCGGCACCAGGAACATCTGCGATTCTAAATACTCTGTCTACAAGCCTCTCGTATCCGGGATGCCCGGATGAAATATTTATAAAAAGATATGCGGAAATTATAATTATCAAGGAAGATGCTATTTTTATAATAACCGGCTGTTTCGTCTTGCCTGTCGCATAATAAGCACGATCGAAAAGCTGGATGATACTTTGGAAAACTACCGTCAGAGAGAACATCGCCAGAAGGGCCGCAGTAAGCCTGGTGTGATCCCAATTAAAATTACCAGAACCAAGTATTATGCGTACGATCTGAGCGCGAAGTACAATAAAAAGAGTCACTATCGGCATTGACCAGAAGATAATATGTCGGAGCGTTTCGGACATATACGAGACGAACTCCTCTTTCTGTCCGGAGGAAAACATCTTTGACATGGTTGGGAAAGCGGCCACCGAATAGCTTATGCCTATTAACGCCATCGGCACAGACTGAAGATTGAAAGCGAAGTTAAAAATAGATATAGAACCACTCGACATATGCGAAGCCAGGGCTGTTAGCACCATGATAGCAAGTACATTAACGCCAAGTGCCATAGTTCTAGGCAGAGATAGGCTTGAAATCTTAGATATATCTTTCTTTAAGAATTTAAAACTTATAGCCGGGAAATAACCTTCACTTACAACAGTAGGCACTTGCACTAGGAAGTGCATCAACGCACCCAACACCACACCATATACCAAGCCATCCAACCCAAAAACCGGATAGAAGAAGATCACTCCGGATATGATCCCAATATTGTATAGGACTGGACTTAGGGCATAGATGAAGAATCTTTTATAAGATTGGGTTACCGCGCCAAAAAGATTTGATAATCCCAAAAAAAACGGTGACAAAAGCAGTATGCGAGTCATGGTTATAAGTTTCGCCTTAGCCTGAAGATCGAACCCGGGTGCTACGAAATCCACAAGATACGGCGTAAAGATATAAACAACAGCGCTAGTTATAGTTATAGTAAGCAAGAAGAATGTGAGGAGCGATGAGAGAAAAGATTTAACATCTTCAACAGACTCATGCTCTATCTTGTCTACCAATATTGGGATGAGTACAGTGACAGCCAAGAAAGAGCCGACGGAGACAAAAATAAGATCTGGTAGTCGGAAGGCTGCATAGTAAATATCAAGTTCACTTGAAGCGCCAAAGTGGCCAGCCAACAACCTATCGCGGAAAAGGCCTAACAGCTGTGACACTAACGATGAGAAACCAAGAAGAAAAGCGGCCTGATGCAGACCGCTAAACTCTTTATTGAAAAAATCAATAAGTTTCTGGACCATTAGTTATCGGCATCGGAGCTGTCGTCAACTTCAACAGAAGTGGCAGTAGACGTCTCCTTCTTAACTTTCTCTTTCACTGGAAGTTTGCTTCTTTTCTCCGGCGCGACAGGTTCGTTCTTTGGCGGAACAATATTCTCAAGAGCTCCTCTACCGGCTTTCAAATTTATCAGAATATTCGCAACCTCCTTAGAATCCGGATTAAGAACGCTCAGCTCTTCAAACTCTTTGATCGCATCATTAACCTTACCAAGCTTACTATAAGATATACCTAAGAAATATTTGGCATTGGCATAATTTGACTGTGCACCGGTTGCAGCCTTTAATGCTTCTACAGCCCCAGCATAATCCTTGTTCGTATATTTCAACAAACCGAGCTGGAATAAAATCCCAACATCGCCAGGTGAGAAAATAGCAGCCTGCTGTGCCTTCGCGATCGCTTCCGGCAAGTTTCCTTGCTTTGCCTCTATCTGAGATAAAAGGAATAAAGCTTCTGTGTAATTACTCTTCTTTGCTAATGCCTTAGCGATATATTCTTTAGCTTTAACACTGTCGCCCTTTGCAACTTCAACCTGGGCCAAATTTAAGTAGATGCTAGGATTCTTAGGATTGAGCACTAGCGCCTTATTATAGGAATCAATAGCAAGATCATAAGATCCACTGATCACATCCTTAAGTGGGAGCACCGTCTCACCAACCTTACCCAAGGCGATCCAGTTAAAATAATTGGATGGATTAAGCTCCGTAGCCTTTCTTGCACTACCCGCCGCCGAAGTCAGATCAAGCTGCAACTGCTGAAATAAAGATTCTTTCGTCATACCAGATGAACCGGAGAGTAGGGAGCGAAGTTTAATCAAACCAATCTCTGTTAATGATCTATAATAAAGATCCTGTTCATCCATATCAATGGCACTCTTGATAGATCTCTCAACTTCCACAATCCCCCCCACTTGATTGAAGTTATAAATACCACGCTGGAAAGTATATAGGGCACTAGATTTCTTATAGAGAGAGTAACTTCCAGATATGACCGATATAATAAGCAGAACAATAACAAGAACTGCAACAAAGCCGAGCTTCGGACTGTTAAGGAAAGAAAAACCATACTGCCTAACCAAACCGGCACGAGACAAAGAAGCCAAGAAAATGCCTGTGAACACGAAAGTTAACACCATCAACGCCGTATCTGTAACGTAGAATATAGAGAATGCCCAAAGATAGAAGCTTGCGATAAATGATGCCAGAATTATAAGCTGATCAGCCATATCCTCAAAGGAGACCATAAGCGCCTTGTATCCGTAATACACGAGGGATAATAGGAAAAGTCCTGCCGAAATCAAACCAAATAATCCCAAGGTGATTGCATAAGATGGTATGCGCCCAAAACCGACATTGAATTCAGTATTCCAGAATATCGTGGAGTTGACCGCATCAGGCTTATACACTGACCACTCTTTTGCAAAAGTATTCGGTCCAGTACCAAGATAAAAACTCTTTTGCATTGTCGCTTTAGCAACCTCCATTGTTGACTGCCAAGACGGTCTGACTTCCAACTGATATATATTATATTTATTCAAAACAGGTCCTACGGAGTTAGCCCCAAAGAAGAGAACTATTGCCACAATAACCACAAAGAACGACGGCTTAAAAATAATATTCTTATAATTGCTATGGCCTTCACTGAACATCCCCGACCTCGCAAGAGAATATATACATACAATAAGAGCGAAGACGCCGACTATAACCCAAATAAGATTGTAGTTGGCTAAAGTAACCATCATTATGGAGAGGGCAAGTGTCATCCAAAGTATACTTTTTTTAAACTTTTTACCTCTAAGCGAAGGTGATTCCAAACCAACCAGAGCGAGTAACAAAGACAGGCCGAAGAAGATACCGAAATCGTTCCACTTTCCGATCATGTTAGATAAAACCCCACCCGAAAGAAGTTTAACAGGAGAAAGTATCTGGATCAGCTCGACTGCACCAATAATCAACGATGTGATTATCAATCCGTTAAAAAATCGAAAGGTCCTTTTCCGAGAATCGAAAAACGTGGAGGCCAGGAACATCGCTAAGAAGAAAACGATGGTTGAGACAAGTGTGTCGTTCTCGTATCCGAGTCCAAAAACCGATAAGCCAAGAGCTGGAGCAAGGAGAGAAGATGCGGTAAACGAAGCCACAAGCAACAGACTTGTCCAAAAAATAGCTCCACCCGGAAAAGTGAACTTGCCGTCCTCAAGCCTGGTTATGAGCCACAATACAAAAGAGACAAGGACTCCGCCCGAAAATAGAATCTTCTTTGCAAACTCAAGCTGAAAACCAGAAGAAGCCGGTAAAATAAAAAGTGGAACCAGTAATATTGTGAATAAAAAAACAAAGTAAGAAAGTTTGCCTATAAATGGCATTGTTCCGTAGAAACGACTCTTTCGAGGAGTCTCGTCAGACTCCTCTACCACTTCATCAATAACGATATTTAAATCTTCTTCTTGCATATTTTTAATTATAAACTCCTTAGGCGATTAATATGCTACTAATTTTATACCAGTCTGTTATAATCTACAAGTGCAAGAAAAGATACCCCACGGCCATAGTGAGAATCTCCACCAGACTGATCATGGTCTGTATATAAGCGACCTGGTATATGGATCAAACGACGGTATTATAACCACATTTGCAGTGGTTTCCGGAGCGGCAGGAGCGGCCTTAACCACAGAAACCATCATAATCCTAGGGCTGGCCTCGCTCGTTGCTGATGGTATTTCCATGGGGATATCTAATTATCTAGCCATCTCTTCCAGGCTCGACTACCAGAAGCAAGAACGAAGGAGAGAAGAATTTGAAGTTGATAATTTCCCAGAGAAAGAGCGTTCGGAGGTTAGAGAGATACTAGAACGCTGGGGTATCCCGGAGAGGTATATGGAGGAAACTCTGACTTCCATAACGAGCGACAAGACACGCTGGGTAGATTTAATGATGAAAGAAGAGCTCGGAATATTCGAAGATAAGATAGAATCCCCTTCAAAACACGGACTCGTAACAATGGGCGCTTTCGTAATAGCGGGATCTCTCCCTTTGACACCGTATCTTTTTGGTGTAAATGCAGACTCGCAATTCATCGTTTCAATAATCGCCACCGCTAGCTCACTCTTTGTTGTTGGTTCAGCAAGGACATATCTAACGGGAGCCAAGTGGTTCCAATCTGGACTTCAAATGCTTCTGGTTGGCAGTGCTGCTGCTGCCAGCGCTTATCTCGTAGGCGCTCTGGTCAAGAACTTCTTTGGGATCATGATCTAATAGAACCTACTATTCTAGATTTTCTTCGGAAATAGGACAGAAAGCCATAGCGATAATCCGAGGGTTGACATTATTATCGCCAGGGACATGAGTGATGATATGTGAATGCTAAATATCCCAGCAAGCATTTTTAAACCAATGAAAACCAATATAAAAGCCAGGCCCTTCTGAAGATGGTGAAAGCGGTGCAAAAAACTTTCAATCAGGAAGAAGAGCGCTCGAAGTCCCATCACTGCAAAAATATTGGAGGTGAAGACGATGAAACTGTTTTGTGATATGGCGAAAGCTGCCGGAATGGAATCCACCGCGAAAACGATATCTGTCGTTTCAACAATGATTACGATCAAGAAGAGCAGCGTGAAGTGGATCTTCCCTTTCTCCCAAAGAACAAACTTACCTTCATGATCAGCTGTGCTGAAACGGAGATATTTCCTGGCATATTTCACAACAATACTATTCTCAAAATCAGCATGCTCCTCTTTCTTATCCGCAAAAAGTTTTATACCGGTATATAGAAGTAGAGCGCCAAAAATATACAGAACAAAATGGAACTGCTCTATTATATAGGCGCCGGCAACAATGAATACGCCTCTGGAGACGATCGCTCCAAGTATCCCCCAGAAGAGAACCTTGTGGTGATACTTTTCCGGAAGCTTAAAGTAGTTAAAGATCAACATTATGACAAAAAGATTATCGACGGAGAGCATCTTCTCAGTCACGTAAGCGCCCATGAACTCTGCCGCCAACTCCCGACTCATAAAGAGAAATACAAGAAAGGCAAAAGCGAAAGATATAGCCACCCAGAAGAGCGACTGGATGAGCGCCTCCTTTGGTTCTATGCGATGTGCCCTTTTATTAAAGAAGCCAAGATCAGCTATCAAAAAACCGATAATAGTAATTCCAAATAGTATAGATAGATAAAATTGTGGATCAGTCATCAGCTATTTATATCATTTGTCGGAGATAAAAGAAAAGCCCCGATAGACATCGGGGGGGTATCTCTAAAAGAACAACAACATCTGCTGTGCGACACTATCTAACCCCCCTTTATTCGAGAGGAAGATATATGGGATATCGGATGCGAGCGCATCTTTGTCCTGCTCCCAATAATCAACTTCACCCAAAGAAAGTATATAGAAGGACGCAACGAAACTTTCAGGATCATCATACTTTGTCGAGATGTAACTACGTACCGAACGGACAGCCTCGGGTTCAAGTATCATAAACCGTGGATAAGCATCGGCAGTGAGCGGCTCGAGAGCTTTAACGAGAGAAGTCTTGTGTGTAGCATAGTAGTTCTCATGCTCTTCAGATACAGAGAGATATCTATTCTGGTGTCTTACAAATCGCTCCGCTGGCACATTGTATATATATTCACCGGGTAGATCTGAAACCATTGGCCCGCGAGTCGTGAAGCTTCTGATTAAGCGAAGGTTCGGCCTCATCTCAAAAATCTTCCTCATAACATTAGTTTTATTTGCATCAGACGCAGATGTTACTGTGCAGATTGCAGGTCGTATGAACCTGCTAGGATCTCCCCGGAGGCTCACATATTCAAACTCTTGCCCAAAAGATATTAGCTCACGTATCTCCGCATGAATCTCTTTGGATATCCCACGGTTTATTATAATCACCCGCTTCATCTGAAACCTCCTTGTCAACGAACTAGAACAGCAATATCTTGCTGTAATATAGTATGAAATCAATTATTTGCCAATGTAGGCAAGAAAAAACCCATACTGCTTTAGCGGTATGGGGATAGGTTTTAGGCCTCGTAGACTATTGGATAGCGAATCAGATAATAGAAGGGTTCCTTGCAAATCGGCCGATATGGATCAAACCGACTTCTCTCACGATAGATGTATTGCCAATGATCGCGAACGACTCCCTCCTCAAGTAGAACTATACTCGAAGATCTTGTACCGTAGTTGTATATTGGATCGTCGATGCAAGTGCCAAAATAAGGGTCACCGTGAATATCCAGCACCACTCGCAAGACCCCGACCGAAGGCTCCTGTTCGGTGATATTGGTGTTTCGGCAAACATTCAAGACGTTCTGAACGGACAAAGAATGATCTCCACCTATAACCCTGCCCACACCATGATTAGTGACGACCAAGATCCCATCTCCCTCTATCGTAGACTCGATAACCTTACCATCACCCTTAAGAAGAAACATCTTATTCTTGTCGCCTACAACCATATAGAAACCGTTATAATCACTACCCGGCAGGCGATTGATCTCTTCAAAGGCTCGCTCCGCACTCTTATGTCGGAGCGCCCGCATAACGAGCTCTCCCCGACTGACTCTGTCCGGCACTGATGTCACAGAGGGACGATTTGTAAGTGCTGCAAAAACACCATGACCATTAACTCCGTTCCATGTACCTCCGCGCTCCATGTCCTTGGGAGCGAAGATCCTGTGCTCCCAATCCCGCATTCCAGGCGATTCCGAAAGGCGATCAAGCCGTTCATCGCGATTAGACGCAAATGCAATCCTGTAACGAGGAAAGATGTTATTAAACACAACCAACGTGCCCATTTATCATTCGCCTCCTTGCCCCGAGATTTGTCGTGGGGCTTCTTCAGTAAGCTTCTTAAGAAGCTCCTCCGGCAATTTGTCGCGTGTCACATGCTGGCATGAACCGTCAGCACTGACAATGATCGCACGTACCCTTTTCCATTCGTCACAGTTGGCTACAATAAAGTCTGCCTTCGAATCATGCATACTCTTTGTGGCGATCTCAATCAACTTCTCATCAGAAACACCCATCTCGTGCTTGAACTTCACTAGCTTACCCTTAAAACCCCAGGTGTCGCGGATCTTGTCAACAATCTTCTCTGTCCGCAGAAGCTCGAGAGAAAGTCTATCGTGAGGTGTCTTGATCTTGGTACTATTATCTATCTGATGATAAGCACCTCCGATATTACTCGCGAACACACCTGCGACATACCAGTCACTCACTGCCGCTGAATGGATCACTACATCATATTTGCCACCTCGAATCTCTTTTTCTATCAAGAACTTCAACTCATCATATGTCCGAAAGTGCTTCACATTTCGAAGAAGGAGATTCTCACGGAACTTCAGAATGTCGTCGCGATTGGAGAAACTCTCATCTGCAGTCAGGATCGTTACATCATGTTCTTTACCCCGAAAATATCTGGCGATCTTTTCACCTGTTCTACCTGTAGCATTGTTAGTAATCGAGCGAATCGCATCAATATCCTCGTCTGTCCCGCCAGCCGTTACTAGAACTCGCATGGTGTATCCTCCTTATCAATGAACCCAGCCCATCCACACCAAAACTACCACATTAGTATGTGGCTGTCTATTGATGAAATTTATACGGAAGAAAAAACTATTTCTTTGCCTTCTTCGGCTTCTTCTTCTCCTTTCTATGTCCGTCTCCTTTTGCCATATCTAAATTATAACATCACTCCTCCCAAAACTTATCCACAGTAAAAACTCGAAGTGAGTCTTCCTATATAGGAAGACTCACTTCGAGTTTTTTTAGATAATCTCGGCTAGATCTTCGTATGTATCTTCCTTCGGAATAATGTAGATATCCTGCCCATACCCTCCAGTGCCGACATACTCCGCCTCGCCATTAAGTACCGCCTCGAAGTCCTGACAGGCGAAACATCCCTCCTCACCTCGTGGACAATCGAACTCCTTCGCCAGCCGTGCCGCCTTAACCTTTCGAGCAACTGTTAAAACTTTCTCCTTCGCTTCAGTTAAATCCGGTATCTTCATTGACGTTAGTTCATCGCTTCGGTCTAAGTACCAGTAGGCTACGCCGGAAACTTTCCTTTTTTGCAGAGCATTAAGTAGGAGCATGTATATTGGCAACTGAAGGGAACCTTCCCCCTCGTCATGTTTACCAGTTTTAAAATCAATCACCACAATACTGTCATCTTCAGGCTTGTACTCCATCCAATCGATCAATCCGCACAAAATAATATTCTCATCCTCTGACAAATAAAAGTTTGGTGGCATGCCGTTGTGTCCATCCTTTAGTCTGACTGTTTTCTTAGCTAAAGGTCCCGGATGTTTTATGGCTCGCTCGATCATCGCCTTACCTCGTGCCTTCGCCTCCGCTTCCTCTTCCGCTGACTGGAATCCGCCCTTTTTGCCAGACACCTTCATCCAAGCCACTTCATAATCCTCCAGCAAGTTCCTCTTTAGTCGTTCTTCGGTCGGTATCGTTTTTAAATTCTCCAACACTTCATGCACCGCCGTACCCAGCGACAACGCCGGACTTATGACCGCAATCTTCCGCCCGCTCTTCGGATCCTTGTAGACATTCTTAAGAAAGTAAGCGCGCGGACACTTCAAGAAGTCCCCCATCGAAGAGTGTGATACCCAGACTGCGGTGTATTTGTCTTGCGGCACGTTCTATTCCGCTAACATCTTATCCATCGCCTGGTCATAACGCTTCAAACATTCCCTGCTCCGGGCTTCATATGTAGCACCAGCAGACTTCTTAAAAACGAAGGCGCGGAACTGTATGAACCATGTTGCAAACGGATTATAATTCGCTTTGTACAGTGAAGCAATACATTGATTTCTATAGGCGACAACATGGGACCGATATCCTCTCGCGCATCTTATAGCCTTATCTTCGCTGGTTTCGCCTTCCTTTGGCTCAGCCGACTTCAAACAGATATTTATATATTTCTCCCCCGTAGTGAGTTCGATCGGCTTATTCAAGGTGTAATCCGTCTCGCAAAGTTTTTTTCTTGTCTCTTCTGATGTGTCCGGCCACTTACCCATTTCCATACATCGGTTTAAATAACTCTTACATGTATCTTTCTCTCCTATGCTGCCTACCAATTCGGAACAATAGTACTTGTATACCGGCGCCTTGCACTTATTTTCATCTACTATGATCGGGATCTCGGCTGTGGTTGGAGTATCGAAGACCCCGCGCTTCTGCATAGAATTAGTATCCGCCACCGCTAGGTCACTACAACAAGAGGCGGCATTAGGATTATTGTAGACGATCATGCACTTCTGAACATATCTGCTGTGATATTTTTTAGCGGCGTCATTCCAGGCTTCAGGATTGCCGGGTAAGGGTGAGGGTGGTATTGTATTTTGATCTGCATTGATCGCGCAACCTCTGTCGCATTTAGCGATCTCCGCCAGACTTTGATCCAGTGGCAGCTTCTTCAACAGAACAGCATCGGAGCATGAAGCCTTGCAGGCGCGATACTCCTCCAAACTCTTTGTGCTGGCAATTTGAGGCGATAATGCATAGGCGGGCAAGTATCCTAATAAAAAAGTGAACGCTAATATTATTATCTTCTTCATGCTTGTATATTAATATTTTTCGCCCGCTAAATCAATACATTACTGCACAAGACAGTCTTGTACAGTACTTATATTTTAATTTTAGCTTCTACTTATAAACATCTTTGCGGTGCTCGAATTTTATGACTGAAATCAATAGTTCTTGTTTATAAATTTTATATATGATACGAAACGGCCAGACGCGGACAGTATATTCGTCTTTATGTTTACCATGAAGTTTCTTGCCTGAAAACGGATCCGCCCTAATGGCGGAGAGAACTTGCATGGCTCTATTATAGTCCTCATCATTCAGACTATCGAGATTCTTTTCTGCTTTTGGTTTGATCTTTAGTATGAATGCCATATTTTCTTTTTGGTTTTTCTGCCAGAGATCGAGGTCGTTTTGCGATCATCTCTTCAAGAGATACCCAGTTTTTATAATCTCCCGACCTTACAGCCTCATCAGTCTCAGTGACTTCCTTCTCTAGATCAGGAAAAGTACGAAGGACATCTAATGTTTCCACCCAGGATTCATATTCTTCCGCAGACATAATAACCACCTTTGGCTTGCCGTCGGCAGTTAATGTATAAACTTTGTTTGGTGACTGCACTTCGTCAGCAATCTCAAAAATACGCTTGCGCGCATCGGATATAGAAATTGTTGTTTTTACATTTGTCATGTTATGTACACTATAGCGTACATAGTATATTATCGCAAGCCACCTGTCTCTCCACTTAAGGGCAGGGTGCGAATTCGCAGTTGGGGCCGGTGCGCCCGACAGCCGAGCCGTCAGGGCAGATCTTCGCCTCCATAGTACATGCCCTCATAGGCGGAGGTGTAGGCAGCGGCGGGGTCGGCATACTAACACCGCCTGTAGTTAGGTCGAAAAACACCGGTATCTCGAGAACGTCGTCGTGCTCGGGCAAGCCGGAAGGGTTGTCCTTCCGGAGTATCAGGGTTCCCCTGTTGCTTGATGCTTTTTTGTTGACCGTAAAAGTAATGGTGGCTTCGTACAGCACGAACTCCGGCGTCATCCACTCGCTCTGTGCTGTAGCAAAACTCTCCACCAGCACCTTGCCGTCCGCGTCGAGTAAGGTCACCGGGAAGCTGGCTTCAAAGTACCAGTTGCCTCTTGCCTCGCCTCTTATAACGAGCGGGCTCTTGATGACTTGGTTCGGGCGCGGAGAGTCGACGCGGATAAGGTTCGATTTTTCATTTTCGAAATTCGTCACAACCGAAGCCGGCGCCTCTTTTCGCGCCATTTTTAACCCAACGCCAAGACCTGCGATAAATAATAGAGTGATAACTACTGCTAAAATATTTTTCATAAGGCTAATTATAGCTCTAGGCATTGCTCCCCGCAATGTAACCTGTTGTCCAGCAGAGCTGGAGAGAGTAGCCACCAGAAGGCCTGTTGATGTGCAGCAGGTCGCCAGTAATAAATAGATTATCGAGCTTCAAAGAACGCATAGTTTTAGTGTCTACTTCGTCGAGTACCACTCCCCCGTCGGCGGCCACTGCGCGGTCGCTACCCATCAGGCTAGTGATAGTTACCGGTAGGGATTTCAAAATGCGTACTATCTTTTTCCTCTCTTCAACAATAACGCTGTTTATCTTTTTATCAGGATCAAGTCCATCTATGAGAGAAAGGATCCTGTCACCGGTGCCCGGTGGGGCAACTTCACGGAAAACATTTTTCAAATTCTTATTTTTGTTAGCATCAAAAAGTTCAATAACTTTCTTCTCTAAATCGCCGATATCTAAATCCGGATATGTATCAATAGTAGCTGTAACGACACCGGAACGAAGCAACCCATCAACATCTTTAGCACTGTTCAAGATCAGCGGACCGGAGAGACCGAAGTGGGTGAATAGTATCTTACCTGTTTTAGAAAATCTTTTTTTGCTGTCTAAGAAAAAAGTAATCTTCATGGATTCAATAGAAACACCGGGAAGATCTTTGATCCACCTGTCAGCTACAGCAAGTGGAACAATAGTTGGTGTTGGCGGTACAGTGGTGTGACCGAGAGCGTTCAACCAGTTGAAGCCGTCGCCTGTAGAACCCGTCTCCGGATGTGAGATTCCGCCAGTAGCTAAGACCACAGACTTGGCTTTATATAAAATTCCATTCGAGATAACGCCTTCAACTTTATTACCAACAGAAACTATTTTAGAAACCGGCGACATATTCTTCACCACAACACCGTTATCACGAACATAATGCTCCATAACCTTGAAAACATCCAGGGCCTTTTCTGTCTTAGGGAAAGCACGCTTTTTAGCCTGTACAACAAGCGGGAGACCATGTGATTCAAAAAAGTTGAAAGTCTCCTTAACTCCAAATTGTGAGAATGAAGAATACAAGAACTGCTCTGCATCGCCGTAATTCTTCAGAAGCGCGCGGATGTCAAACTCGGCATTAGTAATATTGCATCTGCCACCACCGGTGATCTTCAACTTCTCACCAAGCAACCTATTTTTTTCCAGTAGCAAAACTTTCTTCCCAAGCTCCCCCGCCCGGCCGGCGGCCATTATACCGGAAGCTCCGCCCCCGACAACAATGACATCATATTGTTCTTCTGAAGCCACACAATCAAACTAGTCTGCCCAGATAACATGAGTAAAAACCTTCTTACCATTTCCAAGATCTCGTACATAGAGCGATGGTCGGCCGTCTGCAGAATTTTTTATACTCTTACCCCAACTCTTTGGGTCATCGTGGTTAACCACATCTGATGCTCCCTGAGAGAAAGCTGTTTGACTGCTTGTATTCGTACTGTCCAGATGAGCATAGATAGTATCCAACATATCGTAATCATGCTGGTTAGGATGCTGGTTAGAAAGTGGATTACTTGTATAGTCCATACATGTATCAAGGTTTGGATTATTGAAATCCTCATCTTGGTGATTTAGACCAAAGACGTGTCCAACTTCTTGGCACATTACAAAAGCCTTCCACTCCGGTTTGTTATAAGCAGGTTTGACAAAGTAACTGTCGTTGAGCTTTGTGGTGGCTTGGACAATATGTTCACCGTTCGTCCAGACACTCGCGATACCAAGCCAGCCATTGCTTCCATATTTACTGTTGCACACTTCGATCCGCCCAAGAGTGGCTCTGCAATTTTTCGGATTAGAAGTGCCGGCAACAACTACCGTATCTAATACTGAAGACAAACTCCAGTCACTCGAAGCGAGAGCAAGATACGAATCCCAAGATGTTGAGACATTGTCACCAAGCTTCAGGGTCAAAGGATTAGCAGTACGTGCCCAGTGGTACCCACCCCAAGAATGATCGGCATATGCGACAGATACTAAAGTACCTAGAGAGAGTACAGATGCGGCCGCAAACTTACTGAAATTAGAAAATTTAAACATTGTGATGAAATTATTACTAATATTAAATTTTTATCTTTATCTAATGTATCAATTTTACTTCTCCAAATCAAGCTCTTCATCTATGCGGATCTCAGCCACAAACTCCGGCACGTGGCTTACTAATATCATAGCACCTTCATACTTATTGAGTGCTTCGGCGATGATAGGCAAGTGGCGGAAATTAATATGGTTAGTCGGCTCGTCGAGTATAAGCAGACCCGGCTTCTGAAGCACGAGGCGAGCGAAAGCTACCAAGCCCTTCTGCCCCTCTGATAGACTGCCGATCTTGCTGTGCATAAGATCACCGGTGATGAGAAACCCCGCAGCAGTGCCTCGCATCGCATGTTCATCAGACTTCTTCATAATAGACAGAAGCGAATCAAAGACAGTATCTTCGAAGTTAAGCGTGGAGAAATCTTGACGGTAATAACCGACAACTGTGTCCTTCGCGATAACCGAACCGGAAGCTGTGCCCTTAGCAATAGCCTCAAGTAGAGTGGACTTGCCGATGCCATTTGGACCTTTCAAAAGCAAGTGCTGATTCTTACGAAGTGTAAGACTGGCCTTGTGTTTAACAATCGGATTCGCGACCTTACCCTTCTTCGAGACGTGAGGATTAGTGCTTATAGTATTAAATTCAGTGATACTAAGTATCGTACCGGACAGATCCGTCTGTGAAGGAATAATGAAGGGGCGGATAGTCCTGTCCTCCTTTCTCGTATCCACCTTACTCTCCTCAAGCTCCTCTGCTAAATCGCGCATACGCTTGGCAACCAAACGCATCTGACCGCCCTTATTAGCGAAAGAGTTGGCCTTATCCTTCTTCTCTTGTATCTGCTTCTCCAACTGGGCATTCTGCCTATTCTCCCTCTCCACTCGAGCAGAGATCTCTCTAACGACATTGAAATAGTTGCCGGTGTACTGCTCAACTTTCTTAGTGAAGATATCCAGATACAAAACTCCGTCGGTGAAAGCGTTGAGGAAGTCCGAATCGTGCGAAATGACAATCACAGTCTTGGTATAATTCTTCAAGAACTGCGTGAGATGCGCGATCCCCGCTTTGTCTAAGTTGTTGGTCGGCTCATCAAGTAGAAGCAGATCAGGATCTTGTATCAGTGCCGAAGCCAGAAGAAGTCGTGCCTGCTGTCCGCCGGAGAAGGAACGGACGATGCGGTCATGCAACTTTTCATGGCCTTTCAAATTCACAACTTCAAGCACTTCGTCTATCTTGGGATCGATGTCGTAGATTTTATCTGCAAACTGCCTTTCGAAAAATTCGCGGACAGTCAGGTCAAGCATATCGCGTGGGATGATCTGTCTCGCGAGCGCAATAGTCAGACCATGCGAAAGAAAGACATCGCCAGAGTCCGGCTTCAGACCACCAGTAATAAGCTGAAAGATAGTACTCTTCCCTCCACCGTTCTGCCCCATGACCGTGATCTTGGAGTTCTTGCGAACAGAGAAAGAGACCGCATCCAGAATGGGCTTGTTCTCTTCGTATTGAAAGCCGGCGTCTTCAAACCGGAGTATCACTTCGTCTTTTGCCATGGCCTAGAGCCTAACACAAATTTGACAAAAAGAAAAACCACCAATCTAATTGGTGGTAGGGGTAAGAATGAGAGAATTTAGACACAATCTGTGGCGGATATAATCGCTCGGCCATAGAGAGCTTTGGTTATCTTATCCTCACTGCCGTACTTTCGGAAACCAGTATCATCTCTTACTGAAGGATTCCGCTCTTCCAATTCCTTGAAGTATTCCTTCCAGTCAAACACCTTCTTCGGAGGAGCCTTCGTGATGATACTCTGAGGGTAAAGGATGTCCAATTTCGTGCCATCAGTCTTCTGACACTTAAACGTAATCGGCAAACCATGACTTCGCAAACCATCAGGTTTCAACCAGCCCGCGACCCTATCAAAAAGAACTCCAATCACCTTGTATCTATTCCCAGTGAAAAACTTATTATCTCGTCCAAGAGATCTAGCAGTATCTCCTCTAATCCATCCTTCAACCACTCCCCAAACTTCAAGAATGTCCCCCTCCCCGCAAACAGGTAGTGAGATCCCATTGCTCTCGCACTGTAATGCCTGCTTGTCGTCTAGAAAGAGAAACCCACAGAACTGACACATGAAGACGACGGGGCGTCTGATTACAAGTGGCATGATTTTCCTCCTTCAGGTGGTGTGTGTACGAGGTGCCATGTGAGCCATGGGACATGCTTTTTGACGAGCGCGTTCAGATCGGGATAGACCATGATCGTGAAGAGGCCGAATGGGTGCTTGTATCTCTTCTTCACCATCTTGGCGGCTTTATTTACATTCTTTGCCTCCACAAATGCTATGTCCATATCAGAATGCGTGGGCGCGGCATAGCTGTAGGTGACTACGCAGAATTCTAGCATGAGCACCTTCTTTTCTGGGTATCATGATTAGGAATCTCGATATGCGAAACAGGAACCCACTTCATTGGCCCACGGACTTTATGACAATGTTCAGCTGAGATCTCGAGAGCATCAATGACGATCTTAGCGGGATCCATCTGCCCGAAGTCAGCACTCAGATAAGCATGATGCATGGCGCCAAGAGCATAAGAGAACCCCACCCCTATAGCGGCGAAGGGTAAGGCCGGATCTTGAATAGAATAATTCATGCCAATTTCATAAACCCAATTTCTATAACAGATAAGAAAATTTGATCCTATCTCTTCCTCACCAGCCTTGTAATTACCTCTCTTGAAAAGCTTCTGCATGGCAGGAACCATCTTCAAGATTAGAAAATTGCGATTGACCTCCCTATCGAGAGTTAGCTCCTTCTGCTCGGGCAACCTAAGAGATCTCATCAAATCTGCCGCGCGATAATCACCATCAAAGGCAATCATAACATCCGGACTCTTAACCTGCTTGATTTTGAAGAATTTCACATCATTTCTTGTTGCGGCGTTATCGCCATAAGTACAGAGCGAGTCAGCGCCGACAACTGTGAGATTATTGTGAACCAGCGCCACGACGCAAGTCATAGGAACCCCTCCCTATATCAAAAAAACATTGTTCTAAACTCAAACTATCAAAAATGTCCTATGATGTAAATGTCGAGGATTTCGGCGCGACCCTGGCGCCGATCACGACCGCCAGCGCGGCGATCAAGATATTTTTTATAATATACTGACCTTCAAGAGTTGGAACTAGAAGTCCTTGCCATGTAATATCCGACAAAAGTAAAAGTGGCATAGCAGTAGTGACCAGGTGTAAGCAGAGGAAAAATATCGCCACCCGTTCTAGTCCGGTGATAAGGAACAGTATACCGATCGTCATCTCATAAATCGCAAATAAAGTATAAAAGAGAGTAAAAGGCATGAAGCCTATTGTCTTATCAAAAAGAGCAAGCACAAGCGGGCCAGCCGGACTCGCACCGATAAGCTTCAAAGCTCCGAACCAGAAGTAAACAATAAAGATCGCTGTCCGCGCCATAGGTACCTCCAGCCTTCGAAGATGGGAGATCACCCTCGCGTCAATTTTATGGAACCGTTCTTGCATAGAATTAATTATAACATATTGATTTTGATTTAATAAAAAAAACCCCGATGACCATCGGGGGCGCTAGCTAATTTACATTGGATGGTGGTAGCGGATTATCCTGTGGCTCAGCTTCGGGGATTTCTTCAACTATCTCGCTGTGTTCATCCTGAATGTTTTCATATCTAACCTTAACCACGAGCATATCTGCATGGTTTGATTTAAGAACCGGGTCAACAGCCACAAACAGAGCATAGTCGTCAAACAACAACTTCAATATAGCCCACCTTCTGTCTTCGGGAATCTCACCCATCCTCTGCTTACTTCTCCATTCACCATCCAACCCCTCTAGAGCTTCAATGAACGTCTCGAACTCCTCAATTTTTTTAAAATTTGGAGGTTCTCTCCCACTCCAGAGTGGTATCCTTTTTGGTCTGTACATGACAACCTCCCAACAGTTAGTTATCAATCAACTACCCTTTCATAAAATAACATTTTATGGATAGCCTGGGCAAGTTAGTGTCTAGTTTTTCCAATGGAGTACAATCTCAAAATAAAGGAAGAGTGCCCCGGTGACTGCCCAAGATAGGATCTCGAAGATTATCGGCTTGAAATTTATTTTATGCAGGGTCATTGCGAGTGATCCGAAAACAACTATCAGCACGGCGAGTAATACAATCAACTCTTTCTGTGTTTCTATCACGCTCAACCTCTCCTTTTGGAATTTCTAAACTAACCTTACCAAATATTTATATATTATAAAAGACCCCCATCTTTTGCTTTTTTAGTAATAATTTGATATATTTTACTTCATATTCCTCGGTAGTCCCGATTCGATTCATCGAATCGAGGATCCCGACAGGGGTCGGGACTCAGTGGTTTAGTTGTTAACTTAATATTCCTCGGTAGCTCAGTGGTAGAGCAGCTCGCTGTTAACGAGTTGGTCGTAGGTTCGAATCCTACCCGGGGAGCCAAGTGAGCGAAGCGAACGCTCCACGAGCAAGCAAACTGCTTTGCTTGCGTGGTAGGATTCGAAAAGGTTCTCCGTTATCCGATGGCAATCGGATCGGAAACCTGTACCGTTCATGTAATGAAAGAATCCTTCTAAAAAAATGAAAAACCCCAAAGTAATAATCTACGACAACGACGGAATGATCTGCCATAGTGGCCGATTTAGCGACAGTTATTCTAAGGAGTTTGGGATTGAGATGGATATAATGAGTCCCTTTTTCGAAGGACCATTTAAAAACTGTCTCGTTGGAAAAGCAGACCTGAAAGAGGAGTTAGAAAAAGTTTTAGATATATGGAACTGGAAAGGGACAGCCAACCAGCTTCTTGATTACTGGTTTTCAGTAGGAAGCACGCTCGACGAGAAAGTTTTCCCTACTATTTCAAAATTTAAAGATCAAGGTCTAATAGTATGTCTGGCAACTAATCAGGAAAAATATCGAAAAGAATATTTAGTTACAAAATTTGGATACGACAAAGTATTTAATGAAATCTTTTCTTCTGCAGAACTAGGCGCTTATAAGAACAGCGAGAAGGGTCTCCAAAAAACTTTCGACATCTTGAAAGATAAATATGGCATTGAAGATAGAGACGAGATCATGTACTGGGATGACCGAGAAGGAAATGTTGAACATATAAATCAGTTTGGTATGAACGGTCAGCATTATAAAAATTATGAGGAGTTTAGGGATGTAATGGCCGGTCTTGGCTACTTAGTTTAATTTTATGCAAAATAAAACAACTCACGAATCATTTGTTTTAAGACAATCCACACTTCCAAGTGCAGGAATCGGAGTGATTACCTTACACGACATAGCCAAGGGTACATATATGGAGCTTTTTCGTGATGGTTTTGAGGAGGAAATTAGGGATGAGTCTGATGTGCCGAAGCCACTCAGGGCATACTGTCTCTATCAGGGTAATGGCAAGATCTTATGTCCAAAAATGTTCAATCGTATGGATATCGGAAATTATCTCAATCACTCAGAGAACTGGAATATGGTCTATGAAAAAGGCAGGGGTTACTTTGCTTCTCGAGATATTAGAGCCGGAGAGGAACTCTTTGCCAACTATAGAGATCTGGGAGAGCCCGAAGACCAGAGAGAGGAGTATTACAAGGTGCATTAATACTTTGACCTTCAGCATTTCTTGGAGCAGAGCGAGTACGATGCGAAAGGTGTACTGTTCCCGTAATGAAAGAATCCTACCCGGGGAGCAAAAATAAAATACTATCTTTGGTAGTGTGTTGAATTTTTAAATTCCCAGTTACCGACCGAGCAAGAACCGTCCTGATGCTCGATCTGTAATTCACTTGCACTTGTAAGTTGTACTATAATTCTACCGCTCGTTATTCCTCGCTCATTATTCCTGTACTGATGATTTCCATCATTGTCATAGCAATAAGTAGAACCCGGCACAACTTCATTAAATTTTCTATTTATATTTCCCAATGAATTAGCTGTAAATATCCATTTGGTCGGCTGAGAAACAAACATTCCACTTGTTGATATAACAGATTCACCAGAGAACCTATTGTTCAATCCAAAGTGGAGTAATTTACCCCAGTCGGCGGGCCTCATTGGAGACGCGTTTCCAATAAACCAATCGCCCTGTAAAGTCCCGGTAATATCATGTTCAACAGTTCCACAATTACCCTTTGCTGTTGGTTCAAGTTTTGCCAAAAGCTGTTCTCTAAGTGGAGAAGAAAAATAATTATAAGGACAAGTTGAGTGTTTTGTCAGAAAGCCGTGTCTCGATGGACTTATAAAAGAATGCGTGACGCGTAAATCCCATGTGCCAAAATTGAAATTCCCCTGCATCCTACCCACGGTGCCAAGCGGTGTTCCCTCTACTATTTTATTCAAAACCATTACAGGACAATTGTTACTACCCGGCGAATCACTTGAATTCGGACATTTATATTCATCAACAATCTTCTTCAGTACTGGCGAAAAACCCTTGATGTGATCAACGACACCAAACACGTCCTTGCAAAACGCATATTTAATTGTGTGATCTTCGGGATCCTGAGTAGCTCCATATCTTGGGGTTATCAAAATAATCCACATATCTCCGGGTGCTACAAGCGGTGTCGTTTGAGTTGTTCCTTGACCATTAACTGCTATGTAAGTATCCGAACTAATACTTGCGAGAGTATGTTCTGGAGGGTTTGCTGATCCGATAGGCTCAATACCCACTATAGAGTCAAGAGGAACGGGGGATGTCTTCATCAATACATTTTCACAATCAGGAAGCAGAGCTCGCTCTTCGTCAGAAAGAATCTCCCACCCCAGACGCTTTTTTATCAGATCCTCGGGCTTATTGCTAAACCCGTGGTTTACCCAATTTACAATATCCTCCACTCTAACTTCTTTTTTGTTACCAGAATCTTGCGGTGTTTGATTTATCGGGGCAACTTTTGGAAGTTCCGCTACGCCAATATCTTGCCGGGGAACTTCTTTCTCACTCTCTTTCTCACTCTCAGTCGCTACTTTCACTACAGGCTTATCTGTATCTAATTTCTTAATCTCTTTTACTCCGTGATTCGAATATAAATATCCACTGGCAATTAAAAATACGGTAACAAAACTAATAATAATGACAGGGGCAAACCCTCTTTTATAACAAATTATTTTCATATGAATATACTATCATGAAGTAAACTTGCAACCGGCCTCATTATCCACAAATTAAATAGCGAAACATTAGTGAGAATAATCATTTTTTGTTACTCTTCTAATTATGCTAAACGGCCAAAAAATTCTTGTCTACGCGCCGTTTGATAGCGAGATCTCTGATATTAGTTCACGGGAAGATTTCGGTTATGATGTTTAGCTTACTGTATAGAGAACTCATATAGTCCTTGTTGGATAAAATTGTTATAATATTCTCTTGTTCGAGGAGCCAGAAAAACGCCGCGAGATTCCAGAATGAAAATGGTGTAGAATAATAACTGTGACTATCAACAATGCATTCAAACTTATCATTGCCATTGCGGTTTCCGAGCTGGCCGGTATCATCGGTTCGGTGTTTACGATTCCGTCCGTTGCCGGTTGGTACGCCGGGATTGTAAAGCCGGCTCTCAATCCACCGGCGTGGGTGTTCGGGCCGGTCTGGACGACACTATTCGCGCTTATGGGTATCGCGGCGTTCCTGATCTGTTCCTCCTACGCTGAAGCTTCGGCGGATAAAAAGAAAGGGATTAAGGTGGCGTTGATATTGTTTGGCATCCAGCTGGTGCTCAACACGCTATGGTCGATTATCTTTTTCGGCCTGCACAGCCCAGGCGGCGCGCTTGTTGAGATCATATTCCTTTGGCTCGCTATCCTCGCTACAATCATTGCCTTCGCGAAGATCTCAAGACCGGCGGCATGGCTTCTGGTGCCCTACATTCTTTGGGTCAGTTTCGCAATGTATCTGAATTATGCGATCTGGTCGTTGAATTGAACAGGGAGAAAATATTGAAGGAGTACTGGTGGCTGGTCCCATTTACCGAGAAATTCCTACCCAAGTATCTTTACTATCCAACCCACAAATGTTAGCTTGTGGACGGAAGACGGCGTACTGCGATTGCAGTTGTCATAAGAAAGAAAAAGAATTACAAACAGAAAGTAACAAAGGAGGAGAATAAAGATGTCTAGCGGTATGGCCAGAAGCGGCCGGAGAACTTCGAGCCTTCAAGCGAGCACTTCAGCTAAGAGCGGGTATTACCGCCGCTCAGCTTGAGATGGCTCTGCAATTGGCAGAAGTAGAATTTAAAAGATTGAAAAATTCAAAGTAGAGATATTTTTGTACAGCCACCCAAAATAGGGTGGCTTTTTTCTTTTATTTAAAATTATCTCACCGATGAGTACACCCGGCCCAACAGCAAGGCCGGCGCATTCCGCCCTTAAGTTTTGACATCGCTTTCTCGATACGGATATTCCTAGTCTCCTCTTTCTTGCCGGACGTAACCCAGCATATCCATTCGTTGCGAGCGAGCGGGGTGATATCTTCCCATACTTCCAGCGCCCTAGGTGTTGCTATGAGAGCCTCGCGTAAATCCGCCGGTAGTCTATGTACTGTGCCGGAGGCGACACCTTTTTTAATCATAACTTAATTTTACCAGACTATTCCTTCTTTCCAAGCGAAAACCAATCTGTATTACGGGTCATATACATGACTGCGGCCAGGATCATGAAGAGGAAGAGTGAACCGGCAATGAGTGCGTAGTCTTCAAGATGAAGTATGAAGTAGAGATAAGCATAGAGTGTTGTGAGGAGTGCGAAGATCGGGAAGGCGCGCCGCCTGCTCTTCAGAACAAATGCGCTGTATGATGTTATAAGAAAAGCTATCATAGTAGTCGCCAAGAGATATGCGGGCGTGAATCCGATCTGTTCTGTGAGAGAGAGCAGGAGGAGGTAGAAGAGCGCAAGTGCGGAGCCAACGAGAAGATACTGTATAGGATGTACATGTACACCAGCGAGTACATCAAAGAGGAAGTAAGCGGCGAAAGTTAGAACGATGAAGAGAATTGCATATTTTACTGCGCGTTGAACCATGTCATATGTATCGATTCCCGGATGAAGATCTACCCCGGCCGCCGATCCGGCGAATTGCAGGAGATCGAGCTTCTCTCCCTGCCAAGTAGCCGGATACGAGCGACCAAGTGAAGAAAGATGCCATTCGGAAATGAAACCGTCTTTTGTTATTTCACGAGAGGTCGGGAGGAATTTGCCGACGAATTTAGGATTAGGCCACAATGAAGCAATAGAGAGACTTGTCTCGGTTCCGAGAGGTGCGATCAAAATCCCCTCACTCCCCTTCAGTTTAAGTTCGAACGAGAACGGGATCTTTGCACTACCGCTAATCGGCACAGCGACATGGAGACCGGAGCTGTTCAGCGTTTCAAAGCCGGAACCGGGCTCAAAGGCAAACGAAGTGCCCCTCCAGTTGAGATCAAATTGTCTCTCGATACCGCGCGTGTCAGTGATCTCAACCGCAAGCGTTGCATTATAAATACCACGGGAAGTAAGCGAGCGCATGTCATCCGGTGAGAATTCGCCCGAAACCTTGACCTTACTCACGTAGACGACCGACTTGAAAATGCCTCGCGAACGTACTTCTGGCTCAAGAACCGTCTCGTAGTTTAAGATTGCAGGAAGGACGTAGGCCTTCTCAAGGTAGCTTGACGTGCCTCGCACAACTGATACTTCGGCAATAAGCATTGGGCCGACTATCGTCTGACGTTCACCCCAGCCCTGTGCGATCTCACTCTTGGCTTCGTCCGCCCTGTGTTGCCGCTCTTCTACGAGCCCCATCACAAGAAGACTCGCCACAAAACAGGCTACGCCGATAATACCGATAGCTAATACTTTTATTGATATAGTGTCAGTCATAATGTTTCTATAACTTACGCTCCCACTCACAGGTTACAGAGCAAATAAAGAAACCGCCTATTGGCGGTTATTTTTCCGCCAGCTGGCGGATTACACCTCCTTCTTCTTATAGAAAGTTACTTCCACTTTAAACCTTTTATCTTTAGGGTGATTATTAACGAAATAGGCAGCCACTTTTTCTACAAAATCTTTTCCATATTTATTGGCCAGATAAAGACAGTGATACAAATCTTCTCCCGAGGCGGTTCCAATCTTTTCAAATTCCGAAGTTTGTTCCTGATTTAGAAGTATGATTTGTCGTTCCTCCAGCAACTTTCCATTCTTTTCTTTCTTCATCAGAAGACCTTTTACATTCTCCTTAAAAGAAGTTATTTGATGCCTAGAAACGACATCTAGACTTGCCTTGCTTTTCATAACACCCCCTTTTTTCTCCCCTTATCCTATTCTAAATATCCGATAAAAGCTAGCGCGGAATCAAACAGGATATAAAAAAACCGCTCTTTCGAGCGGGGTGAGTTACAACGAATACCTTCTTTCTAGAACAGTTCCCATGCGGTAGGATGTTCTTGGATCTTTCTCATGGCCTTAAACTGGATCTGTCTGACTCTCTCACGACACACACCGAGCATCTTGCCAATAGTGTCAAGTGTTCTTGGTTTATTATCTTCCAGACCAAACCGGAGATCGATCACCATCTTCTCTATTTTAGAGAGGATCTTAAGGATAAGAGACCTGAACTGCTCACGAGCCACCTTCTTGATCGCCTGATCTTCCGGAGAAGGACGGTCGTCGGACAGCACAGCTCTCAAGGATGCGTTATCAGTATTATCATTCGCAGATCCTGAAGACATTAGCCTATCCAACGAAACCGGATCTCGATCGAGATTCTCCATCTCGATCTCACGAACATCGTCGACTGTCATTCCCAGCTCTCTCGCAATAACCTCAGGTGTTTGATCTAGCCCATTATTCATCTTTCTCCATTCCTCCTTATACATGAAGACCTTAGAAACCTGATCGCTCTTGTAGACGGGAAGTGTTATTGTCCTAGATCCGGTAGCTATTGCTCTGCGGACCGCCTGTTTGATCCACCAAGTTGCATAGGTCGAGAACCTAAGACCACGGGCCCAGTCAAACTTCTTGACCGCCCTCATGAGGCCCATATTACCCTCCTGAATAAGATCAAGGAAGGACAGGCTCTTAGAATTTTTGATCTGTTTCTTGTATTTTTTGGCGACCGAGATCACCAGTCGAAGATTCGCCCTGATCAACGATGCCTTAGCCTGTTCGTCACCTTCCGCGGTCTTCCGCGCCAACTCTCGCTCCTCATCTGAAGACACCAGACGATGCTGGCCTATCGCCACCATATAACCCACTGTTTCAATGTCCACCATAGACTTATCGCCTCCTATTATTATCTTATATCACATACAGTCTATCTGTCAAGTCTTACTGAAACCTTGATTTTTTGATTAATTTATGGTAATATTGAAATATGAGGAGAAACGCAGCAGAACTCAATATAAGCCAGGCAGAGATGCCTCTTGCTGACTTTCTCGAATCCTACAACAAAAATATGCCAGCTAGCTTCCCGCGCGCGACTACAAGTTTGCTCAAGAAATTTCAAGAAGCCCATGCCGTACTTTTCCGCCACGGAGACTCTTGGTCTCTTGATCAGCATCGTAAGAAGCTGATGGACTGGCTACCGAGGAACATTAAGACGCTCTAAACAATTGGTGTATAATTAAACCGTGAGGAAACTTAGAGAATCACTCGAGGAGAATTATCGCCGTATCTCTACGGCTGCCATACTAATCGCTTTCATAATCGACAGCGTCACCCTTGTTCGTGTTGATCTCTATTTGACCAATCTGCTTTTGCTTGTCTATCTTGCCATTGTCGGAGTCGGCATAGTAATTATAAATCTGTATGAAGACGGCCGGACGCGCTTCATCTCCGAAGATGCTTACCAATGGCTCTTCATCGCCATGCAGTTCTCCTTCGGAGGACTCTTCGGTCGATTCTTGATCTACTACAGCAGAAGTGGTTCGCTTTTGACTAGCTGGCCTTTCCTACTCCTACTGGCCGGTCTACTTATTGGTAATGAATTCTCAAAAAAATATTATACCCGCCTTGTCTTACAGATCAGCTTCTTCTTCCTGGCTCTCTTCTCCTATCTGATATTCTTAATTCCGGTTCTTGTTGGCCGTATGGGAGGAGATATATTCATACTTTCCGGCTATATCAGTCTACTGTGTATCCTGTCTTTCTTGTATCTTCTTTCAAAAACCGCCCCGAAGAGGGTGAACTCCGACAGTCACTCTTTATACTGGAGTATTGGTGCCATATTCTTCCTGATGAATCTATTCTACTTTACCAATATTATACCTCCGATACCCCTATCGCTCCGTGAAGCCGGCGTCTACCACAAGGTCATCCCAGGCAGTACGGGATATCTAGTAACACATGAAGATTCTGCTCGACTGTCATTTCTAATGCCGTACGAAATGATACACATAAAAGCCGGTGGTACACTCTCCGCCTACTCTGCAATCTTCGCCCCAACCAACTTCGATACGTCTATCGTCCACAACTGGCAATTTTATAATCCCTCTACCGAACAGTGGGAAAGTCGCAGTAAGATCACATTGCCAATAGTCGGCGGGCGTGACAACGGCTATCGAGGATATTCTATTAAGACAAATCTAACCGCCGGGTACTGGCGCGTAAATATGGAGACACTACGAGGACAATCAATAGGCGCAACGAAGTTCAAGGTCGAGTACGTCGACAAGGAACCACACTTGACATCATCTACTATTTAATGCTAATTTTCTATGTGGAATCTCGTCCATTGACTGTATCCGCCAGCTGGCGGAGGGAGGATATCTAAATGCCAACACGTGTATGTCCGGCATGCGGGAATCGATCAAAAGAGGTCAATCATCCGGCCGGAATGACTGAATATTCAGCCGCGACCGGTTTTATTCCTGTGTCTGTCGAAGGTGGAAGTACGGTCTGGCTTTGCGCCATATGCGCTTCGATCGTTCGGCGCTTCGCCGAGTCTATAGTGGAAATCGTAGGAGAGGAGAAGATCCGTTTTTCCGATCTGCTGAAGCCGAAGGAGGAAGTAGATGGAAGCCAAGAAAATAGTGCCTGTGTCAGTCAATCCTGACAGCGAACACTCGCACAAGTTCCACGGCAAGATCGTCTTCACCTGGGCAGGCAGAAGTGTCAACAAGATCTTGTCTCTCTTTATTGAGAGGGTCTGGACACAAGTAAACAGCAGCGACTTCTGCACAATGCAGAGGGTCAACGACAAAGAAGTAGAGCTATGGGTGTGCGCTAAGAACATCAAACTTGTCCATAAGGTTCTGAACGAGGCGCTTGAAAGCTTGAAGACCCCCATCGAGAAATGTAGCGAGAAGCTTGTTGTGTCCAAAGAGGGGTAACTAATCAGCAAAAACGAGCCACGCGCGCCCCGAACCTCGGGGCGCTTTTTTATTAGCACAATTGACACTGATTTAAAAAGATCTATACTTGACAATAGAGAGAATATTGATTTTTTCACAACCAGACTGGAGACAAGAGATGGGCGAGCAGAAGTGTGTACGTAAAACATGGATCCTTCTTGGATATCTCAGTGGGGTGGCTAGATTCGAGGTAAGCTGTATGGATATCAATAAAGTTCTCGAAGAGAATCCTGAACTTATTCTAAATTACAACGCACTACTATACTTCCACTTCTTTGAGAAGCTCTTCATAAAGATTATTCCCGAGGGTGAGACTGAAGAGATAAACATGGAATCAATGGGCGAAAGCTATAAGGCCTCTCCGCAATACTTCTTCCCAGGACAAGGTAAATTCGTCTTTGTTGATAAGCTCAAAACCAAGAATGACGAGCAAAGCATGACTATGCTAAAATACATGCTTGATCATAACCTTGACACCGGCTTCATTGACACTATCATTGGCCAAATGTTCAGCTCGGTTCACCTTGCTAAGGGCGATCGCTTTCTAAAAGAATCAGAGATCAAAGACTTCGGACAGAAACAGAAGATTACCGAAAGTGAACCCGAATCTGAAATTAAGGAAGTCAAAGAGACAAAAGTTGAAGAGCCTACCGAGCCGGAACCAGGGCCACCCATCAAACCGGAAGATCTCAACTGATTTATCGCGATCCTCCCGACCTTGTGTCGGGATTTTTTAAAAAAATGATTAGCAAAAATAAAAATAAAATAATAGTCGTGTGTGGACCTACCGCAACAGGCAAGAGTGACCTGGCTGTGGTGCTAGCGAAGAAGTTTGATGGCGAAGTGATATCTGCTGATTCGAGGCAGGTGTATAAAGGCATGGATATTGGGAGTGGTAAAATCACCAAGACGGAGATGCAGGAAGTACCACACCACCTGCTCGATGTCATCTCACCTAAGAAAGTCTTTACGGTTGCTGATTATCAGAAGCTGGCGAATGAGGCTATTGAAAAAATATTAGCAAAAAATAAACTACCGATTATCTGCGGGGGGACGGGTCTATATATACAATCGATCGTAGATGATCTTATTCTTCCGGAAGTACCGCCAGATCTAGGACTAAGAAAAGAACTTAAAAAAAAATCTGTAGCTGAACTTTTTATAGAATTAAAAAGGTTAGATCCGAAACGCGCCGAGAATATTGACAGTAAGAATCCAGTAAGGCTGATCCGGGCGATCGAGATAGCTCGCACGTTAGGTTCTGTGCCTAAATTACAATTTGGTAAAAATAAAAAGTACGAATTCCTGCAAATCGGCCTGACCTTAGACCCGGAAGGTTTGAGTGAAAAGATTCATGCTCGGCTATTGAAGAGGGTTAAGCAGGGCATGATTGCTGAAGTTGAGAGGCTGAAAGATTCTGGCGTCTCATGGAAAAGGCTAAATGATTTTGGCTTGGAGTATAGGTTCGTGGCAAGCTTTCTTCAAGGTAGAGTAAGCAAGGATGAGATGCTGGAGAAGCTTGAGGTGGCCATACGGCAGTACGCTAAGCGTCAGATAACCTGGTTCAAACGAGACGAACAGATAAAATGGTTTGATCCTTACAACACAGGGGCTATACTAGAGTACCTTGACAATGTTATATAATAGGTGTATGATAGAAGTTAGAGTTCCTAATATACATACAGTGCGAAGAGGAGGATTTAAAAATGGAAGGAACCTTCAAGCTCGGCAACCGGGTGATGGGATCGCGGGGACCCGGTAAGTTCATCGGTATCTGCAAGAACACCGATAACAAGGTGGCGGCGGTCGAGATCATGCAGGGCCGGAAGCTGACTGTTGTCAGAGAGTTCATAGCCCACCTCAAGCTGATCCAGTTCGACGTCGGCGCTCGAGTCGCAAGGAAGAGACTACTCAATGGAGTAGCACTCGAAGGTAAGATCATCGAGGTCGGTAGCATTTACGAGGTCAGCGTCCTTTGGGACGGATCACTCCGTCCTGTCTGGCTCGAGACCTCCGAACTCATCCTGATCGCCAACGAAGTGGCGAGTCAGCCACAGAAGCGCTTGGCGCACCTCTAAGAAGAACGGGGGGTCTTGCAGGGCCAGGTAGCAATACCTGGCCTTTTTTTATTGAAAAAAATAAATTTTTACTCTAACTCCGCCTTGATCTCTTTGAATTCGTTCTCTACCTCTTTCAGCCGGCCACGAAGCTCTTTGATAAGCACCGCGCCCTCCTTCACCTTCTCCATCCCCTTCTCTACATCTACTGATTCTTCCCTCTCAAACCAATCGGCTATCGCCTCCAACTTTTTCAATCCGCTATTTATATCTATTTTTTTCATTTTATTTTATCAATTATAGATTCGATCGAACCATTGGCTAATAATGTTTTTATAATATCTCCTTTCTTAATATTCTTAATATCGCGAATTATCTTACCCCTACTGTCCGTCGTTAAACTATAACCAAGCCTCAAGCTTCTCTCTGGATCGGCGATTTTTATGATCCTCTCTACTCTATTTATAATGTCGGCCTTCCTTTCTATTGAAAGAGAGATAGATCTTAACCCGTCTCCTATGATCCTCTCCGACAACGCTTCGAAATTCACAAAGATTGAATTCATGTAGCCCACAATCCTATCCGCCACAGCCGGTAAACCAAAGAGTAATCTGTCCCAGGAACTATTTATAAGATTGGCCGCCGCGGTTGGGGTCGAGACGGACACGTCAGCAACTAAGCAAGCTATCGGCACATCTACATCGTGGCCTATACCTGCCACGACAGGGATCTTCGAAGCGAAGATCTCCCTGCACAATATCTCATTGTTAAAAGCCTGCATACTCTCAAGGCTTCCCCCACCTCTGATGATAACCACGGCATCGAGCTCAGGCATTTTTTTATTAAAAAACTTTATAGCCCAGCTGATCTGTTCTACGGCATCCTTACCCTCGACTCGCGCATTAAGAAAATTAACTTTAATTCCAAACGGTTTCAAATTGTTCATGAAATCATGTACGACCACTCCGTCTCTGGAAGATATGACACCGACATGCTGTATAAAATCCGGCAGCTCTCTCTTTCTGGTGAAGAGCCCTTCGAGTTCAAGTTTTTTCAACAGAAGCTGGTAGGCCTTCTTCAATGACCCCTCACCAACAGGCTCAACGCTCGTGATCCAAAGGGCAAAGCTTCCATACGACTTAGTGATTCGCGGACTACCACCAACCTTAACCTCCATACCATCCTCGATCTCCAACCCAATCCTTCTGAAGTCCCAAATACCCATCACGCATTTCAAAATCGCTTTCTCTTCTTTGTCCTGGAGAGTAAAGGAGACCCACTTATCGGTCAGCTTGAACTCACTCACCTCACCTACCACAAACGGTCGGCCGGTAGTGAGTACATAGTTCACACTGTCCAAGAACTGACTCACGGTTAAAACGAGCTCACTATCTTTAATGTCCAGATTCATCAATACATCTTAACAAAAAGCTAAATATTAAAAAAGATTACGTTACACATTGGACGGCCGTCACATGTGTGATAATTTCTTTCCAGGGGGGTTTGGCTTTTGAGGCCGAATGAGTTATATTTATTCTATTCTGGGAGATTAGTTAAGTGGCATAACAGCGGTCTCCAAAACCGCGGTCGGGGGTTCGATTCCCTCATCTCCCGCAGAGATAGGAAGCAAACTGCTTTGCTTCCGTGAGGGAATCGAAGACCCTGAATATATTTTCAAAGAAAATATGAAGGGTGTACCGAATCTGTAAGATTCGATTCCCTCATCTCCCGCAGAGATAACAAACTAAAAGAGGCCTACTTGGCCTCTTTTGTTTTAGCTACCTTAGGAGCCTTTGGTGCTTTGACTGGCTTATCTGTAGCTCCGGCAACTTTCTTAGTCTTCGGAGCCTGCTTCTTAGGAGCGGCCTTTATTGGTAGCTTAGCCTCTTTATGCTTTGTGTGCTTTCTGCACCATTTACAAAACTTGCTAGCCTCGATCTTCCTGGCAACCATCTTCTTGGGGTTGGTACGGGAAATATAGCCGGCTCTGCCGCAACTATCGCATCGCAATCCTATTAAATTCTTCTGTGACATATAATTGTGAAATTATGCTAAATTGTGCTATAACAGTAGTACAAATCAGATAAAAAATCAAGTACTTATGCTTATTGCTGACAAATGGGAAGAATATGAAGTTTTAGACGCCGGAGACGGGGCTAAACTAGAAAGATGGGGCCATGGAGCCGAAAGTTATATCCTGTCACGTCCCGATCCGCAAATTTTATGGCCAAAAGAGAAACCGGAACTCTGGAGTAAGGCTGACGGAGTTTACACCAGAGATGAAGCAGGTAAGGGTACCTGGAATTTTTCCAATCCCAATAGGAAACCTCCGGAGAAGTGGCAGATAAGATACAATTCGCCGACTGGCGAATTAAAATTCTGGATCAAGCCGACAGACTTCAAACACACAGGCATCTTCCCGGAGCAGGCGGTTAACTGGGACTGGATGATCGATCTTATTAAAAATTCAAGAAGAGAGATCAACATTCTCAACCTATTCGCCTACACCGGCGGAGCGACGATAGCATGCGCTAAATCTGGCGCAGTGGTGACTCATGTAGATTCAGCTAAAGGTATGGTGGAGTGGGCCAGCGATAATGCAAAGTCAAACAGTGCAGAAGCACGCTGGGTTGTGGATGATGTGATGAAGTTCGTGACCCGCGAAGAGAAGCGAGGTGTAAAATACGATGCCATCATAATGGACCCACCTTCATACGGCCGTGGCAAGACAGGCGAAACCTGGAAGATCGAGAAGATGCTCTGGCCACTTATAGAGAGCTCGATGAAGATCCTCTCAGACAAACCACTCTTCTTTGTTATTAACTCTTACACCACAGGACTTGGAACGACAGTTATAAAAAATATGTTGGAAAGCGCCCTTCATGACCGAGGAGGAAAGATTACTTCAGATGAAATATCTCTCCCTATAACAGGGAGCGACAAACTATTACCGGCAGGAATATCGGGGAGATGGGAAGCTAAGTAGATAAATTTTTAAAAACCTTCTCTCCTCCTGAATATTAGATCGAATAGTTTCCAAATAGAGGCCAGGATTATTGAAGCAAAGACCAGAGGATAGTCAAAAATAAATTTAACAAGGCCGTAAAAAAAAGACAACGTCATAGCAAGAGGCCTGCTGTCTGTCTCAGAGAAAGACTTCAGCTTCGGCAGAACTCGGGCGGCAACCGAGGCTGTAAAATCATAAAAAGTATCTTTAATAGCTACAAGCGCAGGATAAATTCCAGTAAGATTTCTGTATTCACTTTTCTGCTTAATATTAGCTTTACCATCCGGCAGTGCCAAGTGAGAAGACATCGAAGCCGGTTTATGGGTGTCAGTTTCTGTCTTCACAGAAACAACAGGGGCTTCGTCAGGTGGATTCACGAAGTCGACAATCTTCCGTATTAAATTAACCCCCTCATTCACAAATCCCGTAGCTTTCTCGTTTTCGCCAGCTGGCGGATGGTGGAGCGGATTATTCTCAATAACGACCGGCTTTGGAGCCTCTACTGCGATCCGTTCACTGACAGTTAGCTCGCTATGAGCAAGTATAACATCCTGTTCTTCTTCACCAGGAGCCGAAGCTCGAGGATTAATGATCTTAACCGAAATACTATTCCTACCCGCCGGCACAGTCCAATCACACCAAACCTCACTCACTCGGCCAGAAAGAGAGGAGAAGTCACTCGTACAAAGAGAATTTTTACTATTATAAAAAACTATTTTACCCCGTAGATCCTTATTAGAGCCGTTGAATATCACTGAATAGATCCTGACCTTATCACCAGTATAGAATGGGTCTTTAGAATACCAGAGAGTGCTTGGTATTAGCCCAGTGTTCTTCAGAGTCTCTATGGCATAAGAAAACTGCGGCAGAACAAGCGCAATTATAAAAAATATCTTAAAGAACCTTATTCTCATACTTAACTCTTATACTTAAACTAAGCATCGATCTCGGCCAACTTCGCGTGGCTTTGAATGAATAGCTTTCTTGGAAGAACTTCGGAACCCATTAATACGTCAAAAGTTTTATTGGCCTCAACAGCATCCTTAATACTTACCTGTTTAAGAATTCTTCGGACAGGATCCATCGTCGTCTCCCAGAGCTCCTCAGGATTCATCTCTCCCAAACCTTTGTATCTCTGGACGTTAACTTTCATACTTCTCTTGCTCTCTACTTCCTTATCTTCATCTTCTTCCTCAGCCTCTTCCATTTCTACTTCATCAGATTCTTCTTCAACAACATCTTCAATCTTGACCTCTTTGCCGATTATCTTATCTTTCTCTTCGTCACTATAAGCGTAATTCACCTCCTTACCCTTCTTGATCTTATAAAGTGGTGGCTGAGCGATATATATATGTCCGGCCTCTATCAATGGCAAATAGTAACGATAGAAAAGTGTTAACAAAAGTGTTCGAATGTGTGCACCATCCACGTCGGCATCTGTTGCAATGATAACTTTATGATATCTTAATTTACTTATATCAAAAGAGTCTCCTATCGCAGTACCTAAGGCTATGACCAAAGACTTAACTTCATTAGAAGCAAGAATTTTATCCAAACGAGTCCTCTCAACATTTAAAATCTTACCCTTAAGCGGGAGGATGGCCTGAGTTCTTCGGTCTCTACCTTGCTTGGAAGAACCGCCGGCCGAATCTCCCTCAACAATGAAGATCTCTGCTTCCTCGGCGCGTCTAGTCTGGCAGTCTGCCAACTTGCCGGGAAGCGTCATACCTTCAAGCGCACCTTTCCTCAAGACACTGTCCTTAGCAGCCTTAGCAGCCTTCCTAGCCTTCAAGGCTAATATAACTTTACTTATAATACTTCTGGCATCATCCGGCTTCTCTTCCAAGAATTGGCCGAAACCTTCGCCAAAGACCGTCTCCACGGCACCTCTAGCCTCCACAGACCCGAGCTTGGCCTTGGTCTGACCTTCAAACTGTGGGTCGCGAAGCTTCACAGACACAACAGTCGTGATACCCTCACGCACATCTTCGCCGGTGAAGTTGTCCTCCCCCTCTTTAAGTAAATTATTCTTGCGGGCGTAGTCGTTTAAGAGTCTGGTCAATGCTGTTCTAAATCCTGTCAGATGCATACCACCCTCAGGTGTACTTGTGTTGTTGGCATAGCTTACCTCTCTGGATGTTATGTCGTCGGTGTATTGCAAAGCTATCTCTACCATCACGTTATTGGCCTCCTTCTCAACATAAAAAATATTCTTGTGGAGTGGTGTCTCTTTAAGATTATAAAATTTAACAAGCGACAGCAGGCCGCCTTCGAAATAGAAAGTCTCGGAAGGTACTTCGAGGTTTAATTCTTTGAGATAAAATACAGACGAAGTATCTATCTTCGGGTCTATTGTTCTCGCATCGATAACCCTTATTCGTAACTTTTTTACAAGATAAGCTTGCTGACGAAGATGCGATACGACCCTGTTCCAGTCGTACTTAACATCTGCAAAAATTGTCCCATCAGACTTGAAGGTTGTTATCGTGCCGTGCAGAGTATCATTGCTAACCTTAGTATTCTTAACATCAAAATTCTTCTTCCCCTCTTCATATTCTTGGTAATACTTTTTACCTTCACGATACACCTCCACTCGAAGCCAGCTTGAGAGTGCGTTCACAACAGACGCACCGACACCATGCAAACCGCCGGAGATCTTGTATGCCGTGCCTTCGAACTTACCTCCAGCATGAAGCTTGGTCATAACAGTCTCAAGCGCTGAGACCTTAGTACCCTTGTGAACATCAACAGGGATACCTCGGCCGTTGTCCACAACGCGGACCATATCGTCAGGTAGAAGTGTTACCTCGATCTCATTACAGAAGCCTCCCATCGCCTCGTCGCGGGAGTTATCGAAGATCTCCACTATCAAATGATGTAAACCATCCGGCCCAGTAGAGCCGATGTACATACCAGGCCTCTTTCTGACTGGCTCCAGCCCCTCAAGGACCACAATATCCTCAGATCCGTAATTCTTTTTTGCCTCTTTATCTGCCATTTGTAGAGGTATTATAGCATAGCAAAACGGAAAATCCCAATGAGGATTTTATCGTATTTCTGCCTCAAACTGCTTGCGGGTTTCCTCTTCTATCTTGGCGTGGAGAGCGTCGATCTCCTTGCTCTCAAGCGTCCTCTCCATGCTTCGGTAGATGGTTCTATAAGTGTAACTTATTTTTCCAGTACCAAACTTCTCCGCATTCTCATATTTATCCAAAAGCGAAACCTGCTCCACCAGCTCCCCGCCTATCTCGCGAATGAGATCGAAATAATCATTTGGAATAAAATCGTTCTTAACTACGAAAGATATATCACGGGTAACTTCTGGATATTTTGAAACCTCCTTAAATTTGATGCCGAGTTTCATCTGCTTCTTCACCCTCTCATCATCAGACCAGAACAATCGTATGTCAGGCAACTCCATGCTAATCATAGCTAAACGCTCAATACCGAAACCGAACGCCCAGCCGTTCCACTTAGAGGAATCGATGCCAAACTTCTCTAATACACTACCCTTAACCACCCCACTTCCGAGCACCTCCAGCCACTTACCTTTCTTGTCCACCTCCATCTGAAGCGACGGGTCCGTATATGGGAAGGTGTCAGGAAAGATCTTAAGTTTTGCATCTGGGCCGAAGACCGCCTTAGCAACACTTCGAAGCGCCTGCTCCAGAACTTCTAAATCAATCACCTTTTTATCTTTCGGGGTCAAGTACCAGGCATCTATCTGATGAAAGATATTCATGTGGTTACGATCAATCTCGTCCTTGCGGTAAACCTTACCAAAAGAGAAACAGCCTACAGACTCGCCGGCCTCCATGCGCTTTCTTACATCCTCATTCTGAAGATAGTAATACCACATGACGGTTGTGTGAGTACGAAGAATATTCTTACTATCGACATAGTAAGTGTCGGACTTAGAACGAGCAGGATGCTCTGCTGGAAAGTCGAAAAGGTCGAAGCTTATATCAGCCGGCACAATATCCGGCACCTCGATGAAGTCGAAACCCTTGAAGTCGGGCAGCGCAGTAACACGCTCCACAACCTCATGAATCGGGCTTCCCGCGGTACGAGAAAGATCCGGCAAGCTCAAAAAACGCTCTATGCGGCGTGCTTCAGGATCGGCTCTTTTACCCAACTCTATGCGTAACCTCGTGTCCTCACTGTTATCAACAACTATTTTTGCCATATTTTTATACTTATATGAAATCTCTTATATTGACTAAAGTATATAAAAAAACAGGGATTATTCAAGGCGAATGAACAATAGAAAAAACCCGCACTATAGTGTGCGGGATAACAAGAGAATGGCGAAAGAGTCAGAAGCCCGGAGGCGTAGCCCTGATCCAGCGAGCAAGTACCATAAATTTGCGTAGCTCTTCAGTAGTCATAGTCTCGTCTCTCCCAACACCCTTATTGCTGAGAGCAAAATAGACCAAACCAATCATGCCGTAAATGTCATTGAGTTTCTCCCCACTAAACAAAGCGATCAGCTCATGCATCTCTTCCACAGTCGGAAGGTTATGTAATCCATAGGCAAATGCCTCATCTTCATTCCATGCCTCACCACAGTCAACAACCGAAGCCTCCGGCGGAAGTAGATCAATATTCTCCGGCCCATGCGCAACCATGAAGCCATGTCGGCAAGTGTCGCAGATCAAAGCCGGATGACCCAGTGAACAAGAACGCATCGGGATGACTCTGATCGTCCCATCAGAACAGCTAGAGTCACAATTTGGACATTTCACGGCTGATCTCCCTTCCTTTAGATAAGACAAAAAACTAAAACCCTTCTGAGGTTAACACAGATGACAGGCCCATGCAATTTAAGATGATATAATCTTAAAGACTACGAAAAATATTCCCCAGAGAAGCAAGAGGGTAATCAATATGTCTTTATTAAAGAAAGCTGTTTTAGAGAAGGGCGACTCGGCCTGATCTATGGCTGTTAACGGAAGTGCTGGAATTGCCGTCACAGGAGACTGTTCTGCATTCAACTTGGCTCTTGTAAGTGGGCCAAGTATGCCGACTGAAGGTAAGCCAACACTTGTCTGATATTTCGCAAGTGCAACGCGAGTCAAACCACCGAAGTATCCCTTAGCAACTCCAAAAGGCATCGTTAAAAAACCTTTCTTCTCAAGAATATTTTGAAGTGTTAACACATCTTCCCCTTTCTCACCTACACTTAATATTCGGTAGAAAGTAGAAGCAGCGGGAGCTCCAGCCGAGACACCCTCTTCTGGTATGGCATCAGTGAAAACTACCCTTCGCAGAGGATAAGTATCGTTGACCTTATTCCAAATTCCTTCACAAGTAATTATGTTTAAGTGCGCCAAGCCGTCGTTGGATGTAAAAACAGTTGTGGCATCGGCGTTGCGCTCAAATAACTTGATTGACCGCACAACGAATCCCTTAGTGTCACCCTTGTCATCTATCACATACACCTTATCTCCAACTTTAACTTGGTCTAATTTGTAGAAAACAAAAGGTATGCTGTTTCTAATACCATAGTGTCCTCCGATGACAGCACTACCTACTTGGCCCGGATGAGGGCCGAGCGCAAACCATGCAACATTAAGAGACCCTGCTGGCACATCCATCCTCCCCTCGGGTGTAATAAGCGCATCTTCAATCGCCGACTCTACACCAATGCTTGGAATCTGCAGTCGCACAGGAAGGCCTTCAGGTATACCTCCAGGATCACGGATGTCAGAATACGCAATAGGCCCAGGTCCGGTTATTGGAAACTTCGCTACAGGGAATTGCCAGCCGAATGTGTTATCAGCTAGAGTATTCCCCGCAGGGTCTGGTTTTAAGAATAGAAAATAGTATCCGGCTCCCAAAACTGCTACTAGAAAAATTAAGCCTAGTTTTAATTTAAATTGTTTTTTTATTTTCATTTACTTCTTTTTAAAGAGCTCGGAATCCGTTTTCTAGGTCTTGTCACTTTCTTTCTTTTTTTTAAAATTAAAAATATAGTTAGAACCAGAAGGATACCTGACAAAAATTTCCACATGTTAGTTTTAAAACCAAGACCTGCCCCGGCATCCGGAAGACTTGGCGAAACCGTCGATTTAGAGTTGGCAACAACTACAGTGATTGTGGCATAACCTACAGCCTTTAAATTGTTAGCAAAAGCTGTAACACTTACTGTATTTGTCGTTGTTTGAATTAAATGTGTGGTGCATGTATAAACCCAAACCTCGTTAATATCGAGAAGATTGTTGCCATTTTTATCGCCTAGTTTTCCCGACATAGCGCCACACTTATCATCCAACACTATAATGTTACTTAGTGGCACCACACCAGGATTATTGACTCTATAAGTAAAAGTAACATCCCCTCCTTCAGTGGGAAGAGTCAAGGGGTAGGCAATCTTGGTAACATTGATAATATTAACAAGCGGATATGGATCATTCGAACCGACAACGACGGTGGCATAGGCCTTATGCGCCGCAGGAAGATTGTTGGCTGCACCTATAGCTGTAGCAATACTTTGAGTTGTAACAGAAATTTTTGTAGTGCAGGTATACCTCCAGGTCTCGCTATAATCAAGCTGTCCGTCATTGTTGTCATCACCCTCTATAAACTTCGTGGGGCTGCATTTATCGTCTACAACATTTACATCAGTCAATGGATATTCGCGCAGGAAATTTTTAACAGCATAACGATAGGTGACATTGCCGGGACCCTTCGGCAAAGCCAGCGGCTCCGGCACCGATGAGATACCTATCAAAGGTACGTACATTGAATTCTTCTCTGTTTCTGCAAAAACGCTATTTGTACCAAAAACAAAAAACAGTGCCACAATCAATATCGGCGCGAACCTTCCAGAAAAAATTTTCTTTATCACCTATTTAAATTATACGGTATCCAACAGATTAACGTCTGTTGATAAGTTTATTCTTTGTCGGCAAACACTACCAATCTATTGGAGTAACTTTTCTCTGAACTAATCCACTCTCCTTGGCAGGTGATGAGATTAAGATGCGCGCCGCCATCGTTTGAATTAAAAATAAGTCTGGCATCTGCTCTTGAGTCGAAATTCCTTATCTCTCGTACTATGAAAGTGCTGGTTGCTGATTTGTCGTCTATGACATATATTTTATCGCCCTTACTTAATTTATTGAGGTCATCAAACACTGACGTCTTCCCCCTTTTCCATGGGCCATAATGCCCTGCGATAACAGCACTGCCTTCGTCTCCTGGGCGTGGTCCAAACTTATACCATGCTACGTTAATGGGCCCCTTCGGTGCATCCATGTTACCTTGTGGAGTAACACCTACATACTCGATGAGGGCATCGACATTGATCTTTGGAATATTGAGATAGATTGGTGATCCTGCGCCGGCAACGATCGGTTTGTTATAAATAATCTTTTGTGGGATCTGCTTAACTACCGTTAAGACAGACTGACCGACGGGTAAAGATGATTTCACGTAATAGAAGCCGGCTGTTGCACTAAGTATAATGACAACAACAGATGCTACCCATTTGAGTGAAATCTTTGACTTCATACTGTAATCTTAGCTTATTTTGACGGTGCCGTCTCGCCAACCGCCTCATCTTCAAGGTCAGCATCGGAGTCGGATTTCGTAGCATGGACTCTTCCGTCTATATGATTGGGTGGAGCGTAGACAGTGTAAACCTTAAGATCTGAGGTGCCAGTATTCTTAAAATTATGCTTCGTGCCAGGAACAACAACTACGACATCTCCGAGGCCAACAGAAGACTTGTTGTCATTGAGCCAAGCTTCGCCAATACCAGAAAGAAAGAAGAGGGTCTGTTCGGTGTACTTATGTGTCTCCTCCCCTATCTCACCGCCGGGTGGAATACTCATCACAACCAGCTGACTATTCTTACCGGTAAACAAGACTTTGCGGAAATTTGTATTCTCTTCAGTCTCTTTAACTATATTGAACTGGTAGCTCATATCTTTTGTATACTGATTAGCTGAATAAATAATTATCGAGCAGAATGCGATTACTAAAAAAAGTAAGAACCCCGCCTTGGCGGGATCCTTACTTATCTTAGAAGAGATAAATTTGTTAACTCTTTTCAAATTTATACTAGATTACTCTTCTCTTCTGACCTAAATAGAATGAACCTAGCGCTAGAAGAATTCCAGATGGAATAACCACATTCCATGATACGCCAGATCCATCACCAGAATAAAATCCTGTGTTTGGTAATGACGGCGAAGCCACAACAACAGTAGCAAGCGAGAAGTCGATGGCGGTCAGGCCATTCGCGCTTCCCTCGGCAGTGCCGGTATTTGTTGTTGTCTGTGTAAGATTAGTCTCGCAAGTAAAACTCCATGATTCGTTGCTTTCAAGAAGATCATTTTTATTAAGATCCCCAGGATGTCCTGACACACGACCAGGCAAACCTGTACACTTATCGTCAACAACACTGACATTACTCAATGGTGCTGTACCTGGGTTGGTCACAGTATATGAGTAAGTAACAGCTCCGCCACCCAGAGGAAGAGCGAGTAGATTCGGCCTCTTCACTAGATGTATTAATGGTGGATGTGCTGGTGAACCGACAGTAACTGTCGCATATGCATTATCCACCGCAGTGAAACCGTTGGCATCACCCTTCGCAGTAGCGGTATTTGTAGTGGTTTCTCCAAGTGTCATAGAGCACCTGTACTTCCAAGTTTCATTCATATCAAGCTTTGAGTCGCTGTTTGTGTCGCCGGAAATAAAATCAACAGCGCTACATTTGTTATCAGTAACGATTACATTACTCATCGCAACCGTTCCAACATTCAAAACTGTATAGTTATACACAACAGATCCAGATCCTGAGGATAGAGTTAGTGGGGTTGGAACTTTAGTGATACTGATTATTGGTGCAACAGAAGGTGGTATGACAGCAGGAATAGATGGACTAGGTGGAGTTGCACATGTTGGCTTATTTACAATATTTGTATCTAAAGTAACTGCGCCATTACGTGCCAATACCCTACCCTCTACATTAGCGCCAGTCGTAAGTGTGGCAGACTGCAAAGCCATGATGTTACCCTTAAAAGTAGAATTCGTTCCGAGAGTTGCTGAGCTGCCGACCTGCCAGAAGACATTACAAGCTTGGGCCCCGTTTATAAGGACGACACGACTAGACCCTCCTGTGATAAGTGTGGAAGCTGTCTTGAAGATAAAAACTGCATTAGGGTCACCTTCTGCATTAAGCGTCAGGGTTCCTGTTATCCCAAATGTACCTGCGGCAGAATCGTAAACGCCGGCAGTCTTTACCGCACCACCAAGTTCAGTAGGTATTGTGAAGACAGGAGATTGTCCTGCGGCATTATTATAGGCTGTAGTTAAATCGACTTTTGCCTGAACTGCAGTAGAATTGGCTACGTGCTGTGTACCGCTAACTGTCCCTGGTGGGAATCCAATTACAGCAGTACCTGGACTCAGGCCCAAATTGCCATTGATACCAGTGGAGCCGGTATTGGTTATTGTAGATCCGGCTAAGATTGTGAAGTTGTCTGCTGTTCCAAGACTGACTGGATTTGCAGCAAAAGCTAGTGGGGCCATACCAAATGCAGATGCAATGGTCAGCAGAGTTATTAAGTTTTTGTTAGATATTTTCATAACTATTTATCTCTTTTATGGTTAATTCTTAATCTCCATTATTGCCCCAACTCTAAATTGATCTTAGCTCTTGTTAACGGGCCAAAGACTCCGACTGATGGTAAACCAGCGCTTGTCTGATATTTGGCAACCGCAGCACGCGTAAGTTGACCGAAGAAACCCTTAGCAACTCCATTTGGAATATTAAGAAAACCTTTTCTCTCAAGGAAAATTTGAAGTGCTACAACGTCATCACCTTCTATACCAAGACTGAGTGATCTATAGAAAAGACCTTTGCCAGTTTCAGGGAAGCTAGGGGCGGGGATAGCGGTAGCAGACATAACAACAGTAGAAATTGAGAAATCCTTTGCTACCAGACCGTTGGCCACACCACGCACCGACGCAGTGTTGACTGTAGTCTTAGTGAGACTTGTCTGGCAGGTATATGTCCATGTCTCACTTGAATCAAGCTTTGAATCACTATTCATATCACCGGAGGCATAATTCACAGAAGTACACTTGTCAGCAGAGACAGCAACATTAGTTAACGAAGCAGTTCCTGGATTTGTGACTTTGGCTGTGTAGGTCACCATGTCGCCTAGGGTTGATAGAGTCAATGAACTTGGCGTTTCAACTATATGAACCAACGGTGGTACAGTCGATGAACCGACGACTACAGTAGCGCTCGCAAGATCAGTTGCGGCAATACCGTTCGAAATTCCACTCGCTACAACAGTACTGGTGTGAGTCCCTGTAAGAGTTACGGAGCAGGTGTATTTCCATACCTCATTTGTACCAAGCTTAGAGTCAGAATCAAGATCACCAGACACAAGCACTATTGAGCTACAAGTATCACCAGTCATCGTTACATTAGAAACTGGCACTGTACCTCTGTTGTAAAGGGTGTAGGTATATGTCACCAAGCCAGGACCATCTGGTAGAGAGAGTGGACTTGGAACCTTCAATACATCTATGAGTGGTGGAACAGCCAGAGTGCTTAGTGGTGTACCTATGTCGTTGTTGGTGACGATACAGAACTGATTTTGTCCGGGAGTAAGGTTGAATCTACCGTTCTCATCGCAGTCACCGGAGAAAGATTGTAAGTAGCGAGAGTCACCAATCTCAGTCACGGCATAACGGTCGTGAGGTGCACTGAAGTAGTTGGTCATACCAGATACAACTGATCTACCATCTACAAACAATGGGAAGTCTGCAACGGTTTTCGTTCCACCATTGTCGTTAATAACTGTTTTTACAACATTTATCGTTCCATCACGCTTGGCCCCTGTCTCAACTGAAGGAGGTGGTGTAGGAGTTGGGGTAGGTGCTGGAGGAGGAGGTGTAGGAGTTGGTGTAGGTGTAGGAGTTGGAGTTGGAGAAGGTGGTGGTGGAGGTGGAGCAACAGGGGCGGATGGAAGGGCTATGACATTAGCATCAAGTGTAATTTGAGAATCCGCCAATGCTCTACCATTCAATACTGCGCCAGTTTGTATTATGACTTGCTTGGCGCTCAATATTGTACCGTTAAAAGTGGAGTATGTTCCCAAGGTTGCGCCAGTAAGACCACCAACCTGCCAGAAGACGTTTGAGGCAACGGCTCCACCAGACAGTATCACCTTAACACCGCTTTCAACCGAGCCAGCTGAACCAACAGTAAGAGTGCCTGCTATCTGAAATATCCAAACGTCATTTGCGCCTCCAGAAAGAGTAAGGGAGCTAGGTATACTAGCATTGGTGTTCCACTTATAAAGTCCTGGTGCGAGTGTCTGACCGCCAATATCTCCTCCTAATAGATCAATAGCAGTAGGAGTAGTCTCCCGGCAGCATCAGTATATGCAGTGCCCATATCAAGTACTGCATTGTCGACTAAGGTCTTGTTGGCATCAGGAGGGACTACAACAGGAACTCCGGGATTACCAAAAAAACATGCTCCAGCGCCACTACCTGTATATGCGGCATCAACTCCGTATATTCTGCTGGTGCCGGACATTTCTGAACAAAAGACGTTGTTTAACGCAGCAGCAGTGATAGGACTAGAACCGATGTTGCCAGTTATGAGAGTTGTGTGACCTCCGGTATTGGTAATACCTGTTTTTGAAAGAAGAGTGAATTCGTTCGATGATATAGATAGAAGATC
>JAUSIP010000014.1 GCA_030648005.1 bacterium
GCTTCACCAATAAACTTAGTTTTTGAGAAAGTAAATATGAAGTAGGCACTGACAGCTACTATCAGTAGGAAAGAAGGTACTGCGATGTAGCCGTACTGTCCCAAGAAGGCACCGGTAGCTATCAAAACTCTAGTGATGAGTGGCAGGTCAATATGCAGTCCGGCAAAGACATTAGCCAACCGCGGAATGATAAACCAGGCAACCACCAGACCAACAACGAGCGTCAAGCCAAGCACGAAGCCCGGATACATCATCCCCGAACGAATCTTAGAACGGAATGACCTATCCTTCTTTTGTTGAATTGCGATTATTTTAAGATTTTCAGAAAGTCTGCCAGTTTGTTCACCAATCTTAACCAGAGCGATAACGTTTTTCGGCAGAATTCCGCTTTTTTCAAATGCCAGCCAGATAGGAGTCCCCTCTTCTATATCATCCTTCATAGCATCAACGACTTTCTTCAGGCGCTTAGAATGAATTTCTAACTTCACGGACTCTAAGGCAGTCAAAACTCCTATTCCGGAAGATACTAGAGTAGCAAAATTATCAATAAAATATTCCTTCTCTTTTCCCAAGAAAAGCGTGTCGAGAGACGAGAGTTTTTTATTTTTTTCAAGCATATTTTGACTGGAACCAAGCTAATTAGCTAAGTCCCATACTATTAAGTTTAACACAAAATTATAAAGTCCTATACTCTGATAACCAAGAAAAGTTGAATAATATCACCTTTTATATATACTTATGCAGACAAAATATGAAAAAAGATTTCAAAAAATGGCATGCCCAAAAACAGGAAGTTGAAAAAGAACGGCCACGAGTATTTTTCGACGAACGAGAGATCTGGTCTTGTTATCTTGGCGAAAATGTCGGCTTTGAACAAGATGGACGTGGTGAGGAATTTTTGCGTCCGACGGTAATACTTAAAAAATTTAACAATGAAGTAATGTGGGTAATTCCTCTTACTCGCACAAAAAAGAAGGGGAAATACTATTTTTCATTTTCTTTTGGCGATGAAACAGACATAAGTACTGCAATCTTGTCTCAAATCCGTCTGGTAGATGCAAAACGGCTAAAGTATAAAATGGGAGTTATAAAAGCTGAAGATTTTGCGAGCCTAAAAAGTAAAATCAGGCATTTGATTGCCTGATTTCTTTTTACCCCCTTGCGGGGGAGGGCCGAAGCCATTTGTACTTATATACTATCTCTAAAGAGGTCAAAAGTCAAGAAAAACCCCGACCAAACGAAGGTACCTGGTACCTTCGTTTCTAATCCTGTGGTGGTGCTGTGTGAAGAAGCTCTTCCATGGTCGTTATGGCACTTTTAACTTTTTCCAATCCGTCTTCAAATAAAGATATAGCACCCTGCTTCCTAGATAAGTCCCGTATCTCGTTGGTTGATGGATTCTTAAGAATGAGAGCCGCCATCTCCTTGGACATATCTATAAACTCGAAGATGGCGACCCGCCCTTTATAACCGGTATCATTACAGCTTTGACAGCCCTTGCCCTTGTAAAGCGTAACGGTTTTAGACTTGGACGGGAAATATTTTACCAAATGCGGATATTCCTTTTTGATATTAACAGAGACGCTGGTACGACAATGTTCGCAAATCCTTCTAACTAATCTCTGTGCGACAACCAACTGTAAGGTTGAGGCTAAGAGGAAAGGTTCTATCCCCATTTCAAGTAACCTTGGGATTGCAGTGGCGGCATCGTTGGCGTGGAAGGTCGAGAGAAGTAAGTGTCCGGTCAGAGCAGCGTTGACGGCGATATCAGCAGTCTCTTTATCGCGAATCTCGCCAACCAATATAATGTCCGGATCTTGCCTAGCAATAGAGCGCAGACCTTCAGCGAAGGTTAGATTAGTTTGAGAGTTAACTTGAATCTGATTAACCCCCTCTATCTTATACTCCACCGGATCTTCTATGGTCGTGATATTTTTCTCCGGCTGATTAAGAATTTTAACGAGAGCATATAGAGTTGTGGTCTTACCAGAGCCGGTCGGTCCTGTAACCATAATCATACCGAAGGGTTTGTGACTAGCAGACAGGAAGATTTTCTGGTTAGTTTCTGAAAGTCCAAGACTAGCAAGTGTAAAGCCCTTAACATATTCCGAGAGAACTCTAATAACCACCTTCTCACCATCGACTAAGGGTGTAATAGAAACTCTAAGATCTACCATCTTGTTAGTTGTATCAAAGTGTATAGCTCCATCTTGAGCAGAGAAGTGCTCATCCAAGCGAAGACGAGACTTAACTTTGATACTATTTAAGATATTTTCATAATACTCCTTCGGTATACGGCCGGCTTCGTTCAAAACTCCATCGATACGAAAACGGATCACAACCTCCTTATCTTGGGGTTCGAAGTGAATATCAGAAGCACGATACAAGATAGCGTCTTGAATAATCTCTTCTATAATTTCCGGTGCGACTCGCTTTTCGGACTTAATAATAGATACAAACCTAGTCTCCAGTGCCTTACGATAGTTTATGAATGCCTCCTCAATATCTTCGGTCAAAGAATAGGCCAAAACTATTTTTTTACTCTGAATGATATCCGCAAGAAGCTTTTTTAGCTCTGAAGCCAGCTTAGGCTCGGCTGGATTATCAGTCGTTATAACAACCTCTTTGGCTTTTTCTTCAAAAAGTACCACGCGATACTTCTTGGCTATCTCTTCGGGGATCTTAGAAATCTGTTCTCGTGAGGGCTGATAAGTGTTGAGGTCGGCATAATGAACCTTAAAAGCCTCAGCTGTAGCCTGACCTAGAATATCTTTAGTTATAAGCTCGTTATAAAGAAGATACTCAACAATCGAAATTTTATGTTTTTTCGAAAACTCCTCCGTCTTAGCCATATCTTCCTTGCTTACATATCCTCCAGAAAGCAAGGCGTTTTTGATGTTTGTGTTATCTGTCATTTATATCAGTATCTTCTTAATGTAATTAATTATATCCGGAATAGGCGTACTGGATTTTATAATATAGTCCTTAGCACCGAGCTCCTTAACTCTTTTAGCATCTTCAGCTTGACCAAGATTGGAAGTAACTACGATTGGCATCTTATTGCCTTTTTTCTTGAGTTCTTCTAAAACAGTAAAACCATCCTTCTTCGGCATCATTAAGTCGAGCAGTAAAAGATCGAATTTATCCTTAGACAGAGCCTCTAGCGCCTCCGCCCCATCAAAAACAGCCTTAGCCTCAAAACCGGCGAGATTAAACTTAGTCTCCATGGCACGTGCTGTCGGCTTCTCGTCATCAGCTATAAGAATTTTCATCATTTCATTACACTTATAACCACACCGTTCTCGGCATCTGGGGCGGTGACAGTAACTCTGTTGGTTAGAGATTTCTTAATCTGATAACCTGCACCGTAAACGGCACAGAGGTCAGGACAACGCGGATCGATCGGTATTGCGACCAGATATTTCTCGCTGGCAGTCATGGGCGACAAATCAATCAAGCCACTACAAGAACCTAAGAAACCAGTCTTGCAGATTTCTGTGTCTGTATAAGTTATCCCAGCCGGCATAGAACCCTGATTGTCGATCGTATATTGATAAACAGCATCAGCAATAGCCTGGACGTCAGAATGTCGTTTGGCATTTCTTGTGTCACCGAGCTGTTTAACCGGATTTATAGCTTGAACAACAATACCCGCAAGTATTGCGATAGTCGCAACGACCATCAGGATTTCTAGTAAGGTAAAGCCCTCATTAACTTTTTTCATTACCCCTTGATTATATCACAACCGACGTAAAAACCAGATTCATTTTATATTCCCAACATAAAAATCCGCAGGAAAACCTGCGGATGGAGATAGTTGTCTTATCTACCTATCCCCTCCAAGATACATAAGAAAGTGGTGAATCTCTGATATAATATTAACTAGTAACTAAATTATCAATAATCTATAAAAAATGTTTGAACCAATCTCTTATGCGATAGCCGCCGTGGCCGCAGCTTTCACGGCGCCACTTTTAGCCGCTCTCGGAGGCGAGGGTATGATGCCTCCTCCACTAGATGGAAACATGATGCCACCACCTGGTATGACACAACCTATGGTGCCAAGTAACCAGATGTTTCCGTCACCAGGTGGGCAAAACTTCATGCCGCAAGGAGGACAACAACAGTTTCAGCAATTCCAGCCAAATCAGATGATGCAGAAAGATGGTGGTGATTTTAATGGAGGACAACAGCAGTTTCAGCCAAATCAAATGATGCAAAGAGACAGTGGTCAGTTTAGGTTTGGCCAGCCACAAGATGGTCAACAGGGCATGATGCCACAAGGAGGTCGGCAGCAGTTCGAGGGTGATCAGCCAGAGAGTCGGGGTGAACCGCAGAATGGGTCACAGCGGGATAATGAGGGCTCGGATGATTCGGAAAAGAGAATGAAAGAAGATGAGGATAGACAAGATAAGATGGAGAAACAGCAGGAAGAAAGAGAGAGGCAGATGGAGAAACAGCGATTGTCGCAAGTAAAGAGAATGATTGGGGGAGGTATGAAGCAAGGTATGACAATGATGAAAAAAATGATCGCAACTGCCCAAAAGCAGGGTATATCTGTCCCCGCAGAATATCTGACGTTGATTTCTGACGTGGAAAGTGCGATTAAGGTTATTGAGGGTGCGACAGAGATGAATGATGCGGTCATGGAGGCCACAGAAACACTGCAAGATAAGGGTGAGGAGCTCCGTGATATTGGCCCACAGATAGGTATGCTCACGCAGTGGCCAAAAATATTGAAAGATGCAGAAAAGCAGATAACACAGGTTAAAAAACTTTTCACCACAGCCAAAAATAAAGCTAAGAAAAGTAAGGTAGACATCTCAGATATTGTATCTAAGGTGGAGGCCAAAATAGCCGAAATAGAAAAGATTAAGAATGATCTTAAGGCAGAGGTTGGCGGTAAAGATGTTGACTACGAGGATATTATGGAGAGAATGCACGAAGAGGTCTTTGCGGCGATGGATGATTTAAGAGACGATATGAACACCCTTCAAAATATCGGCAATATCACCTCTCAACTTAAGAGAGTGGATAAGGACTTAAAAAGCTACGCAACAAGGGCCAACAACTTAACCAAGGCCAAAAAGAACACCACCCACCTAAAAGAGTTGCTTGCAGAAGCCAACAAAAAGAGTGCCGCAGTCAAGGCGATTATCGCGAAACCTGGTTTTGACCCAGAAACTCTGTTTGAGGCAATCTCCGATGGTGAAGGCTTGATAAATGATATTAATGATGAGCTTGCTGAACTAGAGGGTCGTGAGACAGACCTGGATAAGCAGTTTAATTATCAAGACCCATTCGCCTCACAAGGTCAGACCGGAACATCAGCTGCTCAGTAAAAAAATTAGCGAAACAGAGAATAAAAGAGTCCGCCCCATAAGGGCGGACTCTTTTTTCAAAGATATAGAGTAAAGTATCGTTTTTATCGTGGTGGCATTTTACAAAATATAAAAGGCCACCTTTTCAGGGGTGGCCAGTGTTGGTTCGGTGTTCAGTCGAAAGTTGGTAGATTCTTCTTTACTTAATTCTAGGCAAGCTCTCCCATTCGGTATGGTGTAGTGACCCCTATGATCATAATGTAGAAAAAGAAGGGAATGATAAAAAGTTCTAAATCAATTAAGGCGGTGGGCAGCCCACAGATCAGCCCAAGAAAGATGGTCACCGCCAAATTCATCATGAACACAATACCGGGGTCCGGGAAACGCGGCTCCCAGTGTCGACGGCCACAGTCGGAGCAGGTCGGTCTAGATTCATTCGCGACAGTTTCGTTCACCACCAACGGCTGGAGATATTTTTCGGCTGGTCCTGTTATCAACTCGCGTGTTGCTCCAGTCAGATAATTCTGCTCGACTTCAGTAGTTGTAACGGATCCATTTTCAGTCATTCGCCCCAAGCAGGCGAAGATCGAGCACCCACCATTGTATTCCCAACACTCCTTATGATGAGGAGTGAAACAGCTAGGGCAAAGACTCTCGGGCTGCAATGTTTCCAATATCCCGCCACAAACAAGACAATGGGGTGAAATGTAGACCCTATCCCGTATTGTAGTTCCAGTCAGTTTCATTTAATCTATCTCCCTCCATGAGTCAAAGGGCCTTTCGATATCCTTTCTGTCAAAATATTAACATACCATACGTCAACTTGTCAATAGAAACGTAATATCCCAATAGCTTGGAAACACCTAGTAATACTCGTCACAAAATCAACAATAGAGTTATGATATATAAACTTTTGTGATAATATCTATCTCTAATGAATAAGGAGCTGAAAAATTACGCATACATAGATAATACTAACCTGTATAAGGGTTGCGAGGCTGAAGGATTTAAAATAGATTATATTAAATTTCGTAAATATTTAACCGAGAGATTGGGTGTTAAAACAGCTTATATATTTATAGGGTTTGTGGCCGGAAATGAAGAGATGTACACAAGATTTCAAGAGTGGGGATATACGCTGGTTTTCAAGCCAACAATTCCCGGTGAGAATGGGCAGATAAAAGGTAATTGCGATGCGGAGCTAGTCCTACAAGCTACTTGTGACTTTTTTGAGAAGAGATGTGAAAGGGCTGTAATAGTAACTAGTGACGGAGACTTTGCCTGTCTTGTTAAATTTCTCATGAGAAATAGTGCCCTTAAGATTATTTTAAGTCCGAGGGGTAAGGAGAAGTGTTCCGGTCTCTTAACAAAATTAGGAAGTAGTTTGACATTTCTGCCAGAAGTGAGAAATCTAATAAAATTCTAGTATTAATGAAAATACCCCCATCGCGGACAGAACCGCAACAGGAGTATTTTCGTGGTGATATGCTAGTACTATATACCATATATCGTAAAAAGCAAGAGGATGTTGATAAACGGAAAATGCAGAGAATCGACATGCCAAGTCGCTAAGTTTTTTAAAAGGAGAATCGCCTCACGAGTTACTAAGTCTGCTTATATTGCTCCGCAATATTGCGCGGACTAAGTACTCTCGAGCCCGGCTCGCCTGTCCCAAGAGGACATGGCTCCGCCCGTTCGATTCCACACACAAAGCAAGCAGTTGCTTTGCTCCATCTCCACTCAATAAAAAAGGCCGCCCAACAAGGGCGGACTCTTTTTTATACGAGTGGAGATGGGCGGAATCGAACCGCCGTGCAAAAGGTTAGCCGAAATGTTTCTACATAGTTTATTCTGCTTCAATCCCGGCTTGCGCCGAGAATTTCAGCATCTTAACTCAGAAACAGAAGAAACGTTAAGACGCCTATCACCTTTCCCAATTAAGGGTTCGGATATCTTTAAGTGAGTCGTGATATCCTAATTCCAATATATTACGCCTTGCTTCAACCTATGGAAATCGGTTGAAGAGACGGCCTACGGTCGCTTTTTAAGCTAAAGCGTAAGCGAAAGCAAATGGAGACAAAACTCGATTTGCAGTTTTTGACAAGTTTGCACTTAATCATCTCTAAGGTTATTTAACGAGCTTCTTAGAATCCTCGACTATGCACAAGTTGGATTAGTCCTAATGTCTAGGCCGATCATCCCCGTTATAAATTACATAGTTGGCGTATGACTTTGTCGAAGGTTCCGCTTGCTCGTCAATGTACTAATATGTACATTTTCCTCACAATGCTCACCTTCTTCGCGTCCTACATCCAACTCTGAAATTTCTAATTAATAGGTTTTCAAAGTCCTCTCTATCTCTCTGTCGGTAGCACGCTTCTTGAGTATCTCACGCTTGTCGTATTTCTTCAAACCGCGCCCGACGCCTATCTCAATCTTTATCTTTCTACCTTTATTATATAATGCTAAAGGCACTATTGTCAAGCCCCGCTGGTCAGTAATAGTCCCTATCTCTCGAATCTCCTTCTTAGTCAGCAATAAACGCCTATTTCGCCTTGGATCGTAATCCTTGGGAGTATTACCGCCCTGATAAGGCGTTATATTGCCATTTATCAGATACGCCTCCCCTCCTCGGATGATAACATAAGAACCATCGAGCGAACCTGCGCCATTCTTCACACTTTTAACTTCCAAGCCAAAAAGCTCAATACCCGCCTCGTATTTCTCGATTATCTCGTATTTAAGCCTTACTTTTCTATTATCTATCAGTGCCATATAGAGTAGATTATAGTCCCGATTTTGATAAATCCAAAATCGAGGATCCTCGATTCGATGAATCGAATCGGGACAACATAAGGCTCATTCAGAAAGGGGTTGACTTTTAGCTTTTTACATGCTATACTAACTAAGTAATTGCGGAACGTTGATAAATAAGTACTTTTTACCTCCCGACACAACGTCAGGGAAACTCTGCTAATCGAGCGGGGATTTTGAAAGGAAGAACTAGCGATGAACTCCAGCAATCCCGAAGGTGTCCAGGTTAGTGTCCAGATCGCCAACAGCCGTGCATCCAAGAAGCTCACCCCCGCAAAGGATGGGCTACTGGGGCGATACAACGTGTCAAAAGCGAACCTCCTGAACGACAATTATCGCCAGGTAGATCTCGCCTTCACCCTCAACATCGACATCAACGACAAGGAGAAGGACAACGTCTTCGGGTTCATGATCGACCGCCAGGGAAACCTCAACAAAAAGAAGAATGAGTATTACAAGCCCGATCCCGCGCTCTGCAACGAAGAGAATCTGCGAAAGGCCCGGAACAGAGAGATGGGTGACCACAAGACCTACAGCCTGCGGATCCAGTTGTACTTGAACAACGAGGCGAACTGTCTCTACATCAAGTATCCCGAGAACACCCTTCGCCTTCTCAAGGTCAACCGCGAGACTCTGGTCATCGAGCAGTGGGAGATCTCGGTGACTGACCAGAACGGGTACTTCTTCCTGAACCAGCAGTGCGTATACCGCTGGCAGATCCTGTGCAACGACGAGTCCATCACCTCTCGCGCCAAGGAACTCGCCAACTGGCCGGCGATGACCCGACTCATCGAGAAGGTTCTTGGTCTGGGTCAATGGATGGCCAACCAGACACTCATCACCGAAAACACAGAGAGGCCTGTTGAGCCCGAAGTTCTCGACTTCGGGCCCGACACCGGCACGACTGAGTGGTTCAACGAAGCCAGAGGGTTCGGGAAGATCAAGACCAATCAGGGGCTTATCGTAAACGCTCACTGGTCGAAGATCATTCTGGCCGGCAACAGAAGCAAGCGTTTCCTCGAGACTGGATCCTTGGTACGAATCAAGGGTCTGGAACTCCACGAGACGAGGTCGAGCAACCACCTCCAAGCCGTGGGAATCAATCAGGTCTCCTAGACACCGACCTACTCAACCGCCAAAGCTCCTCTAAAGAGCGCCCCGTCCTAACAGGCGGGGTTTTTTCATTTTTCTGAAAAAAAATGTTCCTGCGTAGCTTCAGCGAAGTAGGATAGGATGTTATACTACCGATATGTCGCAAAACATTTTGGAACTAAAACAGCAATTCCTGGAACATATGGAGATCGAGAAGGGGCGGAGCTTGAAGACAGTGGAAAATTACGACAGATACCTGAAACGCTTCCTAGAATTTGGTCAGATCAAGAATCCTAAAGATATAGATGAAGAGACGCTCCGCAAATACCGCCTTTGGTTAAATAGACAGTCAAATAACTCCTCAACTCAGCTAGAAACAGGAACATTAAGCAAGAAGACGCAGAACTACTACCTCATAGCTCTGCGGATGTTCCTGAAATATCTCTTGCGAAGAAAAGTAGACTCCCTCTCTCCTGACCAGATAGACCTGGCCAAGGTATCACAAAGGGACTTGGACTTAATAAATGAAGATGAGCTCAAACGTCTTATAAATTCTCCCGATGGGACTGGGCTCAAGGAGCTTCGAGATAGAGCCATAATGGAACTCCTCTTCTCTACCGGACTCCGCGTCTCAGAACTCTGTTCACTAAATAGAGACAGCGTGGATTTGTCGCGAGACGAATTCTCAATTAGGGGCAAGGGTGGGAAGGTGCGCGTGGTGTTCGTATCAGACGAGGCTAAAGAGGTTTTGAAAAAATACTTAAATAAACGTGAGGATCATGAAGAAGCAATGTTTGTACAAATAGGAGGCAAGATAAGCGACTCAATGAGACTAACTTCACGTTCAGTAGAACGTATTGTCGCCTTCTACGCCCGCAAAGCCGGGATCTCCAAGAAGGTCACTCCGCACATCATCCGCCACAGCTTCGCCACTGACCTGCTACGCAACGGCGCAGACATCCGCTCCGTCCAAGTCATGCTCGGCCACTCAAGTATTTCAACAACCCAAATATATACACACGTTACAGACAAGGAATTAAGAAACGTTCATAAAAAATTCCATTCTGGAAATAAATAAAGCCCTGCTTGAGGCAGGGCTTTAGGCTATAGGCGGAGACTTTATGGGTCCCTTGTTTTTGTGTATGGGACTGTTAGGTCTCTTAGGTTCTCGACAAAGAGCAAATTAAGATGGTTGAGGTTATGACCAGCGGGTTAAGGAATCTTTGCTCATTGGAGCAATATTGATTTTAGTCCTTAAACTTTTATGGTTTTTTCTGACACCGGTCAGACCTCTATTACAAAGTGAAAGATTATTAGTGAAGATGGATTTTTTTCAACAGATGTTGAGATCTCTTACTAAATATCAAGCACTTGCTTCTGGAATAATTATAGCAGATTTTTCAACTTTGCAATTTTAAACTGTGGATAACTATTCCTGTCAAATTAGGCATATAAAAAGGCCGAGCTGGGATGACTCGGCACCTGTAGACAGATCGGGGGGGGTAACTATTCTATTTTAGACAGGATATCCTTCACTTCAAACAGGTCTTTGGCGCGCCAACCAACGAAGATGTCTTTCGGCTGTTCATTGGTTATCCAAATCGCCGGAATACCAACACTATTCGGCCCTTCAACATCTCGGCTATAGGTATCTCCGATATAGACCGCTTCCAGACTATCCGCCCCTAAAGATCCTAATGCCTTAAGAAAGAGAGCCTTATGAGGTTTCCTGATGCCTTCGTCTGAACTCCAAATCTTTATGTCAAAGTAATCAAGAATGCCGAATCGTCGAAGATCTTGCTCATGGAACTTCCCCGGCCACGCAGTATTAGAGATAAGACCGATAGGAATTCCTCGACTTTTGACATAAGAAAGCAATTCTTTCGCTCCGGGAATCAGAGATGATACGTTTCGAAAGGCTATCTCAAACAACCGATTTAGTATTTCCATTCTTTCCCATCTAGCCAGCTTCAAGTCATTTATATCTGCTGAGTGTCTGAGGGCGTCCACGAACGTGGCTTCCTTCAGAGTATCAAGACCCCTTTTGCGAGATATTGCATAATGATTAACCATATCACGGAGGGCCTCTAGTGAAAGTCCGGTCTTGTCGAGATGAGTTTCAAAAAAAGCACCTGCTTGTGGTAAAGACACTGGATAATCGATGAGCGTTCCGCCCATATCAAGAATAACCGCCCTAAGTGCCATCTCTATTTCTCCTTTTTTGTCCTGCTAAGCGGGGTTTTCAAAGACCAAATACCCTTTTTATAGACTATACTGTTAAACCTATTTATACAATCTATTCTCTTTAATATACTTCGCCGACTCCACGCTTACTATATCTCTCGCGAAATAACTTTTGTAACCACGTAAAGAAATTATAAGTAATTTCCACGTGGTAAACAAAAAAACCGCCCGAGTTGGGCGGCAAGCGAAACTAACTATTTCATCCTAAAGGGAACTTATTGCATTGATCGACTTGTTCTCATGATAAACATATATGCCCCGGATAAACTCTTGCTGCAGACCCATACCTGTCTGGAAGAACTTATCTATATGAAAGGATAGTATCTTCTTGTCAGGATGAGCTTCTTCGAAATCATTCAGACACCGAAGAACCATTTCATAATCGGAAACGAGCGGAAACTTCTCCTTATAGATACCGCTGGTAGCCGGGGTAGCCAATGAGAGGTAAGAGAAATTACCGAAATGCGTACTAGTCGCCATCTTACTATCCTCCTATTGTCCTTATTTTTCAACGACCAAACACTAGTTCTTAAACTACCACACCTTAGCGAATAAGTAAATGCCTGCTTTTTTAAAATTTATTGTAAGTATTGTCGTTTCTTTTAGTAACAGATAGTACCTTTATACTATCATCTTTGTTTACTAGATATATTATCCTTATTTTACCCTTTTTAATCCTGAAAATATCGTCATAGCCGGACAGCTTCTTCAAATCAAGGTTGGGTGCTACATCTCCATTGTATACTCTTCTTAAAATATCCTTCACTATCAGCTTTTCATCCTCAGAAAATTTTCTCAGAGCTTTTGTAATTTTATCCATAAGAACTATAGACGCTTGAGTATCTCCTCAATTGGAACTCCACCTTTTCTTATCTTAGTAAAATCCACAACCGTCTCCCACGTACCTTCATCTCCCCATTCATCTACGGGAGATATTTTAAAAACCGGCTGTGATCGGCGGACTATGGTGAAGGTTTTGCCCTTATTCACTTCGTTAATATATCCTTCAACATTGGCCCTAAACTCCTTGAGTCCAACTATTTTTTTATATTTTATAGCTTGTGTCATGTTCAAAGTTTATCTTAAGATAAACTTTAAGTCAAACAAACAAAAACACCCCGCTCGGGGTGTTTTTGAGATTTTTACTTTTTTCGAGACTTCTTCTGGCGTCTTGTAACTATGAATATGTCTGAATATTTAGTGGCTCTTCGGGATTTATGGCCTCCGGTGATCTTACCGGTTCTTGTTTTTGGCCTCTTTGTACCTCTTCCCTGTCTTCCTTCTCCTCCTCCGTATGGGTGGTCAACAGGATTCATGGCTGTACCTCGGACAGTCGGTCGGATACCCATCCATCTAGAACGTCCAGCCTTACCAATGTTCACCAAACCATGCTCATCGTTAGAAACTTCACCAACAGAAACGTAGCAATTCTCATCAATCTTCCTAACCTCAGTAGACGGCATCTTAATAAGAGAGTAACCCTGGTCATTACCAAGCACTTCGCCGTAATTACCGGCAGACCTTACCAGCTTAGCTCCGCCCTGTGGATGAAGCTCGATATTGTATATAAATGTACCGACAGGCACGTTCTTAAGCTTAAGCCTGTTACCCGACTTAATCGGGGCATTTTCCGAAACAATGAAGGAATTGCCAACAACCATAGACTTAGGAGTTACAACATATCGTCTCTCGCCATCAGCGTAACAAGCCAAAGAGATGAAAGATGTTCGGTTTGGATCGTACTCTACAGACTCGATCTTAGCCGGAATATTCTGCTTATCATACTTAAAATCAACCATTCGGAACATCCTCTTGTGTCCCCCACCCTTGTGCCTTACAGTTATCCTACCGTCGCCATTCCTACCGACATCTCGCTTGCCACCTGAAGTCAAAGCCTTATGAGGCTCAGATGCTGTTAAAACACCTCGGTAGGTCACCGTACTCATCCCTCTCCTTGATTTACTTGTCGGTTTGTAGAATTTCATTATATTAAATCTATCTTATCGCCCTTTTTAAGATAAATCATAGCCTTCTTAATACCACCCACGGTACCAACCTTACCTCTTCGGAATACAGTCTTAGCCTTAGTGTTGATGATATTAACCTTAACAGGTGTGACTTTGAAAAGCTTTTTAACAGCATCAGCCACTAAAACCTTATTAGCTCTTGCTGAAACTTCAAAAGTGTATACTCCGGCCTCTGTTGAGGCCAAGGCTGTGGCCTTCTCTGTGATTCTTGGGCGAGTTAGGACAATAGATGCTGTATTTATATTGTTATAGTGCTTGAACATGGTATTTTATTTAGCTTTTGCCTTTACTGCGCGAACCTTAGTTCTGCTTGATAATACCTTCAAGCTCTCCTCCGGGCTTACTACGGCCAAAAACTTATATTTAAGAGCATCAACTGGATTCAGGTTGCTAACTATGTCTACAAAGGTAGAACCGATATTCCTGAAGCTCTTTATAACATTTGCGTCGCTCTTTGGGAGTAAAAGAAGTGCTCTTTTTCCCTTTTTATATACAATCTTCTCAAATCCTGAAACTTTAGAGAAATTATTTAAAATATCCTGGGCATTCTTTGTTTTTATAGTATCCAAGCCAAGATCATTCACAAAGAAGATCTCGCCGTCTCGTAACTTGGCTGAAAGAACGGTGAATAGGGCCTTATTCTTCATGTTCTTGTTGATCTTCCTGGTGTAATCCTTCTCGTTGGTTGGGCCGTGAGAAACTCCTCCGCCAACCCAGATAGGAGACCTTGTAGAACCGTGCCTTGCTCGGCCTGTACCCTTTTGCTTCCAAGGCTTCTTGCCTCCTCCTCTGACGTGAGCTCGGTCGCGAGCGTGTGCCCATGGGCCATGCTTAGATGATTCCATAGACAGAACAACCTGGTTTACCAGGTCAGAATTCCACTTCAAGCCAAAAATAGACTCCGGCAAACTTACCATTCCTGTCTCCTTCCCATCCTTGTTGTATACTTTGGCTTCCATTATATTTTAGTTATAAATTTCGATAAGAGTACCTCTTCGGCCTGGAACAGCTCCAGAGATAGCGACCATGTTGTTCTCCTTATCAATCTGAACGATCTTAAGGCCTCTTACAGTAATCCTGTCCCCGCCCATTCGGCCTCCCATTCGCATACCCTTGATAACACCCTGTCGTCCACCTGCACCAATAGAACCAGGTGCTCGCTCAGAATGCTTCTGACCGTGTGTCCTAGGTCCACCATGGAAGCCGTGTCGCTTGATAACACCTTGGAAGCCCTTACCCTTAGAGATAGCTGACACAGTCACCTCTTCTCCCTCTACAAAAGAGCCTAAATCTACAATATCGCCAACATTCAATGAGTTAGCACCCTCTCTCCACTCCCTAAGATGCTGGAAAGCTGATGCCTGCCCCTTAAGATTCTTAGCTAAATGGCCTCGTACTGACTTACTTGCCCTATTCAAAGCTTTCTTACCATAACCGAGCTGGACAGCTTCATAACCGTCCCTATCCTTCTTCTTCAGTGCAGTGACTGTAACCGGGCCAGCAGACACCAGAGTAACTGGATAAACAGTGCCGTTTTCGTCAAAAATCTGCGACATATTCATTTTTGTACCCAAGATAAATTTCATGTTTTTACAGTAAATTGTCCCAGCAATCTAGCAAAATTCTTTTAAAAAGTAAAGCCCTTTGCTCTTTATGTATGTAGAGATTTTAGTTTTGGATGCAGAACGAGGAAAAGATGAGTATTGTGAGGAAAATGTACTAACAGTACATTGACGAACAAACGGAATCTTTGACAAAGTTATGCGCCAAAACTGGAATCTCTAACTACATCATTTTGACGTCGACATTGACGCCAGATGGGAGGGATAGATTGGTCAATGATTCTATGACTTTCTGTGAAGGATTAATGATATCGATCAATCTCCTGTGAATCCTCATCTCGAACTGCTCTCGGGCATTTTTATCAATAAAGGAGCTTCTGTTCACAGTGTACTTCTTGATACCGGTCGGTAGTGGGATAGGACCTTCTACTACCGCATCATATCTTCCAGCTGTGTCCATGATCTGCCTTACGGAAGCATCAAGAATCTTGTGTTCGTAAGCAGATACTCTCACTCTCATCTTGAACCTATCAGAAGCTACAGCAGACTCCTTAGTAGCCTTAGGAGCTGCCCCCTTCTTCACTTTCGCCTTTGTAGTTGTTGATTTTTCAGCTACCATTTTATTTATTTCAATATCTTTGTTACAACACCAGCACCTACAGTCTTACCTCCCTCTCGGATAGCGAATCTCTGCTTATCCTCCAAAGCAACAGGAGCGATCAACTTAACGTTAACCTTGATAGTATCGCCTGGCATAACCATCTCCGTGCCTGTTGGCAATACAACCTCTCCTGTAACATCTGTTGTTCGGATGTAGAACTGTGGTTTGTAACCGTTGAAGAATGGAGTGTGTCGTCCGCCTTCCTCCTTCTTCAAAACGTAGATCTCAGACTCAAACTCTGTGTGAGGAGTCACAGATCCTGCCTTAGCAAGAACCTGACCTCGGTCGATATCCTCCTTCTTTGTACCTCGGAGCAAGATACCAGCGTTGTCTCCGGCAATACCTGAATCAAGGGACTTGTTGAACATTTCAATACCTGTAACAGTTGTAGTGGCTGTATCCTTAAGACCAACTATCTCAATAGTATCACCAACCTTCACAGTACCTCGCTCGATCCTGCCTGTAACGACAGTGCCTCGGCCTTCAATAGAGAAGACGTCTTCAACTGGCATCAAGAATGGCTTCTCTGTGTCTCTTACTGGTGTTGGGATGTATGTATCAAGAGCATCAGCGAGCTCAAGAACCTTCTTAGCATATGGATCCTCTATAGATGTAGCCTGGAGACCCTTAAGACCGGAACCTCGGATAACAGGAGCGTTCCTGTCGAAATCGTACTTAGCCAAGAGATCCCTTACCTCTTCCTCAACGATATCGATGAGTTCAGGATCATCAACCATGTCTACCTTGTTCAAGAATACCAAAACCTTAGGCACGCCGATCTGCTTAGCAAGCAAAATGTGCTCTCGTGTCTGAGGCATAACACCGTCAGTAGCAGCGACAACCAGGATAGCGCCGTCCATCTGAGCGGCACCTGTGATCATGTTCTTGATGTAGTCAGCGTGGCCAGGAGCGTCGATGTGAGCATAGTGTCTAGCATCTGTAGAATACTCGTTGTGAGAAAGAGCGATAGTAATACCTCTCTCCCTCTCCTCAGGAGCATTATCGATCTGATCAACAGACTTCATCCTAACCTCCTTTCCTGCTAAATGTAGGACGTGTAGGATAGCTGCCGTTAATGTTGTCTTACCGTGGTCAACGTGGCCGATTGTACCGACGTTAACGTGAGGCTTAGATCTATCAAATGTTGCCATATGTTTTTAAATTAATAAGCTAATAAATTTCTTACAAAATATACCGTCTGAAAATACAGAGAAAAATAAAACGTGTAAATAACACGTAGGACACATACTATCAGAACCAATAATTAAGTCAATACTCGGCCTTTATTGGATTAGAGCCAGCAAATTCTCCTGAACGGCAACTACAACCCCCTCATTGCAATGATCGATAAATTTAATGCCCCTTTCCTTCCAACTGAATGTTCGAATCTGATCTGCAAGAATAACACCCTTCACCAAAGTGTGATCCAACAATATCTCAAATGCATAACCTTTTGCTTGAGATGTAATCGGACACAAAAGCACCATTCCTGACTTACCATTATAAAGACTAGGAGAAATCACGAGCGACGGGCGTCTACCCGCTTGTTCGTGGCCTTTTTGTACCGGACCAAAATCAACCCATACCAAATCACCTCTTTCAGGAATATAGGATTTTACTACCATACTTCTTTGCCTCGTGGTGCATCTTCAGGAAAGATCAGCTTATGCCTGTTTTTCTTCGTTATACCCTTGACCAGCTCCGCTAAAGACGGAATCTTGAGGCGAGTGGGTCGAAGTATAATCTCATCTCCACGTTGTATTAACTCCAACGGCTTCCCAACGGAAAGCTGATATCTTTCCGCAACATCCTTAGGAATCCTCACCGCTAGACTATTTCCCCATTTTTGTACTGTTGTCATGCTTAAAAGTATATACAATGTATCTACATTGTCAAACCTGAAGGTTCTATTAGAACCCAGGCTGTGCGTGGACAGTAATGTTTCTAGTGAGAGAGTTAGATAGTGTACCGTTAGAACGTAAGGCCAAGAGAGTAGCGCTGACTATTCTATCGCCATTGTTAAGATTATAGACTGCAAATTGGAATGTTCCTGAGCCATTGATAGAGATGGCATCATTCTGGCTAGTTCGGCAGAGATTAGCACCAGTATTCAGGTCTGAAACCATGACATTGGCTGAACAAGACAAGAAAAGCTTATAAGAGGCTACATTTGTACCTGAATAAGAGACGGTCATCAAAGCTCCACTTGGAACAGTTGGCGTAGTCTGGCCATCTATCATAAAGCTTGTGATAACAGGGTCAGGAGCCGGCGCAGGTGTAGGAGCAGGCGGTGGTGGAGGAAGAGGTGTAGGTGCAGGAGACGGTGGCGGAGCGATAAAGCTAGGCAGAGCCTGAACTTCATTGGAATAGTTGGACGTACCGTTGGCACCGTAAGCCTTAACTCGGTAGAAATAAGTCCTAGTAGCATCGTAGCGGTTGTCTATGATATTAGTAGAAAAGATCTTGGTATCGCCGGAAGCTACAGTAAGGAAACAAGGGTTAGTTGATGAAACTGTACATCCGGAAACATTATCGTCATTTGTCGGCAAGGCATCTCCCCTGTTGGTACTTCTGTAAACTCTGTAGAAGTTAGCGCCAACGGAGTTCCATGCAAGCTGAACCATGCCTAATGAGTCTACCCTGTTGGCTGGATTCAGAGTTGGAGTTGAAACTGGCGGATCCACCTGGCCGGAAGTAACGGTCAAACTGTCAGAATATTCTGATGCACCAAAAGGGTTAGATGCGATTATCCTATAAGTATATGCAGTATTTGGGAAAAGATTGGAATCAGTGAGGGTAAAAGTCTGTCCACCAACGAAGTAGTAACAAAGATTAAGGTCACCAGTGTTACATGCACCAGAAGATGTAGAGATAGGTACCTGTAGAGAGCCACCACCCTTCCTATAGATAGTATAGTTGGCCACGTTACCTGAAGATGGAGCAGACCAGTTCAATATAATCCTTCCACCATTAACAGAGGCTGTGAAAGTTCTTGGAACAGTCGGGGAGTTAGACTCAGCCAAGTTTACAGTCAAACTGTCAGAAAAATCAGAAGAACCATAGCCATTGCCTGCAACGATGCGATAGGTGTAAGTATTACCCGCAGATACATTACCATCAGTGAAACCGGTCAAATTACCAGAAACTGTGTAATAACAAGTACTTACACCTGTGTTAGAGCAAGGGGAAGGTGAGCCGGAGACTGGAATATCTAAGATATTACCCCCTCTCCTATATATAGTGTAGTTAACAACATTACCATACGTTGGAGCAGACCAGCTCAAAGTGACACCGCTGCTATTGGAAGCAGTTGCCCTGAAGTTACGGGGGATGGTTGGTACGTCAGGCAATGATGGGTAGTTGTAATTATAAGCCGGCGGCTGAGTATAAGTGTAGTTGTAAACCGGAGGATTATATGTGTAAATAGGCGGATTATAGTAAGAAGGAGCAGAAAAGAGTGCTGTAGGTGCTGAAACATAGATAGTATTGGATGCTCTCCTGTCTCCAGCGTAAAATGTAGAGGTATATGTGCCTGGTTGGTTGTATTGATGTGTCTCAAAAAGCGTTCTGGCTCGGATCGTTGAGACGTTGTGTGGACAAACCGCAAAATTCTCGGAAGTTATACCGTCACCGAAATCCCAATGCGACTGAACACACGATGCCAAGTCACTAAGAGTCGCAGTGAAAGATATAGAGGCTGGTGCTGGGGCTCCGCTAGGGTTGCTGGTTAGAGAGATCGAAGCGTTAGCATTAGAAACGACATTAAAATTATTGGAAGGCATGACCGTAACTGTCATCACCCTGGAATCTCTGAAAAAAATGCTGTTATCGGTGATGTCACTAGCAAGAAGTACGGCGATTATAACACCTGATTCAGAAGAATTGTTTGATAGAGTTACAGAATAAGTTCCGGAATTATCTATCGGCAAAGCTTGCGCGATCGATCCACGGCAGACATTAGCTCCATTTGCATAGGTTGCAATCACTCCCGGAGGACATTGGAGAAGTAACCTGAAAGACTGTCCGCGAGCTGTATTGATAGCTGAATAAGAAAAAGTAACCTGTGTTCCGGATGGAACTAAGGTATGACTAGCTGTAAATTGATTTATTTTTAAGAATTGAGGGGCTGGAGCGGGTGTAATATTAACTGACGGAGTACGTGTTACAGGGGCAGGTGCTCTTGAAGCCTCAAGAGCCCTAACTCGGGCCAAAGTCTCCTCTATTTCAGCCTGAACAGTAGAGAGTCTTTGATTTACCTCATCTCCACCCTGTCCGGCAAAGAAAAGGCCAGCACCGTTGACGTTACCACCAAGCGGAAATCTACCCAAAAATAGCAGGTAAATGCCTAAAATAAGTATAAAAGCAAGGAGAATTAGGATCCCCAGGGCATATTTAATTGTATCTCTATGAAATGCTTCTATCATGAATTTGTATTATCCTACCACTCTATTAAAATTTTATACCAGTTGAACAACAATTATACACACTTTAGTAGCCCTGTCAAGACATTGGTAAAAGAAAGGCCCGGTGGTATTAAACCACCGGGCCTACTGCTCCCCCAATATCTATAAATGACGGCCACCCACAATATCCAGGGCTCGATCAACATCTTCTCTGATCTGTCGATTCTGCTCCAGTATTTCGGCTTTGTAAGTAATCTGTTTCTGTTCTTCATCAGCAAGTCTGTCGATTAGATTGTCAGCTCTGGAGATCAAGCTCTTTTCTTTCTCTTCAATCGCATCCATGCGAGATAGTAGATCTGCGCCTACTCTTCTAGCATCTGCCAGACATCTGCAGATATCGCACGATCCACCGCAATTAAACTCATGGACTTTCTCTGATTCTTCAATAACGCAAAGAATCCCGTCTAAGTGTCCCGAGTATGCAAGCCACTTGGATTTGCCAAGCGCCATGATTTTCTTAGTATATTCAGCCTTTATTCGTTCATAGTAGGTACTAACGCCCTCAAGAGCTTTCCGTGTTCCCTGAAGACTCACCATGTAATATTGGTAGCGAATATGCAGATCATTAACCACTAGATATCCCATGACAGCTGTGAAGCAGCCGATGGCATTAGTGAGTATAAGTACCTCAATCGACGAGCCAAACCAAGGAAGAAATACTGATCCTGTGACTATACCGAACATCAATGACATAAAAGTGAAGGCAAGATAGACACCAGTAAGGTCGAGGTTGAGATATTCTTCCCGAACAAACTTCCATGTAGAACCTTTCTCTTTTAGAAACTTCTGATTTGCATCTTGCCTTGCAAGAATCTCCCTGCTAGGCAAGAGATCGAAAGTCTTCTCTTTACTTCGCCTCCAGAACATCAAGCTTCGCCAGTTCATAACACGCCTCCTACTATTGTGTTCATTGAAAATTCAAAGGCCAAATTTTTCAAATTAAAAATAACACTAGGAGACTTAGAAGTCAAGAGTTTTTAATTATTACTTCCTCGCCGCAATAATAGTCTGCTCCACATTCTTCGGTACAACAGCGTATTCCAAGAATTCCATTGTGTAGCTTGCTCTTCCTTCTGTCATAGATCGCAAAGTTGTGATGTAACCAAACATTTCTGACAGTGGCACCTTAGCCTTAATAGCCTTAGCCTGCCCTCTATCCTCTGTCTCCTCGATCTGGCCTCTTCTTGAACTCAAGTTACCCGTGATATCTCCCATGAACTTCTCCGGTGTAACAACCTCAACCTTCATGATCGGCTCGAGTATTACCGGGCCGGCTCTCCTACAAGCTTCCTGCACACACATAGAACCTGCGAGCTTGAAGGCCATTTCTGAAGAGTCGACGTCGTGAGAAGAACCGAAAGTAAGCGATACAGACACATCTACAACCTGGAAGCCTGCAAGAATACCTCGGGACAAGCCCTCCTTAACACCCTTCTCAACGGCCGGGATGAACTCCGTAGGAATAACACCTCCCTTAATAGCGTTCACGAATTCATAACCCTCTTCCCTTTTTATATTCTTAGCAATTTTCTTACCCTCTTCAAGTGGTTCTATAGGCTTAACAGTAAGAACAACGTGGCCATACTGTCCTCGGCCTCCTGACTGTTTGATATATTTAGTTTCTGCTTCAGCTTCTTTGGAAATAGTCTCTTTGTAGGCTACCTGTGGTTTGCCGACATTAGCTTCAACGCCAAATTCCCGCTTCATACGGTCAACGATGATCTCCAAGTGCAACTCTCCCATTCCTGAGATGATAGTCTCCATCGTCTCTTCATCGGTCTTGATTATGAAAGTTGGATCTTCATCAGAAAGTCTCTTGAGTGCCAAACCCATCTTCTCCTGGTCAGCCTTGGTCTTAGGTTCAATCCTAAGTGACACAACAGGCTTAGGGAAGATGATTCTTTCAAGAATGATGGGCTTATTCTCATCGCAAAGTGTATCTGAAGTTCTTGTGCCCTTAAGACCCACCATAGCGGCTATCTCTCCGGCGAAGACCTTCTTCACCTCCTCTCGGTCATTAGCATGCATTCGGAGGATTCTTCCCACGCGCTCCTTAGTGCCATTGGTTGCATTGTAAACATAAGAACCAGCCTCGATTGTGCCTGAATAGACTCGGAAGAATGTCAGCTGTCCGACGAAAGGGTCAGCCTGGAGCTTAAAGGCAAGCGCTGAGAAGGGGGCATCATCTGATACCTCTCTATGAAGTTCTTCATTAGTATTTGGATCAAAGCCCTTTGGTGCCGGAATATCAAGCGGTGATGGTAAATAATCAACAACACCATCAAGAACCAGCTGTACTCCCTTATTTTTCAAAGCTGATCCACAGAAAACAGGCACTAATTTATTAGCGATAGTCGCCTTCCTCAACATCTTTTTTAATGTATCTATAGAGATCTCCTTGCCTTCCAAGTACTCACTCATCAAGGCGTCGTCTTCAGCTACGATCTTTTCTACCAATTCTGCATGATACTTTTGTGCGTTAGCTTTCAAATTCTCCGGGATCTCCACCTCTTTAATAGTCTTACCCATGTCACCTTCAAAAAGGTAGGCTTTCATCTTCAAAATGTCGACGACACCCTCATGATGTTCCTCCTCACCTATTGGAATCTGCATTCGGACAGCGTTCTTAGTCAATCGGTCTAGGATTGTCTTGAAAGAGTGTTCAAAACTGCCTCCCATTCGGTCGAGCTTGTTGATGAAGCAGATTCGTGGCACCTTGCCTTCATCTGCGTAGCGCCAGTTAGTCTCTGACTGCGGTTCAACGCCTGCTACGCCGTCAAAAACAACAACCGCACCGTCAAGTACGCGCAAAGATCGTTTCACCTCTACTGTAAAGTCGATGTGGCCAGGAGTATCTATAATATTGAAACGATGCTCTCTATCTTTATTACCCGCATCATATGTAGGTGTCCAGAAAGCGGTAGTTGCAGCTGCTGTAATAGTAATACCTCGCTCTCGCTCTTGTTCCATCCAATCCATGACTGTGTCTCCCTCGTGAACCTCACCGATCTTATGAGAAACCCCGGTATAAAAAAGCACTCTCTCGGTAGTGGTAGTCTTGCCCGCATCGATGTGAGCGATAATACCTATATTCCTAACTTTCTCTATTGGGGTTGATCGTTCCATAATTAAAAAATTATAAAAAAAATAAAAGTTATTTAAAAATCCAATCCCTCGATAAAAACTCGGGATAATTTATCTAAAGATAAATTACCAAGCGAAGTGAGCGAAGGCGCGGTTGGCCTCAGCCATCTTGTGAGTGTTGTCTCGTTTCTTAATAGCCTCTCCTTCGTTTTTACTTGCATTTATGAGCTCCGTAGCCAACTTCTCTCTCATAGGAGCGCCCTTCTTAGCTCTCGCAGCTAGAATGATCCAGCGCATAGCCAGAGCCAAGCGCCTGCTCGGTCGGAGCTCTCGAGGTACCTGATATGTAGCACCTCCTATTCTTCTTGATCTAACCTCCATGATAGGCCCAACATTCTGCATAGCGAGATCAAAGACCTCCAGAGGATTCTTAACCTTCAACTTCTCCTTGATCTCATCCATTGCATCATAGACTATGGTGCGGGCGGTGTTCTTCTTGCCTCGCTCCATCACGTAGTTGATGAACTTCGAAATATCCTTAGAGTTGTAAGTGAAGTCCGGCTCCACCATGTTTCGATTTTTAACTTTTCCTCTCATTGTTTATTGTAATTATTTCTTAGCTTTAGGCTTCTTCATACCGTAAGAGCTTCTGCCCTTCCTTCGTGTCTCCACACCGGCAGAGTCTAATACGCCTCTAACAATGTGATACCTGACTCCAACTAGATCCTTAACCTTACCTCCTCGGATCACAACCACTGAGTGCTCCTGCAGGTTGTGGCCAATGCCCGGGATATAGGCTGTAACCTCCATGCCGTTAGTCAGCCTGACTCTGGCCACCTTTCGGAGCGCGGAGTTAGGCTTCTTAGGAGTAGTAGTCTTAACACTGACGCATACCCCCCTCTTGAACGGAGATGGGTAGTAGATAGGCATATTCTTCTTGGCATTAAAGCCCTTCGCCAAAGCCACAGTTCGTGTCTTGAACTTAATATGCTTCCTCGGCCTCTTTATTAACTGATTTATTGTTGACATGTGTAGCTGACACTATATATTTTATCGTAAAAAAAGTCAATAAAAAAGCCCGGATCTTCTTCCGGGCACAATCTTCAACTAAAAGAGGCGGACACTGTCATCACAAGGACGGCAAAGCTTCTTGTACTTAGTGCCACACAGGATTTCCCTAATGTCGCTATCTTTCTTGCAGCTGGAACACTTGCCTCGAAGTGGGCCCCTGTCTACATGATCCCGCTTGGCCTTGACTGTGGCCTCTTCCCTTTCCGTTGCAAGTTGCTTTGCGTGAGCAAGTAGCTTCTTTATCATGCGAACCTCACCCCCTCGACCATGCCACAATTCGCGCCTAAGCATCGAGGTCAACATATTTATCTCCCCAGGCAGATCATAGCTCCCAACCTTCTTACCCATCTGTCTATCACCTCCCATCATCTCTTTTTTTACACTACAATAAAAAAATAAAAAGTGGAAGTGGAATATGTTACATATCAGACGGCCGTCTAATCCGTAACATATCTTTAGTTTTTTAGAAAACTTTTTTTAAAGTACCGGACTTGGATACCGAGAAGATCTCTACGAACGA
>JAUSIP010000002.1 GCA_030648005.1 bacterium
AACGCTTTTATCTCTTATGGCATAGCAACAGCAATTCTAGACAACGGAGCCAAAGAAGTACGAGGGATAGTGCATCAAGGCTGGAATAAGGACCACCCCGAAAGACTAACAAAAAAGATAAAAACTGCCTCCGAATTAACAAGCGGATTACCCTATTCAAACAATATCGCCTTCATCAATAATGCCCTTGAAAGATACGAGCTTATCAGCTTGGCTTCACTGGAAAAAGGTATATAATGTTCTTGTTGACCCAGTTAATAGATGTGTATGTGCCAAAGGTTTTTTTATTGTAAAACGGAGCCCGAGAGGGGCGTTCTGCCAACTGTTTTGTTCAATCCTCGCGATTGCATTATAGCTGGGTCAACCAGAACGTCCCTCTCGGGTTTTTATATAAACTATGAAAAATGAAACTAATAAAATTACATACTTCCTCTACGCTCGCAAATCTTCAGAGAGTGAGGATAGGCAGGTTCAGTCCATTGAGGACCAGACAAACCGCCTAAAGGAGCTAGCGAACAGCCTCGGTATTTCAATTAAGGAAATATTGACCGAATCTAAGTCAGCGAAGAAGCCTTACTCTCGCCCTGTCTTCACCAATATGCTTGAGCGAATTGAGAAGGGTGAAGCTCAAGGTATTCTCTGTTGGCAGATAAACCGCCTCTCACGAAATCCTATTGATAGCGGGACCTTAAGTTGGATGCTCCAACAAGGTGCATTGAAGTGTATACAGAGCATAGACCGCCAGTATCTACCTGATGACAATGTTCTCTTGTTTAATGTTGAGACTGGTATGGCAAACCAGTTCATCATAGACCTTCGTAAGAATAGCAGACGAGGTATGGAGGGAAAAGCGGACCGAGGATGGCTTCCCTCTCGTGCTCCATTGGGATATATGAATGACAAGCTCGAACATACTATCGTAGAAGACCCTAATAGATTCCATCTGGTCCGAAAAATGTGGGATATGATGCTAACTGGAAATTATACACCTCCCAAGATAAGAGAGATAGCAAATAAAGAGTGGGGATTCCGCACAGCAAGGACAAAACGAAGTGGCGGTGGTGAAATTGCAAACAGTGTCATCTATAAAATGTTCACCAATCTCTTCTATACGGGTATGTTTAAGTGGTCTGGAAAGCTTTACCCCAACGGCAATCAGAAAGCTATGATTACCCTAGAGGAATATGACCGAGTTCAAGTCATTCTTGGAAGAAAAGGCAGACCAAGACCAAAGGCACACGAATTTGCTTATACGGGGCTTATACTCTGCGAGGTATGCGGTTCTATGTATACAGCCAGTGAGAAGACAAAGATAATCAAGGGTTCTGGTGAACTAAAAACTTATGTGTATTATCACTGCACCAAAAAGAAAAAAGATGTGGTATGTAATCAAGAGCCTCTAACCTTAAAAGAACTTGAGGACCAAATTGATATCGAGCTAGAAAGATATACTATCCTGCCAAAATTTCAAGAGTGGGCACTAGAGATATTAAATCGAGATAATGACAAGGAGATTGAAGAGAGGACTAAGATATATGAGAACCAGCAGAAGTCACTCGCAGGAGCACAGAGAGAGCTAGACGGTCTCACGCAGATGCGATACCGAGACCTTATTGATGACGAAACCTTCATAAAAGAACGAGATGACCTTAAAGTAAAAATTGCAAAGCTAAAGACCAATCTCAAAGAGACAGAAAGCCGAGCCGAAGTCTGGCAAGAACTAACTGAAAAGACATTTAACTTTGCCCGCTACGCTCGTAAGGATTTTATACTTGGCGGTCTTCTGAAGAAGAGGGAGCTATTCTCTGCACTTGGTCAGAACTTTTCAGTAAAAGACCAAAAGGTCCATATAATACCGAACGAATGGTTCGTTCCAATAGAAAAAGCCTATCCTGAATTAGAAAAGGAATATAAACGGCTAGAACTGGATAAAACACTAGATGTAGCAACACGGAATGAGCTTTTCGCTCAACTTATTCTCTCTTGGGGTGACCATCGGGATTCGAACCCGAGAAAGCAGCGCCACAGGCTGCTGTGTTACCACTACACCATGGTCACCATACAGTTGATAGTATAAGGGAAAAGTATAAACCTTGAAAGCTAGTTCTAACTATAGCTCGGGCTAGACTCTTTTATACCAGATTTATGATTACAAAGTCTAGCGAGAGCATACAATAAACTCGATAGTCGATTTAGAAACGCCAGAGTTTCCGGCGCAACTTTCGCAATACCTTCATCCACAGCCCCGACCACTCGCCTCTCAGCTCGCCTCGCTAGAGTGCGTGCGAAGTCGAAAGTGGCGGACAATTCATCGCCACCGGCAATGAAGAAAGTTTTAATGGGAGGCAGAACCTTCTCTATCTTATCTACAATATCTTCCATGACAGCCACCTTGGATTGATCCATGGTTTTGTCTGCGCCGGCCACCTGCGCTTGGACAATGAAGAGATTCTCCTGAACCCAGTGCACAAGCTCACCAATCGAGGTGAAGTCAGAAGTAATATCAAGTTTCCAGAATCCAGATCTAACTTTACATGTACCCAAAAAAGAGTTGAGTTCGTCCAAAGTACCCAAGGCCTCCGCCACAGCGGAACTCTTAGAAACTCTCTGATCACAGGCGAAGGTTTTTGTCGTGCCTCCATCCCCCTTTCTTGTATACAACATAATTTTTTGACTATAACATAAAAGTTAAATGTTGGCAATATAATAAAACTGATCAAAGGCTGTATAATTTATATATAATTAATTTTTTATGAATAAAAAAATTGAAGAGAATGTATTTTGGTATTCAGCTAAGGCTCCTACTCTAAGTGCGCCTCTATCTGGTGAAGTCACAGCTGATGTGGTCATAGTCGGCGGAGGCATGGCAGGATTATCTACAGCACAGCGTCTTCGCGAGGCGGGCAAGGATGTAGTGCTAGTCGAGAAAGACTTCTGTGGCGCCGGAGCCAGTGGTAAGACCTCCGGCTTCATCACTCCAAACTCCGAAGTGGAGTTAAGCTCTCTCCTGGCCACCCACGGACCAGAGAAGGCTAAGAAGATCTGGGGATTCGTGACGTCCGGCGTTGACGATATCCGGGCTAATATTGAGAAGTACAAGATAGATTGCGACTACCAGGTGCAGGACTCACTATTCATCGCCAACGACAAAGCGGGAATGAAATATGTTGAGGAAGAGAACGAGACCAGAGAGACATTGCAATACCAGACCCGATTATATACCGACAAAGATGTGCAAACAACGATCGGTTCTTCCGGATATGTCGGTGCGGTCAGATTCCCCAATACTTTCGGTATGAACTCCTATCTCTACTGCCAGGCGCTCCGCGAGATTCTTATTAACATCGGGGTTAGAATCTACGAAGATACACCTGTGACTAACATACGCGATGATGGCGTAACCACCACTGGAGGTAATGTGTCAGCAAAAAAAGTTGTCGTCTGCGGAGATCGCTTCATTCCTGATATGGGAGTACTTAAGAAGGAGATCTACCACGTGCAGACTTTCCTTGGCATCTCCAAACCACTAAGCGACGAGGATATCAAGAAGATCTTCCCGACAGACAAGATGATGGTTTGGGATACCGATCTGGTCTACAACTATTATCGAGCTACAGGAGGCAACAGAGTCCTGCTTGGTGGAGGTGACTTGATCTATACGTATGCTCCAAATGTATCCAACAACACTCCGAGATTTAAAAAACGTCTGGAGAAGTATTTTAAAAAGAAGTTCCCAACTATCCCTATAGAACTAGAATATATCTGGCCGGGTATGCTCGGTGTCAGCAAGGACCTCCTACCGATAATGGGCGCGGACGAGAAGTTGCCAAACGTCTGGTATGTCGGCGCGGCCACAGGTCTGCCTTGGGCGGCGGCACTCGGCAAATATGCGGCTGACAGAATCTTGAACGGCAGAAATGAATATGATGCCGACTTCTCTTGGAAGAGGAAATTTGTGATTGGTAATAAGATACAGACACTCCTGACAACTCCGCTGACCTATGCGTTGTCGCATGGGATTACAGAATATTTAGGATAGATTTGAATCTTACACGGGGGAGAGTTGAACATTACATGTTCGGTACACCCTTCATATTTTTCAGGAGCATAGCTCCTTAAAAATATACTCAACCTGTTCAAATCCTCTCACGCGAATGAAGCAGTTCATTCGCTCCGTGCTCGTTCGCTTCGCTCACTTGTGCGCGGGAGAGGATTTGAACCTCCATAGCCTTGCGGCCGCTACCACCTCAAGGTAGTGCGTCTACCAATTTCGCCACCCGCGCGTATGCCAAACAATATATATCAATTGTCCCTTTTTGCCAAATATAAAAATCCTCCGAACGGAGGACTTTTATATTCTTAGTTAAAATTATTCTTTTACTTCTGCTGCCGGTGCCTCCTCTGTCGTATCTGCCGTTGCAACCATAGTAGCCCTTCTCATCTTCCTACTGATCTCTCGAGCAGCTTTGTCATGGATGAAGTAAAGCTTAGCCCTTCTTACCCTTGCCCTCTTCTTGATCTCAATAGTATCAATAACCGGAGAATATAGAGGGAAGATCCTCTCCACACCGACTCCTGAAGCCACCTTACGAACTGTGAAAGTGCCTCCGGCCTCCTTACCATGCTTAACGGCAATAACCAAACCTTCATAGTCTTGCAACCTGATCTTGATCTTATCTTTATCCTTCTCTTTGATTTTCAAAGCAACCCTGACAGTGTCGCCTGGTTTTATGTCTAATTTCTTCCTTTCCTCCATATTTACCGGAGAAACTTTGATATTGTTGGCTTGCATAATGTAAGAGTCAATCTATCACAATGGCCTTAAATTGACAAGAGCCTTCTTAAAATCGGCCGGTAGAGGTGACTCAACCTTGATCTCTTTCCCTCCCTGATCGGATGGTAGCTTGAACTCTACAGAGAAAGCATGTAGGGCATGTCTCTTTAGGCCGGGCAAACAAGGCTGTCCCTTTGCATACACAGCATCACAAACAATCGGATGACTGACAGACTTCAAGTGAACCCGGAGCTGATGTGTCCTACCTGTTCTTGGTCGGAGCTCAAGTAAAGAATAATCCTTGAAACGCTCGACAACCCTGTAGTAAGTTATCGCCTCACGCATCTCTCCACGCGCCAGGCTTCCTGTCGCTCGCGATCGGAACTCATCTTTGCTCCGTCCGATCGGCCGATCGATAATACCGACATCCTTCTTTAAATCACCATAAATGATAGCTCGGTAGACCTTCTTGATCGTTTTGTCTTTAAACTGTTTTTTTAAAAATCTGTAAGCGCGAATATTCTTAGCCAAAAGCAACACTCCACTTGTGTCCTTATCTAGTCTATGCACGATCCCCGGCCTAGAGATATTACTACCCTCCTCTTCAGAATCCTCATAAACCTTCTTCATCTTTGGGTAATTCTCCAATATCCAGTCAACTATTGTGTACTTTTGGTTACCGTCCGCATCGTCATGTACAGCAATACCAGCCGGCTTGTCTATGGCCAGAACGTCATCATCTTCGTATAAAATTTTAATCTTTTTTTTCAAAATTTAAGAATTTTTCAGTGCTTCAAGTCCTGGTAATGTGCCATTAGCAAGGAAGTCGAGCATAGCACCTCCGCCGGAAGAAACAAAGGTGAACTTGTCCAGGATACCAAGCCCGGAGATAGCCGCTAAAGTATCTCCACCGCCGACTATTGATCTAATACCCGAATCGGCAATATAACGAGCCAGGTCTTCGGTCATGCTTTTGAAACCTCTTTCGAAGTTACCCAGTGGCCCATTCCATAATATGAATTTCGACTGTCCTATCATCTGCCTAAGCTGGTCTAGAGATTCCGTACCGATATCCAATATATTCTCATCTTTTAAAACCTGATCGGCCGGTTTAATAACGTGCCCAGCGCCGTCCAGCACACTGACATCTGTCGGTAAAATAATCTTCTTGTTATTGAGAACAAAATCCAGATCCATCTCTTTCGTATCTACCAGCGACACACCGACTTCATATCCTTTCTTTTTAAAAATAGTGTTAGCTAGAGCTCCACCAATGAAAATCTGATCAGCAATACCGATGAACTTTCTGACCAGATTTATCTTCGTCTCGAATTTAGCCCCGCCGAGAATGAATAGAAAAGGATGTTCCGGATCGAAGGCCGAAGACAGATGTGTAACTTCGGACTGAATTAAAAAGCCAGCATGGCATGGCAGGAGTTTAGGCAGAGATACAATAGACGCATGTTTCCTGTGAGATACGGAGAAGGCATCATTAACATATATGTCTCCAAGACCCGCCAGCTCTTTCGCAAAGTTTTCGTCATTTGCGACCTCGCGCGGATCTTGTCTCAAATTTTCCAACATCACAACATCGCCATCGGACATATTGCTGATCTCGTCTTGAAGAGCCGAGTCAATCTTAATAGGCAGTAACCTAATCTTCAGGTGGTCGGCGACAGGCCTTAATGTCTCCGTCCCCTCCTCGCCTATATGGCTTAGAATGACAACCTTAGCACCGGCATCTTTGAGATAATTCAGAGTCGGCATCGAGCTTTTGATCCGAAAGTCATCTAAGACTACTCCGTCTTTGATCGGCACATTCAAGTCTAAGCGTAAAAGAACTTTCTTGCCCCGCAGATCCTTCAGGTCACTTATGGTTTTAAAGTTCATTAGCCGTCTTTAATATTTTTATAAAATTCTCCGGATTCAAACTCTCTCTACCGACAAGTAGACCATCGGCCTGTCCATCTGTTAGAAATTCTCGGCAATTATTAACATCAACTGATCCGCCGTAAACGATTGGTACTTTCAATCCCTCCTCCCTTCCAAACAGATCAACCAGAACTTTCTTTATGAATATTGAGATCTCTAGGACATCCTGCACAGTTGCAGGGTGGAGAGCATCTTTACCGATCGCCCAGATCGGCTCATAGGCTACGAGTAAGTTTTTCAACCGACTCTTCTTGATCTTATCCAAGCCCTGCGAGATCTGGCTTTTGATGAAATTTAAAAACTCACCAGAGTCATCACGACTTCGCTCTCCAACACATAAGATCACTTTCAAACCAACAGATAGTGCCCCGCCTACTTTTTTATTTATTAGCTCATCGCTCTCCCCCAGTGCCCGTCTTTCAGAATGACCAATGATCACATACTTCACACCCATACTCTTAATCATCTCTGGCGAAACCTCCCCAGTATAAGGACCCTTGCCTCCAAAGAAACAATCTTGGGCTCCGAGGACAACTTTCTTTTTAGCTATCGGACCGACTCTTTCCAGATACTGAAATGGTGGACAGACAACAATGCTGATTTTCTTAAGACTATCCGATCCGGCAACTATCTTTCCAGCAATAACTTCGGCCTCTTTAACATCAACCGGATTCATCTTCCAATTTCCTATTATTATTTTTTTTGCCATACAGGTATTATAGTCCCGATTTTGTCTTAATCAAAATCGAGGATCCTCGATTCGATGAAACGAATCGGGACAAATTACTCCGTTTCTGCCCAAGAACTGATATTCCAGCCCCCAGTTGGGCCATTAACGAAGCTGGTATTGGTAACACCCTGCTCATAGTCTATAGACGAATTGTTGTCGAAAAATACTTTGTACGCAGTGAGCTGTTTCGCCGCGGAACCGTTACTCATGTGTATGGTCCCCTTCTGTGCATTTAGTATGACAGCACCGGCATTGTTGGCAATATCCATTGCATACGCTCCGGCGCAAGAGCTACTTGTCGGACAATCGCTTGTTGTAAGTGTCATGATATAACTTCCAGCCTGACCGGAACCTCCAAAAGATGAGTTATTCGAAACATTAACCCTGCCGTCAGCTATGAGTATGCCACTATTAGATCCGTAGGAGCTATCAAGCCTAACTGTAACATTATTTGAGAAGCTAATATTCCCGGTAACCCAAATATTGCCCGTCATTGTCAGAGTCTCACCGTTATCTATAGATAAATTTCCGACAATCTTCTTGGGGCCGATTGCCACTGAGGTGGTAGCTATATAGTCACCATTTATAATCCCGCCGGCAGCAGCCTGACTCTTCCAAACATCGATTTCGTTGTCCGTAATGGGAAAATCTAGAGCTATTGGAACCGGCTTAGACGTATCACAGTTTTTATTATTGCCCGATCCGATTTGGCAATACAGACTGCCCGCGATCGTCGAATTCTTAACCTGGTAAGCCTCCGCATTGCCAACTCCGCCTGAGCCAATAATCAGTCCGTCAATCAAACTAGTAGATATAGCCGTACCTGTGACAGCTGCGCCATTACTACCTGTTGTCGAACCGTTGGCATATAAACTGCCGTGGATGATAGCGTTATTTCCCAAGACGAAACCTCCGGCACCGGACTGAATACCATAACTGAATGAACTGCCGGTTCCGGTTTTTAAAATCGCCTCAACCTTCCTTATTAAACTATTACTGTTAGCTGAAGTACTAATGGTCTTAGTGCCTAAAGTCTCCGTAATCGTAGTTGTGACTGTTATGCCATCCAAGGTCAGGTCCTCGCTAGTATAGGTTTGCTTATTATTTTTAATCTTATAGATCACATCTTCAACGCCGGACTCGGAGAGGAAATAACTTTTTCTTGAAGCCAGGAAATCGTTCGTGACACTAGATTGTCTTAATATCGGGCTTGAAACTCCCGTAATAAATGATAGAGATAGGAATAAGAACAACACAATACCCATCAAGAGCGCCTGCCCGCCATTTGTTTTTAATTTTTGTTTTTCGTGACTTTTCATTTTGTAAAAGAGAAAAATTTATTTATACGATCCACGCAAGATCACAGTACTGTAATAAAACTCGCTCGAAGTCGCATTGCCGACCTTTCCTGCCAGCAACATCTCTATCTTAACCCCAATAGATCTGCCGGTGTCTATCTGCCTGAAGATTAAACTCGACACCGTCACTCCGGAAGGCAGGAGTGTCCCCTGATCCACGTCGTCAATTCTAACCTGGATATTATTCTCTGTGGTCGTCGCAAAAGATATTTTAGAATTAAGTTGATTAAGACTAAGAACACCGAAGCCAATAGCATCAACACTCGTTCCGCCCCGGATCTCCCTCGTCATCCGCTCCATCGTTGTGATCCCCGCTATATCCATGTTACGTAGGATGGCAATCTTGGTATAAGACTTGTTCACCGCCAGCACCATGCCGGTGAACACTGTGAAAATTAGAGCGATCATCGCAATATAAATCATGACTTCGATCAATGTGAATCCTCTTTTCATTTAATTTCCGAAAATATTGGTTATGTAAGTTGAGATAGACTTGGTTGTGGTGGCTAAAATATTCCTGGCGAATACAGAGACAATAACTTTCTTCGTATTCGGATCGAGAGTCCCGGACGAAGCGATCCTATCATTCGAGTCACGATATACATCAGACAGAATGAATGTGCGGTTAAATCTACCGTCGATATATTTGATAGTAGTAGTCGAAGCCCAACTACTAGTAGCATATGCCAGGCTATAATTCGTACCTGAAGAAAGCGGGGTGATCTTGGTAGCCCAGCCGGTGTCGCGCAACAGCTTAACAGCCTCTATACCCTCCTCTGCAAGCAAAGCTAATTGAACATCGTATCTGTGCGCTATTGCGAACTTAATATAGTAATTATATGTCCGCAAAATAGAGAAGATACCGACTGAGATTATCGCCAGACCAACGACAACTTCAATGATACCCGATCCATTATTCTTTCCTTTCATCTTATTGAATAGTTACCAGACCATTAGCAGAAATACTGATAGTACTCGAAGCTATGCCTGAGTCCGACCTAATCTTAATGCTCCCCGGCTGTTCCGTCACTCCGGTCAACTTCTGGAAAACAACCTCGCTTCCTCCGCCGGTCAAAGTTATTGCAAAAATTGATACATGTGGACTAAGAGGCAGATTCTGATTGGTGGACGCACCGGAAGAATATGATGTCCCACGGAAGAGAACAGCCTTGCCGGATTCAAAATGAACACCGTACTGAAGTCCACCTCTTCCGGAGATCGTATCCGACTTGGCCTTATACAACAACGAAGCAATCTTCCCAGCATCTCCTTGAACTTTTACCCTGCTATTAAAAAGCGAATATGACTTAACAATAACTGTGGCAATCACCAACACGATCGCGAGAACTAAGATAATCTCTAAAAGTGTGAAGCCCTTCTTTGTCATCATATTGCAGTCGTTATCGAATATATCGGCTGGATCATAGAGACAGCGAAGAACCCCACCAACAAGCCGATGATGATCATCATGAAAGGTTCAATGATCGTAGAGATATCTTTAGTTATTGAATCAACCTCATCTTCATAAAATTTTGCCACATTAGAAAGCATCTCCGCTAGCTTGCCCGTCTCTTCACCAACCTCAATCATCTCACCAACTAAGATCGGAAAAAGATTCTCTTCATGTTGAAAGAATCCCGATAGTGAATCTCCCTTCTGTACTCCGTCCCTAGCTTTAATCAAAACAGTTTTATAAAAAGAGTTCTGCAGAACTTTTGAAGTTATCTCCAAAGACTCGACCATATTAACTCCGGACATAATCAAAGAAGATAAAGTTCTTGCGGCAGTGGCGGAGTTGACCTGTTTTACAACTCCAGAGATCATCGGTATATGGAGTATTGTGAAGTCGAAAAGGTGTTTGCCTATTTCGGTGCGGGAAAATTTGTAACTCCCGAAGATGATGCCTATCATGCCCACCAAAAAATAGACCCAGTAATTTACTAGCGTATCAGACAGTCCGATAATAATCCGGGTTGACAAAGGCAGTTCGATATTGAACTCCCTGAAAGTTGATACAAGATTTGGAACGACGAACGTAAGCATAAGAAAACCAATGATGATCATCGCCAAGAAGATAACCGCCGGATAAGCCATAGCACCCCGGAGCTTCCGATGAAGTGCGTACGTCTTCTCCATCTGATCTCCTAACAACTTAAGAGACTGTGGCAAATTGCCTGACTGTTCACCAGCCGCAACCATAGCCACAAACACCGACGAGAAAATATGTGGGAATTTAGCTAAGCTTTCAGAAAGAGATAGGCCGGAATTAACGTCTTTTAATATCTCTTTGAGGGCACGCTTCAACTTCAAATTCTTTGTCTGCCTATAAAGCACATCCAACGATTTCGACAACGAAAGACCAGCACTAAGCATAGCGCTCAAGTTGTTAGCAAAGGTCACCTTATCGTGGAGTTTTATGACGATGACTATCTCATTGATTCGATCGGGATCAAACCATCTGTTGCTTGCGACAGTAGCCGAGATCAGAACCAATCCTTGATCCCTCATCTGCCTGGAAAGGTGGAATTTATCTTCCGCCTCAGCCTCGCCTATTACATCAACCTCCTCCCCCGGCCGATGCGCTTTGTATTTAAATTTACTCATTGGCAACTCTTAAAATCTCCTCTATCGAGGTCAGGCCGGAAGCGGCTTGAAAAAGTCCGTCCTCTATTAATGTCAGCATACCCTCACGCCTTGCCTGCGCCTCTATCTGATCTGAAGTTCCTCTTTTAATGATCAGATCTTTTACGGCCGGTGATACAGGGAGTATTTCGTGAATAGAAACTCTGCTGGCATATCCTGTCGGACAGACATCAGACAACTTTGGCTTATAAAACGGAATTGTCTCAAAGGTATCCGTCGCCTTCACCACCTTCTCCTGTTTTAATGTTTCCAGAACTTTATTCAAGTCAGCCTTAGCCTCCAGTGCCTTAATCTCCGCCTTGCTCAAAAAATATTTCTCATTTCCATCACACAGACGACGAACAAGTCGCTGTGCCACAACAACATTGATAGTAGATACGAGCAAGAACGGCTCGCCTCCCATATCAATAAAACGTGGTATAGCACCAGCAGCAGAGTTGGTGTGTAGAGTAGAAACTACCAAGTGTCCGGTCAGAGCGGCATTGATAGCGAGTCCTGCCGTCTCCTTGTCTCTGATCTCTCCGACCATAACTATATCTGGATCCTGACGAAGAAGAGACCGCAGACCGGAGGCAAAGGTCAATCCGATCTCAGGCTTGACCTGAGTCTGGTTAACTCGAGGCATCTGGTACTCGACAGGATCTTCAATGGTCGAAATATTAACTTCGGGTTTATTTAAAATATCTAAAACGGTATATAAAGTGGTACTTTTTCCCGAACCAGTCGGGCCGGTAACCAAGATCATACCGACAGTCTGACGCATCGCCTTATGTAGAGCTTCAAGTCCGGCACCATGAAAGCCGAGTGACTCAAGAGTGAAGCCTTTGGAATCTTCCGGCAGAAGACGCATAACAACCTTCTCTCCAAAGTAGGTCGGTAGGATGGATACACGAAAAGAAACCTTACTTCCAGTGATCCCGCCGGTCTCAATCTTGAAACGTCCGTCCTGCGGAAGACGCTTCTCATCTAAACGAAGTTGTGAGAGTACTTTTATTCTAGCGATAATCCCCGGAGCGATCTTCATAGGCAGAGACATCGCATCGTGCAGGATGCCATCAACTCGGTATCTGATCATCAGATCTTTCTCAAACGGCTCTATATGTATGTCCGAAGCTCGCTGTATGATAGCGTGATTTAAAAGTGTATCGACAATATGAACGATGGGCAGTTCTTCCCCTGTTAGATCTTCCGCAGTTGCCATAACCTGTCTGGCCTCCTTGCTTATTATATCTCCAAACTCCGCCTTCAAACTTTTCTGATATTGAAGCAGGGCGAATCTAATAGACTCCTTGTCTGTCAATCTCGGCAAAATTTTACCACCAACCTTCTTCTTGATAAAGTCGATAGCGATCAAATCATCAGGGTCGAGCATCGCAACCTCCAGCCCCTTATCACTTTTCTTATAAGCAACAATATTATGCTTTCTAGCGATCGGTTCCGGTATCTCGAAGAGGACTGTCGTGTCTATCTTCTCCCCCTTAAGATCGACAAGCGGTATGCCGAGAGTGTGGCCCTTCATAATATTAAGATCTTCTTCAGAAAGTTTGCCGGCATCTATCAAAACTCGTCCAAGATCTTTGCTTGGATCTTTCTTGATCTCCTCCATCGCCTTATCTATATCCACATTAGAAACCAGGCCGTACTCTTCTATGAATTTTTTCAAGTTTTGAGAGTCCATAGGTGAATTATAACATAAGCTGTTATCATATTAATTGTGAAATTTACTATTGGATGCTATTCGGAGAAGGTGTCAGAATTGGAGGTGGAGTAGCAATACACTACTTCGTAAAGGCTGTTGATGCTCCATCCCTAGAAACAGCCACAAACTTGCCGGCACCGTAAGTTACTGAGGACCATTCATGATCCTCTACGCCCGATACACTTCCCCATATTATGCCATCCGCAGAGGTCATCACTCTATTGCTACCATTGCGAGCAACAGCCGCAAACACGCCATTACCAAACGTCACAGACATCCAATCTCTTGGCGGAAGACCATTATTCCCAACCCATGTATTTAACCAACCATCTGAAGATGTCATCACTGAATTTTTACTATTCAGATAAGACACGGCCAAATATTTTCCGTTGCCATAAGTTATCGAGTGCCAAGCATTATTTCTACCTCCAAAGTTAAATACTAATGGTATTGCTTGAAAATTAATTTTTTTAGTTACTGAATCAATATATGAAGATTGCACCTGCTCCACTGTAGGATCTTCATATACAACCACAAATTTAGCCGCCCCACAGGATGCTGTGCCACACGAACCTGAGCCGGCAGCCACTGAAATCATATTCCTGCCCGAAAGTACATTAGTCCAATTCTTACCGTCAGTCGATGACATAATTCCAATAGGACCTGAACCGACAGCTATGAACTGTCCGTTGAGATAACTAATCGATTTCCAACTACTGCTATTAGGAATAGGCGTCATCACCCAGTTCACTCCATCTGTAGAGGTCATCACCTTACCACCATCAGAGACTGCTACAAAAAGGCCGTTACCGAAGACCACCCCAGTCCAGTAATCTTTAAGTGCATCCACCCCTTTCCAATTTACACCGTCTGAAGATATTGCCACTCCGTTTGTATTGCTATTGTAAGAAACAGCAACAAATTTACCGTCACCAAAGGCGACTGATGTCCATTTGTTTTTTGGTATAGGAGTGACTGCTGAAGCAGCGATATCTATTGACGTTCTTATTCCGTTAGCATCAACACAGAAAAAAGTCTGGCCCTGGATGTCGCAGTAGCCCGAAGATGAGGTTCCGGGTGCAGTGCACTCGATCGTAACATTCTGATAGCTAGAATTGCTAATATTCTGTCCTCTTATCCTACCGATAGCCATGCCTCGATCTTTGCAAGCTGAACTTATTACCGTACCTTGTATCGCCAAACCATCAACTCTAACATTAACTATATTGTCAGATGATTTACGTATAAGCATCGAGGGCGTGTTTGGATAATAGTCTCCGACATTGATATCAGTCAGTGGAACATTCTGTTCCGGAGTAATATTATTGCCTAGACCCACACAAGTGGTGACACCGTTTGGATCTATCGAATTCAAATATATTCCGCCTGATCGACAAGGGTTCGCAGTGAAGTCTCTCGAGACTATCCCATCGGGGATATTGCCTCCTATGGAATTTATCTTATTACCCAGTAGATTTCTAAAAATAATACCGAGTCCTGAATTTAGACTGTTAAGGAAACTATCAATCTCGTCCACGCCCGCTATACCTGCCGGTCCGAGCTGGCCGTCATCACCCGGAGGCCCCTTCACAACACTATCAGCACCATTAGGACCCTTCGGTCCGGGCTGACCGTCCGGCCCAACAAGCTGACCTTTAGTATCCGGGAAAGGGAACTCGCACTCTCCGGATAATGGCCGTCCGGTAACAGAGTCGCGGAAATTAAAACAGTCAGCTATCGCATTACCAGCTACATCTAATTCTGATATCGGATCATTCCTGCTTCCTATACCAACAGAGCCTACAAGGTTGCTATGTCCGCCATTAATACTGAGGTTGCCATCTGCCACCAACGAGCCCGCCTTCTTTTGTGCTCTCACCGACACGTTGATCGGCGCTGGTACCGCGCTAAGTGGTGGCAACAGCGAGCTTGGTGGCTCTTGCCAGGAAGAGGCGAGAGCGCCAGATAGTTTAATGACAAAAAGATAGACAATAGCGATGGCTAAAAGTTCTGAAGATTTTTTCATTAAGGGACTATTATCTGACTGCTTCCACAAGTTATCGTTCTTCTTGCAAGATCTATACTACAAGGTGGGGCCGACGAACCACCAGAACCAACCCCAGCGCAATCAACACTGCCGTCGCGATACACTCGGGCTATTCCGCCTTTACCCATACAGTCAGACCTGGAACCAATCCTAGTCTGGAAACTGTCTCTGTTAACACTTATGTCTCTGCTTGTACCCGAACCGGTAACAATAATCGAGTTGTCGTTTGATGTTACTTCAATAATCTGCTTATTAACATTACCGCCACTACCTGTCGGTATGGCAATGCAAGTTGGGTTACCGTTCTCATCAATAGAAGCGATAGCTGTATTGCCGGGACAGGGTCCGATCATTTTAGTTAAAGCAGAAATAGTTCCGGCATTACTTAAAACAGTTGTATTCTTCCCTCCTGATGACAAAATAATATTTGACCCGGCGGTGAGTGATCTGACGCCAGGCGGTCCGCTGTCAATACACTTTCCAGGCGCGCCTGGAGGTCCTTGTACTGTACCATTCTTTCCAGGATCACCCTTGGGGCCATCCTTTCCGGGATCACCCTGCGGTCCCGGCACAATACTATCCTTGCCCGGAGTACACTGCGCGCCAACATTGCCGGAAGATCCAGGAAAACAGTTGTTCGTGTCAATCAAGCCGGCGGTAGTACGGAGGCAAAATTTATTAGCGCTGATAGTCCCATCGACTTCAAGTGCTTGGCTAGGATTATGAAAGGGGGCTTTAAAAGCAAACCAATTACCGATGCCAACAGGGCCTACAAGTTTCGTAGTACCATTAACTCTGAGTGTCTGGCCTATATGCAGCGAGCCTACCTTCGTCTGAAGGCCGGCACCGACATTGATCGGCTCCTCTGTGTTACTTTGCGACAAATTACTATCATTTGTCGGTGGCAGGATCGGATTTCTCCAGTCAGCCATAACCAGATATGGCAAGAAAAAAATCGAAGTTAAAATAATAATTGTTTTTGAAAATTTATTATTCATTATCTTACAATTATACACCAATCATAAAATTATCTCACGGGGCAGGACTTGAAGTAATAATATATCTAAACTTCTGCCAGCTATCGGCGCACTCCCATGTACCGCTAGCATGGCGCAGGCAGATCTCAAACGGCCACAAGTCTCCCCCCACCTCCAACATCCCTCTAGGCACCGCCGGTCCGATGCCGATGCCGACGTTCCGGGTGTTGTTGTTGTAAATATCCCCCTGGCCATTACTGCTCCAGAACT
>JAUSIP010000020.1 GCA_030648005.1 bacterium
GCTGTGCTCCGACGTAAATTCTACATTGGTACAATCGAATGGGCCGGATATGAAGGTCCGGGTGACTTTAGTCTCTTTCTAGATAAAGCATTATTCTTACAGGTCCAACAATTACTTGATCTGCAAAACAAAGGAGCTGACAGAACTCGTAAATATGAATCATTTACTAAATCAATTTGTTTTTGTGGTGAATGTGGAAGCCGTATGACATTAGAAAAACACAAAACCTCTATTGGTAAAGAAATTATGTATCTTCGTTGTATCAAAGCTAAGCAAGGTAAAAAGGTTACTTGTACTCAAAAATATGGCCACGAATCAATGTATGTGGATCAAATTTCAGATATTCTCAAAAGTATACAGATCCCAAATCATATTGTTGTAAAAGTAAAAAAGAGAGTAAAGGAAATATTCAATGATGAAGAAAAGCTCTGTGAGGCAACTAAAAAGGATATACAGAAACAATTAGATAGACTCATGATCAAAAAGAGAAACCTCATTGATATGCTTCTAGATAAAGAATATCAAACTGATTCGGACCGGTCATTGTACCAAGAGACAAGGCGTGAAATAGATATTGATGAGATAAGGCTAAAGGCTGAGCTGGATAAAAGCCAAAGCAGAATTGAGGGCACTTTGAAACTCGTTGATCTGGCTATTGCGCTCGCATCGAATATACATACCGCATTTAAAAGCACGGAAGACGATGGCCTACGTGGTTTGCTTGCTAGAACCCTATTTAAAAAGATTGAGATCACAGACAAAAAGATCTCTAGCTTTGAGCTTAATTCTCCGCTTGATTATCTATGTAGATCTCAATTCAAGAATATGCCTAGTCCCTTTAAGTTCGAACAAGAAGAAATTTGTGGACCCTATCGGATTCGAACCGATGACCTCCTCATTGCAAATGAGGCGCTCTACCAACTAAGCTAAGGGCCCTTATCTTTTACCTCAAATAGGTTAGCATTATTCTTGATTTCCTGCAACATCAATGTTTTTATAGCTTAAAATACCCTTATTTACCAGCCTTTTTCATTATAGGGGGTTGACTTTTTGCTTCCAATCTGATACTATATACATCACAATATTTTGGCAGTATTGTCTATGGTCCCGACGCTCTCCATTCCATAAGGAGAGGTCGGGATCCTCGATTTGATAAATCAAATCGGGACAGAGTGACAAACAAGGCATAGTTTAGGCAATCCTTAGTCGGTTTTGCAGAAACTTGAGCACTGACCTAAAGAATTAATTGAAAATATATTTTAGCTTCAACAACAATAAAGGCACTGGCGAGCATCCTGTTTGCCGGAAACCTTTTCATAACCCCTCAGCTTTCGGCTGTTCAAGACATAGGTTTGGAGTCTATAGATCCGGCGGTAATAGCCGCTAAGGTTTGTGATGTAGACGAGAAGAGTAAGGAGTGCGTAGTCGCGCTTATTAAGAAGTACGCCGATCAGTATGACTTCCCTGAGAAGATGGCGTTAGCTGTCGCTAGTTGTGAGTCAGAGTTCAAGACCACTGCTCTTGGAGATCGAGGGAAGGCGTATGGAATCTATCAGTTCCATAAGCCAACTTTCGAGATGTTCTCCAAGAAGCTTGGCGAGAAACTCAACTACCACGATACTGAAGACAACATCAAGCTCGCTATCTGGGCTCTCTCTCAAGATAAGGGTCATCATTGGACCTGTTATCGCAAAATATCAGCTAGGTAAATAATAAAATAAAAAAGCCGCCCCTTCATCGGGGCGGTTTTTTGTTTGAAAAAAAGTCAATAATACGCTAGGATATTTGTAATCAGTTTTAAAATATAAGTATATGAATCTATACAAAGATCTGGAGTCATGGAGCGATGAGGCTAAGGGGGAGATTAATGTCGTTGTAGATCTAGCCAAGGGCTCTTCCAACAAATACGAATACGACGAGCAGGGCGGATATTTCAAGTTAGACAGGGTTCTCCATCATCAGATGTTTTATCCTTTCGACTATGGCTTCATGCCGAGGACCCACTCCGATGATGACGATGCTATTGATGTTTGCTTACTGACCACTTACCCGACATTTCCCGGTTGCGTGGTGAAGGCTCGAGTCATTGGTGCGATAGATACTGCTGACGAGAAGGGTGGGGATCTGAAGGTTATTGCTGTGCCTATTGAGAAGGTGGACCCGCGATTTGCAGAAGTTCAGAGCTATACTGATCTATCAGCACATGTACAGGAGGAGCTCTTGCTCCACTTCAAGGAGATCAAGAAGTTGGAGAAGTCTAAGTATGACAAGGTCGTCGTGAAGGGTTTTAAAGATAAGGAATTCGCCATGAGTGAGATAAAAAGGGCCATCTCAAATTACAAAGCCTAAACCCTAACACCTAAAAGCTAAAACCTAATTTTATGTTCAAAGAATTTTTAATGAAGAAGATGCTTCAGTCGCAGTTGAAGGGTTCCGGGATGACGGACGAGCAACAGAACAAGCTGATCGAGATGGTTACCAAAAATCCGGAGCTTTTCAAGAAGATCGCCGAAGAGGCGCAACAACTCATGGGGAATCAGGGTATGGGCCAGATGCAGGCTATTATGAAGGTATCGGAGAAGTATAAGGCGGAGTTAGGTGGTTTAGCAGACAAGTTCAAGTAGACGTGGTAGTGTTATATCTAGAACATTTGGATCTCTTGAAAAAAAGGGAGTGAGGATGTGTTGCGTATTAGGTGTTCTGTATTCTGCTCGCTGGTCTTCTTCTGTTCCGTAAACTTTCTTTTTGCCATGACGCCCGACTGGGTCAAGGAGTTTCGGAAGAAGGCCTTGGAGATAACCAGGATTTCGCATCATAAAGTTTTCGAATACCCCCAAGACAGTTTGGATGTCCTGAAAACCCGAGGTAAGGGATGTTGTGTTTCTTGGTCAAAGCTTGTGACTGAGATAGCTATCAAACATAAGATCGACTATACGCAGTATATTGTGGATGATAACACCAAGAAAGAACCACCCAAGATAACTCTTCGAAAAGATATATTTGGCAATATGTGGCTACAGAGTGTTGAATATACGCAGTCTCTCGTGAATGATAGCAGTAAGAAAGATTGGGAGGATGCACCACATCAAGTGACTCTTCTGGAAGATAGATCCGGCCAGATGTGGCTTCAGAGTAATGAATGCATAAAGATGGTCGACAATGAGGCGCACATGCTGAAGATCATCCCGAATATGGTCGCGACAAAGTGGCCCTTCGGATGTCACATAGTAAGTAAGTTCAAGTACAAGGAATCCGATCTAAAATAGTGACTTCATAGCCCCGCCAATTGGCGGGCTTTTCTTTTTTCTAATTCTTCAGTAGACTAAAACGAATATGTCATTATCAATGGGAATTGTGGGTCTGCCGAATGTGGGGAAGTCGACGCTTTTTAATGCGTTGACGAAGAAGTGTGTGCCGGCGGAGAATTATCCTTTCTGTACTATTGACCCGTCGGTTGGAGTTGTGGCCGTGCCTGATGAGCGTATCTGGAAACTTTCTGAATTTTCAAAATCTGCAAAAACTATTCCTGCGGCTGTTGAGTTCGTAGACATCGCCGGTCTTGTGAAGGGGGCATCGGCGGGTGAAGGTCTTGGTAATAAATTCTTAGCGCACATTAGAGAGGTGGATGCGATCGCACAGGTTGTGAGAGTCTTTGAGGATTCAAATATCTTGCATGTCGATGGCGGGCCAAATCCGGTCCGCGACATTGAGGTTATAAATATGGAGCTGATACTTTCCGATATGGAGACTGTCACTAAGCGACTAGGTAATGTAGAGAAGGACGTAAGGAAGGGCAGTAAAGAGGCGATAGTTGAGAAGGATATGTTAACTAAGGTTCTGCATATACTTGAGAGTGAGAATCTTGTCCCGATTCAGCGAGCTGAATCGAGGATCCTCGATCAAGATTCTACGAATCGTGGATCGGGACCGGAGGACTTTAGTCTTGAGGAAATAAAGATCCTGAAAAATATGCAACTCATAACGATGAAGCCGATTATCTATGTTCTAAATCAGAAGTCCGGAAGTAAGAATGTTGATACAGGTCCTGTTGTTGAATTCATAACAAATAAATTAAAATCACAATATGTCTTCGTAGATGCCGGACTCGAGCGTGACCTTTCAGAATTAACTGAAGAAGAAAAGATTGAATATCGGTCAGGACTTGGCGTCAGTGAAAGTGGTATAAATAGTTTGATAAAAGAGAGTTATAACACTTTGGGTTTAATAACATATTTAACGACAGGGGAGGATGAGACAAGGGCTTGGACTGTAAAGAAAGATTCTACAGCACCGGTCGCCGGTCTCGCTATTCACGGCGACTTTAAGGATAAGTTTATAAGAGCAGAGGTTATAAATTGGCAGGAGCTTCTTAACGCCAGTTCTTACGGCTCGGCACGCGAAAAAGGGCTCGTACGTACAGAAGGGAAGGAGTATGTTGTGCAAGATGGGGACGTGATCGAGTTTAAAATATAAATTGTACAGTAGTAAGTTTGTGTGATAGCGTTGTGGAAACAGGAGAACTTTGATTTGGCTAATAAGGAGATGAGATGAAGCGATTTGTAGTGCATATCGCAATTCTTCAACATCTTGAGACAACAAGGGCAAGTAGAATTGTAGTGTTTCTGACTGAAGAAGTTCTGACAGCCATACATTTCGCCAGCATCGATCTGGTAGAAGGTGAATATGTCAGCAAGGTTACAATCGACCTCTATGGTTACAGTCATACAGTATGGGATTACCTCAACGGGTAGATTAGTTTATGACCCTGTCCCGTGAAGCGGGCAGGGTCTTTTTAATTTGTAAAAACATAAAAAAGATATAAAATGGCCTAATGGAACAAAAAGAAAAAGAAGTCTTTGTGATAAACGGCTTGGCCGGCAATAAGAAGCTCAATGGTTCAGTGGTTATAAACGGCGCTAAGAATGCTGTCTTGCAAGCCTTCGCTGCAACACTTCTATTTCAAGATGAAGTGGTGCTAAAAAATGTTCCGGAGATAGAAGATGTTAAAAATATGGTGGAGATCATCCGTGGATTGGGTGTGTCTGTGGAGCGAAGAAGTAGGGGCGTTTACGTTGTTAAGGTACCGACGAATATATCTACAGAATTGGCGAAAGAGATCTCTAAGAAGTTTCGGGCTTCTATTGTTTTAACCGGCCCGATCTTGGCCCGCTTCGGCAAAGTCTCCTTTCCTCACCCGGGCGGATGTGTGATCGGTGCCCGACCTATCGATATATTCTTAAATGGGTTTGAAGCGTTGGGTGCTGAGGTAGAAGAGAAAGAGGAATCTCATCTTATAAAAGCCAAGGGTACAAACCCCACTACGCCAAAGCTACGCGGGGCGAGAATATTTCTTCGTGTACCTTCCGTCACCGGCGCGCAGACGCTGATGATGGCGGCGGTTCTAGCTCGCGGAAAAACAATAATAAAAAATGCCCCACTTGAACCGGAGACGAAGAATTTGGCTGATTTCTTGAACTCTTGTGGAGCGAAAATTAAAGGCGCAGGGACATCAGTTATTGAGATCATTGGTACTGGATTGCTTAGGGCTAAAGGCCGGGCCTATAAAACTCCGCCGGATCGTATCGAAGCCGGAAGCTTCCTAATACTCGGAGCTGTTGCGGCGGAGAAGTTGGAGATTAAAAATTGTAATCCGGAAGAGATCGAGTCTCTTATTGAGACGTTGAGATACTGCGGAGTGAAGATTGAGCTTTCTAAAAATAAAATAGTTGTTTCTTCGGAGAAGAACGATAAATATAAAAGCACGGATATAAAGACACATGAATATCCAGGATTTCCTACCGATCTTCAAGCGCCGATGACAGTCTTTTTAACTCAGACAGAGGGCGAAGCGCTGGTCTTCGAGACCATTTTCGAGGGGCGACTTAATTTTGTTAATGAGCTGGTTCGCATGGGTGCAGACATTAGGTTATGGGATCAGCATCGGGCGACAGTTAAAGGCCCGTCATTGTTGCATGGTCGGGAGGTTGAATCTCCAGACATTAGAGCGGGGTTGGCTTTCGTTATTGCAGCGTTGATTGCTAATGGCCAGTCGATAATACATAATGTCTACTACATTGATCGTGGATATGAGAAGGTGGATGAAAGATTAAGAAAAATAGGGGTTGATATTGTTCGACAAGCCTTAGTATAAGGGGAGAGTATAAGAAAAAAATGGCATTTTTCACCAGAAAACTTGGAATAGATTTAGGAACAGCCAATACATTGGTTTTTGTGCCTGGACGAGGGATTGTTCTTAATGAGCCTTCGGTGGTCGCTGTTAATATGATTGATAATAAGATAATCGCCGTTGGTAATGATGCTAAGGATATGATTGGTAAGACTCCGGATCACATTATTGCATACAGACCTATGCGCGACGGGGTGATAGCAGACTATCGAGTTACGGAGGCGATGCTCCGATATTACATAAACAAGGCTTTAAAAAAGTGGGATATTTTTAAACCGGAAGTTATGATCTCGGTGCCGGCCGGAGTCACATCTACTGAGCGACGGGCGGTTGTTGAATCAGCCATCAAAGCCGGAGCCAAGAGCGCTTTTGTGGTGAAGGAGCCCATCTTGGCTGCCATCGGCGCTGGTATACCGATCTATGAAGCCAAGGGACATATGATTGTTGACATCGGTGGGGGAACGACTGATGTGGCGGTCATCTCGCTTGGTGGTATCGTTGCTTCTACATCTGTTAAGTGCGCAGGCAACAAGATCGATCAGGCGATTGCAGACTATATCAAAAAAACTTTCAATCTAGCCATTGGCGATCAGACAGCCGAGGAGATCAAGATTAAGGTTGGGTGTGCTGTTCCGCTTGATGAGGAGATCGAGATGACGATCCGAGGTAGAGACTTCATGAGTGGTCTTCCAAGAACTGCTACGATAAGTAGTAATGAGATAGTTAAGGCGATTGAGCATGAACTCCGGCTTATTGTGAAGGCCATCAAGGATGTCTTGCAGAATACTCCTCCTGAATTGTCAGCCGATATTATAGATAAGGGGATCACTATGACGGGAGGATCTTCGATACTTCGTGAACTACCTGAACTCGTATACAGGAAGACTGGCGTCAAGGCGGTGTTGGCTAAGGACGCACTCTATTGTGTGGCTAAGGGGACAGGGTTAGCGTTGGAACATTTAGATGTTTATAAAAGATCAATTATTTCTAAAAGATAAGGAGGCTCTTCATCACGCTTATTTAATAACGGGCGATATTGAAGCTAATGTAGTTAAATTGCGAGATGAGATAGGTGATTCCGCAGATAATTATATAAATATTCTTCCGGTATTTAAGGTGGAACATAGCAGAGAGCTTATTGAACGTCAGAAGACTAGATCTTTCACTGGTGGCCGACGTTTTTTTATTATTGCCGCCAGCTCTTTTATCAATGAGGCTCAGAATGCTCTTCTTAAGGTACTGGAGGATCCGATCGCTGGTAACCACTTTTTTATACTCTGTCCAACAGCAGAGATACTTCTGCCGACTTTGCGATCGAGGCTGATGCATATAGAGGGAGAGAGGCTGTCTCATGATGATATTGAAAGTTGGTGCGATAAATTCATCAAGTCGAGTGTTACAGATCGTATGGTCATGATTGATAAATTTTTGAAGGATGAAGATGAGGAGGATAATGACAAACTCATCAAGCATAAAACCACAGATATTTTGAGCCAGATCGAGAAAACTTTCGGAGACATGCTTAGAGAGAAGCCTGATAACAAAACTGCACAATTTTTAGCTGAGATAATCCGCATGAAGGGTTATCTCAACGATACATCTCCTTCGCCCCGCCTTATTTTGGAATATATCGCTTTTATATGTTAATATAAGAGGATGAAAGTCTCGAAAAGCAAAGAAATAACTATTGTTGAGAAAGACATAATGGCTGTAAGGCATAACTTAGTATATCGCGAAGAATTTGAAGCACTAAGGGCTCGAGTCAAAAATATCGAAGGTAAACTCAAAATAAATAGCGGAAAATAATTCTATGTCTGAAGGCGCTAAATTTCTCAAGAAAAACTTCGATCTACATAAAAGCCCGGAAGTGGAAGCCGCTGCGAAGCGAACAGAAGTCAAAACAGGCAAGAAGGTGCCTCAAGATCCTGAAGCCCGTATAAAGAACTACTTCGACAGGCTTGAGAATATCATCACTCCTTATCCATTAGAAGGCCACCCAGACTTCGACCGCAAAGAACGCAATATAGAGATGCTCAAAAGGCCTCTTTTTGCCAAATTCGTTACAAAACCAGAAGATATTCCCGAGAGTTACTGGAAAAGCCAGGAGAAGATACTCCGTGAGAGAGGCCAGAGCGCAGATTGGGAGAACGCATCAGAGAAAGATAAGGAGAAGATAAAAATAGAATCTGCTAAGACACTCCTTGCAGACCAGCAGTCATCTCTTGAAGAATGGGCAGATTATCTTACTACAGACGACTCAAAATATATTCCCGATTACCTTAAATATTGGGTATTTCGAAGTACACTCGGCCTCGAGGAGTACAACAAAGAAGAAAGACGCCTGCCAAAAAGATCAAAAGGTTCTGTTAAGAAGTTCCCGGACATCAACCAAGAAGCACTGGCCTATGTCGTTGATGCTGTGGTCAAAAAGTATAAAGGTGAAGGACCTAATTTTGAGTACGATATCCAACCGGAAGAAAGAGAAAAATTTAATGAATACTTAAAACAAGAAAGTTTCGGCAAGATGTATGCTTGGGCTAACGAGCTGATCAGCCCTATCCTGGAGCATCTGCTTAAGATAAAAGAGGGTGAATGGAAGAAGCATAAGAAGGGTGGTGACTCCGCACAATTAGCCAAGTCTATCCGTGGCAAGGGCACCGGCTGGTGCACCGCCGGAGAGAATACCGCCCGCACTCAGCTTAACGCCGGCGACTTCTATGTCTACTATTCCCTAGACGATGAGCAGCAGCCTACTATTCCTCGTATCGCTATCCGTATGGAAGGAAGCAACATCGCCGAAGTGCGTGGTATTGCATACAAACAGAATCTCGATCCATATATGGCCGATATCCTGAAAGATAAATTGCCTGAATTTGCAGATGGCGAAAAATACCTCAAAAAAGATGCTGACATGAAGCGTTTGACTGAAGTTGATAAGAAGTCAAAATCAAAAGAGCCTCTTTCTAAAGACGACCTTACTTTCCTTTATGAAATAGACAATAAGATCGAAGGCTTCGGCTATCAGCGTGATCCGCGTATCAAGGAGATCCTCGCTATCCGCAATCCAAGAGAAGACGCGCCGATTGTTTTTGGGTGTGCGCTGGACGAAATCGCATGGAATCAGAAAGAGATCACCGGAAAAACCAAAAGTTACATCGGCCCGCTCTTTCCCGGCGTATTCAAACTTCCTATCGAACATATCCAGACTTATTTTCCTGAAGGGAAAGTGCAGAAATATGAAGTTGACCTCGGTGGAAAAACCAAAGATGAACTTAAGGCGGAACTTAAAAAACAAAAGATCAATATTTCCCCTTATACAGATGACCTGCTTGAAAGCAAAGATTTCTTTATTTCCCCAGAGCCGGAAAATGCCAAACTTATACGCCTTACCGTAAAAGATCTTGGATATCCAGGTGGCGCGACTACAGATCAGATCTACGCTAAGGCGGCCGAATATGGTCTGGAATTATGTCCGCCAGAAGTGGGACCGGCGCTCCGTCTGGCTTACAAAGGAGATGATTGGATGTTGATAGCTATGAAGCAGATTACTGACCGCGATGGCGGCCCGGACGTCTTCGACCTCTTCCGGAGCGGCGCTGGCCTGTGGTTGCACGGCCGCCGCGCCGGGCCAGCGGTCAGGTGGAATGCTGACCGCCAGTTTGTGTTCCGTATCCGCAAGTCTGAAGCTTAAAAACTTAATTTCTTTAACTTTTTGACCCTTTGAATCTTTGTAACTTTGACACTTCGTCTTTTTATTTTTTCTAATTTTTTTGAAATCCAAATTTAATATGATAATATTTCAATATGGCATACAATTTTTCGGGAGTTAAAGAGAGTTTGAAGGCGACGGAGGCGTGGCTCGCCGGGGAGTTTAGTGGTTTGAGGACAGGTAGAGTTAGTCCTGCTATTTTGGATAGTGTGTCTGTTGAGTCATATGGCGCCAGAATGCCGATCGCTCACGTGGCGGCTGTGTCCATTGAAGATGCGAAGACTTTGCGGATCGCGCCGTGGGACGCCGCCATGGTTAAGGAGATAGAACATGCTATACAGGCGGCGAATCTTGGTGTGTCTGTTGTGCCTGATAGTGCGGGGATACGAGTATCTTTTCCGGATCTTACAGAAGAGAGGAGGAAGTCACTGATCAAAATAGTTAAGACCAAACTTGAAGAGGCGCGTATTAGAGTTAGGCAAGAGAGAGATAAGACGATGAATGACATCCAGGCTAAAGAGAAAGATGGTGAGATCGGCGAAGATGATAAGTTTAGATTAAAGGAAGAGATGCAGAAGTTGGTTGATGAGGCTAATAGTAAGCTCGATGCTGTTGCTGATAAGAAAGAGAAGGAGATAATGAATTAATCATGACTTTTCTGATATTTGTAATAATTCTCGCAGTTTTAGTTTTATCTCACGAGCTGGGGCATTTTCTTGTTGCTAAACTTTTTGGTATCAGAGTGGATGAGTTTGGTTTTGGCTTTCCGCCGAAGATTTTCTCCCGCAAATATGGCGAGACGACTTATAGTTTGAATCTTCTGCCGCTTGGTGGGTTTGTGAAGATCTTTGGCGAGGATCCGACACATGAAGTGCTGGACAAAAACCATGTGGATTTCAATAGAAGTTTGTACCATAAACCGAGGTACATTCAAGCGGCGGTAATCGTTGCTGGAGTTTTGTTTAACTTAATCTTAGGTTTCGCGATGCTCTCCGGTGGATTCATGGCCGGTCTTCCTGTGCCGGCCGGCTTCACAGAGCTTGGCCCAAAACCGGAAGACTCTAAACTTATCATAACCGGAATCTTGAAAGATTCCCCAGCCGAACTTGCCGGTTTAAAGACGGGATATAATATTGTTTTTTTGTCTACTAAGGACAGTTCGATTCAGATCATGGATCCAGAGAAGGTGTCAGAGTTTATCTCAATAAATAAAAACAAGGAAGTTTTTGTGGGATACAAGATTCCACTTGAAAGCGGTCTACTTGCGGATATTGGTTTAGGGCCACTTGATTTTAAGCCAGAGACCAAGACTATATCGATTGTGCCTAAGGAGGGTATTATAAGTGGTCGTGCCGGTATTGGTATCTCTATGGATCTAGTCGGCATTCTTAAATTGCCATTCTTTCAGGCATTGTATGCTGGCGCGACAGGCGCTTACTACCTATTCACAAATACTTTGTCTGGACTTTACCAATTTGTAGCTGGACTTTTCTCCGGCGAATCGGTTGGTATGTCTGTGTCTGGGCCAGTTGGACTCGTTGGTGTTGTTGGTAGTGCTGCGCATTTCGGCCTCGCATATCTCTTGGCCTTAACTGCACTTATATCCATAAACTTAGCGGTGTTAAATCTGGTGCCTTTCCCGGCACTTGACGGCGGACGACTATTCTTGATCCTAGTCGAATCGGTAATAAGAAAACCTCTCGATCCTAAAATTGTGAACACCCTGAATGTCGGCGGATTCGTCATATTACTTTGTCTGATGATTTTCGTTACTTACGGGGATATTGTGAAGTTGATGAGTTAACTTGACAGTATAGGTTATGGTGTGCTTAAATAGATCTCATAACTAATGTTGTTTGACATAGGAGGGTTTTGTGCCAGAGGAAGATGACGCAGAGATTATCAGCCATGTCCACCAGGACCCAGATTCTCGGTCTTCAATATGGGCAGTGCGAAAGTGTATTCCCAGACTAAAAGACGCCAGGGTGGTTCTTGTAAGTGGTAGATGGAATGGTGAAGGGATGAAGTCTGGCTCCCTAGCTGTGGACATCCCAATTGGTATCAAGGGAGAGATCCAGAAGGTCGAAGGACAGAAAAGGATCATGAATTCGGCTTTGAAATCTGTCGTGAGTCAGTATGCTACTGCTAGGCAGGCCGCTGCGATCAAGTATTTTGTGGAATATATCAATGTCCTTGATTCCAGGGGTTCACCCACAAATCACCTCATTCCGCATGCTTCGGGTGATGCTAGAAGAATCTTTTCGAATGTTTGTTTTGATGGTGTCATGCGTGCATTTGAGCGGATTCATTCTGATAACGAGGAGATAATTTTTTCCAGGATCTCTGAGATTCTGGATGGTATCTATGAGATGGGTCTAATTGGTATCCCATTGGAGAACGGGATTAGCCGGGATGTTGCGGATTATCTGCTCTCTAGCTATAGACAGAAGACCGATGCTGTTCTTGTTAAGGAAGTTATTCGCTTCTTCGATCTCAAGGCAGAGCACGGACATGTGGCTGACCTGATGATCAGTGAGGCGTCGGAAGAAACTAGGAAGATATTCTCTAAGAACAGCATCGATGCTGTCTTTGCTGCACTGCTTTATGTTCATCGCAATGACACCAGGGTTTTCTTTGGGCGCGCGTTTGAGATTCTGGATGGCTTCATTAAAATGGATGAGATGAGTGCCGCAGCTGAAGCTGCAGCGGATCTCGTTCCGCGTTATACCGACGGTAAACTTGATCCTAATGGCAAGGTTGCTTTTGTTAAAAATAGGAAGCAGAAAGGCGTCGGTTACGCGCTGAGAAAGCGTGGAGTGGTTATTGTTGTCTATGTGGATGGGATTAACATTGGTGTTGTCGTCAAAGGTAGGCCACGTTATCTCAGAGATGGAACACGCCTGACAGCCGGACACCCTATTTTTGAGGATATTGTTAAGACTGCCGGAGATCCGAAAGGGTTGTGGTATCTTCATATCGCAGAGTTCTTGTTCTGTGATGGATCGGAGAAGGCACCCACCGATACACCTTCGAATGTTGACCCAATGGATTTCGTGCGTGGTGGTTGTGAATTGGTGAATCAGCTTAGAGAGTAATGCTAGTGCCACCCGTCTCAAAAGAGGCGGTTTTTTTATTACTATTTTGCCTTCTTTTGTTTTTTAGAGTAAGATGTGGGCAATGTTGCAATCCAAACTTTTTACTAAAACTAGGAAAGAGGCGCCAAGGGATGAGGTGTCAAAGAACGCTGCTCTGCTTATTCGTGCCGGTTATGTGCATAAAGAGATGGCGGGGGTTTATTCATATTTACCGCTCGGCATTATTGTTCTTAAAAAGATTGAAGAGATCGTTCGGAAGGAGATGGATGCAATAGGGGGCAGGGAACTTGTTTTGACTGCTCTTCAGAGGAAGGATGTCTGGGAGAAGGTTGGTAGATGGGATGATAATACCGTAGATGTCTGGTTCAAAACCAATTTGAAAGATGGTATGGAGCTCGGTCTTGGTTTTACGCATGATGAACAACTTGTGAATCTTCTGACTGAATACGTACATTCTTATAAAGATTTGCCCCTGTATCTTTATCAGATCCATACAAAATTCCGCAATGAGCTTCGTGCTAAGAGTGGCCTTATGAGGGGCCGGGAATTTCTAATGAAAGATCTCTACTCTTTCAACGCTACAGAGAAAGAACAGGATGAATTCTATGAAAAAATAAAGATAGCCTATATGAATATTTTCAGAGAATGCGGGATTGGAGATATAACTTACTTCACATACGCTAGTGGTGGTACATTTTCTAAATATTCGCACGAATTCCAGACTATCTCAGATGCCGGCGAGGATACTATCTATGTCGATGAGGCTAAGAAGATCGCAGTCAATGACGAAGTCTTAAATGACGAAGTTCTTGTTGGAGCCGGACTTGACCGTAAAGATCTGGTTGTTAAGAAATCAATCGAGGTGGGTAATATTTTTAAACAGGGGACGAAATACACTGATCCTTTTGGACTTCAGTATCAAGATGAGTCTGGGCAGAAGAAGTCTGTATATATGGGGGGTTATGGTATCGGCGTCACGCGTCTAATGGGTACTATTGTTGAGACGCTATCTGACTCTGTGGGTATAGTCTGGCCGGAGTCTATCGCGCCGTTCAAGTTTCATCTTGTAGAGATACTGGGCGGAGGTGATGCGCATAAAGTTAAAGAATCGGCTGCGGAATTATATAAAGCATTAGGTGGGGATGATATTGTTTTATATGATGACCGAGACTTGAGAGCCGGAGAGAAGTTTAGCGATTCAGACTTGATAGGCATACCATGGCGCATCGTTGTAAGTGGTAAGACCTTAGAGGGCGGTATGTATGAAGTCAAGAATAGACGAACAGGCGAAGTGAAGATGCTTTTACTGCAAGATCTACTGGCTATATAATTTCCGTATGATAAAGAGATTCAATAACATGTTTTCTAACGATATCGGGATCGATTTGGGTACGGCAAATACCTTAGTCTTCATGTGTGGGCAGGGAATCATCATCAACGAACCCTCTGTTGTGGCGGTGAATCAGAAGACCGGGCGTATTGTGGCAGTGGGTAAGGAGGCTAAACAGATGGTAGGCAGGACTCCCGCTCATATTGCTGCTATCAGACCGATGGTTGACGGTGTTATTTCTGACTTTGAGGTTACTGAAGAGATGCTCTCATATTTTATAAGAAAAGCTCAGGAGACCGGCGCCAGGAAGATGGTTCGGCCGAGGATACTCGTTGGTGTTCCATCGGGTATAACTAATGTTGAGAGGCGCGCTGTTAGGGATGCGGGCATAAATGCCGGAGCTAAGGAGGTCATGATAATAGAGGAGCCTATGGCGGCTGCTATCGGCATTCATCTGCCGATTAAAGATCCGGTCGGCAATATGATTGTGGACATAGGTGGGGGCACTACGGATATTGCAGTCATCTCTCTTGGTGGAATAGTTCAAGCTAAGAACTTGAAGATCGCAGGAGATAAGTTCAACGAGGATATAATCTCGTATGTTCGCGACGAATTCAAGATACTTTTGGGTCAGAAGACGGCTGAAGATGTTAAGATAGCCATCGGTTCGGCTTGTAAACAAGATGTAGTAATGGAGGCATCGATTAGGGGCCGTGATCTGGTTACTGGACTACCAAGAGAAGTTGCCATTACCGATAAAGACATCAGAGAGGCGCTATCCGGCTCTCTGAATGTATTAGTTAATTCAGTAAAAGAAGTTTTAGAGATGACTCCGCCGGAGATCGTGTCCGACATAATGCATAGAGGTATTGTAATGGTCGGAGGCGGATCAATGATCTCTGGACTTCAGTCTGTACTTGAGCAAGAGATTGGTATACCTGTATACATAGCAGATGATCCCCTTACCGCTGTTGTTCGCGGAACGGGGATAGTACTTGAAGATATGGATATGTATAAAGAGGTTTTAATAGACAACGAAGATGAGTTACCGCCAAGATAGTTTAAAACGATCGAAAAATATAAAACTCGGAGTGATCTATCTGGCCATAGGGGTTGTTTTTTATTTTGCTTCTGGCTTTATCCTTTCGAGTGGATTCAAGTTTCTTTCTTTTGTAACCGTACCACTTTGGAAGTTGGAGAATAATGTAAAAGATGGGACAGGCAGTTTCAGGTCTCTATTCAAATCTAAAATATCTCTTGAAGAAGAGAATCGAAGGCAGACTCTCGAACTGGAGAATTTAAGAATAAAACTTGAATCTTTATCCTCGGTTAAAAAAGAGAACGAAGATCTTATGTCCGAGATGGGTAGGGTGATCCCACAGACAGAAGATCCTATTATCGCTTCAGTATTGTCCGGCCCGAATATTCCACCATATGGGAATTTAATCATTGATGTCGGTAGAGAACAAGATATATCTGTTGGTGATCGGGTTGTGTATTCGCCTAATGTTGTTATCGGAGAGGTCAGTCAGGTTTTTGCTCGGGTCTCCAGAGTTAAGTTGTATTCAACAGACGGAACACAAACCGATGTTATGATCCTGGCAGATGTGCCTATACACGCGGTTGTTAAGGGTTATGGTGGCGGGAATTTCTTTGTTGAACTGCCGAGTAGTGTGGCGCTTTCGATTGGGAATGAAATATTTATACCCGGAAGCGACAACTACATACTGGGAGTTATAGACAATATAGACATAGACCCGATTACATCTTCACAAGGGGTGCTGATCAAGTATCCGATGAATATAAAAAACATAAGGTTCGTTCATGTTATACGGGGTTCCAACGATGAATATCTGGAATAGAATTTTTTGTGGTGCCCTACTTTTTTTCTCTGCTATACTCTTGCCCTGGTGGTTGGGAGCTATTTTGATTATTTACTTCTTTTTTGAGTTTAACAATTACTACGAGTTGTTCTTTTTTGGTCTCTTGCTTGATATTTTATACGGTTCGGACAGACCAATAATTTTTATTATAACTATTTTGCTGTATATTATTCTTAGGTATCTTAAAGGATATCTAAGACCTTATGTTTAGAAAAAACAGAAAACGCATTATTGTCGACATTGATCCCGATCAGATATTTCTAGATTCGAGCAACCTACCCTCTTTTGATACTGATCAGCATGAGGGTCAAATAGAGCGACCGATCTCAAGGCAATCCTTCGTATTACTAGGGATTTTTTTTGCCGGCATCATTGCCATTTTTGCCGGACGGTCTTCTTATTTGCAAGTGTATTCGGGCGAATATTTCGCAAATAGAAGCGAATCTAATAGTTTGAAGAGGGTTTCTGTGGCCACTCCGAGAGGAATTATCCATGACCGCAATGGTGTATCTCTGGCTTGGAATGACACAGAGCAACGTGTGTACGGAACAGAGAGCGGACTTGGCCATCTTATAGGATATGTCGGATATCCGACACAGGAAGAGGTGGATAGATCGCCGACAACCACAGCTTTGGATCTGATTGGTAAGGCCGGTATTGAGAAGAAGTATAATGATGTTCTGACAGGTATAGATGGTAGAAAAATCGCCGAAGTCAATGCTAAGGGAGAGATACAGTCGGAGTATATTTATGAGCCGGGCTATCCGGGTAAAAATTTAGAGCTGTCAGTTGATTCAAGGGTTACGAAGAAATTTTATGAGACTATAAAAAAGTTAGCATTTGAATATAAGTTCAAGGCCGGGGCCGGGGTGATAATGGATGTTAAGACCGGAGAGATCCTAGCTATGACCAGCTATCCTGAGTACGAGCCGGGAATTTTGTCTAACGGGGACGATAGGAAGGCTATCAACGGATATCTTAATAGTGCTGAGATGCCCTTCTTAAACAGGGTCATTTCCGGTCTGTATACTCCTGGCTCGATTTTGAAGCCAATATTCGCACTTGCAGCCTTGAATGAAGGTATTATTGCGCCAGATAAGAAGATTTTCAGCAAGGGATATATTTCTATCCCAAACCCATTTTTTCCTGACAAGCAGTCGGTCTTTAAGGATTGGAAAGCTCACGGTTGGGTAGACATGCGTCGGGCGCTGGCTGTATCTTCCGACGTATACTTCTATGCGATAGGTGGAGGTTATGAAGATCAGAAGGGGCTTGGAATATTAAAGCTTGATGAGTATAGTAAGATGTTTGGCTTGGGAACTACGACCAGGATGGAGCTTGATGCTGAGGGTGATGGCAATATCCCGACTCCAGAATGGAAGGCGGAGAATTTCAAGGGCGATAAGTGGCGTATTGGAGATACTTATATAAGCTCGATCGGTCAGTATGGATTTCTTGTTACGCCGATTCAGATGGCCAGGATGGCCGGGGCGCTTGCTACTGATGGCAAGATTGTAACACCAACAATATTTAAGAGTAAAGATGATCTGCCAGTTTCGTATGATCAAATCGACATTCCAAAAGTAATGTTTAGGGTTGTGAAGGAGGGGATGAGAGAGGGTGTTACTGACTCTGATGGGACTGCAAGAGCATTGAATTTACCTGAGGTCAAAGTAGCTGCTAAAACGGGTACTGCTGAACTCGGTATAACAAAGAAGCTGGTTAACTCCTGGGGTGTTGGTTTCTTCCCTTATGATGATCCAAGATATGCTTTCGCTCTGGTGATGGAGAAGGGAAGTAGGGAGAATGTCGTGGGAGCCAACTCAGCACTTCGAGAACTTTTTGTTTGGATGGGAAGTTCTACGCCGGAATATCTTAAGTAAATTACGCTAATGAAAATAAATTTTAAAGAATTAAATAAAGAAGAGTATGAGGCTATATGTAATGAAGCAAACGTACCACTGACTCAGTATTTTTTCTATGGTGAGTGGCAGAGGGAAGTCGGCAAAAAGGTTTGGAGGTATGGCATAGAAGAAGCCGGGAATGTGGTCGGATTCTTCCAGGTGATTAAATATCAGACTTCTTTTGGTAAAAGTTATTTGTATGTACCGCACGGGCCGGTGTTTCTTGGTGAGGTTTCAGAGGAGCTGATCAGTGAGTTTAAAAAGTTCTGTAATGAGTTATTAAACAAAGAAGATTCTATATTCTTACGTCTTGATCCAACTTGGACACTCGGTGTCCAAGTGAAAGAATTATCACTTGGACACCGAGTGTCCAAGTTTATGTACGATGGCAGTTTCCAGCCGAAGTATGAGTGGATACTTGATCTATTACAGAGTGAGGAGGATATTCTGGCTGGGATGAAGAAGGTAAACAGATATAGTGTCAGACAGGCAGAAAAACTGGGAGTTGAAGTAGAAATATTAGATAAAGATTTTTCAAAATATTTAGACAAATTTTATGAATTAATAGAGGCGACGGCGGTAAGAGATGGCTTCTCGCATAATATGAAAGATTATTATAAAAAGATATTTGATCAATGCGAGCAAAATGGCAATGCTTTTATGGAGATAGCACGGTTTAATGGGCAGGTAATGCTTGTAAATTTCTTTGTCATTTACAACAACACAGCCTTCTTTCTTTTTAGTGGATCCGAGAACGAGAATCGTAAAATAGGTTATACATATCTGGCGCAGTGGGAGGCGATGAATTATGCCAAGAGGCGGAGGTTGAAAAACTACAATTTTGGCGCAGTGATTCCAGAAGGCAATAAATACCCTTTTTATGATAACTGGCGCGGCTTCAGTGATTTCAAGAAACGCTTCGGCGGGTCCATGGTCGAATACTCAGATTATTACGATTTCATTCACAACAAATTCTGGTACACGCTTTTTGCCCTGCGCAGGTTACTCACCTTGCTACAGCGTAAGTTTGGTCGATAGCTGTTGACAGGAGATTGTAGATACTGTTACTCTGCCTCCTGGAGGTGTGTATGCTGAACAGATTTTTGCGAGGCTTGATAGCGCTCTTCCTTGGAGGTTTGTTGACAGCCACTTTGGGTTTCGGGAGCTTTATGGTGGCGTTACCTTTGGGTCTGTTAGCATCTGTCTTTCATTGGAAAAATCCTATGACTAAAATCCTGGGAATCTGGTCGTCGATCATTGAGACTCTCCTCGCGAAGACACTTCTTGGAATGAAGATTTCTGTTTTAGGAGACATGCTACGGGGTGATGGTATTATACCGGCGGCGGAGAATGAGATCATCATCTGTCTCGGTAACCATCCCTCAACACTCCTAATGCCATGCTTCATCAGCTTCATAACCCAGATGATCTGCGGAGACATAATTGTTCTTGGTAAACGTGAGCACCTTGCTAATCCGTTTATTGGTTGGTATATGAAATTTGCTGGTACTGGTTTGTTCATTGATCAAGATAGCAACGAGGTTACGACCGCTGCGATCAAGAAAGATCTGGCAGGTTTGCTTCGTAAGCCATTGGCGATCATCATCTTTCCAGACTCTCATCGACCGGACGAAGAGCTTATCGCGGAGGATAAAAAGAAGTTTGCTGTAAAGATTCCTGATCTGAATGAATGGCTTCATTACACACTTGTTCCACGAAGTGGTGCTCTCTTCACTCTCCTCCATGAGCTCAAGGATCACAATGTCAGGATCATTAACATCACGACAGCATGTTCAGTCGAAGATGACAGTATCTGGAAGTTGACGGAGATGATTGGTTCCTCGGTTCTAATCGAACCTAAAGAAGTTCGGAGCATTCCATATGAAAACCGAGGATCTCTAAATAGGTGGCTAAATATCGAGTGGGCTAAGAAAAATAATGATATAGCCAGGTGGAGACAGATCATGGGCACCCAACATGTTTAGAGCATCTACAGTTTACAACCCCGCTTAGGCGGGTTTTTTTAATTTTTGACTTTCTGAGATTAATGGTATAGTATGTAGGACATTATGACATCAAAAAATGTAGAATATCTTACAAAAGAGAAGCACAAGGAACTCGAGGAGGAGCTTAAGCAGGCGAAGACCATTAAGAGGCGAGAGATCGCAGAAGCCTTAGAGTTCGCGAAGTCTCTAGGAGACCTTTCGGAGAATGCCGAATATCAGCAGGCCCGTGAAGCGCAGGCGGAACTTGAAGATAGGATTTTGGTAGTGGAAGATATACTTAAGAGGGCGATGATAGTGTCTGAGAAGGGTGATGTTCGCAATAGTTCAGTTGTCTCGATGGGCTCGATGGTTACAATAAAGAAGGGAGATGGTGTAATGAAGAAGTGCCAGATCGTCGGTTCAGAAGAGTCGGATGTGGTTAATGACAAGATCTCAAATGAATGTCCACTTGGTTTGGCGATAGTAGGCAGGAAGGTGGGAGATAAATTCGTGGTTAATACTCCGAAGGGTAATGTGAATTATACTGTGGTTTCTATCGACTAAATTTTTTCTATAAACTAAAAAATGGCATCACTGGAAGAGATTCGCGAGGAGCGAAAAAAGAAAATTGAATTGTTAAGGGAGGCGGGGATGGAGGCGTATCCAGCTGAATCCTTTCGAACATCTGATAATGCGACGTTTACGGCATCTTTCGCTGATCTGTTTTCATCTCAAGAGTCTATAATTTTAGCCGGCAGGGTCATGTCTCTACGCGATCAGGGCGGGATCGTTTTTATAGATCTTTTTGATGGGACGGCTCGAGTCCAGGCTATTTTGCGTAAGGATGACATTAGTGAACAAATCTTTGATCTATTTGTAAAAGCAGTTGATGCCAGTGACTTCATCGAGATCACGGGTGTGGCCTTTACTACAAAGCGGGGAGTGAATTCCCTTCTCGGCGCTTCATGGAGAATGTTGGCCAAGAGTTTGCGTCCCGTACCGGATGAATGGTTTGGTCTGAAAGATGAAGACGAGCGATACCGAAGACGATATATCGATATGCTCCTGAATCCGGAAGTTGCCGATCTGATCCGCAAGCGATCGGTCTTCTGGAATTCTATACGTACTTTTATGCTTGATCGGGAATTCATAGAAGTTGAGACGCCTGTACTCGAGACGTTGACTGGTGGGGCAGAGGCGAGGCCTTTTGTCACACACCACAACACTTTGGATATAGATGTATTTTTGCGTATTTCTGTCGGCGAACTTTGGCAGAAGAAGCTGATGGTTGGGGGAATATCAAGAACTTTCGAGATCGGCAGAATATTTAGGAACGAGGGCATATCACATGAGCACGCCAACGACTACACCTCTTTTGAATTTTATGCGGCTTATCTCGATTCGCGCGAGGGAATTCCGATGTTGATTGATTTATATCGCACAGTAGCGGAGAAAACTTTCGGCAAATTACAATTTAAAATAAATGACTTTGATGTAGATCTTGGCGTAGAATGGGGAAGCTATGACTTTAATGATTTGATGCAGAAGGAGTACGGTTTTGATCCAAGAGAAGTGGGTGTTGATACTGTTATTGAATTACTCAGAAAGAATCATTTGATAAAAAGTGATGAAAAGGTTGATCTCGGCCGCGGTGTCGATATGCTCTGGAAGAAGATCCGCAAAACAATCGCAGGTCCAGCGATATTAACCGGTATGCCGGTTTATCTTGAGCCTCTTGCTAAGAAGTCGGTTAAAGACCCACGAGTAGTAGAGAGATTCCAGATCTTGATCGGCGGTAGTGAAGTTGGGAAGGCCTTCAATGAGCTTAACGACCCAATAGATCAGTTGGAACGTTTTGGCCATCAGGAGAAGCTCCGCCAAGAAGGAGACGAAGAGGCACAGATGGCTGATATGGAATATGTTGAAGCGATGGAATATGGCATGCCGCCAACCTTCGGCTTCGGAGTTTCCGAACGACTCTTCGCTTTCCTTGCCGGTAAATCTATTCGGGAATCCCAAATCTTCCCGTTAATGCGTCCGAAGGATTAATACTTTGATAATGAGGTTAAAAACCACCCAGAAATGGGTGGTTTTTGTTATCCACAGTTGGCATTGTTAGGTATTGTGGAGACTAGTGGTATATAATGTGTAGCAAGTGGGAGGGAGTGGGATAAAAACAATATAAAATGCTCATCGGAACGCATAAACATATACTGGACAGCAAAAAAAGAGTTTCCTTACCGGCGAGATTTCGTAAGGAGATGGGTAATGAAGTTGTTATAACTCACGGCCTTGATAGCTGTTTGTTCGTTTACACAATTAGCGAGTGGGAGAAGGTGGCAGAGAAGCTTTCTGGCATGTCGATGGGTACTACTGATAGCCGAAGCATCAATAGATTCATGCTGGGCGGAGCGACACTGACAGAGATAGATTCTATTGGAAGAATACTTGTGCCGGAATTCTTGAAAGAGTTCGCCGGACTACAGGAGAAGGTTGTGATCATTGGTGTGCACTCAAGGCTGGAGATCTGGGATGAAGAGAAGTGGAAGACTTACAGTAGAGAGACAGAGATGCAGGCCGATAAGCTGGCACAGAAGTTGGGTGAATTAGGAGTGATGTAATGCCACATATACCAGTTCTTTTAAAAGAGACCGTAGAGGGTCTAAATATAAAGTCAGGAAGCGTTGTCTTGGATGCAACCTTCGGTGGTGGCGGACATTCTAGAGAGATCTGTAAGATTGTCGGTAATTCAGGAAAGCTTCTATCTCTAGATGCGGATCCGGTGGCGAAGACAAGGATAGATAGCGAAGCTATGAGTTCTTGCAACTTTGAACTTGTAACCGCTAACTTCAGAGACATCGACAAGGTGATGGAAGAGAGGAAGATCGAGAAGTTGGATGGAGCGATGTTCGATCTTGGACTCAGCTCGTTTCAGCTTGACGATGGAGGAAGGGGATTCACGTTCCAGAAAGATGAACCATTACAGATGACCTTCGGCGCCGGTGCAAAATTCACAGCTGAAGAGATCGTAAATGGCTGGGATGAAGAGAATATCGCTGACATTATCTATGGTTATGGTGGGGAACAGTTCTCAAGAAGAATCGCCAAAAAGATCGTTGAGGAAAGAAAGATCGGGCCTATCAAGACTACGTTTCAGTTGGTGAGGATCATTGGAGATGCTGTGCCGGACTTTTATAGAAAACGTAAGATTCACTTCGCTACCAAGACCTTCCAAGCGCTTCGTATAACGGTCAACGACGAGATAGGGGCGCTTAAAGAGGCTATCGAGAAGGCTTGGTTGGTATTAAATAGTGGAGGCAGATTGGCGGTAATATCGTTTCATGAATTAGAAGATCGAGTAGTTAAGATATTTTTTAGAGATAAGAAAGCAGGGGGAATGGCAAATGCCATAACAAAGAAACCTATCGTGCCATCTAAGGAGGAGACATCTAGTAACCCCAGATCACGAAGTGCGAAGTTGAGGGTAGTAGAGAAAATTTAATTTTATGAACAGCTATATAGAGAAATACAATACAGAAGATATACAAAGATACTTATCAGTGGTATTGGTTTTTTCCGCTATTGCTCTTTCTTTGTTTTATATTTATTTAATAAACAGCTCTATTTTAAATACGATGTCTAGGGAGCAAAATAATAGACAGATCGCAGAGGTGTCAGCCAAGCTCTCCGGCTTAGAGAATAGCTATATGGCGCGAAAGAGCGACTTAAATATCGACATGGCACGCACTCTTGGTTTCAAGGATGATTTCAGCAAGGTACACTTTAGTAGTGAGAGTCCAAATGTAGCAGGCAACCTCTCCCTTCTTGGTGATGAGATCTAGTTTTTCAAATAGGATCTATCTGCTCTCTTTTTTTGCCTTAGCTTTCTCTGTGGTCATAATTATCCGTCTTTTTAATGTGCAAATCATAAATGGTGAGGATTACAGCAAGAGAGCCGATAGACAGTACGTTAAGCCCTCGTCGGATATATTATCCAGGGGATCAATTTTTTTTCTTGAGAAGAACGGCCACGCCGTGTCTGCTGCAACATTAAAGACTGTATATATTGTTGCAATTAATCCAAATATCTTAAGAGATGCGGAGGCGGCTTATTCTAGAATAGATGAGATATTAAAAATAGATAAAGAGGCTTTTTTAATGGCCTCAGCGCGAAAGGATGACCCGTACGAAGTTATCACTAAATTAGAAGATAGCGATCTTGCAGATAAGATTAAGGGACTTGGTGTTCCTGGGTTGAGTGTTTACAAGGAGAACGTCAGATTTTATCCTGGCGGAAAGCTTGCCGCACAGATTCTCGGGATAGTTGCTAGATCTAAAGATGAGGGTGATCATTATGCCGGTCGTTATGGATTGGAAAAATATTATGAAGATATGCTGGCGCGCAACAATGAGTCCCTGCGGGTGAATTTCTTTGCGGAGATGTTCTCTAATGTTAAAAAGACCGTTGTTGCAGGAGATAAGTCTGCATCTTCAGGTGATATAGTTCTTTCGATTGAACCTAATGTTGAGTTGTATCTCGATAAGGAGTTGAATGCACTGAAGGATAAGTGGGACCCGGATTCTCTGGGTGGGATCGTTATTGAGCCTAAGACCGGACGAATTGTCGCCGCCACATTCTTGCCTGACTTTGACCCGAATGATTTTGGTAAAGAGAAAGATATTTCAGTCTTCTCTAATCCGATGGTAGAGAACGTTTTTGAATTCGGATCGATTATTAAACCACTCACGATCTCCGCCGGTATTGACGCCGGGGTTATAAAACCTGAAACCAAATATGATGATAAGGGGTTTGTAACACTAAACGGCAAGAAGATAGAGAACCACGATCATAAGGCGATGGGTCGGATTGACATGCAGGCCGTTCTAGACAACTCTCTAAATACGGGTGCTGTTTTTGTGATGCAGAAGCTTGGCCGAGATAAATTTAGGACATATATGGAGTCATTCGGATTAGGTAAGAAGACTGGTATCGATCTTCCGAATGAAACTTCTGGTTTAACCGCCAATCTTAAAAGTAAATATGAGATAGATTATGCAACTTCAGCTTTCGGGCAGGGTATAGCGCTGACTCCCGTAGGTGCAGTTAGAGCGCTTTCATCTTTGGCTAATGGTGGAGTTATGGTTAAACCGAGGATAGTAGATAAGATCGATAGCGGACTCGGCGCGCCGAAAATTTTTGAGACGGTATTGCAGGGGAGAGTGTTGAAGGAGAAGACCGCCCGAGAGATTACGGGAATGCTGGTGCATGCTTTCGATAAAGGTCTCTTGGGTGGGGTATATAAGATTAAACAATATAGTATTGCCGCTAAGACCGGTACTGCTCAGATCTCCGATAGTAGTGGTAAGTATGGCGACAAGGATTTGCACTCATTCTTCGGCTACTTCCCGGCATATAATCCGAGATTTCTAGTCTTGCTCTATATGGTTGATCCGAAGAATGGAGCTAGATTTGCATCTGACACCTTGCCTATCCCATTTGTAAATATCACCAAATTCTTGTTAAATTACTATGAAGTGCCACCTGATAGATAATCCATCATGATTAAAGCAATATTGAGAAAAATAGTAATATTCCTGATAACCATAGAGGCTCGCTTGGTGTTGAAGAAATATAATCCTAATATCATCGCTATTACTGGCAATGCCGGTAAGACAGGCGCCAAAGATGCCATTGCCGCTGTTTTGGAGCCGGAATTTTCTGTATGGAAAAACGAGAAGAGTTATAACAGTGACATCGGTATACCACTAACAATACTACACTGCAAGAATGGGTGGCTTAACCCTTTTTCCTGGTTGAAGAATATCTATGAGGGTTTGGCACTCATTCTTTTTTCTCATGACTATCCTAAATGGCTTGTGCTTGAAGTGGGTGCGGATAAGCCGGATGATATAGGTAAGTTCGCGAAGTGGCTTCATCCGGATATTGTTGTCGTGACCAGGATCGGCGAGACACCTGTGCATGTTGAACTTTTTCCTTCGCGCGATGACCTGATCGAAGAAAAGGCGAAATTAGTTAGAGCCCTTCGTCCTGGTGGAATTCTCGTGCTGAATGCTGACGATCCGGATGTTTTAGCAATGAGAGATTTACCTAAATTAGCCAAAGTTCTTACTTATGGGTTTTCTCCTGTAGCTAGCTTTCGGGTGTCCAATCAAAATATTATATATATTGAAAAAAGTCACCAGTCTATGCCGGACGGCATAACTTTCAAAATAGATTATCTGGGCAACATCATACCGGTCCGACTCCCTGGTGTTGTTGGTAGACAAAATATCTATTCAGCCCTTGCAGCTTTCGCTGTTGGTACGGCGCTAAATATTAACTTTATCGGAATGATAGATTCGGCCGCTAAATATGAAAGGCCGGCCGGCCGGCTCCGGCTAATAGACGGTATTAGCAATTCGATCATTTTAGATGACACATACAACTCTTCACCGGCCGCTTTGGAACTTGCCATAGAGTCGGTTCATGACATTAAGGTGTCAGGTAGAAAGATCGCCGTCTTGGGTGACATGCTGGAGCTCGGTCACTATACTAACGATGCTCATTATAAGATCGGCAAGCAGGTCCCAGTACATTTCGATATGTTGGTTACTGTCGGCCAGAGGGCCCGGGCGTTTGCGAAGGGCGCATTTGATGCGGGGATGAAAAAAAATAGTATAAAAAGTTTTAGTGATTCAGTCGAGGCCGGTGATTATATCAAGGGAATCATCGGTATCGGAGATTTGGTTTTGGTTAAGGGTTCTCAGGGTGTGAGGATGGAAAGAGTCGTGGAGAAACTGATGGCAACACCGGAAGACAAGTTAAAATTTCTCGTTAGACAAGAGAAAGAGTGGATTGAGAAAGTATAAGGGAAAAGTATAAGTATAAGATGTATATAAAAGTCAGAGTTTATCCGGGCGCAAAAAAAGAGCGTTTTAAAAAAAATAAAGAAGATAGTTTTGAGGTGGATGTAAGAGAGAAGGCCGAGATGAATATGGCCAATAAGAGAGTTGTTGCCCTGCTTGCTGAGAATTTAAATTTTCCGATCAATAAGATTAGGCTTGTTTCTGGGCACCATAGTCCGAGTAAGATATTTAATATTATGAATTCGTAAGAATATGTGTTAGTTTGAGGTTAGAATTGCTTTGAATTTAGATCTAAAGGAGCTTGATATGTCAGCGGAAGAAGACGCCAAAAATGAAGAGAAGAGGCAGAAGAGGGAAGCTCAAAGAAAGAAGAGTGAAGAGTCTCTAGCTCGACTTCATGATTCTGTCGATGATGAGGCGTTTACGCCAGATAAACTTTCTGGTACCAACGAGAAGAGAGAGATATCTCGCCAGAATCTTGCTGAAGTTCAGAGGGAGGCGGAGGCGAACAGGAAAGCGGAAAAAGTAAAGAAGGATGAGAAATGGGCTAAAAAACGGCGTGAAGAGGGGGGTAAGAATAAGGGTCAGCCCAAGAATGGTAACAAAGATAAAGGTAAGAAGTCCAAATAATTCTAGTCCCCGGCGATTGTCGGGGCTGTTTTTATTAAATTTGACACAGACTGATAATAGTTTATAATGCTGATACAATATTATGGAAAATGATGAAGTAACAATAGAGGCTGATGGTGAGGAGGATATTTCTTTTGATGATATTTCCACAGACAACGCAGAGAAAATCGAGAAGTTAAAAGCCAAATTAAAGAGTGCACTGAAAGAGAAAGAGGAGTATCTTGGAGGCTGGCAGAGGTGTCGGGCTGACTTCGTGAATGCCAAGAGAATGGCGGATGTGGAGAGGCTTAGTATTCTTGATTCAGTAAGTGAGTCATACTTAAAAGATCTACTGCCGGTACTCGATAGCTTTGAGTTAGCACTTGCGGAGCGTAATGATGCTGGGCTTGCCCCGCGTAGCCAGGGCGAAGTGGGGGAGAGTTGGCGGGCAGGATTTTTGGGTATATACTCTAAGCTACTCGATACATTAAGTCGACGCGGATTGAAGCAAATATGCAAAGTTGGCGATAAATTTAATATCAATGAGCAGGAGCCGGTTGTTATGGTTCCGGTTGACAAGGAGGAGCTGGATGATATTGTAACCGAAGTTTTGCAGAAGGGTTATAGTATGAATGGCAAGACTATTCGGCCGGCTAAAGTATCAGTTGGGCAGTATAATAAGAAAGTATAAGGGTTTAGTATAAGAATAAGTAAAAATATATGTCAAAAATATTAGGAATAGATTTAGGAACCACAAACTCAGCTATGGCGATAGTTGAAGGAGGTTTGCCTAAGATAATCGAGAATGCCGAAGGTGTCAGAACCACCCCGTCCATAGTGGCTATTTCTAAGGCGAGTGAGAGGTTGGTGGGACAACTAGCCAAAAGACAGAGTATTACGAATCCACAGAACACTATATACGGCATTAAGAGATTTATGGGACATAGATTTGAGGCTCCGGAGGTGCAGAAGGACAAGGGTGCAGTTCCGTACTCTGTAGAGCGGGGTGAGGACGGTGGTGCTCGAGTGAAGCTCAGAGATAAACTTTATACTCCGGAAGAGGTATCCTCTATGATACTTCAAAAGTTAAAGACTGATGCGGAGGCAAAACTTGGTGAGAAGATTACCGAGGCAGTGATCACTGTGCCTGCATACTTCAGTGATGCCCAGAGACAAGCAACAAAGAATGCCGGAGAGATTGCCGGATTTACAGTTAAGAGAATTATAAATGAGCCGACCGCTGCCGCTCTTGCCTATGGATTTAACACAAAGAAGAATGAGAAGATTGCCGTGTACGACTTCGGAGGAGGGACTTTTGATATTTCAGTTCTTGAGATCGGTGATGATGTTATTGAAGTTAAGTCTACGGATGGCGATAGTCACATGGGAGGAGAGGATATTGATCAGAGGATCATTAAGTGGATTGTCGATGATTTTAGGAAAGCAAATGGTATAGATCTTTCAACTGATCCACTTGCAGTTCAACGATTGAAGGAGGCTGCGGAGAAGGCCAAGCATGATTTGTCCAATGTTAAGGAGGTTGAGATCAATGTACCGTTCATCACTTCAGATGCGACTGGCCCTAAGCACTTGCTTAGGACTATGACTCGTGCTGAGCTTGAGGGGCTGTCGGCTGAATACGTCACAAGATCTATTGAGATATCTAAGCGCGCAGTAGAAGCTTCAGGTTTTAAATTCTCTGAGATTAATGAGGTTATAATGGTTGGAGGTCAAACGAGAATGCCAGCTATTGTGGATGCTGTTAGAAATCTCTTTGGTAAGGAGCCAAATCGAAGCATCAATCCTGACGAAGTTGTGGCTATTGGCGCGGCGCTTCAGGGAGGAATTATGCAGGGTGATGTTAAGGATGTCTTACTGCTCGATGTTATCCCGCTATCTCTCGGTATTGAGACAATGGGTGGAGTATCGACGAAGCTGATTGATAAGAATACAACAATACCGTCTTCTAAAACTCAAGTTTTCTCAACTGCTGCCGACAATCAGACTACGGTAGAGATTCATGTGTTGCAGGGCGAGAGACCTATGGCTGCAGACAATAAGACACTGGGTAAATTCACACTAGAGAAGATAGCCCCAGCGCCTAGAGGTATGCCACAAGTAGAGGTCTCTTTCGACGTTGATGTAAATGGCATTTTAAGTGTGACAGCTAAGGATAAAGCTACTAATAATCTCCAGTCTATAAAGATCCAGGCCAGAGGTGGTTTGAGTCAAGAGGATATTGATAAGATGAAGAAGGATGCGGAGGTTAATGCTGCTGAAGATCAAAAGAAGAAGGAGGAGGTTGATGTGATCAATAATGCCGATAGCTTGATTGTCACTGCGGAGAAGAGTCTGAAGGATGCGGAGGGTAAGGTGTCAGCAGAGATAATTGCCGGAGTTAAAACAAAGATAGATAATTTGAAGAAATTAAAAGACGAGAGGAATATTCTGGAAGTTAAGAAGGCAACCGACGAACTCTTTACTGAGATGCAGAAGATTGGTGAGGCTGTTTATAATTCCGGTCCCAAAGCTGGAGAGGCGGGCGCCCCAGAACCGGAGAAGAAAGATGAGAAAGTGCGAGATGCAGACTTCGACGAGGGTAAATCAACAAATAATTAATGGATTATTATCAAGTTTTAGGAGTAGATAAGAAAGCATCAAAGGACGAGATCAAGAGCGCCTTTAGAAAGCTGGCCCATAAATTTCATCCCGACAAGAACAACGGCGACGAGAAGAAATTTAAAGAGGTCAACGAAGCGTATCAGGTTTTGTCTGACGATAAGAAGCGCGCCGAGTATGATACTTACGGCCGAGTTTTTGGTGGGGGAGCAGGGCCGGGTGGTGGAGGATATGCCGATGGAGGCGGATTTGGTTTTGATTTCAGTGATCTATTTAGAGGTGGTGGAGGTGCTACGGGAGCACCTGATCTCGAAGATCTCTTTGAGGGTTTCTTTGGCGGAGGAAGAAGTAATGGAAGAAAGACTCCTCGTGGACGTGATATATCTATCGATCTTCAGATTAGCTTCTCCGAAGCCGTATTTGGTACAAGTAGGAAAGTGCTGATCACTAAGGTGGGCGCTTGTGATACTTGCAAGGGGACCGGAGCTAAGAAGGGTACGTCGATGATCAAGTGCGAACAGTGTGCCGGCAAGGGGAAGATCACAGAATCCAGAAGGTCTATAATGGGATCCTTCACCACTGAGCGAGATTGCGACAAGTGTCAGGGAAAGGGCGAAATTCCCAAGGAGCCCTGTGGGGCATGTTATGGTATGGGAGTACTTAAGAAGAGTGAAGAGATGGATATCAAGATTCCGGCTGGAATGGATGAGGGCGAGATGATTCGTTTGAATGGTCAGGGCGAGGCTGTGGCGAAGGGTGTGGCAGGGGATTTATATGTTAAGGTGCATATCGAGAGACATCCGGTATTTCGAAGAGACGGAAGCGATCTGACAATGGACTTGAGTATAAAACTAACTGATGCCCTTCTCGGTGGAACATACGATATTAAAACCTTAGATGGTAACATTAGCCTGAAGATCCCACAGGGGGTCTCTCATGGTGAGATATTGCGTATTACCGGCAGGGGAGTACCACTAGATAAGAATCGTAGAGGTAACTTACTAATTAGAATACTGATCAAGATGCCCTCGAAAATTTCTAAAAAAACTTCAGACATAATCGAGAAACTTAAAGACGAAGGCTTATAGCTTGTTTATAAATTGAAGCAACATAAATTTTATACAAACTCTAGATCTGCTTGGTCGGCAATGCTTGAGGGTATCAAGCAGGCTCGGAGTTCTATATATTGGGAAGTTTATATTTTTGAAGATGATCTTGGTTTAGAATATGATTTTTTTAAAACACTTACCGATAAGGCCAGAGGTGGAGTCAAGGTAAGAATAGTTTTGGATGGTTTTGGATCTATGAACCTGTCAAATAGTACTGTTGATAGACTCAAAGAGGCTGGTGCCGAAGTGCTATTCTTCAACAGTTGGTTCCGAAGGATCCATAGGAAAATCCTAATCGTAGATGAAGAGGTTGCTTTTTTAGGTGGAGTTAATGTTGGTAAGGCATATAAGAAGTGGCTTGATCTCAATCTTCGGCTGAACGGCAAAAGGATTGTGAAGTCTCTGGTTAAGTCTTTTAGCCGGTCATATTATAATTCTGGAGGCACGGATCCTAATCTTCTTACTTTGCGTAAGGAGCTAAAGACCAGACGTGCCGGACTCTGGCTTCTGGAGAATTTTCCCGCAGTCGGCAAGTTGATGCTACGGCCATATTACCAGGAGCAGATTGCTGGTGCTAAAAAGAGAATTGTTTTAGTAACGCCGTATTTCATTCCTCACCGATGGCTCTTGGCTTCGTTGCTCTCTGCGCAAGCGCGAGGCGTATCTGTTGAGCTTGTGATACCTAAGAATACAGATTCTAATTTTATAAGTTTTGCCAATCACGTCTTCATCTCATCCTTGTCTAAAACCGGGATGAAATTTTATATGACTAAAGATATGATTCACGCTAAGGCTATTCTTGTTGACGACAAGGTCGGCCTGGTTGGATCCAACAATCTCGATGCTATGAGCTTCGACCACAACGCCGAGGCTAGTGTCTCTTTTGAGAGGAAGGAGATGGTGCGGGACCTAAAAAATATCATCGACATCTGGCAGAAGGATGCCATGCCATGGCAACACAATTCAAAATACGAAGGCTGGTATTACAAGTTTATGGAGTATATAGTTCGTCTTATTCAGCCGGTGTTATAGATTTATTTTTGGTAAGACTTTTGTTCCATCCTGTGCATCTTCAACTTCGTAACCCTTAGACTCTAATTCATCTCTAAGTTCATCTGACTTTTTCCAATCTTTATTTTGACGGGCTATATCCCGATCTTCTTTTATCTGTTTTATAGATTCCGGAATCTTAGCTATTAACTGAGCATAATTTTTGGCGTTTTTTTCTATATCTAATCCTAAGATCTCATCGAATTTGTATAGCGTAGAGAGCTTAAGAGTCTCAGGTGTATTTTTGTCTCTTATCATTTCCCAAACAACTGCTATCGCCTTTGGTATGTTCAGATCGTCATTAACCGCCTCTAAGAATCTACTGCTCCACTCATCGCTAATCGTATTATCGGGCTTATTATTTAAAAAACTACCGACTATTTTATAAAGTTTGCTTAGCGCACTTCCAGCCTGACTTAGAGATTCCCAGGTAAAGTTTAATTCTTGTCGATAGTGGGCCGTGAAGGTTAAGTAACGAAAAACAAGATTATTAAATTCTTCTTTGGCTATATCATCTAATGTGTAGGCATTTCCTAATGACTTGCCCATCTTTTTGCCGTCAACAAGGATGAAGCCGCCATGGAGCCAGTAGTTGACTGTCTTGTGTCCATAGATAGCTTCATTCTGGGCTACTTCATTGGTGTGGTGCACGGGAAGAAGGTCCATACCGCCGGCGTGAAGGTCAAAGGGTTGCCCGAGATACTTGATGCTCATCGCTGAGCACTCTATGTGCCAGCCGGGGAAGCCCATTCCCCATGGCGACTCCCATTCCATGTGGCGTTGCTCGTCTTTAGGCGAGAACTTCCAGAGCGCGAAGTCGGTAATATTCCTTTTTTCTGTATTTACCCCAACTCTTGCACCCTCTTGTAGGCCGGCTTTGTCGAGATGAGCTAATGCACCATAATCCGGTTGTTTGCTCGTGTCAAAATATATTCCGTCGGAAGTTTTATAAGTGAACCCCTTCTTCTCCAGCTCCTCAATCATCTCGATCTGTTCTTTGATGTGTTCCGTGGCTTTGCAAGAGACGGTCGGCCTTTCAATATTTAATTTTGCGCTATCTTCAAAATAGAGCTGTGTGAACTCTTCCGCTACTTCTCTTGCACTTTTTCCTGCTTTTCTAGACCCCTTCTCCATCTTGTCCTCACCCTGATCAGCATCGTCTGTGAGATGTCCGACGTCTGTAATATTCTGCACATATTTCACATCATAGTCGTTGTATTTGAGCACCCTATTTAAAATGTCCCCGAATATATACGTACGGAAGTTACCGATGGTGGCACGGTCATAAACAGTTGGCCCACAGAGGTACATTGAGGCCTTGCCCGTTTGAATAGGTACAAAATCCTCCTTCTTTTTAGAAAGAGTGTTAAATAGTTTTAGTTTGTAGTCTATGGCCACGGCAGAATTATATCACTAGATGATTTTAGAATAAAGGAGGCTTGTTTAATTCATAAAATAATGCATAATTTTCGACGGAGGTGCATTATGAGAATTTTGATTTTTCTGGTGCTGATCATCTGCTGTTGGCCCAGTTGTCCGGTTTTGGCAGAAGAAAGCAGTTACGATACCGTGGTATTCTGCTGTTCTGAGCCGATACCGGAATTGAAGGCTATTTTCACCGAAGATCTGGGCCGAGTCGTCGTCGTCCGCAATATGGGCAACGTCATTGGTGTTGCTGGTGACAAGCCTGACCATATTGAAATAGGTAGTGTGGAATATGCTATCGAACATGGTGCTAAGCGGATTATAGTACTCGGACATAAGTGGTGCGGGGTTATCAAGTCTGTGATGGATAATCCAACTGGCGGGGGTCATCAGCAGGCGATTTATGCCGTCATTTCGAAGTCGATTACTAAGGCCAGGAAAGAGTCGAGCGATCTCGAAGTGATTTGGCAGAAGTCGATCGAATACAATATCAAGAATACCGTAACCGAGCTTCGGGAAAATCGCTTTATTCTGCATGAACTCGTCGAAGCCGGTAAACTCGAAGTCACCGATGCTGTCTACAATCCAGAAACAGGCAAGGTTGAACCTTGCGCTGAATGAGGTCAAAGCCCCGCAGCTTTAAATCGCGGGGCTTTTTTGTCCCGATTCGATTCATCGAATCGAGGATCCTCGATTTTGTTTTAATCAAAATCGGGATTATAATGGTTTAATGAGTGATAATCTTTTAGATAAGCTAAATAGCCGGATTCAGGAGGATATTTTGAATAAGAAGCGTTCTGTGGAGGAGGCTAGAGAGGCGACTGGTTACACCTCACATGAGGAGTATTTTTATAATAAGCTACAAGATAAGATTGTTAAAGCCTTGTGCATAGAAGATATAAATCTGGAGTTTATAGACAGGAAGATGTTTGGTGCAGACGTGGCCATTAAGATACCAGGTCTTTTGAAAGAGAAGGGTGCTGGAGTCTACATCAAAGAGGTAGTGCCGGTGCTCGTTGCTAATTTACAGAAGTTAGCTTCTCCTGATGGAGATTTTGCAAATGTAGAACATAAGGGTATATATGTGAACATTTTGTTAAATAATAAATATCTTTTTGAAAATATCTGGCAGGTGGTGAAGATGGGCACGAATTTTGGCCAATCTGACCTGTTTAAGAAGAGGTCTGTAGTGGTGGATTACTCAAGTCCCAATGTCGCAAAGCACTTGCATGCCGGTCATATCCGCTCGACAATTATTGGCGAGGTGCTTTGCAATATCTATGAGGCTGTTGGCTACACAGTACACCGACTGAACTATATAAATGATTGGGGTGGTATGGGCTATCTGATCGAGGGTTATGAAAGATGGGGGCAAGCTAAGTCAAATAATGACGAGCTTTATAATATCTATCAGATCTACCGAAGGGGGGAGAAGCTGGCAGGGAGCGAAGCAGATTTTAACTTATTGACTCCGGAGGTGGCCGATGAATTAGCTAGTTACTACGGGATTTTCAGCTCATTTTCAGAGTTTAAAGAGAGGTTTGAAGATTTTAAAAATTCAGCAAATAGCAGGTTTAAAAATTTGGAAGCCGGGGCGGAGATGGAGTTTGCGCTTTGGTCTAAAATGCGCGAGTGGAGTCTGGAGGAGTTCGACAAATTCTATGGCGCAATGGGGATCAAGCATGATTATACTGTAGGTGAAAGTTTCTATGCTAAGCGTGCAAAAGATCTTGTTGAGGATAGATTATCCACCGGCGAGGTGGTGCTCTTCACCGACTCTTTGGCCGAGAGTGAGATAAATCATTTAAAAGGCTTACTTGAGGTGGGGGAGTTAACAGAGGCACGGTTTAAGCAGCTGTGTGATGAAGTTAGAGATGATATCGGCGCTTGTTTTGTGATACTCGATAATCACAAGAGACTTTTGGTTAAAAAGAGTAATGGCGCAACACTCTATGCTGTTAGAGATCTGGCTGGGATCGAACATAGAATTGATACTTTTAGACCGGCGCGTCTTATCTACGAAACAGCTGAGGAGCAGATCGAATATTTTAAGGAACTTTTTGAAGCGACACACGTTCTTAATCTGGATCATAATCGCGAAGTGACGTTGACTCACTTGGCGCACGGCTTCTATGTCGATACGGAGACAGGCAAGAAGCTTGCTAGTCGTGAAGGCGCCGAAAGTGTCGGAAATCTGATTACTGAATCAACGAAATATTTCCGGGTAAAGTATGACAAGCGGGAGGGGGATTTGTATCATTTATCAAGCGAGGAGAAGGACGCGAATTCCGCTAAGTTGGCAGTCGGCTCGATAACCTTCAATGACATCAAGCAGGATAAGCGGTTTGCGATATCGCTCGATCGCGACACACAGAAGAGTATTAAGAATTTTGAAGAGTCCGGCGGGGCTTATATCATGTATTCGCTGGCCAGAGCCAGAAGTATCATGAGAAAGGCTGGGGTTAATCCGGCCGAGGCAATTGTTGGAGTGGAGGATTTTAAGGACATGACCGAAGACGAGATTGCTATAAGCAAGAGGCTCGGCCAGCTTCCTAATGTTATATTACGTTCCGCTGTTGAAGATAACCCAGCTACACTTGCAAATTATCTTTTAACTTTAGCCAACGACTATAACGGCTATTACGAGAGATCGAAGGTGTTGGAGGATGGAAAATTGCCTTATCCACACAGATTACTGATTACTTCAGCTGTGGCGCAGGTGCTTGCGAATGGCTTGAAGATCTGCCATGCGGAGGCACCGGAGGTGATTTAGTATAAGGGAAAAGTATAAGTATAAGAAAAAAATGAGTGAATTTGTTTTATATCGCAAATATAGGCCGAAGAGCTTTAAGGAAGTTTTAGGTCAGGAACATATAATAAAGACTTTAAGTGGGGCTATTGCCAATGACCGGCTCTCGCACGCTTACCTTTTCGCCGGCCCGCGAGGTACTGGTAAGACCTCTATTGCTAGGATCTTGGCAGTAGAGCTAGGTACATCTGCTAATGACCTATATGAGCTAGATGCGGCATCTAATGGTGGTGTTGATGAAATACGTGAGATCTGTGACGGAGCTAGGACACTACCCTTCGAGTCTAAGAAGAAGGTTTATATCGTCGACGAGGTTCACATGCTCTCAAAGGGCGCCTTTAATGCCCTACTTAAGACTCTTGAAGAGCCTCCAGCCCATGTTGTCTTCATACTCGCTACTACGGAACTGCATAAGGTTATTGATACCATTATTTCCAGATGTCAGGTTTTTAATTTCAAGAAGCCTTCGCATGCGATCTTGCGGGAGATGGTGGCAAAGGTTGCCAAGAAAGAGGGATTTCAGATAGACGAGGATGTTGTGGATCTTATCGCGCTTTTAGGCGATGGATCCTTCCGTGATACTCACGGTACCTTACAGAAGATTATTAGCGCCTCTTCTAGTAATAAGATAACCCTGAAAGATGTTGAGGATATTACCGGCGCACCCCGCATTGAGGCTGTGCAGGGGGTGATTAAGAGCATCTTGGACAAAAATATCTCCGGCGCAATGATTATCTTGCGGAAGGTTGCCAAAAACAACATAGATAACAGAGTATTCATCAAGATGATTATACATACTCTGCGTTCTATACTGCTTCTGAAGTTCGCGCCGGAGATCAAAGAGGATATTCTTAGTGAAGTATCCGCTAACGAGGCTAAGTTTTTGGTGGAATGCGGGAACCACAAAAATGTTGTCGGTCTACCTCAAGTACTCCGTGAACTCCTGACCGCTTACGAAGAGACCCGTTGGTCATATATCGGCGAGTTGCCACTAGAGCTTGCACTTATAAAAATATTAGGCCAGAACTAAACAAAGTCGCAACTGGTCTGTATGGCCTTTTTGTGCCACTATTAACTTAGAATATAAGGACCTTTGACAAGGAGGTGGGGGATTGTGAGTAAGGATAAAAGTCAGTTAATCAAACTTGACATCAAGAGATACAGTGCGAAGTCGCTTAAGATACTCGAAGCCTTGAAGAGAGAGGTTAAGGGTCAAGATCGTTCATTACTCAACATTGTAGATGCTTTTGAGATCAAGAATGCTGGCCTTCGTTCTCCAAATAGGACGATTTGCAACGAAATGCTTTTAGGTCCTTCTGGTGTAGGTAAGTCGGAGACAGCTCGGGCTGTTGCCCTTACTACGCTAGGCAACAGGGAATATCTCACAAAGATTGATTGCCATGACTATCAGGCGTCTCATGAAATATCTAGGCTTTTTGGTGCGCCGCCCGGATATCTTGGACATGGCAATTCGTGTATTTTGGACCAGATCAATATTGACAGTCATGCACTTAAGGCCGAGATGGCTAAGTACCCCTCTATTAGTCCTCTTAGGGTTGCCGAGGCTGATCTTAGGGCGATAGAGAGAGAAATCTGGAAATTGATAGACGAGAGGTATGAAGTTCCTTCTACAAAGATGCTAGTTGCTAGGATAGATTGGATAGATCAGAGGTTGCAGGCCCTTAATAGACAACGCCGTGAGATGAACAATAGGATCCATGCTCTGATAACAGCGCATACCGGCTCTGATCTAAAGAACCTCTTCTCTGTAATCGTTTTTGAGGAGATCGAGAAGGCCCACCCGGCTCTCTGGAATGCCCTCTTGGCGATCACCGGAGATGCTAAGATTACTCTGGCTAATGGGGATATCACAAGATTCGATAACTCGGCTATATTTCTGACTTCCAATGTTGGTTCTGAAGCGATTGCTAAAGTGGTTTCAGATAAACTTGGACCCGGTTTCCATTTTGAACGGAAGAAGCACGCCGACAAGGGTCAGCTGAGTTATGATGCGGCAAAAAAGGCAGCCGACGCGACTTTTCCGGCTGAATTCATGGGACGGGTGAATGTTAGCGTCTACCGCCACCTTTCTAATGAAACCCTTTTCGAGATTTTTGATCTTGAAATGTTAAAATTTGAAGAGAATTTTCTTGCTAAGGACTACATTCAGCTTAAGGTGAGTGAAGAACTTGAGAATCTCATTATTAAGGAGTCTACTGATAGACAACAGAGTGGTGCTAGGCTTCTGGCTCACAAAATATCGAAGTATCTCTTGAGATATTTCGCAAGATTGAAAAATCGCGGAGAGCTTGATAAGGGTGACACTATCCATGTATTCCTCGGTGCAGACGGTGAACCTGAATTCTACAGAGAGCCCCGTTTACTCGATCCGATCGAGAAGATCATGCATCTTCTGTAAAACTTACTCCCGCACCTCATGCGGGAGTTTTTTTAATTTTTCCTCCATTTTTCTCGCTGGGGTTGATATTATGGCGTTTTTAAGGCAAAATTGTCTGAGTAAGGTGTCATTGGGAGATCGTCTAATGGTAGGACAGCGGCCTTTGAAGCCGTGAATCTTGGTTCGATTCCAAGTCTCCCAGTTATGAACGAAAACAAAAAATTTGTGATTAGATGCAGGGCTATTATTATTCATGACGGTAAGTTATTGGTAGTTAAGCACCCGCATAATACTAGTTTTGCCGCTTTACCAGGTGGGCATCTAGAATGGGGAGAAGATGTTATTGAGTGTATGAGTCGGGAGATCGAAGAAGAGCTAGGCGTTAAACCAGAAATAGGTAGGTTGCTTTACATTAACACCTTTGCGGACGGAGAGAATTCTCAACCGATGGAGTTTTTCTTTGAGGTAAAAAACGGAAAGGACTATGTTGACAGCGAGAAGTTGGTCCGCTCTCACGCCCATGAAATCGCGGAGATAATTTGGGCATCGCCGACAGATAATATTAAAATTCTTCCTCAACAACTCGGACAAGATTTTAAAGAAAGTCGAGTTTTATCTGATACGGTCCGTTACATTAGTGGCTTCAGAAAAATCTCTTAGTTTATCCCCACTTTTTCTTAGTTTAAGCGGGGATTTTATCTTATAATTAACGTATCGCTTCCATATTTTAATACCACAATTCAGGTAATTATTTGAAGCGCTACAAATGCCGAATAGGCACTACATAAAGTTCAAGTTGAAATATTTTTTTAGGCTGGTTTTTATTGGTCTTTTTTCGCTTACCGCGTTGTTCTCTTATTCTGCTACTTTTGCCGCTACGGGTGTGCCAAGAGTTATTAGTTATCAGGGTAGATTAACTGACTCAAGTGGTAGCCTTCTGGGTACTCTTGCTGGGACAAGTTATTTCTTTAAATTTTCTATCTGGGACAACTCTACTGTGGGCTCCGGCAGTCGCCTCTGGCCTACAGCTTCTCCGGCTACTACCACAGTCACTGTTCGACAGGGTGTATTCAATGTAAACATTGGAGATATTGCCGGAGGCTATCCGGATGTATTAGATTACAATTTCAATACTAACCAAACCATCTATCTTCAGGTTGAAGTTTCTTCTGATAACGTAACTTATCAAACACTTTCACCACGACAACAGATAGCAGCTACTGCTTTCGCTCAAATAGCCGGTGCAGTTAGTGGGACAACCACCCCATCATCTTTTGGGACAACTACTCCTATAACTAACTCCCAAGTGACAATAGAGGCAACAAGTACAGGTAGCGTTCTTGCAACCCTCCGTGGTTTTGCCTCGCAGGTGGCCAACCTTTTCCAGGTTCAGGATAGTGCTACTACCAACCTATTTTCAATATCTGCATCTGGAGTTGCGTCTACAACCGCACTTGTAGTTTCTAATAGCTTTTCGCAAGGGGGCCTTACTGATTGTTCTTTAGAAACACAAACAGTGCTTTATAACTCGACTACAGGCAGATTTACATGCGGAGTTGACGGAACAGGTGCTGGTAGCAGTACCTGGGCCACTACAACCTCCCAAGTTGCCTCACAACTTATAAATTACTCAAACAATAGCTCTGACATCATTGCTATTGGCAGTACGGCTACAACTTCGGCTGAATACTGGTTTGATCCTAACTCTCTGGTTGCATTTATATCAGGCAATATTGGTATCGGTACCACCTCACCGGCCTCACCTCTTTCTGTCCATGGTAACGCTCTCATATCCGGTGACCTGACTCTCGCCTCTATATCCGCCACCGGCACACTCTTAGTCGTCGGCTCCACCACCCTCCAGATCTTCACCGCACTGAATTCAACAACAACCAATGCCACAACCACAAATCTATCTATCTCAGGCACAGCATCTACTAGTAGATTGGTGGTATCAGGCACAGGAACATCTACATTAGCCGGCGGTGTCACTCTAACCTCCGGCACTATCAACATCCCAACCGGCTCTTCCTTCCTCATCAACAACGCCAACATCCTCTCTGCCACCACCCTCGGCTCCTCAGTCGTCAACTCCTCCCTGACCTCAGTCGGCACCCTAACATCACTCACAACTTCCGGCACCCTCACCGTCACTGGCCTCTCCTCCCTCAACGGTGGAGCTTCCACCACAAATCTCTCTGCCACTAACTACATCTCAGTCGGTGGTCTCTCCACCACCACCGCAGGCAGTGTCAACACCGGCACCTCATTCCAGATCCTCGGCACCGACGTCCTAACCACTAACACTCTAGGCACCGGCATCTTGACTTCCTCCCTAACCTCCGTCGGCACCCTCGACTCCGGCTCCATCACCGCCAACTTCGGCTCGATCAACATCGGTAGTGACGCCCTGACCGCCGGCGCAGGCTCATTCTCGTCTTTAACTAACACCGGTGCACTGACTAATACAGGCCTGGCAACATTTAATGGGGGAGCATCAACCACTCATATCTCTGTCTTCGGCACTTCCTTCTTCGGCGGTACAGCCACCACCACTATTAATTCAACGGGTGACCTCTTAGTCGTCGGCTCCACCACCCTCCAGAACTTCACCGGTCTGCTCTCTACCACCACAGAGGCTACAACTACTAACCTCTTCGCCACTAGAGCTGTTTTCACTGGCGCCACCACTACCGATCTCCGAGTCTCCGGTACCCTCTCTTCTGTCAACTTCTCTACGACGAATCTATCTACTTCCGGCACTCTCACCGTCACTGGCCTCTCCTCCCTCAACGGTGGAGCCTCCACCACCGCACTCTCTTCCTCAGGTTCAGCCTTCTTCGCTACCACCAACGGTTCTGTCGGTATATCTACCACCTCTCCTTTTGGATTGCTGTCAATCAACCCTAACGGCATCATCGGCCCATCTTTTGTTGTTGGT
>JAUSIP010000004.1 GCA_030648005.1 bacterium
ATTTCATTGTCAGATAGATAATCGTGGAGACTAATTTTCGGCTGATGCTTTTCTAATTCACCAACTGTAATATTGCCAAAAAAATGACCCGAATAGAATGTGCTTATGATGTCCTTATTACTTTGCAAGTATTTAGTTTTCAGTTCTTTATCTATATATCTATCCAATTCGTCAATCGTAATATCATTTACGTTCTTGTCTGTTAAGAATTCTTCCAAATTTCCGGTACCAGCAGTGCGGTCAAGAATTATATATTTGTGATCTTTCGGCAACTGTTTTATGGCGCGACGCACAAGCTCAGTCGCCTTGCGACAATATGGCGTCGGTGTATAGAAAGCGCCGAGTTCTTTTTTGAGTGTTATGGCATTTAATAGATCATTAATGTATTTAAAGTCTATGTCATTCCCCTTCCATGGGTAAATATAATCTTTAAACTTTTTAGGTAAGCGTAGTTCTTCAAATAGCTTACTCTTACTGGCCTTTGGACTTAATGTATAATAATGATTTGCCCAGCCTACTACATTAAATACATCGATGTGAATTTTGGTATATTTTTGTATTTCTAGGATTTCTGTGAGACGTTGCAACCCCCTTATATTACTAAAATCAATACTGTCTGGTTTGATTTTAGTATCAAAGTCAGCGTTGTTCCTACTGGCAGCACCGGCATAAATTTTTTCTATATCACTAAGAAAATCACCGGAATTAAATAAATAAGCGTTTTCCTCATTAAGAGCTACCAGCAAGATTTGTGCCGGTATAGGCTCGCCCTTAATTCGCTTATGGCTAAGATATTTTATAGCTTGAAACAAGACTCTGTTGATGTCTGAAATCGTAAGTTTAAATTCAAATAATGTGCCCTTGTACACGCCATCAGTATTGTGGGTGAGTTCAACATCGGCGGTGATTTTTAGATCATCAAAAAACTTTATCTGACCTTCACGTTCAGAGTGAAAACTTTTACTTGCTGATTTTTGATTCATAATTATTTTTTCCCAACATCCTAAGCTCCTCCTGGCGCATAGCTCGCATCCCCGGACCTAGCCACCTATCTGCTGTCTTGGGATCTTCGATCAGAGGCAAGAGCATAGATTGACATTCAAGCAAGTGGTCGATCTCTGCGCCTATATCGAAAATGCGATCTATTTCTGTTTGGCTAAGATAACTCTCATTAGAAAGTATCACCCTTCGCTCTTCTGTAAGAGCCTGCATAGCGCGATCTAGATCTAAAACCTCTTTTTTATTTATATTCATACACACTTATCGAACAGTTTGAACACTCCGTATAACTTCCATTTGTTCCTTACTGGCCTTTTTGGCAACGTCCAAAAAGACCTTCTTTTTTTCACGCGAAGAAGCCTCCCGAAAGAATTTAGAAAACTCGCTTGAAGTGTCTTCTTTTTTCCTTCCAGTACCTGATATTATGGATAAAAAATACTTGAACATACTTATTATAAAATTAGGTTCTCTAACTCGTCTTTAGTGTACTTCTCTGAAACATACCTGTCAACCACATCGATATTTTCACGATAGTTGAAGTCACTACCATCGATATTTTTAACGACCAAATCTACCTTAATGCGATCTAAAAATTCGGTTTTTAAAATATTTACATTTTTCCTAGCTACAAAGTATTGGTCAATAAAGGCCTGTCTTGGCACATTCCTACCATCTTTCTTCTCTCGAGCCCTAACAAAATCCCACGCCTGCAATGGATCCTGATAAACATAAACGATCTGAACAAACCTTCCTCTATCCAGAGAACGACTAATGTTGTCTTTAGAAATATCCAACTTAGATAAAGTCCCATCAAATATAAAACTTTGCTTGTTATTGAGTGCATAATCCTGAATCTTCTCAGCAAGAATGGAAGCTGCTCCCATAAAAAGATAAGAATTAGCACCATTATAACCGGGAATTTTATCTCGCAAATCATCAGGGTCAATTCTTAAAACCGAATGGCTATCTTTAGTAAACTTTTTTATAAGATTTCTTGAAGACTCAGTCTTGCCCGCCCCAGGTGAACCAGCCATAAAAACAGATAGCCTATTAAAAAAGCCCGGACATGCCGGACTTGATGGGACTTAGACGCAGATTATTTTAAATACTCCTTCAATGTATAGGATATATCGCTATTCTCCTCCCCTGTCTTGATCTTCTCCTTCAGAAGCCATTCGAGATATCCGCGGTCGGTGGTGGCGACTTCGCTGACGAGAGAGCCTTTGTACTTGCCGAACTTGAACCGCTTCACGAGTGTAGGCCGACTTGAGATCCTGACCATCTCCTCTATCGCGGACTCTTCATCCGGAATCTTCTTCATCATCAACTCTAAAAGCTTACCGAAGACGGCATACAGAACGATGACATCGCCCTTGGCATCATGAGCCGGGGCGTCGAGCACAAGCCCGAAGTGATAGCGCAAGTACTGAAGCTTGTACTCCGGTATCTCCTCCTTATCGTCAAGATATCTTGCCACGCGCAAGGTGCAGATCTTCCTTGGTACTTGCAGACCCTCATTCCCAAGTATCGCAGCATCGAAGTCAGCATTGTGAGCCACCATGACATGATCGGCGAGCTTCTCCTTCAGATACTCATGTGACGGACTTCTCTGAAAGGGCGGCTTGTACGCAACCATCTCGTTGGTGATATGGTGGACACTCATCGCACCGACAGGAATAGGGAAAGGTGGCTTGTAGTAATTAGCCTTGATCTCCTCTCCAACCTTGTAATAACAAAGCTGACACAGGCGATCCTTCTTCACATCAATGCCGGTCGTCTCGGTGTCGAGAAAAATCAGTTTCATTTTATTGTTCAAAGTTAACACCTCCTGTTAAAACTTATCAGAAAAAGAGGAAATGTAAAGAATGAGATTGCTTTGTTCCTCGCAATGACGAGAAGAAATTCCACAGACAGAGAGTGAAGTTAGTTTTTAAAAATTAATGGAGCAAGTGGGTTATCCTTAGAAGACCCTTTCGGAGCCGAACAAGCACGGTCTCTGGCTATAATATGCGGAGCAGCCAGAGTTGTGAGGCGAGAAGAGCAGAGGATTTCGGCTGGGAAATCCTAATGCGAGGTCTGAGAGGGATAACCCCGAGCGGAATTTTTAAAAACCAACGGAACGGTTATCCACCACTTAAGCGTTCTGACTGAATTTTTTGATGCCCAACCAGATCAAAGAAATTAAAGCTAGCCCAAGGATGATGACGCGGAGGTAATCGTCCATATCAGACCAGTAGCGGATCGAGCCGATTATAAAGGAAAGTACTCCGCCCATAGATAATCCAAGTGAGACAGGCGTGTTCTCGCCCGCATAGTAACCGGCGAACATTGAGAGCATACCGAGTACAACTAAGGCCACGAATACGTTGCGGTTGTAAACTCTGGAGGTGTCTTCATAATTCTTACTGCAGGTAAATTGCACATTACAATATCCGCGATACACGGAAGTGTACTCTCCGGCCGGTGTGGTAAATGGGGCCGGTACCATCTTCTGCCCCTTAGGATAATACTCCGCGCTCTCGTTCCACTGACCGCCGACAGCAAGGCAAGAATCTTTCGAATCCGGCGGGACATTAACCTGTTCTACCTTACAAAAATTCTCATATACCGGCGCTTTATAGACCAGCTTGATGGCAAAGTTGAAAAAAAGGTTAAGTACAATGACGATAGCGAGCGCTAAAGTCCACTTAAATATATTGTTTGTTTTCATGCTTATATTATAAACCCTTTTATGAGTTTTTACCACATCGCCTCACAGTTTAAACTGTGGAATATGTTAAATTTTCAATGTCTGGTTGAGGAAAACCCTTAAACTAAAGAGTCGACTCTGTTTTCCGACCCGAGGACTTGGAAATTTAATATGTTTCAAAGTTTAAAGTGGGCGAATACAAACGCTTGACAAAAAAAGTGGCCTATGCTATACTTGATGTACATAAAGAGTTGTGGTTCTAAAACAAGTCGAGTTCTTAGGTATCATAGAAATCTTGTGTACTTTAATAGATATCAAACTAGCCAATGACAGGAACAATAAAGAAATTGATCTCTGACAAGGGTTTTGGTTTCATCACTGCCGAGGGTCTTGCTAAGGATCTTTTCTTCCACAGCAATTCTCTCAATGGTGTTCAGTTCACTGAACTTCATGAAGGTGATTCTGTATCTTTCGATACAGAGCAGACTCCAAAGGGCCCGGCCGCTGTAAACGTACAGCGAGCGTAAGACAAAAAAATCCCCTACCTCAGGTAGGGGATTTTTTTGTTAACCAACATCTCCTATCTTCCGCGTCTCGCTTCACTCGACCTCGGGGCGGTCTTTAACGCTCGGCACAGAGGCCTCACTAGATCGCCCGCCGAACTCAAGCAGTTGAGTTCGGCCTCGTTCTCTCCTCGCTCTACATCGAAGTCTGAAAGTTTTAACAAGAGTCAAAAAAAATAAAAACCGTCCGATGCAAATCGGGCGGTTTTTATATTGCAAATCAGTGTTCTCTAATATAGGCTGTAATAGGAAAATACAGAGGAGGTGCGTTGGTTTGGCAAAACTACTTGGGATTGCATTCAAGAAGAAAAGCAAAGCTCCAATGGAAGTCATAACTAAAGCTGAAGTGAAAGAAGGCTATGGTATCATCGGCACCAAGCCGAGCAAGGAATCACGTCAGATAACTGTGTTGTCAAGTTACCAGTGGGAAAGAGCCTGCAGGGAAGCCGGTCAAAGATTGAACTGGACAACTCGACGAGCAAATCTGTACATGAGTGGATACTCATTCTGCAGCAGAGATGTCGGTAAACTTCTAAGGATTGGGAAAGAAGTTGTGCTCGAAGTAATAGGAGAAACCAAGCCTTGCTCCAGAATGGATGAGGCCTGCTCGGGACTTAAGAAGGCACTGACTCGCGACTGGCGTGGAGGCGTAACCTGCCGAGTCATCAAAGGTGGGACCATTGAAGTCGGGGATGAGGTCTGGATAGAGCGTCAATAGGAGATCGAATCTTTTCTGGTCCTGCTTAAAGCAGGACTTTTTTCTTCATGATCTTAAAATCCTTAATGAGAGTAGCTTTCTGGTTGCGGTTATAAATCGCCACAGCAGGATGATAAAGTGCGACGACTGAAATCTTACCATAGGGCGCTTTCACTTCGAAGGCCTTGCCATGCGCTTGGCTGATAGGCTCGAGTTTGGACTCAAGTCCGAAGTGGTACATCAAATATTCCATCGAGTGTCGGCCAAGTGCAGCTACTACCTTAGGTTTTATAATCTCAATCTGACGGTCAAGAAAGGGCGCGTAGAGCTCTTTCTCTTCTGGCGTCGGGTCGCGGTTTTCAGGAGGACGATCCTTCACAATATTCGTAATGTAGACATCTTCACGCTTAAGCTTGACCGAGGCCAAGAGTTCATCTAATAGTTTACCCGAAGCCCCACAAAAAGGTCGTCCGCTCTCGGCCTCCTTTCTTCCTGGCGCCTCACCGACGAACATGATCTTAGCAGTCAGACTCCCCTCACCTAACACTGGCAAATATTTGTTCTCTGTACGGTATTTATATAACGGCGACTTCTTAAATTTCAGAAGTTCAGCATAAATCTGATCCATGCTGAATATTATAACTTAAAATAAGCAAGGATAGATTTAAAAATAGATCTAGGTTTCTCTATGACTTGATTTGACACTAGGGCTAACTTAGGGACGGCTATCTCTTCTTTTTTAGAAACAGCAGTAACTTTCACTGGCTTAGCGATCTGGAGTTCAAGCTGTTTCCTAGCTTCTGCAATCTTCTGCTGGAGACTCAATATGGCTGCAGTAGTAGAAGCCTGGCTGGTGCTCGTAGCGGAATAAACAGAAGATTCAACCTTGTGAATAGTGAGGATAGATTTAAAAATCGAAACTATATTCTTAGCTGGTGAAATCAACTTAAGACCAGAGGTATCCAGGCTCAAACCTGTCACCTCTTTTGAAAATATGACCTCATGTTTCGGCAGGATAATGGTGTCTTCAGGAATAGTAAAACTTGATCGCGCTGATACAAGCTGCCAGCCGCCGAGATTGGCTTCATAGTCAGCAGAATTTTTTATCTTTACAGAGTCTGAAGTTACATCTGTGATAGAGAGCTCTGCAGGTACAACACGAACATTAGTTCTAGCGACATATGTTTCAGCATTCTTCACAACATTCATAATCACCACATAATCTCCCTGAAATTTGTAAGTGTGCAGTACGACCTTACCCGTTGCCGTCTGCCCGTCACCGAAGGACCAGGAGACGTTGCCGCCGTCTAAGTCCTCATATTTGCTATTAGTAAGACTCTCTTCAAATGCAACAGGGGTTTCAGTAAGCGCCAACCTGTTGCGTCCGGCGTAAGCAAAGATCTTCACCTCTTCAATCTTAGTAGAAAGATCAGCCGGGCTAGAGTGAGCTGAGAGACCAGAAAAATCTTGTGATACAGAAGTGCCCGAACTATTATTGGCCAATGAACTTGCATCTGAATTTGCATTAACTATCGCAAACGAACTATTCAAAGCGCGAGGAGTGCCCGTAGCTGTAGTCCACGCACTGCCGGATTTCTGCATTGTCTGTTTTGTTGCTGAATCCCCTGCCGGCCAGCCGGAAGAGACATCGAAAGAATCTAGAATATCACCCGAAGACGATTTGAGAATTAAAAACTCGCCGGAATTTGATAGACCGCTTCCACCAAACGAACCAAGATCGTCAGCCAGGCCTCCCACCGGATCGGGCATAGATGGAGTACTTCTGGCTATCAGATAATAACCATCCGGAGCAATAGATTTTGTAAGTTTAATTATCTGCGTAGTTCCACCTCCTTCATAAAGCACCGCGTCTTTAAGATCTACCGCATCCACAGAGTCGTTATACAACTCGATCCATTCACCATACTGACTTGCCTCATTACCCATCCAAGCCACTTCGTTTATATAAACTTTAGCCGAAGATATACCCGGCAAAACAAAATTTATAGCAAGAACCGCCACCAAAGTTTTTCTGAACTTTCTTAGAAACATAGAGTTAAAATTATTTGGCAAAAAATATCTCTCTCGTTCTATGGATTGCGCCCGGCTTGTATCTCACTTATGAAGTGCTCGCCATTAACTTTAAATTCTGGGCTGATCGTTATCGCTATTCTCAACTCCTCAACAGCCTTGCTACGCTGGCCGTTAGCCAAATAACTTGCAGCTAAAGAGATATGGAACTGCGCATTCTTAGGATCCAACGCGACCTTCTTCTTCCAGATCTCGATAACCTTATCATAGCGACTGACAGCGGCGTAAGCATTGACAAATCTATCATCCGGCGGAGTATCTGTACCGTAAGTCTTCATCATTAGCGCCTGGATCTCCGGATCCTTGTCTCTCTTGGCATAGATAGCTATCGTGGCATAAATTCTGGCAGACTCGGGGAAATTCGGCTCTATGTCATAAGCATACTTAGCCTTCTCAAGAGCCTTGTCATACTCTTTCCTATTTATGTACACCGAGGCTAACTCAAATAAAAGCATCTGCTTCTTCGGGGAGAGCTCCACCGCCTTCTCTGCTTGTACTAACGCCTCATCCTGCAAACCATAGCTAGTAAGCAAGCTAGACATGAATATCCTGTACCTGGCATCATTAGGCGAAGCATTTATCTGCTTAGTCATTTCCTCTTTGGCTAGATTTACATATTCGAGCTTTATCTCGTTATCAATATTGGCATTGCGTATTCCAACTGCCCTCTGTGCCAGCTGTTCTCTTGCCTCAACAGAACCAAAAGTTTTATAAGCGAACGCCTCTTTGAAAAATAAGATGCTCTGTTTGTGATCCTGCACCGACAAAGCTCTTATTAAGGTTCTGGATGTTAAGATTGGCTTGACGTTAACAAAGTAAACAGTAAGGGCAAGACCAACCAGAACAAGAGATGCCATAAACTGCATAAAGAACATATCCTCGGGACCCTCCGCAACCTTATGACGTACGGCAACCTCCCTGCTTCCATAATGCAAATAAGCCAACAGTGTAAAGAATATTGTATAGCTCATTAAGTTATCGAATACAAATATATTCTGGATAAAATAAGCAGCGAACATGCCGGTAAAAATTGTCTTGTCTAAAAGAGTGAACTTGAGTCGATCAGACTTTTTCCAAATCGCATACAGCCCCGCAGCGAACAACGATAAATAAGCAGTAAGGCCAAGAAGCCCGCCAGCAGTCAGCCAATCGAAGAAGACGTCATGCGCCCGGTCAAACCACGGTTCCTGAGCAAACATCCCGGGATCATAGTATTTATTAAAAACAATATTAAAGTTGTCCTGTCCCCATCCAAGTATTGGATGTTCCACGGATCCCTTAAGAGCTGAACCCCAGACCATAAAGCGAGACTCCTTTGCTAAATTCTGAATATTTATCTCACCAAAACGACTTAGTGTCTGGCTTGTTTTAACAAATTCAAGATTCCTGGCCGGAATAAATAGAAGCACCGCAAGCGCCACTCCTCCAAGTAGCGCAATAGACGCCCTCTTAGCCTTCTGACTTCCAAAGTAGGCCAATATAAGGCCCGAAGTGATTACACCTGCGAATAGGCCTATCAGTGCGCCTCGGGTAGCTGTTTTGTATAAGATGAAAAAGTAAGAGAGTGCCAAAAAGAGATAAACGAACCTGCCGTTACCTTCCGACTTGTCGCCTACTTCACCTGATCTAAAGTAGTAAAACACAGATATAAACATCAAGAACAACATGTGTACAGCTAGATATGTTGCATTGCCAAAGGTGGCATCCACACGGAAGGCGCCCTGATTGATCACGATCAAGCCTGCCAGCTGTGCGCAAGAGTAGATAAAGATAAGCACTCCGACGCCGAGAATTGTTTTGAAATATCTATCCCAAAGCTTCTGTGTATTGAGCACAGAACCCAGCACCAGGAAATATCCACACATGTGAATGAGCGCCACCAGCCCCTCCATTCTTTCATAATTTGACCAAAAGCTTCTATAAAAGTTGGCTCCAAAAAAATCTGCAATCGTCATAACTGCTAAAAATGCGCCGATCGTGTAGAGGATCATCGACTTGCCGGGCGCGTATTCCTTGTCTCTGAGTATCAGTATCGCCCAAAGAGCCAAGATTACCTCTACGATAATTCTAAAAGCGAAGTTCTTGCCCGTTATGAACGGAAAGAACATGCCGTTGGCTACATAAAGCGGAATAAACGGTATTATAAAAATACCCACAAGAATTGTATTACGTAAAATTTTATTTAGTTGCATTCCTAAAATATAGCATAAAGGCCATGTGTACCTCAATATTGACAGGCAAAATAAAACCCCCAGATACCTGGGGGTTGAACTCACTTTGAAACTCGGAGAATATTGGAAGGGATACCACCCATCTGGCCCATCGAGTGCTCGTACCTGATGGCAGGTGAACCCGGATTGAAAGGAATGTTCAGTACTGCCCGAACCATCTTCTCAACTCTGTCGCGCTCCAGAACGAGGTCTTCCGGCGACAACGTATCAGTAAAGACGTAAGCGTTGTAGCCTCCGTCAGGATCACCCTTGTAGTAGTCAGCAACTAGATTATAATCAACTTCGATCTGGAAGAGTCTGTCTCCCGTTCTCTTGTAGGTATAGATGTAAACACCGGGCCTGCTTGGATCCGGGACAGCTTCATCATAGTAAGGAGTACCAGCGTAACAGGTGATGATCGTAACATCGAAATCTGCAGGCTTCACCTCGAGCAGCCAGTCAGCAGTATCCTTGATCGTCTCCAGGCTTTCACCCGGATGACCAATAGACATCAGTGCCTTAACCTTGAGTCCGTGCCTCTTGGCAATCTCCATACAGCGGGTGTTCTCTTCTCGTGTTGCCTGCTTGTTAATATTTGTCAGAATTCTCGAGGAACCGGACTCGAAGCCAACAAGAATCCAGCGGAAACCGGCCTCATACATAGCTTTAGCCTGAGCGTCAGTGAAGAGCTGAGACTTGATGAATCCGCGAAGCCTCCATTCAACACCAAGATCTCGCTGGGCCTTAGCAATGAGATTCATCAGCTCGATTATCTTCGGGTTAACATTGAGCTCGTCATCGTACATCATAAAACCCTTGACGCCGTAAGTCTTATAAAGACTGATCATCTCATCGACGATATTCTGCGAAGTTCTCATTCGGATCTTTCGGAGCATAGGAGATTCTCTACCACCACAGAAGCCACACCCGAAGGGGCAGCCGAGTTGCGCGATCAGAGAAAGCGCAGACACCCCATCAATAGAGTAGTGGTAACTAGAAACGTCTACCAGATCTCTTGCGGGAAAAGGCAGACCAGTCAGCATTGAGTTAGACAGGAAAAGAGGAGACCTTGGATCGTCGGCATCAACGAGTTTTGAGGCATCAGGATCGCAAGCATAAAGTATTGCCTCTTCACCGTCGCCAGCAACCAGCACATCAAACATGGCTTCAGCCTGGCGCATAGCCTTCACAGCCCGGCCGACTATTCCAATCTTAACCTCCTTCTTATAGGCGGCATTTACTAGCGTAATATGCGGGCCACCGAGGATGACCTTCGCGCCGGGCTTGACCTCTTTGATAACACGAAGGATCTCAGCGACAGCCGGCATGAGTGGAGTTGTAGCTGTGATACCGAAGATATCGCATATAGAATTCTTCGCATGATCACGGACCACTTCAAGAAAATTGTCAACTCCCGACAAGTCAAGCATCTCAATTCTAGACCCCATCGCCCTAAGTACCGCGGCAACCTTCAGAATTCCGAGACTCATGAAGACTCTCTCATCCAAAAGAAAGATTGATGGCGGAGTGATCAAGCAGATACTCTTAGGAACGGTTCTCCTCACTGCACACCCCCTAGTTTTAAGTCAAAGGACTATCGTTTATATAAAAATATAAAGAATCCGGTCTGTAAAGTCGATATTGACAACCAGACTATTTATAATTACTGTTTCCCCTCTTTTAACTTCAACAACCAAGATTTGTTTTTGTTGAACCAGTCTATGTAAAGCGCAACCCCTTTATCGATCTTAATCTTAGGGTCAAAGCCGAGCTCGCGACGGGCCTTAGTAACGTCGGCGAAGTTCTCCTTCACGTCCCCAGGCTGCATTGGAAGCATTTTAAGTTTGGCTTTCTTATTAAGATTCGTCTCGATAAGTTTTATAAAATTCATCAAACTGATAGGGTTATCGCCACCAAGATTATATATCTCATAATTTAAATCTTTCTTATTCAAAATCGCAATAATCCCATCAACAATATCACTTACGTAAGTGAAGTCGCGTCCCATCTCGCCGTTATTATAAACATCTATCGGTTTGCCTAACAAAATACTTTTAGTGAATTTAAATAGTGCCAGATCGGGACGATTATAGTCGCCATAGACAGTAAAGAAGCGCATACCGGCCGTCTCTATACCATACAAATGATGGTACGAGTGAGCAAGTAGTTCATTAGCGCGTTTAGAAGCGGCATAGATCGAAATCGGCTGATCAACACGATGATCTTCAGAAAATGGCGAAATAGTATTCTTACCATATACGGAGCTAGACGAGGCATATAGAACTCGCTTGATCTTATTATTTTTAGCAGTTTCAAAGATATTCATAGTTCCGAGATAATTTGCCTCGGCATAAGCCCATGGATTCGTCAGCGAATACCTGACTCCAGCTTGAGCTGCAAGGTGGATGATCACTTCCGGCTTCTCTTTTTTTACTATTTTATCTAAAGCTTTATAGTCAGCAATATTCGTTTTGTAGAATTTATAATTCTGGCTTTCCAACAAAATTTTATTTCTTCTGATTTTCATCCTGATATCGTAATAATCAGTAATACTATCCACGCCAACTACTCGATATCCATCATTCAAAAGCCTCTTGGCTAAGTGGAAGCCGATGAAACCAGCTGTGCCTGTAACCAAAATTGTTTTCATTACTTTTTTAAATGATAAGTTTTGTAGAAATAAGAGTCTTCATCTTCAATCAACTTCTTTGGATCCCCTTCTTCAACCACTCGCCCGTTATCAAGAACAAAAAGTCTGTCAGCGTCCATCACTGTAGAAAGCCTGTGAGCAATTATTATTATGGTGATCCTGCCCTTCAAACTGTGAATCGCCTTCTGGATTAATAGCTCCGACTCGTTATCTAGGGCACTGGTCGCCTCGTCTAAAATAATCACGGACGGCTTTCTTGCCAGTATCCTGGCTAGGACAATTCTCTGCCTCTGTCCGCCCGAGAGCATTACCCCCCGATCTCCGACCAGAGTCTTGAACCCCTTCGACTGCTTGTCTATGAACTCTATGGCGTTGGCAAGCTCTGCTCCCATCTTAATATCTTCATCTGTTACACCGTCGTCATAAAAACGGATATTATTTTCGATTGTGTCGTGCATCAAGAAGACATCTTGCGAGACATATCCGATAGATTTGCGCCAGCTCTTTGTCTCTATCTCATTTATATCTATTCCGTCGAGCGTGATCCTGCCATCTGTTGGCTTCAAGAATTTCAACAGCAGATCCGCGACCGAAGACTTGCCCGCACCAGATGGTCCGATTAGTCCGACGACCTCGCCCTTCTTTATCTTAATATCAATATCAGACAGAATCGGATGTCCGTCTTCATAAGAGAAGCCTATCTTGTCTAGATGCAAGGTCTTGCTGAATTTAAAAGGCTTCTTGCCGGAAGTATCCTCTTTATTTTTCTCCACCTCGTTCTTGAACGCCAGGATATTCTTAAGGAACGGAGTCTGTTCATTGACTGAGTGGAAAGCGGCCTGTGTGTTGTCTAGGTAAGTGAAGATCTTCTGGATCAGATACACTGTCACAATAAAAGAGGGCAGATTGAAATTTGGCTGTTTAGAATAATAATAGAATAGCGATGAGATGAAGACTAGCGATACCGGTTGCATAAAGTTGGCGAGAGCGGATCGAAAAACAACTATCTTCATATTCAAAACTTTCATCAGATCGTAGAAGCCCTCACCCTTTTCAATAACTCGATCTTCAACAGTCAGAGATTTAACATTCTTAGCACCGGAAATATTTTCAATCAGATAACTTGAAACTAGCTTCTCCGTCTCAGCCATCTGACCAAAAGTAGCTCTGTTCTTTTTAACGAACGGAAAGAGCATCAGTACGGCCAGCATACCGACAAGCAAGGTCAAACTGGTTATACCGGAAGATATATTGAGTGCGAAGAAGAGATACACCAGGAGACCTGTCGAGGATACAATGAAGCGAGAAAGATAGACCATTGTATCGGAAGTCGTCTGCATATCTCGAAAGATTGTCGCCTGGATATAACCCAACTTCTTACCAAGGAGAAATGTCCACTTAGCCGCAAAAACCGACTTCAGCAGACTCTTAACGGACTGATTCTTGTAGTCGATCATTGTCGTATAAGAAAAGTATGAGAATAAAATCAGGACGATAGCCCTAATAAGAAACAAGCTGATAGTCAGACTGATCAGAAAAATAAGATCATGCTCAAAAGGTAGGTAACTTAAATATTTTGTAATATTTCTGGATATGAAGTCTTCAGCGGGTATACTGCTTTTAGTAAAAAAAGAGAAAACGGGTATAAGAACGTTGATGCCGACACTTTCCAGTAGGCCACCAAGGAAGCCGAGAAGGGCAAGCCCCAAAAGCTTGACTCTAAAACCACGAAAAGATTCGTTCAAAACCCTGAAGACTTCGGATAGATTTAATATTTTTTTTATAAACTTTATCATATTTAATTTCCAAAATAAATTTCGAAATATGGCTTAAGCTCTGCATTAAAACTAATCTTGTAATCGCTACGATTTGGAGAATTAGCACCGACGATATCAACCTCCTGGCATCCTGACTCAAAAGCATCTTTGATCATCTCTACCGACAGGTAAGTATAGCCACCAAGATCTCTATACTTTGAGTCAGTAGCGCCGAATAGGAAGAATGAGGAACGGTTATCTTGTAAGGTCAGGAGGCTAGCAATCGATTCACCGTCCTTCAGCGCAGACTTAAGTGAGCCAAAATTATCTGCAAGCGCCTTTTTTGTAATGCTTTTAACTAACACAGAGTCGTTATCTGCTCTCTCTATACCCTGCCTCTTAAAAACATCGTCATGTAGACGATCCATGATGCTTTCATCAGCGATACTGCTTATTGTCAAAAATTCCTTGGCCTTCAGATATTCCCTCTTCCTATTACGCCTAATGCCAGAAAGAAAGCTGTCTAAAACATTATAACTTTTTTTATCAATTATCGGAGTATATCTAAGCTGTATCTTAAACTGCCCCATCTTCGGCTCATGATAATTATACCAGAGGAACGGGCGCATATCATTGAAGCGCCAATGCTGGCAAAGATAAAACTTCTTATACCTTAACACAAGCTCATTGATAAAAAACTCCATTGTCGCAAACTCATGCGCAGTTTTGGAGTGTGCCGGCATCTTGCTATTGTCCGCGAGGATCAAACCCTGATATTGAGTGAATTTATGAGCTGACATCATCGGCTCGCCATTCTTATCAAAAATTATTACGGCACCCGCAAGAATCTCTTGTCCTTCCCTGCAAGTCACCAGATCGTATTTTGCGCCGAGCGAATCTAAAAATGCAGTCGTAATAAAAATACTTCTATGAGGTGAAGTCTCAACAAATTTATCCCAGACAATCTTATCTTCTTTAAAATTTATCTCCATAATTATTCTGTAACACACTTAACAATATCTATAACCTTCAGCACATCTTCCGTAGTCATGCCTTGATGGCAAGGCAGAGGCACGCATTCCTTGAAATCAGGTTTAAACATATTTCTGTTCACGTCAAAATGATACACACCTGTTTTAATACCCGCATCTCTTAAGGCCGAAACAACTTTTTTGTTTTTAATCTCATCAAAGAAAAGTGGTACAACCCACGGCACTACATCTTCCTTGATTAAGTCTGATAGATACTTACTGCCACCAAAGGCTTTCTTATACAATTCATAATGAGCCCTTCTCTTCAACATCGCCCCACCTGCCACCTCTTGCTGTGATATTGCCAGAGAGTATTCTGGGCATTTCAACAACTTGCTATATACCGCATAATCCCTTCTTAGTTCTATAACATTCTCCTGTGTAGAAGATACATCAAAATTATGACGTCTGTTAAAAACTTCTGTCGAAAGCTTCTCGTCATCTTCTTGGAACTTCTCTTCAATAAACTTCTTAATTGAATCACTCTGAGTGTATATTGACCCGCCAACCACGCTCGAAAAGAATTTACCAAGACTAAAGAAAGATGATTCGCCAAATGTACCCAATCGTTGACCTTTGTAGTAACTTTCATGAGTATGCGCACAATCCTCGATGAAAAAGAGTTTATTATCCTCGCAGAATTTCTTAATGTAATCCATATCTTGAGGAAATCCCCATTGATGATAAACCATTATTCCCTTAACCTTCTCATTCATAAATGTTGTCGGAAAGCAGTGCTCATGCATAACCATATACACAGGATCACCAAGCCATTGTGGCACCAATATCTGATCTGATCTGTCTTTCAGCTTGCCGATATGCTGATAATATCTAAGCAGGAGTGTTAAAGAAGACTTGCCGGAAAAAGTATATACAATATCTTTATCCAACTCGCCAAAAACCGACCCCGACGATATTGCCGGGGTAGATTTTAATGTCTTAGTAGTATAATTAAATTCAATACTCATACTTTAATATTCTACGCTAACTCGACCACCTTTTCGACTATCTGCTTAACATCCTCTTCCTTGAGTCCAATGTAGAAAGGCAGGGCAAGACTAGAATTACTTGTTCTTTCAGAAATCGGGAAGTCTCCCTTCTTCCAACCTAAATCTTTATAGAATTTAAAAAGATGGATTGACGGCAAGTATGGCTTAGTGCTAATACCGATCTTGGCCAACTTGTTTATGACCTCATCCCGCTTTACTTTTTTATTCTTAAACAAAATAGCGTAAACAAACCAAGTATGATTGTTGCCGGGCCCGGTCAATGGAAGTTGTATACGGTCGGAATACTTGGCAAAGTGTTTGTCATACAGTGCAGCCAACTTCTGGCGTTCGCTTATTAGCCAATCGATCTTCTCTACCTGTGCCAGACCGACTGCGGCACTCATCTCATCCATGCGGAAGTTGTAGCCCAGAATCTTGTGGTCGAGCCACTGTGGGTTGAAGTCACGCCCTTGATTGCGCAGGCTGCAAGCCAGCTCATAAATCTTCTTGTTGTCGGTCACCAACATTCCACCTTCGCCGGTTGTCATTTGCTTATTGGGATAGAAGGCGAAGACGGCTGATTCGCCGAAAGTGCCGACATTCTTGCCGTAGTTCTCCGCCATCAACGATTCGCAGGCATCCTCTATGATCTTCAACTTATACTTCTTGGCGATCTTCATAATAGCCTTCATGTCGGCAGACTGTCCGAATATGTGTACTACCAGAATAGCTTTGGTCTTCTTCGTAATATGTTTCTCAATCTCCTTCGGGTCGATGTTGTAGGTCACAGGATCAACATCGACGAAGATAGGCTTCGCTCCGACGTACAGGATGCAGTTGGAAGATGCAATAAAAGAGAAGGGAGTGGTGATCACCTCATCGCCCGGCTTAAGTCCTGCGCACATTGTCGCAATATGCAGGCCTGCAGTACCGCTGCTTACCGATACGGCATACTTCGTACCTACCTTCTTAGCAAACTCGACTTCAAACCTCTTTATGAAAGGTCCGAGAGCCAAAACGCCGGAGTCCAAAACCTCCATAACATACTTCTTCTCCTGATCTCCTATATGTGGTTTACCTGATGGGTAGTTCATTTCATTTTCATAAGTTTATAAAGCTTCTCGGCGAACTCTATATCTTCGTAGGTATCAATATCGGCGCTCTTCTCGAAGGGCATTACAAACTTCGAGAGCTTCTTGCCATAAAACTTCTTCTCTTTCAGGAAATTCTTCACCTCCACCCAGCGTATAGCGGCTATCGGACAGTAGATATCTTTTGGTAAAAGTTTAGAATCTATTAAATATTTTTTAAAGAAGAAGCTTATAAAACCCTTCTTCTCCTGGAGCGCCCAGAAAGGATAGTGCGGATACTTCACCACACTCATTGAACAGTTGGACTTCTTATTTGCCATCAACTCCTTGTAAGATTGCTTCAGGTCATCCCCCTCTACCAGCGGACTGGCTGGCATCATCATACAGAGGTGATCAAACTTTTTAGGGGCAAGCTGTTTCAAGAGATCCAAAGTTGCATCCTCTAGGTTCGCCTTATCACCGGAAATAGCATCAGGACGGCGAAGCGGCTTAGCACCGTACTTAACGGCTACATCTAGGATCTGCTCCGAATCAGAACTGACATATATATCATCACCAAAAAGTCCGGACTTCTGCGCAGCTTCAATACTGTGTACCATAAGCGGCTTGCCGGCGAAATCTATAATGTTCTTCAGAGGAATTCTCTTGGATCCTCCTCGGGCCGGAATTATACAAACGTTTTTCATATATTTTTATCTTCGATATCCCCTATTATAATACTGCCCATCTTAATAAAATTATTTTGGCCTATCTTGATGTGATCGCGAATCGTACTGTTCAGACCCACAAACACTCCATCCTCTATCACAACTCCTCCACCAGTCACAACCCCTGGCGTTAAGTGACAGTGACTACCAACAATATTATCATGCTCAACAATACATCCATTATTTATTATCGTATTGTCACCGATTGAACTGCCGATGTTAATATATGCATTTGCACCAACGAAAACATTCTCACCAATAGATACGCCTGCTTCGATTAGAGCGCGTGGATGAATCAAGCTAACGAACTTGCAGCCACCTTTCCTTAAGATATCGAAAAGTTTTTTGCGAGCGGGATTCTTGCCGATCGCAACATGAAAATAGTGATCTTTAAAGTTGATATGGTCGTCAACCTTACCCAACACCTTACTATTTTTATCAGAAGATATAGAGTCATCCAGAAACCCGGCGAACTCCATATCCTTGTGGTAGGCTAGACAGTTAAGTGCAACCGCCCCCTGCTCCCCGGCTCCGACTATAATAACTTTTTTGTTTAACATAAAACTCTCTTAAGGTGATCCCGGGATTTGATCGACTCGCTGTGGTATGTCTCGTGGCTAGCTCCGCGCGGCCAGATCTCCATTACAATATTTATAGGCTCTGTAGCGATCAACTTCGGTAAATAATCCTTAAGCATTGGGTAGTTGAGCTTGTCGTCTGACTCACCTAAGCAAAGATGTTCTCCCGAGAGGGGCAAGAAGGCCTTTTCATCAAACCAGTAAGCATCCGGCTTCGTACCATTGAAGTGGAAAAATAATATATTAGACCTGAGCTTAGCAAACTCGTCTAAAGATGCCCGCACGAGATCCTCCACTCCCGTCGGACCCTTATCATTAAGATATTTGAACCAGGTTTTTTTCAAAGCCTGTTTCTGTTGTGATGCTGTATCTGCGAGACTAAATATCTCCTGATAGAACTGCGGATATTTTTTTATAAAGTCTTCAAAGACCGCAGTGACATATATATGTTCTATATCGAGAACGATATGGAATGGTATCTCCAAATGAGAACCAAGTTCGCGGAAATCGTCGGGTGTTACCAGTAGAGACCGGTTGCTGCCGATCAGATTGAAGTAGGCTATGTCCGTCTCGAAAGCTACTTTTATAGAATCGCTAAGCTCCTCCTTCAAGCTGTTGACCCTATCAGCCAAGAGTTTAATGTGATCTCTTCTTTCTGAAAGATATTCGTTGATATAGTTGCCGTGGATCACAATAGTGCCCTTGAAGCTGGCCGAGTTAAGCACGGCTACCAGATCCTTCATATTCTTAAAGGATTTATCACCTAGCTCCCCGGTACTGGAGAGATCGAAGTCCTTCCTCGGTTGATGAACAGAAGAGATATTCAGATGCTTCATCATCTCCGGCAAGTATTTGAAATCCTGATCAGAAGCCAGATAAACTTCATAACCAACAAACTCGCTGTTATTAAACAACTTATAATTATCTTTATTTACTTTTCCTCTTATATTTATCATTCTATCTCTCAAGATCGGAATGTTTTATTATGGTATTCCTAAGTAGATTGCGTTTAGCTCGTTTGCCAACTACCTTATCCATCTCCGAAGATGACAGACCTGTCCCAGGCCTCTTAACTCCTAGCATATCTTCCGTTATTTTAGCGCCCTTGTCAATAGCCTTATCGGCGACGATACTTCTTCTCATAAACTGACGCATATCCTTCTCGCTCTTGCTGATTACAATATTCTTCTCGTTCAAATTTACCGCCTTCTCCAGATATCTAATCTCTTTAACCATCTGCTTAAGCTCGGCCGGATCTATCGATCTTGCCTGATCAAGTCCCGACATATTCTTGTCCAAGGTGAAATGCTTCTCAATTATCTTCGCACCTAACGGAATAGTTGAGACGGAGACGAAAATGCCCGGCGTGTGGTCGGAGTAACCGATAGTATTCTTCGGAAAGGCTTTCTTCAATATGCCGATCGCTTGGAGATTCAGGTCGGAAGCTGTGGGAGGATAGAGTGCGGTACAGTGAAGGATCCCGATCTCTTTGATGCCACCCTTCTCTAATATTTTAACAGCCTCTTTGATTTCCTTCATGTCACCCATACCAACAGAGAAGATGACCGGCTTCTTTGTCTTAGCAACCATCTTCAATAGGTAGTGATTATTGAGATCGCATGACGCGACTTTAAAAAGAGGTACGCCCATCTTGACCGCCACATCAAGTGAGCGCCTACCGAAGACCGAATTGAAGAGTATAATCCCCTCCTTCTTAGCAAACTCCGCCAACTTCATAAAATTATCATCAGACATCTCTGAATCCACCAGCATATCAAAAAGGCTCTTACCATTCTGATCTTTAAAGAGATCATGCTTAGTGCCTGGTGGGTTTTCCATTATTAGCTCATCAGTTTTGAACGACTGGAATTTGATAGCGTCCACCCCGCACTCTTTGGCAGCGGTTATCAACTTCTTGGCGATCTCAATATCGCCGTTGTGATTGATGCCGGCCTCAGCGATGATAAATGTACGGTCATACTTTAACATAATTTTTTATTAATTTTATAACATTATCCCCTGCGTTCTTGATTATAGAGAACCCCTTAAGATCAGCCTTATTCCTAATATTAACACCTGAACCCGTAAAATAGTTACCTAGAATTTGCCGTAGCTCCTCACTGTCAGTCACCAGCCTAGACATGCCCATCTTGTTGCTAACCAAAACATCTGTGCCGTCCTTAAGCCCAGGCTGATAACTGATAACATCCTTCCCGGCCAATCCGGCCTGCAGAAGCACCATTGAGTTCATGCCGATTATCAGATCTGCACGAGAGATAGATGTTCGAACATCAGTAGTATCGTCGTCCAAAGAAATATTTTTGCGACTTTTTATCACCTCGTTGAACTTCCCCTGCTCTTCCTTTGGATGAGGGCGAATGATTAATTTATAATCATTATGATCTTCCAAAATTTCCAAGAGATCATCTAGCACATCAAATTCTGTATAGCCGAAATTCGTGGCGACATTCTCCGTGTCACTGTATGGCTGGGAAATAAATAGAATGCGGTTTTTCTCTCTAAGCTCCGGGCTGATCGACTCGATGAAAGAATCGAAGTGCGGATTACCTGTGACTCGTATCATCTCTTGAACAAACCCATCCTTAATCATCTCTTTGCTTGCGAAGTCGTCCATGACACAGATCACGTCTGGTAGATACTTAAAATCCTTCACCTTTAGACTGGAGAATCTCTGCCAATAGTTAGACCAGAAATCTAAGATGTATATCGTCTTGGTCTTACCTTTTACTAGCTCGAGTATCCTCTTATCTATCGTATAGCCAAAACTGCTTCCAGCAACAAAGATATCTGGATGCAAGTCTGTTATTATCTTCTGTAGTTCCACCTCCCCCAACTTATCACCATCCACAAAATCAATCCCGGCTTTAGTGAAAAGTTCCCTACTAGCTCCACCTAATATAAAGTGTAATTTGAATTCCTTAGATAGCTGTTCAATGAGTGGCAACAAGGTGTTGGCGCCACCAGGATCCGAAGCTGATAAGATTATATTTTGCATACTTTCTTAACAGCCGAGACAAACATATCGATGTGCTTCTTCGTTCTAGGATACTGGCAGATATTGGTGAAGACAAGCTCCTTCTCATACATCCGTTCAACCACAGGGCAGCTACCCTTAGAATAATCAGGGTTGCCCGAATAGTGGGGACCCTCAAACGGGAAATTAGTATTATTAAAAGCCTTTTTCTCCTGAAACATCTTGAGTAAATAAAGCGGCTTAACATATCCGCCATATACAGGCATCCCAAGGGCTGTCATATCTTTGACGAAATCCGCACGCGAGATACCGAGCTTACCCTCATCTACTTTCATAGAGTAGAGATAGTAGACATGCTTATTCTCCTTCGCTACATACGGCAGGGTCAGTCCGTCTATGTCCTTCAGCTTTTTAGTTAGATACTCAACGAGTTCTGTTCTTTTTTTATTCAGAAAATCCAACTTACGTAGCTGTTCGTACGCGATAGCTGCCTCGATCTCCGTCATCCTGTAATTACTCCCGATGATCGGCCCAATATCCTCCTCCGGAGACTGATCGGCATACACCTCTCCGTGATTTCTTGCCAACTGTGCCCGTAAAGCATATTTGTCATTATTTGTGAGTAGAACTCCGCCCTCTCCGCTCTGGATAACTTTGTGGAAATTCAGACTGAGGACACCTATATCGCCAATCGTGCCGGTGTACTTACCCTTATACTTTGCACCTGGAGACTGAGCGTTATCTTCAATAATTTTCAAATCAAACTCTTTAGCGATTTTGAGTAACTCATCGAAGTCAGACGGGCCGCCGAAGATGTTGACCGTCATGATCGCCTTCGTGCGTTTAGTCACACACTTACGAACAGAGACCGGATCAATACAAAAAGTTTTCTCATCAATATCAGCAAAGACTGGGACCGCACCATTCATAACGATTGCTGTGGCCGATGCGCACATTGTATATGGAGAGACGATCACTTCATCGCCTGGGCCGATACCCAGAGCTACGACTGCCGCATGTAGAGCGGTAGTTGCGGAATTGAATGAGACGGCATGCTTAACCTTAAACTTCTTACTAAATGCGGCTTCGGCTTTCTTAACATACGTCCCACCCAAAAATTGAGCCCCCTTCGCACCAACAAAGCCTGAAAGCGAACCGCTCTTCAACACCTTATTAACGGCGCTGATCTCTTTTTTACCGATATTATAAATCTCGGGAAATTTATTTTTCATACTTATTAAATGATTTAACTATTTTATCTGCGACTCGTAAAGAATTTAGCGAGTCCAGACCTGAACACCTGTTCTTCTTATTGTAGATACTATCATACACCGGATAGAGGCCATCTTTGATGCTGGTAAGACCCTTATTCGGCTGGAGCTTAAGAGAGGTATAGCCAGCAACGGTATTGTGCATATGGGGAAGATAAAGCTCGGCCCGCTCGTTGACTATTCTCACGCGTCCAAGCTCTCCTAATATATCTAACTCCAAAATATTATAAAAGTTATTATTCATCCCGTATATCACGCCGGAAACACCGTTCTTAAACTGTATGCGAGCAGACAGGGTTGGATCTTTGCCAAAATCTTCGGCAGTCGGAGTCCTAAAGCCTGAAACTGTAGAAACTTCTCCAAACATTCGCATAAGCAGGTCAATAAAGTGTGTGCCGTTATTTAATAGCCCCCTAGTATATTTAACATCGAAAGTTTGTATCTTACCCAGAAAACCTGACTTAATCTTGTCTACAAGCTCTATATAAGAGGGATTAAAAGCTCTGAAGTAGTTCACAAAGAGGTTGCATCCATTCTTATCTGCCTTCGCCACCAGCATCTCTGCCTCCGCTAGGGTACCAGCAACTGGCTTCTCGCATAAAATATTTTTTATTCCCATATCGATCAACTTGTTGCAGATCTTTGCGTGGCTATCTGTGTTGGTAGCAACCACAACAAGATCCGGCTTTGTTTCCGTAACCATCTTCTCCCAGTCGGAATAGACCGTGATCTCTAACTTATATTTTTTAGCGGCAACATTGAAACTACTTCTGGAATCTTCCGAGATATCAGATCCTGCGACCAGCTCAAATCCCTTATGATGTGCGAGTGCAGAAAGATGAGTGGCGTATTTCATCCCAAACAAGGCCATAGCATCAAACTCATAACCGTGAGCTATTCTGCCAAGGCCTATTATTACGGTTTTAATTTTTTTAGTTGCCATTTAACTCAAGATATCTTTGGCTTTTTCCGGAGCAGTTAGGAATTCCTTATGATCACTTGTGTAGTGAAAGTCAGCCAAAACCTTTGGTTTCTTCTTAAGCCATTTTATGTTCTCTGCATACTGAGGATTCTCCGGTTTAACAGCATAAGCTCGGCCTATGTCTGTCGTCCTTTTCGCTTCATGCTCGGTTATAAGCTCCTCATGTATCTTCTCTCCCGGCCTGATGCCGATAACTTCTATCTCGCACTTAGGCGCTAGATACTTAATAACATCTAGCACTAACATGCTCTTCATCTTAGGTACAAAGAGCTCACCACCCTCCATGTTTGGAAGTATTGAATCTAGTATTATATCTAAAACTTTATCTATTGGGATCCAGAAGCGGGTCATCCTGTGGTCGGTCAACTTGATCACCCCGGTCTGCTTCTGCTTCTCTATCATCTCAATCAGGCTTCCTCGCGAACCGATGACGTTGCCATATCGGACGACGCTGAACTTTGACTTCTTACTGTCGCCTACATAAACATTGCCGGCCAAAAATAATCTTTCAGCAGCCAGCTTTGTCGCTCCGTAGAGATTTATCGGAGCAACAGCCTTGTCGGAAGAGATCAAGAGAACCCTGTCGATGTTGTTATCCAAAGCAGCTTCTATAACATTCTGACTTCCGAGAATATTAGTCTTGACGGCCTCAAATGGGTTGTATTCAATTGCCGGAACCTGCTTCAAGGCAGCAGCATGGACGACAATATCAACTCCACTGAAAGCCCTCTGAAGTCTCGGCAGATCTCTGATGTCTCCGATAAAAAATCGCAGTCTAGGAAGATGCTCCGCCAGTTCTCTCTGCATCTCATTCTGCTTGAACTCGTCCCGACTAAAAATGATTACTTTCTTAACCTTGCTCTCTTTTAAGAGTTTATTGACAAAAGCTCGGCCAAATGTGCCTGTACCACCTGTTATTAATACTGTTTTACCCTTTAAATAGCTTAAATTTGACATGTTACAGTACAACCTACCATATTATAAAAAAGTTTCAAGCCCCCTTTTCTAATGTGGAGTACTCCGTTATTTTGGTTCAAAATAGAGCCAGCCGGCGTTCTTCTCCGGCCAGGGAAGCAAGCTGTCGTACCTTGCCTCGTTCATACTGCTCGTTACAAAATATTTTTTAAAAAGAGTCCGATAGATAAGCGGAATTGAAATGGGAAAATCTTCTGGTATTCTCCTCCTCTCCTTTGTCTCCATAAATTTGTGAGTATCCTTGAACCGGGCAACCAGAGTGTCGACTATCCCCGGCACTACACATTCATGCGCCTCCACCAAGATATAGCACTTATTGAGTTTTGATATCAAAGAGTTATCGAGCAGTTCCTTCTCCCCGCCCTCGATATCCATCATCACCAAAGTTTTTTTATTCTCGGCAATCGTATCAGACAACGACTTCGTATCACAAAATCCCTTAGTTGAAACTCTGCCCGAGACACCATTGCTCTCCGCCATCTTCTTGATTAAATCTCGCCCTCTCTCCTCTGACTCAAATGCAATGACTTCAGCCGAAGGACTTCTCATGGCCATGCCGACAGCATAGTAACCCTCTGCTGCGCCGACATCTATAATGGTATTGAAAGATTCTCTAAGCACTTTTTCAAGGATTGGAACAAGCTCTAACTCATAAGTTCCAAGGTACTTCGGCAACAGCCTGCTTCCCACACTCCCTTCTACATACTTCATACCCTTGAAGAGTCCCGAGGCAACCATATCTCCTGTCTTAGCGCGTATGAAAGGGGTTACATATCTGCGTGTTATAAAATTCTCGAGATAGCGATCTAAAATACGCAGGGTTTTCATTATTGCTTCATGATCAAAGTATCATTCAAGAGCAGTCCATCCAGATCAGAGTTGATAAAAGTGTGCCAAGCGTCCTTGGCGTCGCGAACAATCGGCTCGCCGTGCAGATTAAAAGATGTGTTGAGTACCGCTCCGACACCGGTCAACTTCTCGAAGTTTTGTATCAAGTCATAATATCCAGGGTTCGCCTCCTTCGTCAGCATCTGCGGTCTGGCAGTGAAGTCGCCAGGGTGAGTAGCAGCTTTCAAGTGCTTGCGGCCAAGTGGTGTCGTATCGTAAGCGACTGTCATATAGGGCGAACTGAAATTCTTAGGATTTACAAGATAATCCTTAACCCGGTAATCAAGAATAGATGGGGTGAAAGGCATCCAGAAATCGCGGAACTTTATCCTCTCATTCAGTAGAGTTATGTTGTCGAAGTTGACCGGGTTACAGAGGATGGACCTATTCCCAAGAGCGCGAGCACCAAACTCCATGCCACCGACACATCGGGCAATAATCTTGTCTTTCGCCAGGAGCTTGGCCACCTCCTTGTTTTTTATCTTTCTCACAACTTTATATTTTCCTTCAATCTTGTTTTTCTTTATCAGAGCCTCGATCTCGGCAGATGTTATCTGGTAGCCTAAATAAGCGTTTGTAAGCTCCTCTGGTTCTTCTCCCTTATCTACTGAGACCACATATGCCGCACCGATAGCCGTAGACTCGTCGCTTCCGCTTGGAGGAACGAAAAACTCTTTCAACTTAGGTATCTCGGCCAGAACCTTGTTTGCTTTCACGTTCATAGACACGCCTCCGCTATAAACCATAGTATCCACTTTCAAAAACTTCAGAACATTCTTCACCCACTCCACAAGAATATCTTCTAACCACTTCTGCAAACCGCCGGCTATACCGTCGAAGCGCTGACCCTCGAATTTATCCCTAAAGTAAAAATACAAGTCTGACGGTTTTTCTTTCCATTTGAAATCGAGACCGTCAACCACTAAAGTTTTCTTAAATAGATCATAGACAGGCTTACTTATATAATCCTTCGCATATGGAGCCATGCCCATCACCTTATACTCATGCTCAAAAGGCTTCATCCCAAGAAGCAGAGTGATGTACCTGTAGATTCTGCCTAAATTGCACATACCTGTGCCGTAGATTTTTTTTAACCTTCCGTTCTTCGCCTCATATACTGTGGCATTCTCTCCGTCGCCTTCACCATCAACCGTAATAACCGCCGTCTTCTTAGTACGATCAATTGGAGATGCATAGTAGGCGTAGTATGCATGACAAAGATGATGATTGAGAAGCAAGACCTTCTCGGGCGTGATACCCAGATGCTTAACAACTACTTTTATTCTCTCTTGATCAAAAACCTCCCCCCACTTATCTTTAGGCGTAGTCTTAAGAAAACTAAAATCGTAATACTCTCTACCCGGATGCTTGAAACGCTCCTCTTCCATCAACTTCTCCCAGAAAGGCGGAGGGGCTTTATGTTCTACAAGTATCGGTTTCCAGTACTCATACATCTCTCTGATATAGTCGGAGATCTTGAAGGTGGTCATCCGCTTAATCTTGAACTCTTCCGGCCCGCGAAACTGACAGCTATAAGCGACGAAATCTACATCCTCTTTTTTGATCCCTGTCGCCTTGAGTGCTGCCTCAATAGCCTGATATGGATAGCCAACATCATTCTTTTTGCGCGTGATACGCTCTTCAGACTCGCAGTATAAAACCTTGCCGTTCTTTAGAACTGCTACCGTACCTAAGTGACTCTCATTTATGCCTAAAATAATCATTTTTTGAACTTTCGTATTATAGACGATAGATACTCCTTTGTCATCTCCAGAGCAGCGAGGCGTCTGCTTTTATAAGTGTAAGTATACTCATCACCTATCTGCGGGCCGAAGAACATCTTGAAGTCGGCGACGTTAGACTTCTGGGCTGTGCCGTAGTTGACCGAACCGAGGCCGACGAATTCATACTCACGCTCCTTGCCATATTTGCATATTTCAAAAATTAATCTTCGTGTCGCCCGGCCGATTATTTTATACAAAGCATGATCTTTTTCTTCCAACCTCTTAGAGAATATAGCCCGTACTTGGAGAACCGGCCGGAGATCGTAGCACGGCACCGAGGCTATTAGCTCGCCCTTGTAATAGGCGTTGAAGTTTATCACTCCCTCAAACGTCTCGCGCCCCCACGGCTTGCGCCCCTGCGCTACTTCAAATTTCTTATATAAGTTATATGTAGTATCTACATCCGGATCATTGATCTTAAACTCCAGCTCTGAAATATTATAAGTCTGCGAAACCTCCTGCCTTGTCGTCCTGGCAAATCTATCCAGTATCTCTTCAGTAGTTCCGTTCAAATATATATTGGCGAGTTTCTTATGTTTGCACTTAAAGCCCGAACTCTCTAACCCCAAATCGGAGTAAGATATAACAGTCATCAGATCGTATTTTTTTTTATCTAAAAGTACTCCAAGATCTTCATCCTGATAAAGTACTCGCAGTGAATCCATAAAGAATTTACTTTTTTTGAAAATCATTTTTGTCCTATATAAATCGGGAATTTATCGACAGATGACAATACAAACCTCGAAGAATGTAGAAATCTCTTGCTATTACCAATATTTTCTACATTCTTAAAACCAAGGAGACGCAGTGCGAAAGATTCGTTCCAGATATTATTATAATACTGAGTCAACCGACCAAATTCATACTTCTCAACTCGCCAGTGTGGGCCTATCCGAAGCCTGCCAAGATTGTTCCAGATTATACTAAAACTTGTCTTAGTTCTTGGTATCGCCAACCCATTGTGGCTGGTATATATAAGATGCCCTCCCAACTTCAAAACTCTCTTCATCTCAAGTAGAGCTCCTTCTCGTTCTTCCAAAGAATCTAGATTGTCTATGCCATTAAAAGAGAAGAATACCGCATCGAAACTGGCGTCTTTAAAATCCAAATGTCTGGCGTCCATCACCCGAAAGTCTATACGTGGAAACTTCTTCTTGGCCTCTTCTATTAATGGTGCGGCAATATCTACACCGACCACCTTCGCGCCATTATCATATATATAGGAGGTTGTGCGTCCAGCTCCACAACCGAGGTCCAAGACTACAGATCCTTTTGGCATATATTTTTTTATAACATACTCCTCTCCGGGGCGAAGATACATTTTAGAATACTCCTTTACTGAACTGTTCGAGGAGAAAGATCTTACATTCTCTTCCTTAATAAAAGACAAGATCTTGGCTGTCCTCTTCTCCCATGTGTATTCATGAACATCACGGAGCGCCTTGTCAGATATCGAGGAGGCTAGCTCGCCGTCATCCAAAACCCTTTCCACTGCCGACGCAAGCTCTAAGGAGCTGTCAGGCGCAACGAGAATTGAGTTAGAACTATTAAGAACCTCTTTAAGTGACGGGAGCGTCGTCGATATGATTGGCCGGCCGGACGCCATGTATTCAAAAATTTTCAGCGGTGACATATAGTAGCTGTAATGCTCGGTCTCTGGAAAGGGCGCGATGAGAATATCAAAAGCTTTCAGATAGATCGGCACCAGATCGTGCTTAACCATCCCAGTGCAGATCAGTCTATCCTGCACCGAAAGTAACTCTGCCTGACCCTCATATATCTCTATGTCCGGCTGATACCCACCAACTAGTACTAAGCAGACATCTTGTCGGCCTATCTGTGACAGCGCCTTAACAGCGACGTCGATACCCTTCTCCATCCCCAAAGTACGGAGCATTCCGACATAACCGACTAGTTTTTTGTCCGCTGGCAATCCCAGTTTTTTTCTGGCTTCATCTTTGGAAATATCTATATCAAACTTATCCAGATTTACCGCATCCGGTGAGATCAGTATCTTATCTTTACTGATACCCAACTTCGACATCCTCTCTTTTATAAAACCCGTTAGCACTATCAGTAGCTTCGCCCGCTTCAAAATATTTAAATAAGCAAGGCTAGTCTTCTTGGGGATTGAATGAAGCTCCAAAGAGATATCCCTGAAGAATACCCCAGCCATAGCATCTCTGGAATACAAAACATCATACTTCTTAAACATAAGCAGAATTCTTGAAAAAATCATGAACGATAACATCTGCAACAGGAAGGCTAGCTTACTCTCACTTAAAAAGATAAAATCGATACAGGGAACTTTTGTAATTTTAAAATTTCTATCAATACCGTAATATGTAAACGGATCTTCTGAAGTAGTGCCAACTCTTCTTGGTACTACAAGCTCCACATCATAACCGTTCTTGGCGAATGCGCTACACATCTGCATAAGTTGGAGCCCATGAGCAGAAGTTGCCGGCAGTTTTGAATTTGATATATAGATCAGCTTTGGCATACTACTTTGCAACTTTGAAAATTAAACTGCTGTCTATCTCCGCGACCAGAGACAAGAACGGCATCTTCTTAAAATTATCAACAAGTCGGCCGTACCCCGGATCATTCTTATCCAATAAAATATAATCTACGGCATATTGCTTCAGCGACTGCTCAAATCCAAGCTTCTGATATGAATCCACTTTTGCCAAAATCCTGTCTATATATTCTTTTGGAATAAATTCCACCTCCTTGCGAGGTTGTCTAGTAATGAAACTTATAATTTTTTTTCGATTACTCTCACTTTGATATCTTTCTATAAACTTATTAGTCCAGATCTCAACATTGTGATGCTTTATGTACTCAACATCGATCCCCTCGGTAAAAAAATTCTGTATAACAAAGCGATTCTCCATCTCGTCATCAGAGATCAGAAAAAGTCCGGCGTTGGCATTAGCGAAATTATTATTGTAAGTGTATATCGGGATCAGATGATTATAATTCTTGCCCAGCGGATATATTGCGGAGTCACGCGGAGAGTTCTTATCGAACCAATCAGCGACGGTCACAAACTCCTGCATCTGTCTGAAATTAGAGATATTGAGCTGATCGGCAAAACCTAAGCCGAACTTAATACCGCCCATCTCCCTATATGACAGGCCGATGATCATAAAAAACATCAAGACTATGGCTGGCCATCTCTTGGATCTTAAGCATATGGCGAAGATAATGAGCATGAAAAGCGTTACCACCCAATAGTAATGCATGGAGAAGGAGAAAGCCTTACCCGTAATCACGTTCTGCCAGTTTAGAAGTATGCCGGATATAGCCAAAACATAAGCAAAGATTTTTTGTTTCTGATTAGTTATCTTTCCCGATAAAAATATAACAATGAGAGACAGTGACATTATCGCGACATTCACATATGCTCCCGGCCAATGATTGAATAGGAAGCCGAAGCGCAAATTCTGATCCATATAATTTGGGTCAGCCGACGCGAGCTGCATATTTAAGATAAAAGGGGTGGCAAAAAGACCGGCAGGAATAGCAAAGGCCAGAAAATTCTTTATGTAATAAAGCAAATAGCCCTCCTTAATAACAAGGACAAAAAGCATCAGGCAGTAAACAACGAAGATAGCCGACCAAACGAAGGGATAAATATAGAAGGCGATGCCGAAGTCTATCGCAAGAAGTAAGTTATATAGTAAAACTATTTTGGTATCTCTTTTTTCATTATTAACTATCTTCCAGATAAGCAGAAGACCAAGGAAGAGAAACAGAAAGCTGAACTGCGGATTTATGGGCCTGTTAAAGGCGGAGATGAAGATCAAGTAATAAAGACCGGAGAATAAAACAGATATATTCTTAACTTCAGTTAAAGAAAAAAACAAGGAGTAGAGCAACAGGACTCCGACGAACGGCAAAAGAAAATCGTTGACGGCAAAAAGTTTCGGTATTGATATATCAAACAACCTTGCGGTCTTTTCAAATATTATTCCCGCCAGAGGCTGCTGCAGATACGGGGCGTCCTTATGTTCTTTAAGATAGACCGAACCAAAATTATAATGCCCGTCATAAGCCTCTCTGGTCATAGACAGATATTGGTCTTCATCGTTGCTCAACATCGGATAAATCCCCCTGAAGTCCGGACCGATCTGCCAGATAGCAGAGATCGTAGGTGCAACTATCAGTAGGCTGATGGCGAAAGCCAGCATAAAAATAGACCAATGCTTCTTCAGAGATGAAAGCTTGTCTCGCAACCAGAGATAAGATCGGCTTAACTTCAGAGCAAATCCGGCCATTGACGTGTCAGAGTAGATGTCTATTCTGTCGTCTAAAATCTTCGCCCCCTTACTTCGGAGAAGAACTTTAACACTCTCATTCTTCGCCCCCTTAGGAAAAACAAAAACATCCGGGTAGCTGTTCTTAATAAAACTTTTTTTTATAAAACTAAAAGCCTTCTCATATTCAGATATGACCTCATCGTCCGCCAACCCGGATAACTGCCTGTGATCGTTGCCATGATTAGCTATTGCAAACTTACTGTCGGCAAGTTGGCGGAGATCTTCAAGTGTGCAGATCTGACGAGAACGATCCTTATCTAGAGTTGCGAAGGTTGCATGGCCGCCAAGCAAAGATGTGTTCACAAAAATAACCGCCGGAAAATTATTCTCTTTCAAGATCGGCAAAGCGTTCTGATACACATCCTTAAATGCGTCATCAAAGGTGATCAGGACTCCAGACTTACCGTCGAAATACTCTCTTAGGCTGATGACACTCCGCCCACTCTCCACCAAAAACTTCATCTGCTTTCGAAAGCTCTCAGTTGTCACAGAGATCGGTGTCGCTCCATCGGAGACAGAATGGTAAGTCAATACAGTCGATGGGGAGGAAAAAAGCTGATCTACTGCAGATAGTATATAGTTTATGGCTTTTGACAGAATCATAGTATATTATGAATTGAAACCATTATAATCAAACGAAAGTTACACTAATATTATATGAGAATAGCCTTTTTAACCACGCAAGTAAACCTCAAGACCGGTGGCGGATCCAACTTATCTCCGCACCTAAAGGCGACCTCTATGGCTCTACTTGGCCATCAGGTGAGTATGTTCACCTTCTTTCCGGAGAAGAACTCTTTTTTTGAGAAGACGGCTTACTCACTCATCGAATCTCCCACCAGGTTCAAAAACTGGATGGCTCTCCAGATAAAAATATTTTTTTTACTTAGAAAACACCAGAACGACTTCGATATCTTCGTATTCGAAGGAGAGCATTTTATCTGGGGAGCGGGATTGTATCGAACCTTAGGCGGAAAGACTCCCGTCCTTTTGCATTTCAATGGACCAGTCTTCTCGATCTATGAACACGGCACAACCTATGCTGCCGGACACGAAGTACAAAAATCTTTAAGGACAAAAATCTCCGATGGCTGGAGGATTTTCTTTGAGAAAAATATTGGTGTACATTTCGCAAACCACATTGACGCCTTCACCATCTCTTCACCTATCATGAAGGATTGGATGTCGGACTTCGGACTCAACAGAGACAAAATTGTAGTGCTGTCCGACTTTGATGATCTGGAGATATTTTTTAAAAAATCAGAATTGGTCTGCTCTTTCGACAAGAGTAAGACCAATATCATCTATGTCGGAAGGTTAGCTCCGGAGAAAGGGGTAGATACGCTCTTGAAGGCATTAAGTGAAATGGAAAATAGAAAAAATATAGTAGTCCATATCGTTGGAGACGGCAGAGAGAAAGAGAGATTGATAAAGATGTCGCAAGAATACAAACTTGAAGACAGTGTAGTCTTCTATGGCTGGATCGATAAACAAAGACTTAACGGGCTGTATCACGACTCCGACTTCTTTGTGCATCCGGCAAGGTGGGCGGAGCCATTAGGACTAACTATTCCAGAAGCTATGGCCACGGGACTGCCGGTCATTGTACCGGAAGTGAGTGGTTCAGCTTGGGCAGCAGGCGAAGCAGGAATAACATTTAAGAATGGTGACTACAAAGACCTAAAAGATAAGCTCAAAAAAATGATCGATGACAAGGGATTAAGGGAGGGACTAGCAGGGCACGCCGAGAAAGAGGCGAGACGTTTTGAATACAGGAACTCTATAAAACCTTTAGAAAATTTACTTAAAAAAATAACATCATGAAAGGATGCATAATTTTACAGCGTCAGTTTGCGCTCATGGGCAACGCCATTGCCCTGGAGCTAAAGAATAATTATGGTGTTAAGGAATTCTGCGGATATATTCACACGAGGCGCGCAGAGCAGTTTGTTAAGAATCAGAAAGATATAAATTATTCAAGCCTTATTTTAGATGAGGAACTACATGCTCAATACAAGAACGAGGAACTAGATTTGGAATATATCAAAAAGATTGAAGAAGAATATGGCTTACCGAGTCTCTGGCCCTATCTAATCTTAGACCGAAGCTTAATGATGGAGCCTGAATATGATATCTCTCCGACTCCACCCTTCACTCATGAAGAATTATTGCGCATATTGCAGGTAAAATTCAGGGAGATTAAAAAATTCTTAGAGAGAGAGAAGCCGGATTTTGTTGTTGGAGTTAATATTGGTTCCCTTGGAAATTTCGTATTCTACAATGTCGCGAAAAAGATGGGTATAAAAACTTACGCACTGGAATCCGGCAGAATCAGGAATCTGATAGCTTTTACAGACGATGATAAGATATTAAGCGGTGTTGAAATTATATTTAAAAAAATAAAGGAGGAAGGTTACCAAAGTCCATTCAAGAAGACGGCTGAGGATTTTCTGTCAGAATTCAGAGCTCATCCTGCACCGCCAGAATATGCAAAAGAAGAGGAACCGGCTTCAAGAAAGAGCCAGATTTTAGCATTGCCGAAGAAACTATTTACTGGTTTGAAATTCACAACCAAATCCATATTCGACTATTACAACAATCCCTACAGGACAGATTTAACTGTAGAAAATCCTATTCAGGTTTTGAAAGATAAAATTGTTAGACGATTAAGAATGCGCCGAAACATGAATAAATTCTACGACAAAGTCGACTTCGGTGAGGATTTCGCCTTCTTCCCACTCCATTTTGAGCCAGAGATCGCCACTCTGCTTTATGCGCCTTTCTACGCAAACCAGCTCAACCTTATCAGCCAAATCGCCAAGTCTCTGCCGATAGGATTCAAACTATATGTGAAAGAGCATCCCGCCATGCTTGAATACCGCCCGACAGAATATTATAAAGAGATGAAGAAGATCCCTAATGTGAAGCTTGTACCAACCAGCACCTCATCCTTTGACCTAATGAAACATGGCAAGTTAATGACCGTTATCACCGGCACTGTAGGCCTGGAGGCAACCTTCCTTAGGAAACCCGTCATCACTTTCGGCGAGGTCTTCTTCAACAAACTCTCTATGATCAAGAGGTGTGGAGCCATAGAAAATCTGCCTGCGCTGATTAAGGATAGACTGCATAACTACAGATACGATGACCAGGAAGTGCTAGACTTCGTGACAGCCATCTTCGAAGACTCCGTACCCTTCGACTTCATGGGACTATGGGTCAAAGGCGGAAGCTATGAGACAATAAAGAGCGATAAGATGTTCCCTGCCTTCGTGGCCAGCCTGACCAAAAAGATAGGGCTAAAGCCAACTACTAATACGAGCAAGCAATAGGCCTGAATTCATGAAGAGATCAATTCCCCCGTTCAGTAAAACAAGAAATATAGAGACAAAAAGTATCTTTTTTAATTGCTGATCTGTCGAACTAAATGTTGCGATAAAATAGCCTGCAAAAAGTGCTAGGATCGGGTAGATCTGGAAGCGGTATCGGGTCTCAACGACGGTGATGAATAGAATAAGCGGAGTCAGAACTGCGAAAGCTATCAAGTAGTTATATTTCTCTTTGCGCTCTTTAAGCATTTTTATGGCGCCGGCCATGCCTGCTATGAATAAAATTATTGAAGCCAAAACGGAAGATGCGACGAACAACATTTGCCTCCAGCCGGAAGTATAGAACCAAAAGCCCATAGGTCGGATGATGCTGAAATATTTATTGATCCGTAGAATTGTAAGCTTAATAAACTCTGCTGGATAGTTCAAAATAAAATTCTTAAACTGTTTTACAGACTCATTACCCAACTCCTTTATAGAATGAGTTTCGGCAAAATCTACTATCTCCTGACTCATCTCCTGTTCGCCATTGCCGCCAACGTGATTACCTATCCAGAAGTTAAGCTGCCCAGCGACACCAAGAGGTATCACCTCTCCATATACAATGTAGTTTCTAGCTGTCCATGGGATAAAAACTGCGGCTAGAATAACGCTGAACAATAATATCTCTTTGAAAGTTTTTTTCCTATATAGATAGAAGAATATGACTGGGAGACAAAACAACACCGGCGGCCTAGCCATGACAGCAAACCCGGATACCAGCCCAAGCAGGGCCACTGATGTGTCAGCGAAAAATATGTAGAGCAATAAAGAGAATAAAAACAGATATAAAGTCTCCGTCATAAGCATTGCAGAGATCTCTATCAGGTCAGGATGAAGGCCAACAATAACAGCAGACCAGAGCGCTATCTTCTCTCTCTTGTCGCTATCGGCAAAAACTTTAAGTGCGATGAGGTAAACCAGGAGCGCAGTCAGAGCGTGTAATAAAGCCTGCAAGAACCAGACTATGTAATAGTTGTGGCCGAAAATAGCATATACTCCAGCTAGAAAGTATTCATAAAGCGGGCCAACTCTGGCGATAGAGAAATCCCGATCTAGGGATAGTTCTACGGACTCACGGTAACCGTTACCATTGATAATATTGCGGGCGATATTATCATATGCGCGCGCATCCACTGCCGGATCTATCTGATAATAAAGGGAGTATGTAAAACTCATAAGAAAGCTAGTCAGTAGAATCCATAAGAGAGTTCTATTTTTATTAAAAAACTCCGACATTATTTAACCGCCTCAAGATTAAGACTGACCGGATACGAATGTCCATTTACAGAGGCTTGTCTAGAAGACCAGTCTCTAAAGGTGTGATACGGAGCCGTCTTTGGATCCCAGTCTCTCGCTTCCTTAAAGCCGGCTTTCTTAAAAAGTTCAGTGAGATATTTCTTGTTAAAAACGCTGTAATGGAAATTATATTGGTAGTCTTGCGTACCCATCAACGGCTGAACTATCGACTGAATTTCCTTATTTTCAGAATTATAGATGTGTATTAGACGATCAAGATCGGGTACAGACAGACGTAAGACGCCACCTGACTTCAGTACCCGACACCATTCTATTAAGACATCTAGAAGTTCTCTGTGGCTGACATGCTCGAAGGCGTGGCTAGCATATATAAGGTCAGCTGTATTGTCCGGGAAGTTGTCGAGGCGAGTTATGCTCTGAATATGGTGAATATGGGGGAGACGAAGCAGATCGATATTGATCCATCTTGGGTCGTTGGCCGGCCCACAGCCAAGGTGGATCAGCACCTTACCGTCGGCGTTCACGGGCGGTAGCGGTGCCACAAAACGGCGCTTAAACTTAGCTGCTGTGCTCACGATCTTATTTTTTATCCTTTTTATTATCATATCTTGATCCATGAATCCGGGTAGAGGTCCGGGGCTGTCTGAGTATCGGACCCGAAACGCTGTGCCGGCGCAACAATAATCTTCTTTGGATTGGCATTGAGCCACGCCCCCCACCAGCTGAAAGAACTCTTGGCTATTATATTATGCTTGCACCAACTCATCAATGCCATCTCTTCGTAGTCCTTCAGATTCTTGCCGGCGACATACACCGTAGGTATGTTGAACTTAAGATTCTCCTTGCACCACTCAATCTCGTCAGAGAATATAAAAAGATGGGGCAAGGTAGTTTTGCTTATCATATGGTTAACCGCGTTTTTATAGTACTCCCCACCTAAAGCGCCGTGCTTTTGGAGTAGGTGCGGATTATGAACTTGATCTCCACGGCGGACATGTAGGGAGATGGCGTTAACTTGCGTGATATCTCTTTTTAAAGCTTCTGCTTCAGCAGACAGAGGAACAGACAACTGGAAATCTTGCCGTATCTGGTCAGCATATTCAACAAAATATCTCTCACTCTGCCAAACACCGGACAGATAACAATCTTTTTTTATATTAAATATCTCCGGGCGGAAGTTGAATGTCGTCTCTATTATCATCCTTCGTCTATTGAGGGGCAGATAAGGCCCGAGATCTCTGCAGAATTTCCTAACCAATCTTGCAGGCAGGCTGTTGTTCTTGGGATTCGGTACCCCGATCTTTTTAAAATCTTCTGGAGTTGCGATATTTTGAGTGATGTTAAAATCATTCAGTTTAAAGTACCTATCCTTCTCTATCCCCATCTCGTAGAAAGTTGTATCCAGTTTAAGCTCCTGCCCATTCTTCAAAGTCAGCGCCCGGCCCATCGCATACTGAAAGAGCTGGTTACCTATCCCTCCGGAGATTCGGACGATGATCATATTTGCTCCGAGATCCATTTATAAGTCTCCTTGAGTCCATCATGGAGCTTCCCTGAAGGCGCCCAGCCGAGCTTGTCTAAAATAACGCCGTTGTCTGAATTCCTTCCGCGGACACCAAGTGGTCCGGAAATATGTTTTATCTTGATCTCTTTGTCAGCTATCTTCGCAGTCATATCAACAAGGCCGTTTATTGTCACCATCTCTTCCGAACCGATGTTGACCGGGCCATTGAAATTAGAGTCCATGAGACGCCTAACTCCTTCCAAACATTCATCAATATAAAGAAAGGATCGAGTCTGTAAACCATCACCCCAAACCTCTATCTCTCCGCCATTAGCCGCTTCTGCAACCTTCCTGCACATTGCAGCTGGCGCCTTCTCCTTGCCTCCGCGCCAAGTACCTTCCGGACCGAAGATATTATGAAAGCGGGCTATGCGAACATCGAGTCCGTAATTCCTGTGGAATGCCAGATACATCCTCTCACTGAATAACTTCTCCCATCCGTATTCACTGTCTGGTTCAGCCGGATAGGCGGAATCTTCACAGCATTTTGGATTATCCGCGTCTAATTGATTGTATGCCGGATAGATGCAAGCTGATGAAGAATAAAATATTTTCTTAATACCGGCCTTGTTGCCATAGTAAGCCATGTTCAGATTGATCGTCGCAGAATTATGCATAACATCCGCATCATGCTCACCTGTGAAGATATATCCCGCCCCGCCCATGTCAGCGGCGAGCTGATACACTTCATCGAAGGGCCTATCAAGAACTGACTGCACAAGCAGCTGATCTCTCAAGTCGCCTACAACAAATTCATCTGCCGCAGTCTCGGAAAACTCCGGCTTCTTTAAGTCTACGCCACGCACCCAGAAGCCCTCCTTCTTCAACTTCTTGACCAAGTGACTGCCGATGAATCCTCCTGCGCCGCAAACTAATGCTGTTTTTGTCTCCATATATAAATCTATATTATGACTATTTTGTTAAAAAATCAATGACATTTTGCGCCCTTTTATCCCAAGTGGTCTGCTTCGCTAATTGATAACATAAGTCCGTCTTTTGCTTTACAACTTCCGGATTGCCATTTATAGACGTTATAACTCCCGCCAAGTCCTTAGAGTCGCCAGGCTTAAAACTAAATCCGCACCCACCAAGTACTTCACGTAATATTGGCAAGTCAGAGTAGACTATCGGCTTCTTACTGGCTATATATTCGTAAACCTTCATAGGCAGAAGATAGTTACTGAAGGGCGGTTTGTCGGGACTTGGTATTACTAAAATATCCACCGCCTTCTGATACATAGGCACTCTCTCTATATCCTGTCTCTCAACAAAAATAACCCTCTCTCTTATTTTTGGATCGGTGATCCCTGCCCTTATCTCTTCTATCTCCTCATGCTTCCCTCCTACAAAAACCATACTCACATTCTCCGGCAGGTATGAGAGCGCCTCTATCATCATATCTATCCCCTTTGTTGTTCCTAAAGTTTTAAACATTCCTATGTAAGCGACGAGAATTTTATCTTTAGGAAGATTCAACTCATCACGCAAATCACGTCCCGTTAGACTGTCATACTTCTCAATGTTAGATCCGCCATAAACAACTAGAAACCTGTCAGGTTTTACAGAGACTTTCGTCCTATCAAGTATCGTATCACACAGTCTTTTGGATGTCGCAACCAAATAGTCGCTGTTCTTAACTATAAACTTGTCCTTCCAACTATCATAAAGCATATGCCACTCGGAGCAGATCTTATATTTAAATCTGAAGATCTTCCTCAAAACGATCAGGTCAACAAGAAGGTTCGGATCGTTGGAAAAGAATACTGTCTCCGGACTATCGAGCTTCTGTTTTTTAATAAAAAAAGGTAACCAGAAAAGGTAGTAGAGCGTTCTCCCTTTCTCATTTAAAATTTGAGTATTTACAACTTTTATATCTTTAAAAAATTCTGAGGTGTCTCCGGCCAGTACCAAAGTCAGCTTGTCTTTTAATATCCTGCCGTAGGCTTTAGCCATCTCTTTCACGAAAAAGTGGTCAGCTGTCTTGCTTGGATATTTCTTGGATGTTAAATATATAAAATTCATTTAATCTTCAAGTGTAGTTAAATCTCCCAAATCTTGTCCCATCTCTTTAGCTCTTAGTACTCGGCGCATGATCTTACCGGAACGGGTTTTAGGCAGTTTGTCTATAAACTCTATCTCGACAGGTATTGCATGTGCACCTATCTCTCTTCGCACATGGAATTTTATATCTTCTATCAAAATTTCATCATGTACTCGCCCTGTATGAAGTAGGATGAACGCCTTTATCACTTCACCTCTGATCTCGTCGGGCTTGCCTATCACGGCCGACTCGGCAACAGAATGGTGAGAGTTGAGCGCACTCTCCACTTCCGCCGTACCGATGCGGTGGCCGGAAGAGTTGATAAGATCGTCGCTTCGTCCGAGTATCTGAATATAGCCATCCTCATCGCGAATAGCCATATCTCCGGCAGTATACACCCCTTTCGTCTCACTCCAATATTTCTCAAACCGAGCGTTGTCGCCCCAGACTGTGCGCATCGCTCCGGGCCAAGGCTTCTTTATAACCAGCAGACCCTTAGTATTATCCGGCACACTCTGTCCATCCTTATCAACAATATCAACATCTATGCCAAAAAAGGGCAGGCCGGCCTTCCCCGGTTTTTGCGGGAGAGCAGGCAGTGACACTATCATATGTCCGCCCGTCTCTGTCTGCCACCATGTATCAACCACGACACACCTCTCACGTCCTACATATTTATAAAACCAGTTCCAAACCTCAGCGCTAATCGGCTCACCGACGCTTCCCAAAATCCGGAGCGACGAAAGATTGTGTTTCTCCAGATGTTCTTCTCCAAACTTGCGGAGCATTCTGATAGCTGTCGGAGAGGTATAAAAAACTTTTACTTTGTACTTATCAACTATCTTCCACCATCTATCTTTGGACGGATAATCCGGCACACCTTCTACCAAGACAGATGTCGCTCCGACAGAAAGCGGACCGTACACCACGTAGCTATGTCCTGTGATCCAACCCGGGTCAGCTGTACACCAGTAGACGTCGCCCGGTTTCAAATTAAAAACAGCTTTTGAGGTGTAGTGTGCATAAAGACTGTATCCGCCTGTCGTGTGAACGATCCCCTTAGGCTTGCCTGTTGAGCCGGAAGTATACAGAACAAAAAGTGGGTCTTCTGAATCCATAACTTCCGGCGCAAAAATATCTTCCTGTTCACTCACGAGTTCGTAATAATCTACCTCTCTCTCCGTTGAATCATGGCGCTCGCCATCGCGTACTAACACAATGACATGCTTCACAAAATCCAGCCCGTCAATCGCCTCGTCTACCGTCGGTTTTAGCCTCTTCTTCTCTCCGCGTCTTAGCGTCCAATCAGCGGTGATAACAACTTTAGCCTGCAGATCGATAATCCTATTGCGTACAGCCTTATCGGAGAAACCGGCAAAGATCACGGAGTGTATGGCACCGATCCTAGCGCAAGCCAGCATCGCCACCACCTGCTCTATCATAAGCGGCATATAGAGCACTACACAATCCCCCTTCTTAACTCCGAGCGATGCTAGGCCGTTGGACAACTTATTAACCTGACGTAGAAGTTCACCGTATGTAATCGTCGTCTCTTTGTAATTCTCATCAACATGGATGAAAGCTAGTGTGTCACCTCGGCCGGCCGCAACATGGCGGTCAAGACAGTTGTGTGTGATGTTCAACTTCCCTCTCAAAAACCACTTATGGTACGGGTAGTTCCATTCAAAAACCTTGTCCCATTTCTGAAACCACTCGAGCTCGTTCTCCGCAAGAGATGCCCAAAAGCCTTCCGGATCTTCTATGGACCGTTCATAAAGGCTCTGATAATCTTCTTTTGCCACAAAGTTTTTCATAATATATAGAACACTACCTACACCTTATTGGTTTCTACTTCTTAGCGGAGACCAGTATAATGCCACTTCGTCCGGACAAAATCTCCAATACAGAGAAGATCAAAGAGAACGCCGCGGCTGGAAGAAACAGAATAATATTCACAATCAGATCAATAGGATGTGCCTTAGCGGCGGCAGTTAAATCAATTTTACCGTTTAGCAAATCGAACAACATATTCTTCCTCCGGCTGAAAAAATTTAAAATAGACTGCAGATAGCCGTAGATCTGATAGATAAAACTGCCGGCGGTAACCTCTACATTACGGAACCCTGCCTTCTGGAGCAATACAGCCAAGCCCTTCGGCGAGAAGTGCATCAAATGCCTCGGTACATCTAGGTGGAACCAATTCTCTTTAAAGATCTGCGATTGCCATGACCTGAAGTTGGGCACCTCTGCGATAAGAACTCCGCCATCCTTCAAGATTCTCAAAGCCTCCTTCATATACTCCAGAGGATTGCTGATATGCTCCAGTGAATGCCACATTGTGACAAGCTCAAAGCTTACACTCTCAAAACTATTCTCCATCAGATCGCCCTTATATATAAACTCTCCCGCCCCGTTCTTCAGGTGTTCCGGCGGAGCAAGCTCTGTCCCGAAGGCCAACCAGCCAAGTTCTCGAAACTTCATAAAAAAGGACCCGTTGCCACAGCCGATATCCAAGAGCTTGCGCGGTGCTATACCTGCGATCTTGAAAATCTGCCTGATTCTCAAGCGATTTATAACATCTTCGCTCAAGGACTTCCTGTTGCCGTAATATTGATCTCCGTAATAATCACCTAAATTTTTTTTGTCGGGACCAAAGTCTGTGACAACTATTTCACAATCGAAACATCCTATGAGTGAGAACTCCTCTCCGGAGATATAATCACCCCCAGACAAGACATTGTCGCGGATTTTATTTTTACAGACGGGACAAATTAACTCGTTCATATCTTATTTTATTAACCCAAAGACCTCCAGACCATTCATACTCTTAATATATCTATAATAGTCTTTTATAATACTTTCTGCATCTACTGAAAGATTTGTGTCTGAACCGTATATGACAACACCCGGACGGACACCTTTAGCAAAAAAGTCAGTCCCTATTGTAGGCAGACCGAGAAGTGTAAAGGTTTGATACTTTTCATCTGTTTGGATCAGGGAAGAAACCTCAAGCGAGTTGATAATCCCGATCGACTGCCCTGGGTAGGTCTCGTTTATATATCTGGCAGTCTTGGACGCAGCATCTCCGGCGTAAATCTCTGCGCCGCTAAAAAGGTGCGTAAACTGAACTAGGCACAACAAGAACACTACGGCGACTGCGAATTTCTGTTTATCAAACCTCTCTAAAAACACTGACATAGCGTGCGGTAAGACGAAGAGTGTCAGCAGTTCGGCGATCAGTATATATCTAAGCCAGCCCGGAGATCTTAAATAATATACAAAAGCAAGAACAGAATATGAAATAACGAAGTTATAAAAGAGCTTTAATTTTTTCCCTTGTGGTGAGCCTGTCGAACCATCTTCCAAATAGTATCTAGCAACGCAGATAACCAAGAAAAGAGCGCTGAAATAGATAAGGGTTGACGAATGGAAGAAGTTCAGCAGATTGTTTATAAAGTTAAACGAGATAGATGTGGAATGATAAGGGTTCTCGTAGAAGTTCAAAATATTATTCCACACAGAGACCGAGAATGGATTACCAATTACTAAAAAGATCCAGGCCAGTATCGGCAAAGCAGAAATGGACAGGAATTTAATCAGTTTTTTAAATCTACTTGCCAACAGATCATCCTCGGTGAAAATAGTAAAGATAATAGCCGGCAGGGCCAGTAAAAAAACTGACGGCTTCACCGCTACAGCCAAGCCCAGAAACAGTCCACTTGAGTAGTAACTCTCTTTGATTAATAATAAATAAAGACTTGTTATTAAGAATATAAAACCCGGCACTTCTCCAACACCAGCACGCCCACTTCCGTAAAATGAAGCAAATGTGGTGAATAATAGGACAGCTAGAACCGCCTTATCCCGATCAAAAAACTTCTGGCCGAAAAAGTAAACAGCAAACAAAGCCAGAATCATTATGTCCAGCATCACAAATCTTTCTACTGCCAAGCTGTATCCAAAAATCTTAAAAACTAACGCAAGAAGGGCAGTCAGAGGATAGCCTGTCGACTGCAGAAGATAAGGATATTCATAAAACTCTCCAGGGCTAGTCTCGACGTTAAGACTGCCAGTTTTAGAAAAGTTGTGTGAGAGCTCCATCGTCAGGGCTTCATCAACCCACAACTTCGGCCGAGTTGTAAGAGTAGATAGGGAGAATAAAGTTACAAAAAAAATAGCTACGGTAAAAATCAGTATGGTGCAGTTTTCCTTAATAAAACTTTTTAACCCTGCTAAATTGTTCATAATCTTTGAGGCCAAACTTATAGAGTAAATATTTCCAGAGAACAAGCAAGATCTCCAGGCCGTACTTCGAACTCCTTATGAATCCGATCATAGATGCCTCCGGAAAGTAGCGTGTAGTTATTGGTACCTCGCCGATCTTAGCGCCGGCAACCTTAAGCTGAACCAGGATCTCGGTATCAAAAACGAAGTCATCAGAATTATACTTAAGTGGCATCTCCATCACCTTCTTGCTGTAAGCACGAAAGCCAGAGTGATACTCGGAGAGCCTATTGCCCAACACAATATTCTCGATACCAGTCAAGAAGATGTTGGCGACAAACTTCCAGTATGGCATCCCGCCCGCCAATGCGTTCTTCATCACCTTCATTCGTGAACCTATCATGGCATCATACTCACCGTTAGCGATCGGCTCAACAAGCTTCGGGATAAAAGTCGGGTCATACTGAAAGTCAGGATGAACCATCACAGCAATATCGGCGCCAAGCTTCAAGGCCTCTTTATAGCAGGTCTTCTGGTTACCACCGTAACCGCGATTTTTGGGGTGGACAAATACCTTCAACCCGAGTGACTTCGCCACATCCACAGTGTTATCCTTACTGGCATCATCAACAAGTATCACCTCATCTACAACACCCTTAGGGATAGCCTTAAGGGTGATCTCCAAAGTCTTAGCCGCATTATAAGCCGGTAAGACTACAACTACCTTCTTATTATTAATCATGGAATCTATATTTAACTATTGTCCATAATATTTTAAAACCGTCCTTCCAATTTATCTTCTTTCCCTCGTCGTAATTTCTTGGATAGTACCGTATAGGAACGTCAACAGTATGAAGTCCACGCTTCAAAATCTTACACACAAGCTCATTGTCATAATCAAATCCGTTCGTCTTCACATCTATTGAATCAACCAATGACTTAGTGAAGGCCTTGTAGCAACCCTCATATTCTCCAGCGCTGTTCCAGTACAAAATATTTGTAGTCCAAGTGATAACTTTGTTGCCAAACCAGCTTATCCAATAGAGAGACTTGTGCCGGCGAAGATCCTTATCTGGTGCAATCCTAACTCCAAGCACAGCTTCAGTCTTACCTTCAAGTATCGGCCTAATTACCGCCCGGAGATCCTCCGGATCGTATTCCAGATCGGCATCCTGGATCGTTAATATGTCGCCAGTAGAAATCTTAAAGCCGGTCTTGATCGCTCCACCCTTGCCAAGATTCTTATCATGAAAGACATACCTTATACCCGGCATACTCTTTAAAATGTCACGAGTGCCGTCCTTAGAACCGTCATCGACGATGATTATCTCCTTCTCGACATCTCCCATATCTGCAACCTTGACCAACCCAACGATCTTCTCGATCGTATTTTTCTCATTATAAGCCGGGATGATGATAGAAAGTTTTTTCATAATTACTCAAAAGAATACCAATAAATGAACTCAAACTCAAGCAAGACTCTTAACAATCTCCCCGACGAAATTCTTTAAGCTATGATCCTTCACCACGATCTCCCTGAGATCCTGCCCAATCTTCTGTCTTTCTTGCGGAGTTAGTTTGGTCATTTCTTGGATCTTATCAGCTAAGCGAGTAGAGTCCGCCTTAGGATACATCAGCCTGTCTGTATAATCACCCAATACTTCTATAAGCGCTTCATTGCAGGTTAAGATAGGTAGTCCGGCCGACATCGCCTCTGGCACAACTTTATCCAAACTTCCAGTTAGACCCATGTTTACAAAAAGATCCGCCTCGTGGAGATACGGCAAGATCTTCTCGTTCGCTACTGGCCCAACAAAATTGATGACATCTCCTAAATTCTTCTCTAACGCCATCTGTTTAAGCTCATCGAAATACCTACTCTGATCAGCTAAGCCGAGTCCACCGATGATGTTGACCTTAAACTTTAATCCACGACTGCGTAAAATATCCGCCGCTAACACCAAACTCTTCTGATCTTTAGCCGGAGCAATCCTACCCACTGTCACTATCTTAAAAAGATCGTCATTTTTAAATTGAAAATTAGAAATTGAAAATTTATCAGTATCTATCCCCTGTCCTATAACTTTTATTTTTTTACTATCCAAACGACAGCCACTGACAGTAGAAGTAAATATTATATTTGTGAATTTCTCCGCAACCCGCAGAGCTAAAGGTACATAGCCGTGAGCGTACCAGAGGCTGATAGTCTTGCCCCACAATCTCCAGAATAATCCACCGAGAACAATATACTCCGGGTTCATGTGTACGAATACAGAGTCGTAATTCTTTCTCTCCTGCCAGATATATCTGTAAAAATTAAAAATATATTTAAAGCGTGACACACCCTCTTCCTTGCCCAGAGATAAAACCTTAACATTCGCCGGAAGCAAGTATTGCCCCTTATATAGACAAACAACGGTAACACTCTCACACTGGCGGGCAAACTCCGCAATCCAACCATGCATGAAGCCGAGTACATCATCGTTAAGATCAACTTTTTGAGTCAAAATAAGAAGTCTCATATCGCTTCCAGTACAGGCTTAATAAAGATCAGATATTTATAGATAAAAAAATTCCAAACCGCGATGATGAGGCTCGCCACAACCTGAGAGAATATATACCAAAGATCCATCTTTTCAATAAAAAGAAAAACTAAAAAGGAGTTCAGAAAGAGGTTGAAGATCGCAACTCCAAAATAGGCAACAAGTTGTTTGTGGGTCTGCCCCGATGATCCGTCCTGGAAAGTCACATGCTTCATCATCAGGAAGCTGACGGCGAACGCGAATATAAAAGCAATAACGACCGCTATCGCAACAGACACACCAAAATATTCCCTAAGAATATAGAGAAGAATAATGTCAGTAGCAAAAGCCGTTCCTCCGGAGAATAAATACCGAACAATAACAGCGTACCGTCCAAAAATTTTATCAATAATTAATAGTATATCTTTCACTTTCTATATTATATAAGATTAACTATCGCCTTAGCTAGTTCATCTGGGTTATGTCTTATCAATGTCCTAATCTGGGGGTCCCCGTTAACTCTCTTTGGAATCTTATCATTAAGTAGATTGACTCCTACAAATTGATGTTTTGAACCTTTATTCTTTTCTCCTACGAGAACAGGCTGACCCTCGTCTATATACTTACTAAGAAGTTTTGCTGACGGAAAAGTTGTGTTATATATAACATGGTGAAATGTGTTCGGTTTGATAAATTTCTCAATACCCGCTACAAAATCAGAGACCGTATAGTTATCTGTCTGTCCGTATTGGTTCATTAAATTACAAACAAAAACTTTTTTGCCTTTAGCATTTACGAGTGCCTTCGCGACCCCCGAAACCAAGAAATTAGGAATAAGCGAAGAATAGAAGCTCCCCGGACCAACAACGATAAGGTCGGCTTCCTTTATCGCCCTTAGTGCTTCCGGATTGGCCTTCGCCTTTTTATCAAAATATATTTTCTTCACTCCAAAACGGGAGACGAGGTGGTTGTTCGCAATCTCATTCTGCCCGGCTATAATTTTACCGTTATTTAATTCTGCTATCAGACGCACCTTATCGAGCGTTACAGGTAGGACAAGTCCTCGCACATTTAATACCAGGCTTATCACCTTAAGTGCATCGTTGAAGTTACCGGTCATCTTCTCTACTGCAGAGATAAAAATGTTTCCAAAATTATGCCCGGTAAAACTGCCCCCATTGAAACGAAAGTTGAACAGTGCTCTCATCAAGTCGTCGGCTTCTGAAAGAGCGACTAGGCACTGCCTCACATCACCAGGTGGCAAAACGCCATACTCATCACGAAGCTTTCCTGTTGAACCGCCGTCGTCAGCCATAGAAACCACCGCCGTCAGCTCCAGATGATCATATTTCTTCAACCCAGACAGAACGGTAAAAGACCCAGTACCTCCGCCTATTACTACTACCTTTTTCTTTACTGTCATTATGTAACTAATACTCCAAAATAATGTAAATCGTTACAAGAAAAATATCATTAGTAATCCATCCCCCCGCCCATGCCTCCCATCCCCATTCCGCCAGACATATTGCCGGCAGACTTTTTCTCCGGCTCATCAGCTATCGCAACCTCTGTTGTCAGCAATATCGCAGCAGCCGAAGCGGCGTGTTCGAGAGATGTCCTTGTTACCTTTACTGGATCCACAATCCCCGCGCCAATCATATCCTTCACAATTTTATCTTTGTTGGCATCATAACCCTCTCCGTCCTTGCCCATCATCACCTGATGCACGATAACCGAACCGTCGCTCTTGCCGGAATTGTTGGCGATCTGCTTAAGCGGTGCTTTCAAAGACTCGAGTAAGACACTGACACCGGCTTCAAACTCATCCTTGATGTCAGGGAAAGGACACTTCACTCCTTTGTCTGCAACCTTACTCATAGCTCGTATCAAAGCTGTACCTCCACCGGCAACAATCCCCTCCTCAATAGCGGCCTTCGTCGCCTCGACAGCATCCTCAATCTTCAGCTTCTTATACTTCATCTCCGCTTCTGTCGCAGCACCAACCTTGATGACTGCCACACCCCCGGAGAGCTTCCCAAGTCGCTCCTGAAGTTTCTCCTTGTCGAAGCTTGACTCTGCATTTGAGATCTGCGCTCTAAGCGATGCAACGCGCGCATCGATCGAAGCCTTCTTGCCCTTACCTCCCACAATAGTCGTATGCTCTTTAGTAGACACGACCCTCCTGGCTCGACCGAGCATATCGAGTGTTGCGTTCTCCATCTTTATACCTATCTCATCAGAGATCACCTTACCACCTGTCATAACAGCAATATCCTCAAGTATCTCCTTTTTCCTATCGCCATAGCCCGGTGCCTTCAACGCAAGAGCATTGAAAGATCCGCGAATCTTATTCACCACCAAAGTCGCAAGAGCCTCGCCATCTATATCATCTGCAATTATCACCAACTCCTTCCTCCCCGAACCGGCCACCTTCTCAAGTAGAGGCAAGATATCTTTTATCGCAGAAATCTTCTTATCAACAATCAAGATCATCGCATCCTGATATTCCGCCTCCATCCTATCGGCATTAGTTATCATATATGGAGAGGCGTAACCCTTATCGAATTGCATACCCTCCACAACTTCAGACTCGACAGTGAAAGACTGTGACTCCTCAACAGTCACCACACCATCCTTACCAACCTTATCGATAGCATCGGCGATGATCTTGCCGAACTCCTCGCTCTCGGCGGAAATAGTTGCAACCTGCACAATCTCATTCTTGCTCTTGATAGGCTTAGCCATAGCTACAAGTGTCGCGACCACATCGCGAGTGGCATGTTCGATACCTAAACGCACACCCATGGCATTAGCGCCCAAGGCAGTCTTCATAAATCCGCCTTCAACAATAGCTTGCGTCAAAACAACAGCCGTTGTTGTGCCATCTCCCGCCATCTCATTGGCCTTATTCGCAACATCCTTCACCATCTCGGCACCCATGTTCTCGATCTTATCGGCAAGAGAAATTTCTTTAGCAATCGTCACGCCGTCGTTGGTTATCATCGGCGCACCGTACCCCTTATCAATGATCACATTCCTCCCCTTCGGACCGATCGTCACCTTAACAGCATCCGCAACCTTGTCTACACCCCGCTTCAGCGCCTCTCTCGCATCGTTGCCATATATTATTTGTTTGGACATATATTTAAATTTTTAATTAACTAATCTGCGAACCTTAAACTACAAATATATTAAATTTTCAAGTCCTCGGGTCGGGAAACAGGACACAAGTTGTCTAACAAAGGTTTCCCTCAACCAGACATTAAAAATTTAATATATTCTGTACTTTAAGGCTGTGAAGCTTGAATCGCTATTCTGTTATAACCGCTAACACATTACTCTCGCTCAGTATGAAATACTCCTTACCGTCCACCTTCACTTCATCCGGTCCGTACTTTGTAAAGAGAACCTTGTCTCCAACTTTAAGTGACATCGCGACGAGATTGCCGTCATCTGTCATCTTGCCCGGGCCGACAGCCACCACCACACCCTGCTCCGGACGCTCCTTCTCGGCTGTGTCAGGAATAAAAATTCCGCCCTTCGTCTCCTTACCCCGCTCATGTTCGCTTATCGTCTCGACTATCACGCGATCACTCAACGGCCTTAAATTAATCTTTTTACTCATATGTTTTTATGAATTTTATTAAGTTACCCTACTAAAAATTACATCTCCAATATATTCAGAAATAGATAATAGTCAACACTATCACTTAGGTTGCAGATACCCTAATTTTGAGACTGATATTACAGCGAACAATGCAGAACTTATTTCCAGATCAGTTGTAGTATGTTGCTAAATTATACTAAAAGTACGACCGTGACTATGATAGAAAATCGACATTATTCAGATCACACATCAGCAGCAAGATCGAAACTTTTTCTCAACCATCTATCGTTCTCCAATTTTTCAACGACCATAAATAATACATCCTTCCCAAATTCAAAATCAGTTTTTAGAAGAAAAATAAACTCCTCGCAGTCATAAGGAAAGACCCACACGCTATTCTGCACTTTTACGAAACCTATATTTACAAGCGAGGCTCGCAAAAGATCACGCTCAGATCTTCTATACTCTTTAATATCGAAAATAACCACCCTCCACTTACCATCCCATTCGATCTTACTTTTATCTATATTAAAATTTCGAATTTGATACTCGGCTAAAGCCTTCTCCCCTTTTTCTGTAAGTCTTATATATTTACTTTCTCCCCGCTGTTCAAATACAATAAGCCCCCTTTTCTGAAGTTTGCCAATTGTGGATTTCAAATAATTGTTAAGGTGATATTTCCTTTTACCCAGACCTAGTAACTCCAACGCTTGGATTGCGTTAGGGGCAAGCACCGCCATTGTTACCAACCCGCTGATAGCTAAACAAGAAAGAACCGCATTGATAATCGTTCCACGGCCTATCGGCCTCTTGATATCTTTTTTCATATTCATTATTTTTGCCACTTAGAAGTTTTATACCATCAGCACGACCGTGACTATAGTATAAAAACGATAAAAATAAAACCCCGGCCAAATGCCGGGGCTGGGTGTAGGATTATCTCCTTTTACCACAAAGCCAATTGATGCAGGAGCGAAACTTACGCCAGAGGTATTCGACACAAAGAGAGAGAGAAGATCTATTCTTTAGCTTTCTTTCAGCTATGATATCGTTCGCCCGCTTGTAACATTCTTCCAAGTTCTTCTGGAACTTCTTTTTCTCCTCCCAAGCCCTATTAGACGCCCGAATATGTTTGTCATTCCGATCGTGATTAGACATTTTAAACGACCTCCTTGTTCATTGATATTATTACCACATCGTGCTACTTTTGGCAAAGAGATTTAGTTGTTTGATTTAATAAAAAGGAGGAGACAAATGAACCGAAAGAAAGATCCGATGCTGGCGGGACTGTGCAAGAACTGCGACAATAATTACCGGGCTATCACGCTCGCCTCACAACTCTGTGGAAGACCAAAGGAAAAAACGGCAACTTGTCCGGAATGCAGGAGATGCAAAACCCGACGCGGCTTCAAGCGATGCGCGGACTGCGCTGTGAACAAGAAGAATCAGTGCTCTATCTGCAACTGTAAACTGAAAAAGAGAATGAAGAAGTAGTAAGATACGGCCGCCCCCTAGATCGGGGCGGTTTTTAATTGCAGTTGCTTTTATTACCCCCATATGATATGGTATAGGAAATTAAGAGTTACTTATGCAATTCCTACCTTGGATTCAAATAGCCCTGGCAACCATTCTTATTGGATTGGTCCTTTTGCAGCAAAGCGAAGCAGGCCTTGGTGGATGGTCAGGCGGGACATCCGGAGCATCAAATTTCAGAACCAAAAGAGGCCCGGAAAAAATGATATTCGTACTTACCATTGTAATTGCATTAGCATTTATCGTATCTTCTGTATCAGCACTCTTTGTGTAAATAAAAAGTTTGAATTATAAAATAAACTCTAAAAATAGCACTGTACTGTAGCTAGCGAAGTCTATTTTAGATTTTGAAGGTCTGGCCGAGCCCTTCCATCAAAGGGCGAAGGAGATCCGAGGACGTTAAAAATCTGAAATAGACGAAGCGGAAATACACTAAACAACCAATGCGTAAACCAAACAAGAAAGAAATCAATCTGGCTTTAAATTCATTCAGCAAAAAAGAAAGGCTGGTATTCTTTGCGCTGGTTATAATTTTCATATTAAGCACACTCGCAGTATTCAATATCCTAAACAAAAAATATATGGTAGAGGTTCCGGCATTGGGTGGAACTCTAACCGAAGGGGTTATCGGTGAAGCGCCGCGTTTTATAAATCCTCTGCTAGCTACCTCTGATGCCGATAGAGATCTTGTGCAGCTGATCTATTCCGGATTGTTGCGCGTCGGACCTGACGGGAGTTACATTGGCGACCTGGCCGAAAGCTACAACATCTCACCGGACGGACTGACATATACATTTAAAATAAGAGAGAATGCGGTCTGGCAAGACGGAAAACCCGTAACTTCTGACGACGTAGAATTTACTATACAAAAAGCGCGAGATCCTGGTATAAAAAGCTACAAGAGACCTAGCTTTGAGGGTGTATCTGTCGAGAAACCCGACGACAAAACAGTGGTCCTAAAATTAAAACAACCGTACTCCCCGTTCTTAGAGAACGCCACTACGGGAATCCTGCCTAAACATATCTGGAGTGGAGTAGATGCGGAGAATTTTACTTACAGCAAATTTAATATCTCGCCTGTTGGTTCCGGTCCGTACAAAATTGAAAGTATTTCAAACAGCGTTCCACCACAATATTATGACCTGACTTCGTTTGAATATTTCACCCTCGGCGAACCAAAAATAGAGAATTTAAGAATCAGATTTTATCAAGGTGAAGAGACACTCCTTGCTGCCTATCGTTCCGGCGAGGTTGAATCCATTAATACTATCCCACCCCAAACCGCTAAGGCAATGGAAGAACAGGGTATCAATATCACTCGCGTAACTCTACCTAGAATCTTCGCCGTCTTCTTCAATCAGAATCATTCCAAAGTACTAGCAGACAAATATGCACGCTACGCACTCGAGGCCATGATAGACAAAGAGCATGTAGTGAAAGATGTTCTGTTGGGTTATGGTCAAACGATAGACGGGCCAATTTCAACTCTTCAATCCAGCCCATCAAACGCAAGTACCACAGATGATGCTCGCACGAACACAGCTAAGAAATTTTTGACAAAAGGAGGATGGAAATTCAATCAGAAGACCGGCACCTGGGAGAAAACAGTTAAGAAAGTTGTCACGACACTTCGCCTTGATCTTGCTACTGCCGACACCCCCGAACTCAAGAACGCTGCCACACTAATAAAAGAAGATTGGGAGAAACTGGGGGTTAAAGTTACCCTCAAGGTATTCGAGATCGGCGATCTAAATCAGAACGTCATAAGACCAAGGAAGTATGATGCACTTTTCTTCGGAGAGATCGTAGGACGAAATCCTGACCTCTTCTCTTTCTGGCATTCTTCACAGAGAAACGATCCGGGGCTAAACATCGCTATGTATACCAACAGCAAGGTAGACAAGATACTCGAGAACGCCAGGGTACAGCAAGATCCGAATAAAAAGCAGAAAAACTATAGCGACCTCCAGAAGGAGATTGCCAATGACACTCCTGCTGTCTTTATCTACTCTCCCGACTTCCTGTATTCCACGCCGACAAAGATAAAAGATCTCGTCATAAGCAACATTACTATTCCATCAGACAGATTTATTAACATTTATAAATGGTATATCGATACCGACAAAATTTGGAAAATATTTACAAAATAAAAACATATGATAAACAACATCACCGCCCCCATTAAACCGCATGCTCCAGCTCGAACTCACGCGCCCGTGGTTCCGGCTCGAACTACACACCACAAATCTACCCCCCCACCTTTTAAAAGAAGCTTCAGCGAAGCCCCGATAGCTGTACCACAGTTCATACCGACAAGTCCAGCACAAGACAGTATTAGGATCATACCCCTCGGAGGCGTAGAAGAGGTCGGCAAGAATATGACACTTGTTGAATTCAGAGACGAGATTGTCATCATCGACGCAGGATTCCAGTTTCCTGGCGAAGAGGCCCCGGGCGTAGACTATATAATCCCTGATACGACATATCTACAGAAGAAGAAGCATATGATCAAAGGTATCTTCATCACACATGGACATTTGGACCACACCGGCGGAATACCTTACGTAATGGATAAACTTGGCAACCCGCCGATCTATGCTCCGCTCTTAGCCTCGGTAATGATCAAGAAGCGACAGGATGAATTTCCTCATCTGGCTCCGCTTAAGCTCCATGTGGTAGAGAAGGATTCGAAATTAAACGTGGGAAAACATCTGTCCGTCAGATTCTTCAACGTCACCCACACAATACCAGACGCTATGGGTGTAATGGTTGAGACACCTTATGGTAATCTAATATTCACCGGCGATTTGAAGATTGACCATGACAACGGAGTGCCACTAGAGCACGAGATGAAAACATTCGAAGAGGTCGGGAAGAGCAATAATCTTTTTCTGGCCGGCGATTCTACCAACGTTGAGCGTGCGGGCTGGTCCTTCTCCGAACGCGCTGTGCATGAGAATTTAAAGAAGATCATCACCGAGACTAAAGGCCGGCTCATAATGGGTACTTTCGCTTCACTACTCGAGCGAGTCATCTTTGTCATAAATACGGCTGAGGAGATAGGCAAGAAAGTTCTTCTCCGCGGACGAAGCATGAAGAACAATGTTGCGATCGCCATAGAAGTAGGCATGCTTAAAGTTAAACCAACTACTCTCATAACACCCGAGGAAGCTGAGAGCTTACCACCAGGCAAAGTTATAATCCTAGCTACAGGCGCTCAAGGCGAGGAGTTAGCGGCACTGATGCGTATGGCCACCAAGAAAGATAAGCATCTTAAGATGACCAAGTCCGACACCGTGCTTTTGTCTTCATCGATCATTCCCGGCAACGAAAGGTCCGTGCAGAAGCTAAAAGACAACATTGCCAGACAGGGAGCCAAGATCATTCACTACCGAATAGCCGACGTCCACTCTTCCGGACATGCTAACCACGACGAGATGCTCTGGATCCACAAGATGATTAAGGCGAAATTCTTCATGCCACTGCACGGATATCATTACATGCATCGTCTTCATGCTGAGATAGCCAAAGAGGCCGGTCTGACAGATGAAAATATAGTTATCCCGGATAACGGAATGATCATAGACATCATCGAAGGCGGCAAGAAGATCGTAGTACAGAAGGATATGGCACCGGCCGGAGTTGTGATGGTTGATGGACTGGGAACAGGCGATGTTAAGGATGTCGTCATCAGAGACAGGCAGCTTCTGGCTGAAGACGGCATGTTCGTGATTATTGGAACGATCGACATCAAGACAGGCAAGCTCCGACAATCTCCTGATATAATTTCGCGTGGATTCATCTATCTGAAAGAATCACAAGACTTACTCCGCCAGACAAGGTTCCTGATCAAGAAGACAATTGAAGACACAACAGCTGAGATGCACCCGGTCAACTTCGACTATGTAAAGAACCACCTGCGCGACAAGATCGGCAAATTCCTCTTCCAGAAGACCAAGAAGCGCCCGATGATACTGCCGGTACTTATAGAGGTGTAAAGGTCTGAAGTTTCGTGCTAAAATATAAACATGATTTCCTTATATCTTGTATCTTTTTTAATATCGATACATTATGCCCTGGTTGCATACATAAACTCCTCTTATCTGAGTAATTTTCTTCCAAATGGGAAGATCGGTCTCTTATATACTCTAGCAGCAGCACTTACCATCTTAACCATACCATATCTACCAAAAATCCTGAAGAAAGTAGGGCAATTTAAAGTAGCCCTCTTTCTATTGGTCACAGATCTGGCCTCAATTCTGACACTCGCCTTAGTATCCTCTCCGATTTTTGCAAAAACAACCACCTTCCCCTTGAGCGACGGTCCCGCACTTATAAACAACATCAACTCACTCACCCCATGGATACCAGTGATAGCGCTTTCATTTTTTTTAATATTCCAGATGTCTCTTGTGTTGAACTATATTCTCCTAGACATCTATATGGAGAAGTTCTCCAAAAATAGCGAGACTGGCAAAAATAGAGGATGGTTTCTGACGGCAATCAATTTAGCCTTCGTATTATCACCTTTCATTGTCGGCAGGGTCATAACGGACACAGACGATGGATTTTGGAAAATTTATCTGCTTTCCGGATCATTCATGTTGTTGTCCCTTGTGGTATTTATCGGGAAATTAAGATCTGTTAAAGACGTAGAGCACCATACTTCGCCTTTCCTACAAACTGCAAAAAAGGTTTTTAGCGATAAGAATATACTCAATATCTATAGTTGTAATTTACTGCTGGCATTCTTCTATTCATGGATGGTGATCTACACTCCGATCTATCTCCACAGTACGATCGGTTTCGACTGGGATCAGATCGGGATAATCTTCGGGATAATGCTCCTGCCGTTCGTTCTCTTCCAACTTCCTCTTGGTAAGATCGCAGACAAATATATTGGAGAGAAAGAGATCCTTACTACCGGTTTTGTCATACTAGCAATATCAACCGGTCTTCTAACATTTATAACCAGCAAGAGCATTATCGTCTGGTCTATCGCGCTTTTTATGACTAGAGTCGGTGCCAGTGCTATAGAGATCATGAACGATACATATTTCTTTAAGAAGGTTAGGGCTACCGATACAGATATCATAGGCTTCTTCCGTAATGCCGGCCCGATCGCCTACGTTATCAGTCCGATACTGGCCAGTGGGCTGCTTTATTTTATCGATTACAGATATCTATTCTTGATACTCGGCATTATTATGCTCTTAGGTATTAAGTTCAGCCTCTCCATAAAAGATACATTATAGCTGGGGTCTAATCCCACTACGCCAAGGCTACGCGGGATAATTTTTCTATTCGAAAAATTAAAAAATCCCCCAGGATGGGGGAAAATTTACTCATTTAATTACGGCACCGGTACCCACAGAGGAACGGGCTGTTCCGGCCAGAAAAGAATTAGGAAGACAAACCACAGAATCAGAAACATTGCGAGAAGTGCCACTGTGAGACCGGGCGAAGCCGGTGATGGTGTTACAGGCTTCAGCTCTTCGCTCTTGATCTTTTCCATAAGAAGATCCACCTTTCAGGCTGTAAATACTTCGTACTTCTAAGGTCTCTCTATGTCCATCTTCGCCGCTTCCCAGAGAGAGGCGAACTTCGTACAGGTGGCGATTAGCTCAGGAAGTGTGCCTGAAGCGATAACTCTACCCTTATCGAACATTACGATCTTATCGAAGAGGGGCAGGAGGTGCAGACGATGAATAGATGAGATGATCGTTTTGTCAGGAAACCCACGGAAAATGTTGGTGTAAACCTGCATCTCCGTTGCAGTATCAAGACTGCTGGTTGGCTCATCAAGTAGAAGAATATCCTTATCGTGAGAGGCAAGCAGTACACGGGCTAGAGCCAAACGCTGTATCTGACCACCGCTTAGGTTGACACCCTTCTCGTTGATGACTGAATCCAGACCCTTGGGCAGCTTCGCAACAACATCAGTAAAGCAAGCCATGTCGATGAATCTTTGCAGAAATTCCAGCTTGTACTCTACGCCAAAATCAATATTCCAGCGAACCTTCTTAGCGAAGATCTCGGGATTCTGCGGACCAAGAGCAATAGAACGGCTAATGCCATCAAAACCGGTTTCTATACTCCTTCCGTCGACCGAAAGGATGAGGCTTTGGGGAACATACAATCCCCGCTTAAGCTTAAGGAACGTCGTCTTTCCACTTCCTGTCTCGCCGACACATGCAATGTGCTGACCATGGAAGATCTCCATAGAAACATCTTCCAGGCTAAGCTTCTCACCTTCTTGTTCATAAGAGAAGTTAAGCTTACTAATATTCAGGCGCTTCCAATTCTTCGGCAACACATGATTGCTGAAGCTCTCGTCTCTAAAATCTCTAGAAAGAATTTCGGAGTTATTGACGCGCGCCTTTTGCTTCAGAATATCTCCGTACATTCCGGCGAAAGTGAAGAAAGTTTCGCCGATATTCTCCAGATACTGGATCAAGAGATACACTTGTCCAAGCTGCAGCGCAATATTATCGCTCCTGCATTTATGGAAGTACAGCCAAAGCACCGCGCTCTGCATGGTACGACAACAAACTGCAGTCAGAAACCACTTCAGCTCTTCCAAACATGTAGTGTTCGTGAAGAGTTTCAACGGCTCCTTAACTGACTTCATGATAGTGTCGAAGATAATCTTTTCCACACGAAGAATGATGACCGTGGTAATGTTGCTAATAGAATCGAAGACGGTCTCTGATATCTGATTTTCCGCCTTGCTAAGCGCTCTGTATCTCGGATAGAGAATACTGTCGAACTTCATAATGATACAGGCAGTAATTGTGAACATTATAGCCACAACAAAGCTACTATGAAGGTCAAGATATGCAACCATCACTCCACTACCTACCAACAAAAGAATGTTGTAGATAAGATGGAATGAATTTCTAGAGAAATCGTAAATCGAATTTGCACCCTTCTCGATCTTGTCGATAGTATCACCAGAATGGTGCTCATTATGCCAACCGATCGGCATAATCATAACTCCACCGATAAGATATCCGCGATAATTAGTCCGAGCTTTAAATGCGTTGATATTCTCAATACATCGTGCGGGTCCATGAAAGATCCAGAAACCTAGCTCCCACAACACGAGCAGAACGAGATTCCAATCGAGTTTAGCCAAACCAACATCACTAACGCCGTAAACCTGCAGGGTATCTATGATACGAGCCCGCAAGAAAGGCTTGACGAAGATCGCGAGTGATATCGCCACGATGAACATGCACCAATAGAGCACGACCATATGTCGGTTACCTGTGGAGTAGCGCCAGAGGTTTCTGAACAGAAACTTAAGAGAATTTTGTTTCTCTCCAGGTTGCTCCATCACCAAAGACCTCCTTCGTTATTACTGTGAGTACAGTGTTAAATTATCAAAGAGCCTGCTTGTCCCGCTGAGCGGGAAAGAACAAAAAATCCTGCTTTTTGAGCAAGATATGAAGCTAATCTAGTGTTTTTATTCACGCTAAATTAGCATCATATGCCGCCCAAATATTTAATTCTATTGTTGAATAATCTGAACATATATTTTATTGTTACCTATATTATATCACAACCAGTTTTAAAGTCAAACCCGACCCGCATGAAGATGTTCGAAGACCGACTTCGAACATCTTTACTAATCCATCATATGCCTAAGCTTACAATATTCACATTCTTCCTCGTCGCAATTTTTGTCCCAAAATGAGAGGTTTAGGATCTCTTCTGCGCTCTTTTTAACTATGTTTTCCAGCTCCGTTACCTCTTCTGGCGTAACCACAAACTCTTCTCTCTTATACTTACCCTTCGCATCCGGCTCTACAAAGTCGATGACTCCCGACTTCATATTATAAGCTCCATCATTGTATCTGTTGAGCAGTATGTTGTAGAAAACTAGCTGGCGCTTATAGTCGCCATTCGCATCCTTAGTTTTGCCCTCCATCTCATTCTTAGTTTTATGTTTGCCTGTTTTATAATCCACTACTGACACTCCGCCATCTTGCAAGAATTCTATCTTATCGAGCTTGCCCGTCAGACGCAGATCGAAGCCGTCGACGTCGAAGATTGCGTCGACTCCAAATTCGTTCTTAACATTCTTCTCAAATGTCCCCTTATAAAAATCTAAGTATCCAACGAGTGCCTCACCTCCCTCCTTAATCAGCGGCTGCATCTCTTTATCTGTCAGCGGTTGTTTAGAAAGTTCGTACTTAAATCTCTTAAGTAATTCTTCTTTCGACATCACTTCATCTTTGGCCAGAGCGTCGAAAAAAATATTTAATGCGGCGTGGATAGCAGTACCAAACATCATCGGTGCGTTCTGCGCCTCAGGCACACGAAGCATTGTTCTGTAGAAATATTTCCAAGGACACGCAAGGTAGTTGTTTAAACCAGATACAGCGAGTCCGCGATCGGCAAGTGTCTCCCGTACAAAATTCTTAAGATCATCTATCGATAACTTAGGAATATTTCTCGGACTTAAAGCTTCGGCACGAAGAGCTATGTCAGCATTATCTTTAAAAATCTGCTTTGTGATTAGTTCTGCAGGCAGAGCATCTATAAATCTGCTCGGCATCACCTCCTTACCACCCTCCTTCCTCTTAGCATAACTTATCGTGAGCTCCTTCTTGGCCCTTGTTAGTGCTACATAGAAGAGCCGTCTGTCGTCCGCCTCTTCATCTTCCTTTGTTACAGACACCAGTCCTGGGATTTTAAAATCCGTCTTACTTCTGCCACCGCTCCAGTTGCCTTCAACAACGCCGGGGATAAAAACATGTTCGAATTCCAACCCCTTAGATTTGTGCGCTGTCATCATCTGTACTCGGCCCAAAGTCTGACCGGAGAGATTAGTCTCAAGAACATCATACTCATCTAGTATCACGAGTAATTCAGATAGATCTTGTATACGGGCGCCACGTTTCGTCTTAATAAAATCGTTGAGATAAGAAATGAGGAGCGCTACCATAGCCAGCTTATCTTCGGCATCCGGCTTGCCTATAATCTCCGCCATAAGACCCGACTCTTTAGCCATACCGGACACCAGCTCAGCTGGAGATATATTAGCGCCACGCTTAGCCCAATCGAGTATAAGATCACGCACCCTGATAACTTCTTTCAAATTTTCCAGATTAAGAGCCTCGACTTCAGTGCTACGTAAAATATTCCAAACAGAATCTCTCTTTTTTGCAGCTGCAGCCGCTAAGGCATATATATCTAATTCAGAAACATTAAAACAAGAAAGATGAAGTGCCCTGATAAACCATTGGTCATTTCCAACCGAAGCTGCTGCGCGAATAAGAATTAGAAGTTTCTCTATATCTATATCATCAAGTGCATCCTTACTAGTCTTAACAGACACAGGCACACCGGCACTCTGCAGAATACTGCTATATAGGCTGAGTTCAGAGTTGGTGCGAGTGAAGACGGCAATCTCTTCCGGCTTCACCTTCTTAGCTAAAAGATCTTTAATCTGTGATACAAGTTCTCTGGCTTCTTGTGCGACTGTATCGTATTCATTTATAGATATCAGATTCTCTGTGTGATTTGCCAAAGCTACGAGCCGTTTACTATCGTCGGCAATAAGCTTGTGTGCAAGGTCGAGCACTGACTGTGTGGAACGGTAATTTTCTTCTAATGCTACTAACTTAGATGTTGGAAACTTTTTCTGGAAATATTTGAAGTTCTCTAGTGATGCACCCTGGAATCTATATATCGCCTGCTTGTCATCGCCAACAATAAAGAGGTTAGGAGAATCATGGAAAGAAGATAGAAGTTCGAGTACAGTATTCTGCGCGCCGTTGGCATCCCGATGCTCATCAGCCAAAATGTATTGATACTCTTCCTGAAGAATAAGCTGTAGGTCTTCGTCTGACTGTAACTTCTGCACTACGGATAAAATCATATCGTCGAAGTCGTACAGCTCCGCACTAGCCAATGCCGATT
>JAUSIP010000006.1 GCA_030648005.1 bacterium
GTCGCGGTTAAGATATTCTTGCTTGTTGATGTGCTGAAACTAAAGGCAGACAGCGTGATCCCGCCACTTAAGGTGATGTTGCTCGAAGTGAAAGTACTAAGATCCATTCCACCTTGATTAAACTCAATGGCTATCTTCGATATGTTTCTAGGGATGTTCGAGCTTCCTCGGAAGGGGCTTGTTCCGACAACTGAAGGTGGAGTCACATTGGCCATCGTCTGTCCGGCTACGCCAGTAGTAAAGGTTATGGAGTAAGCCTGATTACCGGCTGTAAATCCGTTCTGATCTAGGAAGTTACCCGAAAGATCCCTGACTCCCGACACAGTGAAGGTGTGCACAGTACTTGGAGCTAAACTAGCCGAAAGATTACATTTGGCCTGCGGTTCAAAGTTAGTCGGCGGGAATGGATTATAGGACACACTTGTACAAAGATTCGTCACTGAACCGGCAGCAGTCAACGTTACTGTTGTAGTGGCGGTTGCAGATACAATCGTTGTGGTTGTGGCGGTCTTATTAAGCATGAATCCAATGAATGACATGTCAAGCGAGACGTTAGTCTGCCCACTACCCGGGAAGGAACCCTGCACTGTTAAGGAAGAAAGATCCGCGCCACCGCCGCCGAATGAAAACTCCTTGGAACTTGCAGAATTCTGCGGAGCAGATGTTGTCTGAACTATAAAATCTGCTGAGTTGTCATTCTTATCGAAGCCATTACCCTTGCCAGCATCAATCCCGCCTGAAGTCATCGTGCTAGCGGTTGAAGTGGCTGTAGGATAACCCTGGGCAATACGCTCCATACTTGTACCATCTTGAAGATTTAGCGGGGCACCTGAAGTGCTTGTGGTATCGGTATCCTCACAATTAGCCGTCGGCTGCGTACCCCAACAAACCAGATCTATTTTAGAAGAAGTAGCATTGGCAAGAGTTGAAGATGTAGCGATTGATAATCCGCCATTCACTACCAAAGTAAACTGACCGGCGGTAATAGTGTCATAGGTGGCATCAAGCGACACTGACCCACTATAGTTGGTAGCTGAACCGATCAGAAAGAAGCCGTTGCCGGGGATAACCTTCTTAATGTAGGTCAAGGTTTTCTTTTGAGCGGCACCGGCGGAATTGAATAAGTAAAGATTCAGAGGAACATCTGAGACGTTAATATCTGTTGCACCTGTATTATACAGTTCTATAAATTCATCCTCGGTGTTACCTGTCGCACCGAGTTTAATCTCGCTTACCTTAAGAGGGGCACTCTGGGTTAAAACCACCTTTTTGTTCGAGGCGAAGGCGGTACCGACTGCGGTACCGCTAGTACTAGCATAATTCGCTTGAAAAGCTACGTTGAAGGCGTGAGTGTTGGTTATACCGGAAGCAGCCGTAGTGGAAGCAATAACATAAAACTGCACCCCGGATGAGGTAACAGAAACGGCGGTCGACGGAGTTAAGGTAATCTGTGCACCGTCAGTCATCGGCGAAGTTGAAGCCGCGCCCGCAACAAACGTATCCTGATCAAGCTGGAAACCGAAAGAGGCGCCGGACTCCTTCCAAAGAGTAACTCTGGAGATCTCGCCGTTGGCTAAAGTGGAAGAGGCAATGATCTGAACTCCTACCTTGGTTAGCGTGTCCGAACCGGATGACTGGGTCAGCCGAAATTGAGCTAAGGGTATAATAGCCCCTGCACCAACATTAATAGTCGGCTCGAAAAGCACATCTATCGGAGGGGCTTCCTCTGTAATTGCCGCGAAAGCCAGTGGCGTACTTGCGATTAAAGCAAAAAAGGCGGTCAATACCGATAAGAGAAATTTTTTAAAATCCATTACTTAAAAATTATTCTGATAATATCTTTTTAACAATCTATTGTTATAATACACCCGCCCCCACATACTTTTCCAAAAAAACTGTTGATAACTCAGTAATTATTGATTTTTTTTACGGAAATGTTATTATGCCTCTACCGTATAAACATGCGCCCATAGCTCAGCTGGTAGAGCACTCGCCTCTTAAGCGATTGGTCATTGGTTCGAATCCAATTGGGCGCACAGAAGGATCGGGTTCGAGTCTTTCTTAATATTATAATAATCAAACGACAATGACAGGAACAATAAAGAAGATTACAGACAAAGGTTTCGGTTTCATCACTGCCGAGGGTCTTGCCAAGGATCTCTTCTTCCACAGCAACTCTCTGGTTGGTGTGCGATTTGCTGAGCTCCGAGAGGGCGACACTGTCTCTTTCGAGACAGAGCAGTCACCTAAGGGACCGGCTGCCGTAAACGTACAAAGAGCGTAAAAGTCTGTAAGTTTTAGCATAAAAATGCCCCCACTTAAGGTGGGGGTGTTTTTTTGTTATAGCATATACCCATCATCATATGACGGTTCTTCTTTGTGTGATTCATCCACTTCTTCTTCCGGCAAATTAGTATACTTCGGTGGTACTGATATGACGGCCGGACAATCCTTGTCAAAACCCTCAGGATGATCGAGATAGCGGTAACCTCGATAATACTCGTTAGCCTCAAAATTGAAATATAGATATTCTACATACTGTTGATTTTCGTCCCCCCAACTGCAATAAATTGTCCCCCAGAAGAAAATGGTTTTACCGTCAAACCACCTAGGTATCTGGGACTTATCAATCTTAAACAGAAGCACTAGATGTTCGAGTAGTTGGACACCCATTACCGGCTGTCCCTCAAGCTCTACTCTCAAGTTTCTGCCAGTCATAATCTTATCGCGCTTCTGATGTTTAGAATAGTAGGAACCCATCCTGCTTGGCATGAAAAACCAGTAACCCCTGACGCGCGACCTGATCTGAATCTTAGGATCTATAGACAAATCTAAGGATATCTTCTCTACACGGGCCTCAAAATTTATATTCTCATTTCCAAAAGGTATCTAGAATCAGCCTCCCGTCGGTTGATAATTTAAAGAACCCTTTTATTTCTTGGGTCATTATGGCATAATCACCACCAGATAATCAATAGAAACGTAGAAAAAAGGTGGTGTGCATTCATGCGTTTGCCATATATTATAGAAGAGGTCATTGTCCTAGTGTTAAGTGTCAACAAGCTTATAGAGGCTATTCTAGAAAGAAGGTCGATCATACGTGTTCATCGCGATCAGAGAATGGATGACAGATGCTGGCTTGATGACTATCCGGTATGGCTAATGCTTAACGACACGCCGGAGGAACCGGCGAAACTTCCGGTCCACGAAGAGATGATGAATCTTTGTAAGAATTTCTATGTGTTCCGTAGGGAACCGAAGGCGGATAAAATCCCACCGCGGGCTATTAGAGACCGACGCCTATGGGACAAGGATCTTTATGCCCCTACTTTGATCAGAACTAACCTGATCAAAGAGCTCTTTAAAATACAGGTGTCTATTAAGAATCATCGCGACATAAGTTACCGTCATCGTACAACTGAAGATGATCGGATGCTTTATTCAATCCTCCCAGAAAAGATGCCAGCCGACTTCAGGCTTCCGCCACGTAAAGATTTCCTGGAAGATGGCAAGGCTCCGATTGCCGGCTGCCCGGCCTTCCACAAAAGCCATGACTCGTGTCCTAAAGATATTCCATGTAACACTCATGCATGGGGTCCATGTACTTGATGAATTCACATATCCCTGCAAAGTGGCGGGGATTTTATTTTTTAGACCTGCCGATGTGAAATAGTTTTTTATCAATATCTCGAATTTGACTCTCCAGATAGGTCTCAGCAACACTGAGATGGTTGAGAAGCACCTTTCTAATAGCTTTCTCCTCGTGAGTTAGCTCCCTCTTAGTATGGGCATGATCCAACTTTTCCATCTGCTCTTCGATATCTTCCTTCAACTCACGAAAGACTGCGTGCAAGCCCGTCTCACTTTCCCGGATCTCTTTATTAAGCTCCTTCCTAAGAGCCCTAAACTTGTGCCAGCCATAGAACATTATGAATATCAAGATGCCGGATAAGGCAAGCAGTGAGATTATCAAGGTCAGCATGTTTACAACAACAGTGCCGATACGAATTATGGCCAGCTCATTGACGGCTATCGGTAATTTATCTGTTGATTCACTTTTTGCACCTCGGCTATCTTGAACCTCTACAGAGAATTTGTATATTCCTCCGGAAACCTGCTTGTCATAAACGAAAGCGAATTCTCCCGACTTATCAACCTTTATACTATAGTCAACCGGCTGATCAATATCTTTCTGCAGATGCAGAGTTACGGTCGAATTTGGATATGTCTTGCCTTTGATTATCAAATTCTCTCCGTAATTCAACTGCCTCGGGTACTCAGTGATCTCTGGCTTATCTAACGGAGTGATATTTAACTCAATTGATGATTCGAGGAATTTATTGGAATCATAGAATGCCCTGGCTGTTATCGTATGCTTGCCCGGGTCTAATAACGGTAGGGTGTACTCCTTAGCATCGTCATCAGACCATATGTTGAAATCGCCCTGATCCGCCCGCACCTCATAATGATCTATGGGTGATTTAAGATTTTTAACTTCAAATCTTAATTTTGGGCGCGGATTGTCTGATACTGATCCACCCACAGGAATTACAATGAATTTCACCTCTGGAGTCGGAAAGTAGGGCGAAGAAACCTGTTGTTCCAGTAGATAACCACCCTTGTCTAATTTAGCAAGTATATTAGTACCCTGTCCGTCATTCGCAAGAATAGAAGCGGATGTCAGCGAAACTGACGCCAACCCAGGAGCCTTAACCTTAAAGATAACCTGCAGAATTCGTCCATCCGAGCCGATAAAACCAGGGTTTAAAACCACACCCTCGAAGCTCACCTGGCCGGCGCTGTTGTCAAAAACCGGATCCTGAACCCAGAGATTCACCTCAGACCCATTTTTAGACAATCCAACTACTGATAGCTTCTCAGATGGAAAGAGGAGAATGCCTTGCACTGCATTCATAGCCTGATCTGCACTCGATACCACAACAGAGACAGTGAAGGTCTTACCTACAACGTAAGTACCCTGCGCCGGAGAGATAGACATGGAGGCGGCCGAGGCCTGACTGCTTAAAAATAAGATGTTAAAAAATATATTTAAGAAAATCGCAAAAAGAAGTTTTCTAAAATATTTTTTTTCCATAATATCTTGCTATTGATAATAGTAGCAGGAAAAATAGAATAATACACGTGATAACTACGAATATTGACTGTTGATAAAAAGGGATATTTGAAGGCGACAAGAACGCAATCTTCTCGTTACCATTCTTATCTACGGCCATAACAAAGATCCAGCTCTTTAAATCTTGATCTCGCAAAACAAAAGGAGATCCGGCAACAATCCAATTATCAGGCTTAGGCTTGAATATTCCTCGGTCTTCCGACACTTCATAATGATCAACCCCACTCCCCTTATCTTGAGTTGCAAAAACCAGAAAATGTTTGTTGTCCAGAAGATTTGGATCCCTAGAAATAATGGGGAGAAAATCCTCCGGTGCCGTTTCATCTTCAATATTTGAGCTGTTCGTTTTTAAATCCCCAGCTGTATCTATACTTAATTCATCAAATTTAAGTGCTGCTGATGTACCCCTTCCGTCATTCAAGAGAGCTTGAGTAGTCTTCTCAAAAGTAACAGTGCCAGAGCCCCTACTGATAACTTCAAAGTTTAATGTCAGTAACAAACCCTTCGCGCCTTGATAACCACCAGGAATAACCCCCTGGAAAATGACGGCGCCCTTCTCTGTCTTTGGAGCCTGGATCCATAAATTTATAATAGAATTCCCATCGTTCCAATCCTTGAGTCTTAGTACTCCGCTCGGATATTTAACAGCCACTTCTAGGGCATTGATCTTCTCACTGGAAGAGTCTAGAAGCACTTGCACCTTAACAACGGACCCGACTCCGGCCGAAATTGAAGCTGGTTCAAAATATAATCTCGATGCCTCTGTCTTAAATGGAGAAACAACCACCAGTAGTATCAAAATTTTAAGGATTATATTTTTATTTTTCATTTTTAATTTTTTATTGTCATTGCGAGGAATTTTTATGACGAAGCAATCTCTTGTTGCGACAGGATTTGAGATTGCTTCGTACCTCGCAATGACGACAGTGGCCTAGCCTGTCCAGTAGAACGCCATAATACTAAAATCTCTCAGGGTTATACTGCCATCCGGCCAAAGTTTGCTATCTATATTATTCTTCACGTCCACCGGCAATACCCGCTTCCACCAAAAAGCCACGATTGAAAAGTCGACCAAATTCACCTTGCCATCTCCATTGACATCACCCTTAGCGGGAAGTTGTTTTATCGCCCCCTTTAAAAGATTTTTAGTTCCAACCTTGAATCCAACCGCCTGACCAAAAGAGGATATCAGCCCCTCTGACGCAGACTTAGACTTCGCCGTGTGATCACCGATCTCAAGCGGACTGGTATCCAAGTTATAAAGATAGGCTCCATCTTTATCTGCATTTGTTTTAGCAAAAAGTTCAATCTCAGAATTAATGGCTATTACAACCTCTGACTTCGGAATAGACTGGCCCAAGATAGCAATGTTGTCCCCGCGTTTTACCTCAAGTTTATCTACATCAATAGTCGGTGTAATAAAAATGCCGGAGATCACAGCCGATGCTCCATCGGTAATAAAAATAGGGAATGTAAATATAGATGATTTGCGGTTGCTATTGTCTGCGCTGTAAATACCAAAGACATAGTTGCCTGTATTCAAATTACTTAAGGTAACTTCGAAGTTGGCATCCGGCCCGGCAATGGTAGTGATGGCTATCTGCCCATCCTTCAGAACTGTTACCTTACTTAAGGGGTATGCCCTACCCTTAAATGTAGCTTTGGCAAGCGTTGCGGTTGCCGGCGTAGGACTGGGACTAACACCAGAACCTCCTCCCCCACCACCACTACTCCCCCCTCCACTAGCGGCACCAGGTGAAGGAGATGGTGAAGGGGGCGGGGGTGTTGGTGAGGGGGCTGGAGAAGTCGGGGTGGCTGATACTTCACTTGAGGTTGCGATAGTATCATTCAACGAATCAAGCGCCTTAACTATAAAAAAGTATTCTGTGCCTCCCGTAAGGCTTGTTCGCGAAGAAGTTAAGACATTGCCCACATTAGTCAGGGTGTAAGGTCCACCAGAGACAAGCGATTGCCCAACACTATAAGTAGATGGTGTCAATCCCAAGAATCCATCGGAGCCTGTCCACGTCAAGTCAACCTTCTCGACTCCGGCTGTAGCAGAAAGTACAGGAGAAGTTACAAAGGGGAAATATAAAAATCCCGTATTCAATCCAAAACTGGTCGCAGTACTAGTGCCAATAGCCACTTGCGAAATAGTGCTTAACAATCGGAAACTACCGGAAGAAGAGAATGCTGCCGGAGCCAAAACAGGATGGGAAGATATGAAACTTGCCGACGTAAATTCATCGGCATGAACAGAGATGACCGCAAAGAAAAATATCGCGATAAAAGCGGAAATTTTAAATTTATAGTTTAGGCGTTTCATTGTCTTTTGATTGTTCGATTTCCGGCATTTTTACTTCTGGAATATTTTCATGAATCTCAACCGGTGTCACACTACCATATTCCTGCTCCTCCTCTTTCTTCCACAGAGCCATGAATCTCCTTGCATGAGCAACCAAGTGATGACGGAAGAAATAGTGGAACACACCAAGTCCCAACATTATCAAACTTAACAGCCATATTAAATATGTATTGTCTTGCAGATACATATTTAAAGATATTCTAACAGGTATCGTTACATCTTTAACGTTGCCTGCGCGATCGATCGCTCTAACAACGACATTAGCATTGCCGGGAACCTTCGGAAGTTGATAAGGACTCTCTGCTGGAACGAACGCTGGCGATTCTATGGCAGGTTGTGACCTATCTATAACCCCCACCTCATAACTACTAACACCAGAAAGTATATCGGTGGTGAAGTAAGATATCAGTACATGATTAGCATCAATAATCTGCGCTTCGGGGCGAAAGTCCGCCGGTGGAGCCGTATCTATGTGAAGCGCAAAATGAGTAGCTGACCCCCAGACCCCATTTTTAAAAGCCTTGATGTGAAAGTACCAAACGCCATCTTTCCGCTTCGGAAAGGCGACGGTATTGCCACTAGTCGTACTAGAGCCATCCGGAACAGTAGCGGGCTCTGTATCAATGGTATAAGCAAAGCTAGTTACCCCCACATCCTGATCCCAAGTTACAACTGGATTGTTGTTGTTGTACCATCGATCTTGAATGGGGTGAGTCTCGGAGAAAACAGTAACACCCTCCGGTGGCTTCGGCACTAGAGTATAAGAACTACGTCCCAAATCAGTGATAGCCTCTGTCCCAACGCCATCATTTATCAGAACCTTTGAGTTGTTCAATATCTTAACCGTAGCCTGACCCGGCGCCATAGCCCTGAAAGTCAAGGTGCCGATAAGGCCGTTCGTAGTTTTGATCCCATTAGGAATAATGCCATTAAACTCGGCAGTGCCAGAAGTATTGGAATATTTAGGTGGCTCGAGCCAGACACCGATGATAGATCTATCTCCAAGAGGCTTGATGAGGGCCAGTTTATCGGGTGGGAAAGAGATGTGAAGTTCTACTGTATTCATAGTACCTCCACGAGTATCTAGGAAAATTCCAACATCGAAGGTTGAACCTTCTTGGAAAGAACCGGTTATTGGGGATAGAGATAATGCCGCCTTCTGCTGAAGCGCCTGCGCGTCAAAATTAATAGTTGTTTCGTCGGCGATGACAGCTGGTGAATACAGCAAGAGAGTTACGGAGATGATTAATGCAGGTGTCAAAAAAGATTTCATGTTTTATGACTACATTATACACCGAACTACTTTTGGATTAAAGCTAATTATTTGGATAACGGCATGGCTTGTTTGCTGCAACCATTATAGCGATCTGCTCGCAAACATTAGATCTTGAAGCCATCAACTCTAATATATCATCCTCGCTTAGTTGTCCGTTCTGCATTTGGGATTGCCAAGGATCGCATAAATCATATCGTATTTTTGCCAGAGAAAAGTCAATTCCACACTGAAGGCCGAGCTTCGTCTCGGCTCCGTTAATGCGGAGATTCTCCATGTTACGTTCTTGATCGAACATACCTACTCCTATTGGGGTGATAGCACGAACATGTGTAGGATCGTGCACAAAGTTATCATGCCTCCAATGAGGAACGGTTATCTCTACGACCCCGCCGTTGCATAATACTCGCCACATCTCCTTCCAGATAGAGAGATACTTTTCTGTTGTTTCTCCTAAATGCTCAAGAGTGTGAGTAAGAACAATATGATCAATGGTTCCATCTTCCCATGGCCACGGTGTCTGTTCTAGATTCCAAAGAAGATCCGGCTTGGCGCGTGAGTCGCTGTCGACATTGACAAAACCGGGCATTTTCTTATATCCGCATCCAAGATTTAACTTCATATATTTTTTTTGTTATAGTATTAGTCTATATGAATGAAGGGAATTTTACCATGAACGACAACAATATCTACGAAGCACTGCTGAAGGAGGCGCGTGGGCATTATATCCAGGGGGATCTCAATAAAGCCGCTGATTACCTACTACTCGCCATCGACCTCAATAATGACGATGCAGAAAACTATTCAAATCTTGGTATGATCAGAATGATGCAGGGTCGTTTCAAGGAATCTATCAAGGCATGCGAGGAATCTATCAAGAAAAATCCTAGAAATTCCAGGATAATCGCAAATATGGCCGGAATCTACATAAAACTCGGCGAGCCGGAGACCGCACTTCATCTTTTTAAAAAAGCTAGAGATATAGAGCCAATGAATGAGAAAAACCATAATGACCTGCTCTTCTCGCTTCACTGTGCCGACATCCCCGAAGACGCTATCTTCCTTGAGCACCGACGTTTCGGTCTGCTTTTTGAGAAAGGTCAGATCGACAAGATGATACTGCCGCCACATCAAAAAGAGGGCGAGAAGATCCGGCTCGGTTACATTCTGACCGACATACCAGAACATGCTGTATGGCATATTCTACGAGCTATCTTACCCAATCACAATCGAGAAAAATTTGAATTATATATCTACTGGGCAAACGAAGCTTCTAGTAAATCAGCAGAAGGAATGAAGGGCAACACTGATATATGGCGTGAAGTATCAGGGGCTGATAATGAGACGCTCTCTGCGATAATTAAAGGAGATAAGATAGATATTTTATTTGATCTTTCAGGTCATACGGGGGGCAATCGTCTTCCGGTATTTGCCATGCGATCAGCGCCAATCCAAATATCCTGGTTCGGATATATGGACACAAGTGGACTCATGAACATGGATTATAGACTGACAGATAAATTTCGCGTACCGGAAGAGCGTAAACATCTGTATACAGAAAAGCTTGTTTACCTGCCCGAATCTTATACTTTCGATCCTATTATGACTCCTGCGCCAGACCAACGGGATCTTCCTGCGAATAAAAATGGGTGCATCACCTTCGGCTCCTTCAATACGATAAAGAAGTTAAACAAACAAATCCTCAGTATCTGGGGGCAGATATTGAAAATTCTTCCGGCTTCAAACCTCATCTTGGTAGCTGATCCAAGTGAAGAGAGGCAGAAGGAGATAAAATCCATACTTGTTGAAGCCGGAGCCAGAGAAGAGCAGATAAGAATTGTAGATACTCTCCCTCTTCAAAACTTCCTTTTATTGCTTCGCCAGGAGATAGATATCGCACTGGATACTTATCCATATTCGGGAGGGGCTACTGTACAACATGCTCTATCTCAAGGCGTACCATCTATCACCCTCTGCGGAAAAAAAGAATTCGAACGCAATGGAAGTGCGATCATGGCTGCTGCCGGCTTTCCTGAATTTATCACCCAGTCGCCTGAAGAATATATCGATAAAGCTATTATACTTTCGAGCAATACAGAATTACTTACAAGAGTGCGCCTTGAAGCTCCAGACAAGATCGGCACGAATAAGAAAGATGTTGTGCTGTCTGTCGAGAACGCACTGGAAGATATCGCAAAAAAACACCGAGATTTTATCGTAAAATGAAAGCTGAAGATCTGGCAAGGAAATATCTAGAATTCGGGGAACCGAATAAGGCGCTTGTGCTATTGAAGGAAATAGCACGCCTTGATCCGAAGAATAGTGACAAGAGAAGTGCTTACCTATACGCTATGCACTTCGCTAATATACCTCAAGAAGAAATCTTCCGGGAGCATCTGATGTTCAGTCGAGATTTTGAAACTCGAAGTGAGTCTCCGAGTTTTGAGGCGCACAGCAAAAAGATCCGCATAGGATACATCTCTCCCGACCTCTGCGCTCAAGCCTCAAGATACTGTCTTGAGCCAATAACAACGCACCACAATAAAGAGATATTTGAAATATTTTTCTACTGCAATAGTCCGTATCATGATATTTATACCGATAAATTCAGGTCGCATGCGGATGGCTGGCGCGAGATCCAAGGAATGAACACGTATGATATAGTGAGCGGAATTCGTAGTGATAAAATAGATATTCTAGTAGACCTGGCTGGGCACACGAGTCTAAACAATCTTCCGGTTTTCATGAGTCGAGTCGCACCCATACAAGTATCCTGGTTTGGATATATGGACACAACTGGTCTAGTAAATATGGATTATAGACTTACAGACGAATGGCGGACCCCACGAGATAGAGAGAAATTCTACACTGAGAAGCTTGTCTATATACCAAACTCTTACACATTCAAATCATATGAGAACTTGCCACCAATAACACCTCCGCCAATGACCACAAACGGATATATCACCTTCGGATCATTCAACAGTTCGCAAAAAATAAATATAGAGGTGATCAACCTCTGGGCAGAAATTCTACATTCGATTCCGAACGCCAAACTGCTCTTTGTCACTCCCAGAGATGAAAGCTATGTTGAGGCTTTGCTTAAAAATTTTAATGCAAGAGGCATCGATACAAATAGAATTGTGATCCGCGAACGATCTTCAATGCCTAACTTTCTTTCATATATAAATGATGTAGACGTGGGACTTGATCCCTTCCCTTATACCGGCGGGGTCACGACATATCACGCACTTTCCCTCGGAGTGCCGACAATTACGTTGGAAGGCGATGTGGAATTCGCACGTAACTGCGGAGCTATCATGCGTGAGGCTGGAATATCGGCCTTAACGGTCTGTAAAACAAAAGATGAATATGTGACTAAAGCCATCGAATTTTCAAAAAATCCCGAGCTGCTCTTAAAATTACGTAAAAAACTTCCGCAAGAACTTCGATCAAGAGAGAAGGATACAGTAAAATACGTCGAAGAAGCCTTCCTTAAGATGTTCGAAGACCGACTTCGAACATCTGTCTAATCTGGGATCTGCCCGCTAGCGAGTGTCTTAAGCACTTCGCCATCAAGATAACCCTTCGATGCGACCACCCACATTTCATAAGACGAAGGTCTACGCTTTCCTATTACAGAGGGAAATCCGACAGCTTCAAGACTGCGTATCATAACAGGCAAAGTGAATCCTGTTCTGTGTGACATCGACTCACGCCTGTCTCTTCGCACAGAGAGTATCCCGCGATAACCATAGATAATATCGATCGGGGTAATAGGCCCCTCTTCGGACTCATACAGTTTATCAAGCAATCTTCCTTCTGCTAGATGATTACCGATACTCTGCAGATCAGGACACGACATAACCAAAAATCCGTCCGGCTTGAGTACACGAAGACACTCTTCCATTGCGATCTTCACGTCATCCGGATACAAATGTTCGATTGTGTGCGATGTAAAAATGGCGTCAATACTGTTATCCTGAATACTCTTCATGTCCGTCATATTCTCCAGAATATCAGGAAAAACAGCGGGATCAACGTCAAGCCGTATCTCCTGCCATTCATCACCCTGGAATCCCGGGCCTAAGTAAGATTTCCCCTTCTTTTTTGCCGGGCCTATGTGGAGAAGTTTTTTCATCTATTTAAGGCTAATTTTTTTATAAGTTCCTGTCTTATTCTTACAAGAGGCTCCGTCCAGTCTCCGAACTGCGTCTGGCGGAAGAGTCGGACATTATCATACCACGGTGAACTATCCCCTGGTATAGCCCATATATAGTATGGCAAGATCGGAACTATTACCCATGTCTCCTTACCCAACGCAGCCGACATGTGTGCTACTGATGTGCAAGATGTTATCACAAGATCCATATGAGAGAGCGACGCAGCCGTATCTTCCCAACTATCTAAAAAAAGCTGGAGATCAGTAACCGAACTCGGCAATTGCCTAAGATCAGAGTCGCGTTGAAAACTGTATAATTTTACACCGGAAATATTTGATAGCTCAAATATTCCTGTCGGATCAAACCTGCGATTCTGTTCATGTTCAAATTGTGGATTGCCGGACCAGCGTATTCCTACCTTGAAATTATCCCCCTTAACTATCCCCCGCCACAAAGAGAACATATTATCGTCCGGTGTAAGAAACGGTTTACTTGGTAGAGTCTGATATGTATGCCCGAGATGGAGAACCGCACTCATACCGGCAACCCAATAATCATGGTAAGCCGCTAACTCTTGCCCACTCTGGATAACCGCACCAACACCTTTCATTCGCGCGAAGACCGGCGCCAGTCCAGGATCGCAACTCACAATAACCTTCGCTCCCCGCTCTGCAAAGTCATTAGCAAAACGTGCATTAATAATCTCATCTCCTAATCCACCCTCACTCCTAAAAAGAACAGTCTTACCGACCAGACTATGCCGGCTTGGATCATAATGGGGCTTAAGCGAGGGAAGCGGCTTAGATCCAAAAACGGAAATTTGTCTGCCTCTATCTATAAGCCTCATTCCTTCTTGCAAGTCACCTTGCGCCATTATGTGCCAGCCACGATTAAAGGCTAGGCGATCATTATGTGGCTCTCTCTGCCACATATCCTCGCACAACTTCCATGCGGTCTCAAAATCACCGCGAATACTAGCGGCGAGCTGTTGATCAAGAAGATGCATGGCTGTAATTATCCCACCATTTCCGCCAATCCGTAAACGGAGGAATATTCTCCTGAAACTGCATGTGAATGGCTAATGTGGGAATAGGAGAGAACATAAAATTATTCTCCTCTTTCCAGATCTTATTTAAAGTTGTACCTTCATAGATCTCCGGAGCAAGACCGTACAGAGAGAAGCCTAAAAAATTATACCAGCATTTTAATAATAATTTTTTTGAAACCAGAATAGTTCCTGTTGTGTAGTTAGTGGTTCGCCAATGTCTATGCTCACCTAGAACAAGCCTTGCTGGAGAGATTATGTCGGGTAGATAAACATCGGGATAGTCAACAGGGAAAAAACCAACCTCGGAACCAGCTAGCCGTTTTTGAAAATCCACATAAGCCGAGAGCATTTCACTTATCGCATTTTTAGCGTGAAGATAATCATCTTCGACAAAATATATCAACTCTTTGGCATTATTTCGCGCGTATTCGTATACAGCAGAGAGCGAAGCTCTATTACCAGTCCCCTCTAGATCAACAAGAGTGACTGGGACAGCGCTTGCTGCAACCATTAACCTCATTGAAGACTTGGCTGTCGGCACAGAGTGATCGTCTATTATAGTGAGATGTATATTAGCCAAACCGTGTGCCTCTTTAATTGTTTCAAGGAGAGAGTACAGACACCCGAGAAGCAAAGTCTCTTTATTAAAAGTCACAAATCTCTTACCCATATGCACATTCGGCCCAGTGGACGTCCGCAAAATTACCTCCAGTTCTGGTAGCTGCATGATAAAACTATCGTAGCAAAAAAATATAAAAAATGCTATAAATTATAACATGCAAAATGATCCTCTATGGCAAGATGCTAACAAATATTTCCAGAGTGGCGAGATCAAGAGAACATCCATAGTCCTGCAAAATATCTTAGCGAAAGATCGATACGACATGAGTGCTCGTATCAACTTGCTTAACTGCTTCAGCGCCCTCAATGAACTCATACTTCTAATGGGTCTCATCAAAGAATCGATCGATCTCTACCCAGATAGTCTTCGTTTTATCAGTAACTATCTTTTCTGTCTCAACTACTTCGAAATAAATAGGGGTATACACTTCAATGAACACAAGCGGGTGTTCGAAAACTATTTAAAACTGCAGGGGCCAGGAGATTTTATCCTACCCAACTTACCCAAAAACAGATCTATCGACTCACAAAGGATACGCGTAGGCTATGTATCCGGAGACCTTCATGAACACTCATGCACCTATCTTACAATACCACTACTGCGACACCACAATAAGAATGACTTTGAAATATTCGTTTATTCTAATCTTTCTCACAACGACAAGATCACCGATGATCTAAAATCGCTCGGGGTAACCTGGGTAGATATAAGCAACATGACAAACAGAGAGGCCGCGGAAGTTATGGCAAAAGACTCAATAGATATTCTTGTGGATCTATCAGGTCATACTGTAGCCAATAGGCTCGGAATCTTTCTATATCGTCCGGCGCCAATTCAGATGAGCTGGTACGGATATCTGAATACTACAGGAGTCCCTCAGATAGATTATCGCATTACAGATCCAATGCTTTCTCCAGAAGGAATGGGGAATGAAAAATATTATACGGAGAAGTTACTAAGAATTCCAAGGTGCTTCTTATATGAACCCCCGGCCACAGTCCCACCTGTTGCTCTTCCGGCGTATAAAAAAAACGGTTATTTCACCTTCGGCGCACTTCATGATATGAAGAAGATTAGCAACACAACACTTGATCTTTGGAGCTCGATCTTAAAACAATTACCCTCATCGAAACTGATGTTCAGTATCGAAAAGGAGGGCGATATTGCTTCTGTGATTGAGGCACGTTTTACATCAAGAGGAATTCCAAAATCACAGCTTATACTCATACCGCGTGTGCCAATCGAACAATTCTTCTACTTATTCAAAGATATAGACATAATGCTTGATACCTTTCCATATACATCAGGCGTCTCTGCTATGCACGCGCTCTGGATGGGTGTCCCTACGCTGACAATTGAAGGAGAGACGGAGCTATTCCGCAATTGTGCCGCAGTGATGAAATGGAGTGGATATCCTGAATTCATAGCCCAAGACGCATCTCAATTTATAAACAAAGCCGTTTATTATCATAATAATCCGGCACGTCTTGCTGAGATCAGGCGTATTTGCCGAGAGAAACCACTAGTAGACAACAAAGCGGTCGTCGCAAGCATCGAAAATAAATATAAAGAAATAATAAAAAACTCGAAGTAAACTTCGAGTTTTGCCTTAATCGTGCCCTCGACGCCGGATCCACAGAGCGTGAACGATCGTACGAACAACATTCGAGAGGCTGGTAAGCCCGACTGAAAACGTGAATAGACCCGTAACAGCGTATGAAATGGTGAAGTCGATCAAGAGTGCAACGACGCGCCATTCAATCGCCCTCGCCAGAGCAACCCGATAACTCATCTGGTCCATAGATATACACCTCCGAAGTTACTCTATCATTTCCAAACTATGAACACCAGAACTCCCCGCCTTGATAATTATTAAAAATCTCTTCGCCCAAAACAACCCTTGGATCAGGTGCCGTCTTTTTTAATACCGGCCTTATCGCATGCATACCCGGCAAATTATATGCCACCTCGTCATTTTCCGGCACAACATTTATAATATTCTCGATATCATGTGAGAATGGCGCTATTTCTAAAAAACTATATATACGTGCCAGCTCTTTCGCGGGAGAAATCATCAATTTATCGTACTCAATAATTAAAATATTTTGCGGATACAACTCATATCCTTTTTTTAGTACATCCCATGACTGATAGACATGTCCGCCTTCGCCCATAAGCAGACGGCAACGATTTAAATCTGTTAATTCTTGACCGCTCGCCAAAAGCTCTTTGTCTATAAATGAAACGGATTGAGAATTTTTGCGAATCAGCGAGATGAACGAAGCGAGGATAGGTGCAATAGGACGCACAGTGGCAATAATCTTCGGTTCCCGTGCCAGAGATATTCGTAACATATCCTGCTTATCCGGATTTGACCAGGCGCGATTTTTGTCTATCACTATAGACTTATCTGTATGCGAATAAAATGATTCGGCCATTCCACCAAGGACACGCTCTATCTGTCCAGAAACAGCGTGAGCCTTTATATGTTCCGCCGTATCCCACATATGCTTCGCTCCATGCATAAGACCGACAAGTGGAGAAGTTGCTGAAACATATATGTCAGGATTCTGCGAAAGAAGCGCCGCAAGCACCGTCGAACCACTCCTCGGCAAACCAGATAAAAAATGAAATGTTTTACTCATACACAAAGACTAACCCATTAAAAGAGAATTTTCAATTTACAATTTTTAATTTTCAATGAATGTCACAATGAACCAATGTTTAAAACATTGAAACATTAAAAAATGATTGAAAATTAAAAATTAGAAATTGAAAATTCCGGCGATGATTTTCTTCATTAGAATAGTATTCTTTTTAAGATCCTCATCCCCATCTATACAATAATGCGGCCTCTTCGGCTCTTCATAAAAGTGCCCCTTGCGCGTAGGTAATGTCCTCCTAACGTAAATCCAAATAGGATCGCATATATCAGAAATTTCCCTCCTTACTTTTTCCATCGGCGCGATGACCGCGACAACTACATTTGTCTGTTTTGATAAAACCTTAGCAAGACGCGCCACTCGTAAATTATGCTCTTTTCTATCTTTTTTTGAAAATCCGGCACCCAAGGAGATACTCTCTCTCATCTCATCACCATCAAGTATAATACAGTCGATCATAGACCCGATCATCTTTGCAAATGTGGTTTTGCCCGCACCCGACTGACCTGTTAGCCAAATTATCTTATTTTTCATACAATCATTCCTGCACCAACTGTCTCATTAGTATTCTCATCTATTAGAATAATACTGCCTGTTACGCGATTCTCACTATACTTATCATAAACCAAAGGTTTGGTCGTTTTAATAGAGACTCGTGCGATATCATTCATGCCGATCTGTTTGTTATCCTCAATCTGTTGAAAGGTGGCGATATCGATCTTATGTTTTATATCTTGCACAATACATCTCGCGTCATTAGTTGCGTGTCTTATACTATAGGTTCCACCAACTCTAAGTTCACGGCTATTTAACCAACACAGAACGATCTCTAACTCTTGACCAACAACCGGCTTTTTATCATCCTGTTTAACTATCATAGATCCCCTACCGACATCAATATCATCTTCTAAGGTTATGGTGATAGACATTGGCGCCAATGCCTCAACAACATCCATAGAGAATGTATCAATAGACTTAATTTTTGTAGAAATACCTGACGGTAAAATAGTGACCAAATCTCCAGACTTAAAAGATCCGCCCGCGACCCTTCCCGCATAACCCCGATAATCCCCATGCTCCGCAGACTGCGGCCGGATAACCATCTGCACAGGGAAACGAGCGTCCACATGACTGTGGTCATCGCTTATATCAATATTCTCTAATATCTGCATAAGCGTATCACCTTTATACCATGGCATTTTATCAGATCCGTTCACAATATTATCTCCCAACAATGCAGAAGTTGGCACGAAATATAGATCAGCCTTGGTTATCTCTTCCGAAAGTTTAGTAAGACCAGATTTAATATTCTCAAAAACTTCTTCAGCATAATCTACAAGGTCCATCTTATTAATACAAAAAACTATGTGCGGTATGCCGAGCAAAGAGGCTATAAAAAAATGTCGCCGAGTCTGTTCCACGACACCATGTCGAGCGTCAACTAAGATCACTGACACATTAGACGTCGAAGATCCTGTCACCATATTTCGAGTATATTCAATATGTCCCGGCGTATCCGCAAGAATAAATTTCCTTTTTGGAGTCGCAAAGTATCTATACGCTACATCGATCGTTATCCCCTGCTCGCGTTCCGCGCGCAGACCATCGGTCAACATAGCCAGATCAATGCCATCTTGTCCTCTACGTCGAGACAGTTCCTCAAGAGCTTCATACTGATCGGCAAAGATTGCCTTCGAATCATAAAGCAATCTACCAATCAAAGTACTCTTGCCATCATCAACACTTCCGGCAGTAGAAATTCTTATTATAGTATTTTTCATGACATATTAGAAATAACCGGTTCTTTTACGATCCTCCATGGCCGTTTCAGACCGCTTATCGTCCGCTCGAGTCCCTCTTTCTGTCGTCCTTAGACCTGCCACCTCTTCTATTACTCTCGCAACTGTATCGGCTAATGACTCGATTGCTCCTGTGCAAGTAGCATCGCCAACGGTGCGAAATCGAATCTTCTTCCTAGTGACTGGCTCATCAGCAAGTTGTTTAATAAAATCTGTTACTGCCATCAACACTCCATCACGCACGAAGACATCTCGCTCATGTGCGAAGTAGATCGATGGCACTTCGATCTTCTCCTGCTCAATATAATTCCAAACATCAAGCTCTGTCCAGTTACTTATTGGAAAAACGCGAAAATGTTCACCCAAATTTTTTCTTCCATTAAAAATATTCCACAATTCCGGTCGCTGTTTCTTCGGATCCCACTGGCCGAATTCATCACGGTGAGAAAATATACGTTCTTTAGCCCGAGCCTTCTCCTCATCTCGTCGAGCTCCGCCGACCATGCAATCAAATTTATTTTCTCGGATCATATCAAGCAGAGTAACTGTCTGCAAAACATTTCGGCTGGCGTTACGACCCACCTCTTCAGTGACCCGACCAGAGTCAATACTTTCCTGTACAGAGCCGACTGATAAATCAACATCCATCTTATTGACAAAGTCATCTCTAAACAAAATAGTCTCCGGAAAATTATGACCAGTGTCAATATGAACAAGTGGAAAAGGTATCCTAGCCGGGTAAAAAGCCCTTTTAGCAAGATGAGACACGACTATCGAATCTTTCCCGCCGGAAAACAAGATCGCCGGCCTTTCAAACTGGGCCACAACTTCACGTAATATATATATCGACTCTGATTCGAGCTCCTTTAAGTGTTGTAAACTATGGGTATTCACTACCCCTAACTTATATCATATCTAACCAGCTTCGTCACTTATAAAATGTTCGAAGACCGACTTCGAACATTAGTGAGCAGATACAAAAACTAAAAAATCTGTAAGCGTTAGCGCTTACAGATTACTCTTCGTTATGGTTCCGGTTCCCATCTTCGAAACACACTATAATTGTACTTTCTACAGAGCCACTGCATGGCTTCCGCCTGACTTGAGAAGGGTTTAATGATGCTGTTGTTCTGACACCAAATAGTACCTTTATAGTACAAAAACGTAACCCTGTGCACCCTTGCAGGCAAGGGCCTAGCATCCGGATCATGAAGACGTAGATATTCGAGATCGTCGCAATTCGGATACCTCCTGCAGATCTGAACAAATTTCTCTGCCCATCTAACGCACGGCGAATCACCCTTAAGTTTCTGGCCTTTATATAGATCAAGAAATTCCTTTACGGCTGGCGGGGTTTCTTGCGCTAAACCTCCGGTTGCGCACAAACAAAACAGAAAGATACCAGAGAAAAGCAGTGTCTTCATCTTCAAACTCCTTCCTACTTAATACTACCAGGATTTTATCCGCCAAATCAAGTTGCTTGTTATTATCTACTCCCCTTGCTAGAATTATTACAGATAGACATTGGATATCTGAGTATGATGTCCAAAACGATCTTGAAAGCAAGGTAAGAATCATGAGAATTCTGACAACGGTGCTGGTGTTCCTGTTCCTGATCGCAATCCCAAATGAGCTTCTTGCTCGAAAGAGACATAAGGCCCCCGCAGCCCCAACCGCAACTGTCGTTCACAACGATGACGATGTGCTGTTTCGCCCGGAGTCTCCCGAGAACTTCGACGTTAACATGGATAGCGGACTGGCTAACTCCGGCCATCAGGGTCTCAGCAGTAACGCAACCCACAACCTCAGCAGGTACGTGACCAAGTTCGATCCGCCGGACACGATGCTGATCGAAGTGCGAACGACGTTCGACGGAATGTTCGAAGAGGCCACCGAGCTCCCGCGACATCTCTCTCGTTAAAATTAGAAGGCTCTCCTGTCTGCCGTCCGTCCCCTCCACGGGACGGACTTTTTTAATACAAATAGGCGAAGAAGTGAAATTTATGATATATTTTCAGGCATGGACTCAAAAGAGAAGATCATTGTAAGTGTGGAATGCGGACTTGGCGACCATATCACAGCTGAACCGTCAATTCGTTATCTTATAGAGAAGGTTTATCCCGACAAAGACATCCATATTTTCTGTGGGTGGCCGCGTGTTTTCTCGCACTTAAATGCAACGATTCACAAACATAATGGGCTCAAAGATCCACTCGGCGAAGGCGTCAGGAAGCTTCACACATTCCCGGCAACTGGCCCCCTACCGCAATCACTCTGCTTTCTAGTAACTCACATCTCTGACTTTCATTCAGCTTCTCTATTGTGTCGAACATTGCCACTAGATGACAAGACCATTAAGCTTGTCGTGAACTCTGAAGACAAAGTATCGCTTGCGCTTGTACTGGGCGATGCAGATCCAAAAAATCTTGTGTTGGTACATGCAGGTAAAAGCTGGAAGAGCAAAACATTTCCAGCTAGCTGGTGGCTAGAAACTATCAATGCTCTTATAGGAAAAGGAATGCGAGTTTGTCTTGTTGGCAAGAGATCGTCTGATATATCGGCAGACAGCACGGGAATAGTAGAATTTGATGCCCCGCTAGGAGTTCTCGATCTGCGAGACAAGCTTGATATAGGCACCCTCTTCGCACTCGTCTCTGAAGCTCCTGTGCTTCTTTCAAACGACAGTTCGCTTATACAAATAGCGGGAGCATTCGACAACTGGATCGCCATGATCGCCACATGCAAGCACCCCGACCTTGTTTTCCCTTATCGCAACAGCACTCCGAGACACAAAACTCTCGCACTTTATAAACGCCTTCTTGTGGACGATTGGAGATACGAGCCCATACGCGACCAGAGATTGCAAGTTAATGTGCCGGTTCTAGACTGGACGCCGTATCTTCCTGATCCGGAGGAGGTAGCGAGGGAGATTAATAAGAGAATTTTCAATTTTTAATTTGCAATTTTCAATAGATGTCACATTGAATCAATGTTTAAAACATTGAAGCATTGAAAATTCACTGGAAATTAGAAATTGTAAATTAAAAATTAAGCCAACTAGTTATGCAAGAAACATCTAAATGCAGAAAAATTAGAGAATCAAACGGCGATTTCAATAAATATTTACGAGGAAGTGGTATTGATATCGGCGCGGGCGACGATCCGCTTGTTATACCAAATGGCATAGTCACTCCCTGGGACAAAAATTCCGGAGATGCAGAAGTGATGTCCGGAGTATCAGACAATTCATACGACTTCGTATATTCCTCCCACTGCCTTGAGCACATGCGGAGCGTCCCGAGAGCGCTTCAGAATTGGGCGCGAATCCTTCGTCCGGATGGATTTTTATATATCGTAATACCAGATTATATTTTGTATGAGAAGATGCGCTGGCCTTCACTCTTTAATCCCGACCACAAACAATCATTCTCGCCCATAATCACCCGCGATATGACAGGCAGGGAAAATCACCATCACCTCGAACAAGATCTCGCACCAATCCTTAATAGCCTAGCTTTCCGTATTATAGAGCGCAGAGTGGAAGATTATGGTTTTGATTACAACAAAGGAGTTGAAGACCAAACACTTGGAGAAGCAACGGCACAACTCTGCCTCATCGCCCAAAAAAATGTTCGAAGACCGACTTCGAACATCTAATCAAGAAGAATATTTTGGATCTCAGTATCACTTCCTTCTTTGAGCCATTCAATAACCTCCTGACGATATATGTCCGGAGATTTAAATATATCGCTTATAAAACTCTGTTCAATAAGCGAGGGAAAATTCTTTTTTCCACAATAATCCTGAAAACTGCTCCAACGGTATGAATCAAGAAACGCAAGAAGCTCCTTGTTGTTGGTGTCTGGCACCAAATCACATGGATTAAGGTGAATATAATGCGGAAGATATAAAAAATGTTCTTCACGACTCACATGTTTAAATTTATAAACACCTTGGAACAAGGGGCCAACTCGGTCTCGAGCCAAATTAAAAGCATTTACATAGCCGGTTCCAACTTTCCGCATAAAAGTAGGGATGCCATTATCTACAAGTTGACGCAACATAAGGTGAAAATGATTGGGCATCAAACACCATGCCAAAATTTCCACCAATTTTGCCCTCTTTTTCACACCCGATGTTCCTGATGTTCGAAGTCGGTCTTCGAACTTATCGGTTAATTTATCATAACGAGGAAGACGGCGCTCGGTATTAGCAGCAGGCTTACTATCATTAAACTCCCAAAGACAGTGGGCAAAACGCGCATAGTCTCCTGTATCCAGAAAAATAACGCGCTTTTCCACGCCACGATTATAGACATGATAGATCTCGCCGGTTACCGGCTTTTCCCGTTCCATGTCGGTGAGTATATAGTAAACGGATCTTAGTGTATATAGATATGTTCGAAGACCGACTTCGAACATAGTGAAAGGCGGTTTTATGCAGTATCTAGGATGCCGGTTGTGTGGACAGCCCCGCCGGAGATAGAGATCCAGTTGGCCTTTGCGCCGATTTGAACAGGAGAGGATCTGTTGGTAGTACTAGAGTCACCGAGTTGTCCGGAGGCGTTTAGCCCCCATGCCCAAGCCTGGCTGTTAGTCTTTAATGCCAATGAATGAGACTGGCCACTTGCTACAGATGCCCAGGTGGTCAAGGTGCCGATCTGGACTGGAGAAGATTTATTGACAACGGTGCCATCGCCGAGTTGTCCGACATCATTCTTCCCCCACGACCAAACAGTGGAGTCAGTTTTACGCGCTAATGAGTGGTAGCGACCTCCTGCAACGCTAGCCCAATCGGTCAGGGTGCCGATCTTGACAGGTGAGGAACCAGGAGTGACATCGCCGAGTGCACCAGAGGTGTTATTACCCCATGCCCACAAAGTAGAGTCGGTTTTGGTAGCAAGAGCGTGGCAATGGCCAGCTGACACACTAGCCCAGTCAGTCAAAGTGCCGATCTTAACAGGAGAAGAACGGACTGTGGCGGAATTATCGCCAACTTGACCATGAGTGTTCTGGCCCCAGGCCCAGATAGTAGAATCTGTCTTGCGAGCGATAGAAAAATACAGCCCCCCAGCCACGCTTGCCCAGTCGGTCAGGGTGCCGACTTGAGTGGGAGAAGATCTGTTTGCAGTATTACCAACACCGAGCATACCTACACTATTATATCCCCACGTCCAAAGAGTAGAGTCGGTTTTGACAGCCATAGAGTGATTGACTCCGGCCGCAACACTAGCCCAGTCGGTCAAAGTCCCAACCTGAACAGGCGAGGATTTAGCGACAGTAGTGCCGTCACCTATATGTCCCAAGTCATTCCTTCCCCATACCCAAATAGTAGAATCGGTCTTGCGAGCGATAGAGTGGTAAATTCCTCCGTCCACGCTTGCCCAATCGGTCAGAGTACCAACCTGAACAGGAGAAGATTTACCGACGGTGGTGCCGATACCGAGCTGGCCAGAGCCGTTGGATCCCCAAGTCCAGAGAGTGGAGTCAGTTTTAACGGCTAGAGAGTGGGAATAACCCGTTCCAATATTACTAGCCCAGTCGGTCAATGTGCCAATCTGAACTGGAGAGGAACTGTTAGCAGCTGTGCCATCACCACGCTGGCCGGATGCGCCGGCGCCCCATGCCCAGATGGTGGAGTCGGTTTTGGTGGCGAGGGAGTAGTAAATACCCGCTGTCAGACTGGCCCAGGTGGTCAGAGTGCCGATCTGGATGGGGGAAGATTTGTTGACAGTAGTGCCGTCACCAATCTGACCAAAATTATTCTTGCCCCATGCCCAGATGGTGGAGTCGGTTTTGCGGGCGAGGGAGTGTAGCTGACCACCAGAAACATTGGCCCATGTCGTTAAGACGCCAATCTGAACAGGAGAAGACCTGACGGAAATAAGTTCTGTTATCCTTGAGTCTCCCAACGCGCCACAGATGTTAGAACCCCACGACCAGATGGTGGAATCGGTTTTGGTAGCAAGGGAGTGACAATTACCCCCCGCTGCGCTAGCCCAGTCTGTCAAGGTGCCAACTTGAACAGGAGAAGACCTGTCTGTAAGGGTACCGTCCCCAAGTTGACCGGAAGCATTCTTTCCCCACGACCAAAGAGTAGAGTCGGTTTTCAGGGCAAGAGAGTGGCAAAACCCACCCGACACACTGGCCCAGTCGGTTAGGGTGCCGACCTGTACTGGAGAGGACTTGTTAACAGTGGTACCATCACCCATCTGTCCCGAACTGTTCAGCCCCCAAGACCAAATGGTGGAGTCGGTTTTACGAGCGAGGGAATGAAGGCCTCCGGCCGACACGCTGGCCCAGGTGGTCAGAGTGCCGATCTGGACAGGAGAATTTTTGTCAACAGTTGTACCATCACCAAGCTGACCGGAAGCATTCAGACCCCACGACCAGATGGTGGAGTCGGTTTTACGGGCGAGATCATGGAAATTAAAAGTTGATACAGTTGACCAGTCGGTTAATGTACCAACTTGAAGTGGGGAGAAGCCAGGGATGACATCGCCGATCTGGCCGGAGCTGTTAAGTCCCCATGCCCAGAGAGTGGCATCGGTTTTAGCGGCGAGAGAATGGTAGTTACCACCCGCGACACTGGCCCAGGTGGTCAGGGTGCCAACCTTGACAGGAGACGACTTGTTGACAGTTGTGCCGTCGCCGAGCTGACCTGAGGTATTTAATCCCCAGGTCCAGATAGTAGAATCGGTTTTGTGGGCGAGAGAATGTGATATACCAGCAGCAAGAACAGACCAGTCAGTGAGTGTCCCTATTTGTCGTGGTGATGTGATGGCACCGAGGAAAATATTACCGAGTTGACCGACACTGTTCGATCCCCACAACCAGATGGTGGAGTCGGTTTTTATAGCCAAGGAGTGATGCCACCCCGCAGCCACATTGGCCCAGGTGGTCAGAGTGCCGATCTGGACGGGAGAGGACTTATTGACGGTTGTACCGTCGCCGAGTTGTCCAAGATTACTCGCTCCCCACGCCCAGAGAGTGGAATCAGTTTTTGTAGCAAGAGATTGATAACGCCCAGCTGCTATATTGGCCCAGTCGGTCAAAGTACCAATCTTAACAGGAGAAGAACGAACGGTAGCAGTGCCATCACCGAGCTGTCCAGAAACATTCTGTCCCCACGCCCAGAGGGTGGAGTCAGTTTTGCGGGCAAGGGAGTAACGAATCCCCGGTACGACAATAGCCCAGTCGGTCAGAGTACCGATCTGTACAGGAGAGGACTTACCGACAGCAGTACCGATGCCGAGTTGACCTTCAGCATTCCTCCCCCACGCCCATGCAGTGGAATCAGTTTTGCGAGCAAGGGAGAAGTAACGCCCTCCTGCTATATCAGCCCAAGTGGTCAAAGTTCCGATCTGAATGGGGGAGGATTTGTTAACAGTGGTGCCGTCGCCGAGCTCACCCTGGGCATTCGCTCCCCACGACCAGATGGTAGAGTCGGTTTTACGGGCAACGGAAGAAAAATAATATCCCGCCGCTACACTGGCCCAATCGGTCAAGGTGCCGATCTGAATAGGAGAAGACTTATTGACAGTGGTGCCGTCGCCTAGCTGGCCAATATTATTTCTACCCCACGACCAGATAGTGGAATCAGTTTTATGAGCTATAGAGTGAGATGACCCAGACACACTAGCCCAGTCAGCCAAGGTACCGATCTGGGTGGGAGAGGATTTGTTCGCCGTGGTGCCATCACCTAGTTGGCCGACAGTATTCGACCCCCACGTCCAGATAGTTGAATCCGTTTTACGGGCAATAGAGTGGTAAACTCCTCCCGCTATATTGGCCCAAGTGGTCAAGAGGCCAACCTGACCTGGAGAAGATGTATTAGCAGTAGTGGTCACAACAGGCACTGTCGGATCTCCCAGCTGACCAACACTAGTACTCCCCCACCCCCAGATTGTACTGTCTGTCTTAACCGCTAGAGAGTGCGATCCGCCGGCATATATTGCAGCCCAGGTGGTCAAAGTACCGATCTGCACAGGAGAAGATTTATTAACAGTAGTACCATCACCAAGTTCACCCGAAGCGTTCAGTCCCCACGACCAGATAGTGGCATCAGTTTTACGGGCGAGGGAGTGTGAGCCTCCTCCCGACACACTAGCCCAGTCTGTCAGAGTACCGATCTGAACTGGAGATGACTTAGCTACAGTAGTGCCGTCACCAAGTGGGCCAACAACGTTCCTTCCCCACGACCATATGGTGGAGTCAGTCTTGCGAGCAAGAGAGTGATAAAATCCACCATCCACACTGGCCCAAGTGGTTAGAGTGCCAATCTGCACAGGAGAGGATTTGTTGACGGTTGTACCGTCACCCAGTGTACCGGAGCTGTTCCTACCCCACGACCAGATGGTGGAGTCGGTTTTGCGGGCGAGAGAGTGAGAACTACCCGCCCACACACTAGCCCAGGTGACCAAAGCACCGATCTGAACAGGAGAGGATTTATTGACAGTGGTGCCATCACCGAGCTGGCCGCAATTATTCTGCCCCCATGACCAGATAGTGGAATCAGTTTTGGTAGCGAGTGAATAACGAGCCCCTCCCGCCGCACTGGCCCAATTGGTCAAAGTTCCGACTTGAACAGGAGAAGATCTGTTTGCAGCATCTACTGTAGTCGCAATTCCCAACTGCCCCGACAAGTTTGATCCCCAGGAGAAAAGACCTTCGACTGCTGCCACCACGGCCGACACCATCATCATTAACCTGTTGCTTAACATAGTTTGATTTAATTATATCTCTCTATTTATACAAATCAAAATATAATCTGTGCACAGCACGAAGTTAGAGAATTTTCAATTTTTAATTTGCAATTTTCAATCAATTTTTAATGTTTCAATGAATAAATTTTTAAACGTTAGAATTGAAAATTACTTATCAATGTGGTAGCTTCAGAAGTTATGGATGGGATAAAATACGATCTTGAAGAAAGAACGGCTATGTATGGAGAGGGAATAATTAAGTTCTGTAGGGGTATCATAAAAGACACTATTAATTCGCCTCTTATAAGCCAACTCATTCGTTCTGGAACAAGTGTAGGCGCTAACTATATGGAAGCAAACGGTGCCAGTTCTAAAAAAGACTTCAGAAACAAAATATTTATTTGTAAAAAAGAAGCACAAGAAACAAAACATTGGCTTCGAATGATCTCAACGGCAAGTCCAGAATACAGCGATCCAGCAAGGAAATTATGGAAGGAAACACAAGAATTAACCCTTATTTTTCAAAAGATATTAACATCGTGTAGAGAATAAGGAGAGAATTTTCAATTTTTAATTTGCAATTTTTAATCAATTTTTAATGTTTCAATGTTTAAAACATTGGTTCATTGGGACATTCACTGAAAATTAAAAATTGTAAATTGAAAATTCTCTCTTTACGCCGGAACAGCCATAGCAAGTCCCGCAGGAAAGCCGTACCAAGTTGTACCGGCATCAACGGTAAAAAATGTAAGGACATCTGTGCCGGTAGTGGCGGTAGTTGTAAGGGTTGGTTTTGTTCCCGCAGGGAACCTGACTGAAGTCGGCCAAGTGGCGAGACGACTTCCAGTGCCGTCTTGGATTAAAAGAAGGGTGAAGCTTCCCGCTATACCAGTCGCCGGAGGATTTGAAAAGGTGAAGGTGCAATTACCTGTCATGGTGATCTTAAGTACATTCCCGGCTTCGAGGTCGACTGTGTATGCAGTTGTTGAGTTAGCGGTTACGAGCGTCTCACCATAATCCTTAATAACAGGACGCTCCAGCCGTGCGTCTTCAAGTGAAACTCTATTTTTTGAAATTTTAATAGTCATGGTCTATTTATATTCCATCCTTATCAATAATCAATATTTCGGCACCTTCCTCGTCAGAAAACTTAAGTTCCTTACCTGTCTCTACCATCTTAAAATTTTTAAAATCGGTTTCAGAAATGATTCTGTTTTGGGTAAAAAAATTATATATCTTGCCTATCGCCAACACCCCCCCACCCATAGCAAGTATTTTTAAAAAGCGTCTTCTATCTATATTTAACAACTCATTATCCCACTTTTTCATCATTATCTATTAAGGAAGCAATTTTTAATTTTACAATTTCCAATGAATTTTTAATGTTTCAATGTTTTAAACATTGGTTCATTGCGACATTGACTGAAAATTAAAAATTGTAAATTTAAAATTCTCTATAATGCTCTTACTTCTTGCTCGGCCCGCTATTTTTGAGGTTTTTTAACTCCTCCTCGATCTCCATCTGGCCCTTCTTGAACTCCCCACCCAATCTGCCGGCTGTTTTGGCGAAACCAAGAAGATTTTTACCTCCAAAAAGAAGGCCGAACACAACCACAAGCAAGACTATTTCCGGTGTTCCTAATCCAAACATATTTTTATAATTATTAATATCGCTTACTAAGTCCCCAACCCACTAAGTACAATAATATCATGGGAGTAGTGAAAATCAACATAGTTATCCCCGTGCCATCGGGTGTGATAACAGCAGAAAAAGCAAAGAATGCAAAGAATGCGTGGCGCCAATACTCTCCCCATGTAGCTTTATCTACAAAACCAGTAATATTGAGCGTCAACATTATAATAGGCAGGAGAAATATGATTCCGGAGATGATCATCAACATAACAACAGTACCCACAAAATCACTGACGTCAATTAACGGCTTAACACCAAGTCGCTCGGCAAATCTATACATTATGGAGAAGGTTGGAGATATAAAAAAATAATAAGCGAACATAGCTCCAGACAAAAAGAGTATGAACGATGGCGCTAAAACCTTCGCAAAAGTACGACGTTCATGCTCATATAATCCGGGGGAGAAGTAGCGGAATGCCATCCAAGCAAACCACGGAAAAACACAAAAGAAACCCAGGGCAAAAGCTATCTCCATATCAGAAATAGCCGAACTCCATATTGAGAGTGACACCAGTTCTACACCTTCTGGCACAAGATCGACACTCATTTTTCTAAAAATTCTCGAAGATATACTCTGCGAAGAAGGAAATGATAAGAAGAAGGTCGCTAATATTAGAGAAAATAACAAACCTAGTGCAACTCTTTTTGCTATATTAGAAAATTCCTGAAATTCATGGAGGTAGGACATCTTTAAATACTAAGATATTTAAAGATAATTTTCAATTTTACAATTCTTAATTTTCAATCAATTTTTAATGTTTCAATGTTTTAAAAATTGGTTCATTGTGACATTGACTGAAAATTGGAAAACCAATAGATGTTTGAAGACCGACTTCGAACATCTTATGGAGCCGGTTCAGGATCTGGCGGCGGTGTCGGAGCAACCGGTTCCGGTGTTGGAGCTACAATCGGTGGAGGTGTGGGTTCAGGAGCTGGTTCTGATGTTGGAGCTATGATTGGCTCAGGTGTAGGTTCTGGAACTGGTTCCGTAGTGGGAGCCGACTCTTCCACTGGAGCTTCTTCTGCTGGCTGTTCGATGATAGGTTCTGGTGTCAGCTCTGGAGCTGGCTCTGGCGTTGGCGTCGGTTCTGCAGGTGTCGATGTTGCCTCTAAAACAGGTTCCGGTGTAGGCGCAGGCTCCGGGGCTGGCTCTGGGGCTGGTGCAGATGGTGTCGATGTCGCCATCTCCAAAAGAGCTTCTTCAACCATCTGCTGTATGGATTCTGGATCTTGACTAAGCATAGGAGCTGGCTCCGGTTCCGGTGTTGGGGTTATGACCGGCGGAGGGATTGGCTCTGTGGCTGGTTCTAGCTCGGGTTCCGGCATTAGTACTGATTCTGGGGTCGGAATAGGCTCCGGAGCTGGCGCAGGTTCAGGATTTGGAGTTGGTGTGAAGTCCAGTAATGGAGTAGAAGGAGTTATCGATTCTATAATACTAGCTAAATTTATAACCGGTTCTGGAGTAGGTTCTTGGGCTTCTTCTGTTGGCTGCTCGACAACTGGTTCTGGCGTCACTACTGCCGGTTCCGGTAAACTCGGAGACTCACTTCGAGTTTTTTCAGTAACTTTCTCTGGTTCTGGTGTAAGCTCCGGATGGAGAATGACAATCTTCACCGGTGGTGGAGGTGGCGGAAGTACAACCGGACTATATCCTGGGAATTCCTCTTCTTTTGGATCTAGGAATCTACCGATCAAGCCTGAATATTCGGTCGCAATAATTTTATATGAAATTCCAGCCCTTGTCTCCTTACCTTGAATCTCCTTATAGTATGCCAACTTCTCATTGATAATTTGCCCCAGCTGATTAGCCAGGAACAAACCAAGATCTCTACCGTCTACATCTGACTTGGCTATTTTAAAGTTTGTCTTCGTCGATACATCCTTCCAAACAAAGTCGATAAGGTTAAGCTCCTTATAGCTGAAATCAACATAATAATTCTTTTCATCCTGTGTAATACCGTCTATTTTTAAACCCATGTCATATTTGCTTAAATCCAAACTCAGCAAGTATGAATTGTCCACAGAACTAACCGTCTGACTTTCGCCTAATATTGCATGGCGCGCATCCGGCGAAGCAGCGAAGGTGAGACTTACACTACCAAAAACTGCCATTATTATGATAGTGAAGGCGTTATTATATTTTATGAAATGCAAAAACTTTTTCATATTATTAATTATATCATTTATATCCCCTCATCTATCAGTATGATCAACTGGGAAGCCGAACCGAAGATGCCTAACTCTGTGGCTGAGAACTGTTTGATCTTGAAGTCGTTGCCGAAAACAACGGAATTCTCCACAAAAACATTTCCCGCAGTAGAAGATGCAGTGAGCGAAGGACATGCGGCGACATCGCAGATCCACAAATTTTCACTCTTAGCAGCTATATCCCCTCCGGTTGCTGAGAAAAGCAGGTCTCCGGTGCTGTCAACGTTTAATTCAGAATAATCAGTAGCTGACTTAGATAGTCTCATCTGTGGAAGATTGGTACCCCCCTCTGTAACATCAAGTCTTCTTTGTGGCGAAGATGATCCGATGCCAACATAACCACGATTAGTAACAACAAAATTAGTGTTAGTGGATGAACCAATAGCAAAAGAAGGTGTAGTTATATTGTTCGAATCTATTGAGAATTGTGCCCAAGGAGTAGTAGTGCCGATACCGACGTTGCCCTTACCGTCTATCATGAAGCGTGTTGCCGTAGTAGAACCGACGACAAACTCAGGCACTCCGGAGCCGAGAGCGTTCGGATTAACTGATAGTAAGCCCCAAGGAGTAGTAGTACCGATACCTACTAGACCGCCGGTTGTGGCTAAAAAGGCGGCGGTAGTAACAGTGATAGCGGTAGTGGAAGCGTAAGGAATAGTCAGAGTTCCAGTAGCTGTTAAATTAGCCGCTGTAAGATTCCCCGAGAACAGAGCATTACCTTGAAGAGCGAGCTTAGCAGCAGGTGTGGTGGTACCGATACCGACTGTACCGGTGGCAGTGACTATTAAGTTAGTAGCAGTAGATGAACCAACAACAAAAGATGGGCCGATGATGCCGTTAGGGTTGATTGACAGCAATCCAAAAGGAGAGGTGGTAGATATACCGACAGAACCGTTGGTGGTAGCGAAGAAGGCTGAACCTGAGGAAGAGAGTGCGGTGGTGGAGGC
>JAUSIP010000003.1 GCA_030648005.1 bacterium
CCCCAGTTGGATTTGGTTATAACATAAAGAACCTTTATTTTACTTGCCATTATCATATATTACCATATGCCCTTTATTTAAGTTACAGTCTATTGTACTATTATAAACTAATGATAAACACGGGCAAAAAAGAGGCTTTAATACTGCTTTTTGGCGACCTCATACTCTTCGTGGTCTCTTTGTGGCTGACCTTGTTCATAAGATACAACGAGTGGCCTGATCAGGATATCTTCGTATCTCACCTGAAGCCCTTTCTCTTACTTTTTGTTTTTTGGGTTCTGGTGTTCTTTATCTCTGGACTTTACGACAAGCAGACCAACGCTTTCAAGCAGAAGTTGCCAGGAGTGATCTTCAACGCCCAGTTGGTCAACAGCATTATTGCAGTTCTGTTCTTTTATTTTATTCCATATTTTGAGATAGCGCCGAAAGTTAATCTCTTCATATATCTTTTGATTACCATCGTTTCTATCTCAGCCTGGAGAATTTTTCTGGTAGAATATATCTATTTGAGGCGGTCAGAGAATGTTCTTATGGTAGGTTTGGGTAAAGAGACTGATGAGATCGAGGTGGAGATCAGAGCGAATAAAAAATATGGATTGACTGTTTTTAATAAAGTGCCAGTTCTGACAGAGGCTGCCTTGGGTGATGTACCAAAACGTGTTTTTACTATAATCACGGATATTAACAAAGCTCCTTCTTCCCTTATTTTCTCCAATGTTAAGTTTATCGACTTGAATGATCTGTATGAGAATATTTTCGACAAGGTTGCACTCTCTAATTTAAGCGATGCCTGGTTCCTAAAGAATATCTCTAATTATCAGAAGTTTGTATATGATTTTTTAAAGCGGGCGATGGACATTGTTGCTTCTTTGATTATTGGCCTCGTCTCTTTACCTCTTTATCCTTTGGTATGGCTTGCTATCAAGATAGATGATGGCGGGCCGGTCTTCATTGTCCAGGATAGGATAGGTCAGGGCAACAAGATTATGAAGATAATTAAATTCAGGAGCATGACAGCGAGCGACTCCGGCAAGTGGGTGGTTAAAGACGACAATAGAATAACAAGAGTTGGTAAATTTTTAAGAAAGTCTAGGATAGATGAATTACCTCAGCTTCTGAATATACTTCGGGGTGATCTGTCTTTAATTGGTCCACGCCCAGATATTACCGATCTTGGCTTGAAGCTTCGGGAGGAGATACCATATTACACAATGCGTAATCTGATCAAGCCAGGACTCTCCGGCTGGGCTCAGATTCACCAGGATCTACCCCCGCAATCGGTAGAGGAAACCAAAGAGAGGTTGGCCTATGATTTTTATTATCTTAAGAACAGGTCGTTTGTTCTGGATATGCAGATTGCTCTTAAGACCATTAAAACTCTCTTATCTAGAGCCGGACTGTAAATAAATGTGAGAAAAAAGTATAAACATGAGCAATAATTCACCAAAAGTAATAATGATCACCGGTGCCGCAGGCTATGTGGGGGCAATGCTCTGCCACCAATTTTCCAAGAGCCCCGATTTGAAGAAGATAATAGCTGTTGATATGCAGACCATACCGGCGATCCTGAAAGATAACAAGAAGATCATCTGGATCACCGCTAACTTGGCCGACAGTATCTGGAAGATCCCCGCGCTGATCAACAAGCCGGAAGTGGTCATACATTGTGCGTGGCAGATCAAGGAGCTTTACGGTAAGCGGGAATTACAGGATAGGTTGAATACAGAAAGTACGCGCGCCGTTTTCGAATTTTGTTTTAAGAATTCTTTTGTTAAGAAGATAATACATTTCAGCACCATCTCAAGCTACGGTGCATATTCAGACAATTCACTCGATAGGCCTTTTTCTGAAGCTGACGAACTTCGTGAGAGCGAGGCGTTGTATGGCCTGCAGAAGAAGATCGTTGAAGAGGATTTGAAGAAGCTTTACGAGGATAGCGATAAGAGCAAACAGGTTGTTATATTGCGTCCATCTTCGGTCACTGGTCCGCGAGGCAGAAGTATGGAGAGCAAGAAGGTGGGACTTTTGAATATCTTAAAGAATGTCTTGCCCTTTATCCCGGTTGGGTCAGGTAAGTGGTGCAGGCAATACGTGCATGAGGATGATATCACCGATGCGGTTGGTATGTTCACCTTTGGCGGGGAGAAATTTGGAACGGGCTATGAAGTTTTTATATTGTCGCCGAATGATTATATTCTCGCCATAGATATGGCCAAGCTTTTTGGTAAATCTGTAATATGGATCCCGCCATTCCTGATCCGTTTCGCATTCTTTTTGGCATGGCACTTATCTTCCGGCAAAGTTCCAACCTCTAAGGGTGGCTGGCGTTTCTTCTGCTACCCTGTGCCTGTAGACGGCTCGCTCATAACTAAAAAATACGGATTTGAATATAGCTACACTTCCCATGAAGCCTTAGAGAAGGAAGAAGGTAGGTACGCCGAGTCTATTGTTTAATTGCAATATTCGTGCTACTCTAGGCAGGTATTTTTGGTCTTTGAGACAACAAGGAGGGCAAGAATGTCTAGAAAATATCCCGAGGGGGTTCCCGTTCCTGAACTTAGTTCAATTGTGTCGCCTGACTTTGGTCAGGAGGAAGTGCATTGGGTAGATCGCGGTAATTGGCTGGTAAGATTTGCTAAGTGGCGTTTGTTTGATCTATTTTTTTTAGTTTTCTTGATACCAATGGCGCTTTATGTTGACCTATATTGGCTATTCACCGGCGGTCCGCCCTTCAATGGACTTGACCCGATATTGTTGATGGGTGAACCTACCATTTTCGCTAGGTTGCTACTCATAATCTATCTTCCTGTCAATTGGTCTCTACAGCTTCTGTGCCGATTCTTCTGGCAAAAAACTTGGGACGCCAACTTCAAGGTGGTCAGTAAATCTAAGAAAGAGTAAATTGCTCCACTTTTCCTCCCATGCCTTAGGCGGGAGGATTTTTGTTATCAAATCTGATGATTTGTGTTATATTTAACGACGTGAAAGACAAACAGATAGAAAAATTAATAAAAGAAGAGGGGATTCGCCAGAAGAAGGTGGTCAATCTGATCGCTTCGGAGAATTATGTTTCGAAGGACGTGCTTGAGGCGCTCGGTTCAGTTTTGACCAACAAGTACGCCGAGGGTTACCCTGGGGCAAGGTACTACGGAGGCAATCAGATAGCAGATAAGGTGGAAAATCTATGCAAGCAGAGAGCACTGGAACTTTTTGGTCTTGATGAGACAGAGTGGGCGGTTAACGTCCAGCCACTTTCTGGGTCTCCAGCTAATGTGGCTGTCTACTTAGCTTTAGTTGAGCCTGGGCAAAAAATAATGGGTATGGAGCTAGCTCATGGCGGGCATCTAACTCATGGCCACAAAGTTTCTATTACAGGCAAGATTTGGAAGCAGGTACCGTACGGGGTAGATAAAGATACAGAAGTTTTAAATTACGACAAGCTTCGGGAGCTTGCGACTAAGGAGAAACCGAAATTAATCGTCGCCGGCTTCACTGCCTATCCGCGAATTATAGATTTTAAAAAGTTCAGAGATATTGCAGATAGCTGTGATGCACTGCTGATGGTGGACATGTCGCATTTCGCCGGGCTTGTTGCTGGGCAAACTTATCCGTCGCCTTTTGAATATGCCGATGTCGTTACAACGACAGTACACAAGACTCTTCGTGGTCCTAGGTCGGCGATGATTTTTTCTAAGAAAGATGCGAGAGGTTTGAACCAGAAAATAGACAAAGCAGTGTTCCCGGGTATGCAGGGCGGTCCGCACTTGAACCAGATCGCAGCTGTGGCGGTGACTCTCAAAGAAGCCAAGAGTCCGGCTTTCAAGACGTATGCCAGGCAGGTGATCAAGAATGCGAAGATTTTAGCTGGAGAGTTATCTAAGCTTGGTTGGAGGATTATCTCCGGCGGCACCGACTCGCATTTAATACTTGTTGACACATGGCAAGACGGAGCCGGAGTATCCGGTCGAGAGGCAAGTGTAAAACTTGAAAAGGCCGGCATTATAGTTAATATGAATACGATTCCCTTTGACACTAGAAGCCCAATGGATCCATCAGGTATAAGACTTGGCACCGCCGCTGAGGCGACCAGAGGTAAGAAGGAGGCCGATATGATAAAGATAGCAAGGAAGATAGATGGGGTGTTACGCAAATGATAATCGACGGGAATAAAATAAACGGGGAGATAAAAGAGAACTTGAGAGAAAGGGCGAAAGGCCTCTCTCTGGCTATCATCTGGGTTGGAGACGATTCGGTCTCTGCTAAATATGTAGAGAAGAAGAAATTATTCGGCGAAGATATCGGGGTTCACGTTGAGATCTTCAAATATAGTGCTGGCATTTTTACGAGTGAACTGATTGAAGAGATCAAGTCTATCTCTAAGGATCATTCCGGTATTATTGTTCAGTTGCCCTTACCTAAACAGATAGATAGTGCTATGGCATTAAGTATGATTCCGGCCGACAAAGATGTTGATCTGCTTTCAGACTGGGCCTATCAGAAATTTGTTGAAGGTAAGTCCCCAATACTACCTCCGGTTGTTGCTTCGATAAAAGAGATTTTTGAAAGAAATGGTGTGAACGACTTACACGGCTTGCATGCGGTTATTGTTGGTCGGGGCAAGCTTGTCGGTAAGCCCGCCGCTGTATGGCTGGCGAATCAGGGCGCATCCGTAGATCTTTTAGGCAGAGATACCATAGATCTCTCTCCCTTTACAAAAAAGGCCGACATAATTATTGCTGGCGCCGGAGTGCCAAACTTGATAAAGCTTGATATGGTTTGTGATGGAGTGATAGTCATAGATGCCGCAACTTCTGATGCTTCCGGCAAGATAGTGGGAGATGTTGATCCGGCTGTCGCCGACAAGGCTCGCATTTTCTCTCCTGTCCCCGGCGTCGTCGGCCCCATAACAGTGGCTATGCTTTTTAAGAATCTGGTGACACTTGCCAGGCCTGGTACAAAGTGGTAGTTTTTGTTAGGAGTTGATTTGGAGTTAAAAATAAAAAAGGGGTGTATTCAGTGGCCAAAAGACTTAAGGTGTATCTCTGGATTCTTAATGATCCCAACAAAACAATTTTTAGAGATTTAATCAGGAGGATCGTGGTTTATTTTGCACGTAGGGGAGAAGTTAGGATCCTTGTTGAAAATTCGGATAGTGTCGAGCTGGAATTCTCAGGTTATTTTAGTGGTCAAGATGGAGATTTTATAATCCTTGATAAGCTCGGCATTTATAATGAAAGTAGTGTCGCGTTGAGTTTTGTGGAGATGAACGAATTAAGGTGCTATGCACCAAGTTACTAGTTGTAGTTGCCCCCCCCTGAAATCAGGGGGTTGTTTTTTTATTTTTTTGTAGTATGATTTTTATATGAAGAAAATTGCTATTGAACTTATTCCAGATAAGGAGCTTGGAGGCTTTACGGCCCGAATTCCTGGTGTTCCAGCTTACGGGGAGGGTGAAACAGAGATGTTGGCTATAGCTGATTTGAAGGAGGCTATTCAGGCCTATGTGGAAGCTTTTGGTATAGATGAATTGCAAACACTCGTGGATATTCGTATGGCTTCGCACTATGTTCCTGTCAGCCTAAAAGAATTTTCTCTTGCCTAAAACTCCTCGCCCGACAGGAAAAGGAGTCCTCTTGTTTCTTAGAAAAGAAGGTTGGACTCTCGTTCATGTGAGAGGTAGCCACCATGTTCTCAAAAAAGGTGATTTAAAAACATCCGTACCAGTACACGAGAACAAAGAGTTACGAATCGGAACACTTTTTGGAATTTTGGAAGATATAAAGATGAGTCGGAAAGATTTTATGAAGCTATTTTAAAATTAGAAAACGCTTGCCAAGCCGGATACGAAGTGGTAGTTTTTGGTGAGATTTGATTCAGAGTTTAAAACAAGGAGGTGCGAAGATGAAGAGAATCAAAGTCGATTTCAGCTGGTTCAGGGGCCAGAATTCTGGTTGGAAAAATAAAGATCTCGGTATTGCGGCCAATAGGATCGAAGAGCTCTTTGCTCCAATTGGAGATTGCTGGATTGTTGGGCTTGATCATGATGCCTGCACTGCCACTCTCGAGGTTCCCCGGGACTTTGACAATCAACGTATCAAAGATGCCTTTCCGGTCGAAGTTGAGGATGTTTAAGGAGGTTTGTGATGGCTAGGATGTATCCGCCCATGAAGTGTCATTTCTGCGGCAGGCTCGTCAAATTCATCCGCAACAAGACGACCGAGAGAGATAAGTTGTTGATGTTTGTCGGCGATCGTGGCGGGCACTACGAGTTTCATTCTTGTCCGCAGCAGCAGAAGTTCTTTAGAAAAATTCTTGGCAAGAAAAAGAAGAAGCGCCGCAGTCGCAAGAAAAAGAAGTAGTCGTGATTCGGAGCAAGCCCCCTGCAATAAGGGGGTTGTTTTTTTATGGCAGATGAATATAATAGTTCGATATGAATAAAACTAGGATATTGGCGATAATCTTCATTTTGCTCGGGGTTTCGTTGGGTTATTTTAATTACGCGACTGAAATTAATAAAGATAATAAGGACTCATCTTGGGCTGTTTTTCCTTTCAAGTTAGGTTTAGATCTCAAGGGTGGAACTCACTTAACGTACAAGGCAGATATTTCTAAGATTTCGGATGGATCTATAAATGAGTCATTGGCTTCTTTGCGCGATGTTATTGAAAGGCGAGTAAACCTCTTTGGGGTTTCTGAGCCAATCGTCCAGCTTGAGGAGGGCTCCATTGTTGCCGGTAGTCGAGAACATAGGCTAACTGTTGAGCTGCCAGGTGTTACAGATGTAGCTCAGGCGGTGGCTCAGATAGGCGCGACTCCTGTTCTTCTGTTTAAGATAGAAAGGCCGGAAGCGGAGAAGAAAACACTTCTTGACGCACGAACTAAATTCAATGATGCGATCAAAGATAAATTGCCTTTGCCTAAGGATGTTAACCTCGCAGTGTTAGAGCAGGACCCTTATTATATCGATACAAATCTAACTGGAAGTTATCTGGAGAGGGCGACCTTGGAGTTCAATTCCGGATCTTTCACTCCGGCTGTGTCTCTGGCCTTTAATGACGCCGGCACTCAACTTTTCGCCGATATGACTAAGGCAAATATCGGCAAGACCATCGGTATCTATCTTGACGGTGCGCCAATTACAACTCCGGTGGTCCGTGAGGAGATCAAAGACGGCAAGGCCCAGATTACAGGCAACTTCACACCTGAGGAGGCTAAGATTCTTGTTGGTAGACTTAATGCCGGCGCTCTGCCCGTGCCGATCGAACTAATATCTACGGAGAAGGTTGGTGCTACTCTTGGAGCAGACGCTCTAACTAAGAACGTTCGCGCTGGAGTAGTGGGATTCATTATGATCGCGCTGTTCCTGATCGTATGGTACCGACTCCCAGGACTTCTAGCTATTGTTTCACTTTCAATATATGTAGTTCTAATGCTCGCATTGTTTAAGTTGCTTTCTGTTACACTTACGGCCGCAGGTATCGCTGGTTTGATCCTCACAATCGGCATGGCCGTCGATGCCAACATCTTGATCTTCGAGAGAATTAAGGAAGAGCTATCGGCTGGCAGAGTATTGGAAGATGCTATTCGTGAAGGCTTCTGGCGAGCCTGGGAGTCTATTCGAGACAGTAATCTTTCTACGATAATCACGGCTGTAATCTTGTTCTGGTTTGGTACTAGCTTGATCAAGGGGTTCGCTCTGACTCTGGTTATCGGTGTACTTGTGAGTATGTTTACTGCCATTACTGTTACCAGGACGATCCTGCTTGCCTTCGGTCTTAAGGGTGACGGTAAGCTGTTGAAATTTTTATTCGGCCACGGACTTAAACTTTAATTTTAAAAAATGTTTGTTGCAAAAAATAGCAAAATATTCGTAGGGATCTTGGTCTTACTAATTGCCGTATCGCTTTTATCTGTCTGGAAGTTTGGGCTCAACCTCGGCATGGACTTCACAGGAGGTTCGCTTCTGGAAGTAGAGTATCCAAATGGTAGGCCGGACTTGGAGAAGATTAAGTCTGCTATATCAACTCTTAATCTTTCTGAGACAGTACAGCCTTACGGCGAGAGAGGCCTTATTATAAAGGCACGTGACCTCAAGGAGTCAGACAGGGCTACTCTGGTGCAGTCTCTTGCTATAGATGGTGCACAAGTTGAAGATAAGAGATTCAACTCTGTGGGCCCAACTATCGGCAAAGAGCTTAAGACAAAGTCTATCTACTCAATAATTTTAGTATTGCTCGCAATAGGAGCCTTCGTAGCCTTCGCCTTCAGGCATGTCTCTGGCGCCGTTAAGTCTTGGAAGTATGGTGTCGCTACTCTTGTGTCATTAGCACACGATGTATTCGTCCCGCTTGGTATCTTCGCTTATCTTGGTCATAGGTATGGCATAGAGATCGACTCGCTCTTCGTTACCGCGATTCTGACAATTCTGGGATTCTCTGTGCATGACACTATTGTTGTATTCGATAGAATCAGGGAGAATCTCAAACTTAGAAAGTTTAAGGATTTCACAGAGACAGTTGGCAAGAGTATCGAGCAGACATTGTCACGATCTATCAACACCTCTCTCGCCGTTATCCTCACTCTCGTCGCCTTGCTCTGGTTCGGCTCGGAGTCTGTAAGGTACTTCTGTCTCGCCCTTATCGTAGGCATCTTCTGCGGCACTTATTCTTCAATTCTCCTCGCCAGTCCTCTCTTGGTGGTATTACAGAATCCTACAGCTGAGAAAGGTAAGAAATAGTTATACACCTCCTTGTATCCGACGCATTCTTTTATTTGATATAATTTAAACATGAAGAAGGTTGCTAAGAAAATGGAGATAGAGGACTTAGCCGTAATGGTCCAGAGGGGCTTTGAAGAAGTGCACGATAAAATTAAGGGAATGGCTACTAAGGAAGATCTCTACAACTTAGAGGTCGGCCTTCGTGGCGATATGCAGGCTATGGAAGATCGTTTGGATAATAAAATAGAAGGATTGGGGATGCGGTTTGGGAGCTATATGACAGATTGCGAAACAAATTTTGATGATTTAGACATTAGAGTTAGTAAAATAGAGGATAAGATTGTGAAGGTAAAATAGATCTTGACTCGGGCGTCACCGTGTGCTACCTTACCTATTAGAATCTGGTGTTTTTATAGTACCTTGAGATTGATTAAATCCCGATTTTGGTCGGGGGAGGGTACAATCATGGAAAGTTGCCGAGGATACAAGGAACTGTATGAACTAGAACGTGCTATGAGAGAGGAGGTCGGCAGGGCTAAGGTTAAATTTTGGAGAGCGTTGTTTTCTTTTGATACTCTGAAGAATGTCGGCTTTACTTGCCTGATCACCTCACTTTTGGCGTTAACTTGCTTTTCTCTCATTCACTTCCAATGGACAACCTTTGTGCCTCAGTGGCTAGCTCTGGCAATGGTTGTTTTAGCTCTTATTGTTGTGGCTGTACGATCTTCTAAAGACAAGGATACAGGCTATGAATTACTGGCTAGCCTCGGTTATGTTGTTGGGGTTTGTGTACTGACAAATACACCATGGCTTCCTGCGGTCGTATTGATACCGTTTAGTGTGGGATTATTCGCGCATCTTGTTGTGGATGGCCACAACCAATTCAACCGTCATCATGAGAGACTTATCTGGAACGCCGGAGAGATGAGTAGGAGCGATCGATGGAAGTGCCTGGCGGAAGTTGTAGAGAAGGACATGGATAAGTTACTTCGCGATCCGATCGAGAAACTTGATCGTGTTATAGTTTCGGGTGAGCGAGATCCTTACTTCCAGAAGGAGAAGGATGATCTGTCAGCTATTGTGTTTTGCCTTGAACAAGTGCCGGTCTTCTTCAGGTCTTGTGCAGAGCAGATGTCTAGTCATGTGTCTGCGGGGACGACTGTAAGTTCTCATGCATATATGCTCGGAGTCTATATGGAGAGTAGCTACCGTGGACTTTTTGATGTCCTGGATGCCCTGTCTAAAGATTTAGGTTATCGGCCCAACCATCAGCGACTTATGGAGATGGCCAAAAAGATAGTTCCAGCTGAAACTAAACCATTGGAAGCTATGCCGAAGAATCCCGCCTAATTTGCCATATTTCTAGCCCTCAAATTGCCATTGGCATTTGGGGGTTTTACTTTGCATAAAATAGATTGACATTATTTTGCCCATGACTATAATAGACAGACTCTAGAAAGAACGTTGAAAACTAAGTAGATAAAGTTAATCCCTGTCCCTTTGGCCACCGCCGGAGGGACGGGTAGATAGGTTGCAAGAAACCTGTTAAAAAATAGATAATTCCGAACAATTAATTTGTCATTAGTTTGTTATGGGCTAGATATTATTTTTTCTTTTGTTCCGCTTGAATTTTGCTCCTCAATTGAGAGCAAAACATAGCGTTTAGAAAAATCAATTATTCAAACTTTTTTTTAAGAGTTTGATCCTAGCTCAGAATGAACGCTGGCGACGTGGATAAGGCATGCAAGTCAAGGGGGCCCGCAAGGGCAACCGGCAGACGAGGTAGTAATACGTAGGTACGAACCTTTTAGTTGGGTATAGCTCGTCGAAAGACGGGGTAATCCTCAATAGTTCCCTTCGGGGTAAAGTCGCAAGACGCTAAAAGATCGGCCTGCGGGGTATCAGCTAGTTGGTAAGGTAACGGCTTACCAAGGCTATGACGCCTAGGGGAGGTGAGAGCCTGACCCCCACCGATGGTACTGAGATACGGACCATACACCTACGGGTGGCTGCAGTCGAGAATCTTCCACAATGGGCGAAAGCCTGATGGAGCGACGTCGCGTGATTGATGAAGTCCCACTGGGATGTAAAAATCTTTTATAGAGGAGAAAGCTCCGTTTACGGAGTGTGATAGTACTTTATGAATAAGGGGTTGCTAAACTCGTGCCAGCAGCAGCGGTAATACGAGTGCCCCGAGCGTTATTCGGAATTATTGGGCGTAAAGGGTGTGTAGGCGGTCTTGTTAGTCTTTTGTTAAAGCTCCCGGCTTAACCGGGAAAATGCAAGGGAAACGGCAAGACTGGAGGGTGCAAGAGGCTTATAGAACTCATGGTGTAGGGGTGAAATCCGTTAATATCATGGGGAATACCGAAGGCGAAGGCAGTAAGCTGGTGCACATCTGACGCTGAAACACGAAAGCGTAGGTAGCGAATGGGATTAGATACCCCAGTAGTCTACGCCCTAAACGATGATCACTGGTTTTTCGGAGTATCGACCCTCTGAGAGACGAAGCTAACGCGTTAAGTGATCCGCCTGGGTAGTACGACCGCAAGGTTAAAACTCAAAGGAATAGACGGGGACT
>JAUSIP010000011.1 GCA_030648005.1 bacterium
TTTAACTTTATATTTCCCTTTTTGTCTCTAGTCACAGAAACAATAGGATACCCCGGAGTCTTAGTCCACTTCTGCATTAACTTCCTCACCTGTTTACCCGAAGTCTCTCCTCCTACGGCAATAGCCTCGTCAAAAGAATCCCACAAATGCTCTGTTGTTGCGTTACCGTATTTATATTTAGTCAGATATATATTCAGACCCTTTCGGAAATCATTCTCCCCTATGTAGTCAGCCAACATCCTAATAATAGAAGCCCCTTTGCTATAACTAATAGCATCGAAGATCTCCCTGATCTCGCTTGGGTGATTCACAGCCACTTCGACAGGATGAGTATTCTTGAGCGAGTCGAGCTCAAGTGCTCTATTCAAGTCTGAATATACAAACTGTGTCCAGATGTCCCACTCGGGGAAGAGGTGGTGTACAGCCAAATATTCTATCCAAGAGGCGAAGCCTTCGTTGAGCCATAAGTGAGTCCACCACTCCATCGTCACCAGGTTACCAAACCACTGGTGAGCCAGCTCATGCGCGATCACCAGAGCCACTCGCTGTTTAGCGGACGCGGCAGAATGCTCTGGATCAACTAAGATTGCCGTCTCACGGTAAGTAATAGCACCCCAATTCTCCATCGCACCTGCAGCAAAGTCAGGCACGGCAATAACATCCAGAAGAGGCATCGGATACGGTATGCCGAAATAGTCATTGTAATAAGAGAGCATCTTGGCTGTTGTATCGAGAGCGAACTGTGCCTGCGCTTTTTTGCCAAGCGTGACAAAAACTCTGACGATAGTGCCATCTGTTGTTTTAGTTTCAATATACTCAAGCTCACCGACTATGTAAGCAACAAGGTATGTCGACATCTTCGGTGTCGGAACAAAAGAGACGAACTTGTAACCGGATTCATGCTCTTTAATATTTTCAATGTGCGTATTCGACACAACTTCATGCGTCTTTGGCACCAAAAAAGTCAGGTCGAAAATCGCTTTAGCTGACGGTTCATCAATACACAAAAACGCACGCCTAGCATCAGTAGCCTCGAATTGTGTAGAAGCCATAAATTTGGTCTCGCTACCAACCAGATATTTGCTCCTATAAAAGCCGGCCATCTTGTCGTTGATCTCACCTGTGAATTTCAGGTTAAATTCTGCATCACCTTTCGGTATGGGCTTTGTAAAAGAAAAGATGACAGTTTCTTGACGAGGTTTATAAGAAATCTTAGGTTTATACTCCTGTCCACCAGCCAACAAAATAGCCTCGGTAACCTTCAGATCTACTCCGTGCAAAGCTACTTCCCGAACCACCTTATCAATTTTTAAATAAATAGTTTCCTCGCACCTAAAGGTAAACTTCTCCATATCAGGATGGATCATCAATCTGTATCGCTCCGGCCTCACATGTGCCGATAAAGTCATGGACTTTTTCATAATTTTAAGATAGTATATCAGAATTATGTTGGAATACAACGAAATAACAGTCAGGAAATATATCATTTTCGAAGGTGAGCCGTATGAGGTTCTTGCTTCGCACGTATTCAGAAAGCAACAGCGAAAGCCGGTCAATGCTACCAAGCTCCGGGGTATGATCAACGGCAGAATAGTTGAATATTCCTTCCATCAGAACGAGAAGGTTGAAGAAGCGGACATCACCAAGAAAGATATAAAGTACATGTATAACAGCCGTGAAGAGTATTGGTTCTCTGAAGAGCATGACCCATCTAAACGTTTCAAACTTGAAGCAGATTTGCTCGGCAATCAGGTTAAATATCTCAAACCCAACTCTCTTGTTGAGGCTATGGTCTTCGGAGATGAGATAGTCGGAATAAAACTACCTATCAAGGTAGAGCTCAAGGTTACAGAGGCTGCTCCTGGCATCAAAGGCGACACAGCCAAGGGCGGGATGAAAATGGTAACTCTCGAGACAGGCGCCAACGTTAACGCTCCGCTCTTCATCAACGAAGGCGACGTCCTCCGCATCAACACAGAAACCGGCGACTATGTGGATAGAGTGGATAGTAGGAAATAGCAACAAAAAAAACACCTCCAGAAACTCCGGAAGTGTTTTTTTTATTCTTAACGAGAAACGAATGGAACAAGAGCTAAGTGTCTAGCCCTCTTGATAGCCGTAGCAAGCTTCTTCTGATGAAGTGAGCAGATGCCAGTCTTACCACTCTTAATGATAGAAGAGTGCTGGTTTATAAATCTCTTTATTGTGTCTGTATCCTTGTAATCAATATGCTTGAATCCATTCGTACAGAAATAACATTGTTTGTTAATCATATATTTTTTATTTAAAATGGTATATCGTCTGGATTGATCTCTTCACTTGGATAATCAATTGAATCAGCCTCACCAGGGCCAGCTCCACCTGCGACCTCCTGCGTACCACCCGGAGCGAAAGATTGACCCGGCCCGCCTGCGCCCTTAGGACCAAACTGCACTCTATCAGCGACGATCTCCGTCTTATACTTCTTGACTCCATCTGCACCTGCCCAGCTCCTTGTCTGAATCCTACCCTCAACAAGCACTGACTGCCCCTTCTTTAAGTACTGACTAGAAGTCTCAGCCTGTCGGCCAAAAACTACAACATTGTGATACTCAGTTGTCTCCTGCTTAGCGCCGGCCTTATCTTTCCAAACTCTATTAGTCGCAACACCGATTGTGACAACCTTCGCTCCGGATGGCATAGCCCTGCTTTCAGGATCTCGAGTCAAATTGCCTATGATGATTGCTTTGTTTAAATACATTACTATATTTTACGCTACAACCTTGCTTACGTCTAGTAGTTGATCGATTTCTTTGTCGAGCTCAACGTCAGACATGATAACCTTCTTGTCTAGATCAACCACCTCAGACTTGGACTTGGCAGGTACTCCTGTTCGTGGAACTCTTGGGACTTCCTTGACTGTCTTGATCATTAAGAAGCGCAAAATCTTGTCATTTTTATCCAAAGATTCATTGACAGCTAATACCGCCTCGGCTGTTGCCTGGAACCTCATAGAACCGAAGTAGGCGTCCTCAAACCTGGCCTTCTTACTAGCCATACCTCGCTGTTTGATCTCATAGCTAAGCTTCCTCATCTTGGGCTGTTCCTCTGAAACGATAAAACCGCCTGTATTTTCAATGTAAGAACGGACGGTATTGACCTCATCGGCCACCTTGTCTTCAGGAATAAGAGGGATCAGAAGGTAACCAACCTCATATAGCTTCTTTGTTGTATCATTTTCCATGTCGAAACATCCTAACAAAAACGGCCTATAAATGCAACATCAGATCATCCTCTTGAACTTTTTATAAACCTCGCCGTCATTTCTCTTGCCGATTAATGCAACATAAACAGTTGTAGAGGAGAAACGATAAATTATCCTATATTCGCTTATATCAGCTCTGTAGTGACCCTTGTATCCATGGAGCAGACTCGCATCTGATGGTTGTGGATCATCAGCCAATTTAAAAACCTTTTCCACCACCTGTCTTCGCTGTTTGTACGGAAGTTTTGTAATATATTTCTCCGAAACTCTAGAGAGATCAATCTCCCTCATATAAAGATTTTTTCAAAAAGGCTGCGCTTTTAGCAGTTCCTATATAACCTTTTTTTTCTGCTTTAGTGGCTAGCTTGCCCCAATAAGCGTCTCGCCTTATATTAAACTCATCGTATTCTTCAGCTGAAATCATCACAGCTACTCGCCGGCCATTCTTCTCCACGGCCACAGGCGAACGTCTCGCTTCATCCAAGAACCGTCCGAAATTATTTTTAGCCTCTTTGGCGCTAAAAGTTGTATTTATCATATAGTAGCTATTATAGCCATAGTGTCTACTATGTCAAACCTCTGTAATCTTTTTTGTAAAATCTTCCCGTTACCATGGCTTAAAAGTCCTAAATAAGATTGAACGACTTCCGGCTTACCATTTTTGTCTTTAATATTTATAAACATCCTATTCCTTGTAGTCGTCCGTAAAACTCTATGATCGGGAAAATGCACCCAGCCGAGAAAATCTATCCCCGAAGATAAAGTTTTAATTGAAACCTTATCCGGATGCAATTCCAATTTAAGTTCCGTCGATAAAAACTCTTTAATCTTTAAAAGTATGGCCTCAAGTGACTTTTTATTTTGAGAAAGAATAACAAAATCGTCGGCATAGCGAATGTAATACTCGGCCTTCAGTTGGTGCTTCATAAACTGATCAAATTTATTCATGTATATATTCACAAAAAGTTGCGATGTAAGATTCCCAAGCGGCAAGCCAACACCGTCTCTATTTGTCGAATTAAAACTACCCATTACATTTTCCAGCAACCACATTATTTTCTCATCATGAATATGTGCTTTTAAAATACTCATTAAGACCGCATGGTCTATATTCGCAAAGAACTTCCGTATATCACACTTCAGAACATAGCAAGTCTTTCTATTATTCTGACCCACTATGCGATAAAATTTTCGAAATCTATCTATGGCTTTAAATGTCGCCTTTCTTAACCGGCAGGAATATGAGTCCGATATAAATGTCTTATCGAAGAAAGGATATAATTGTCTGTAGATAGCATGATGCAAAAGCCTATCTCGAACAGTAGCTTTATGAATACTCCTTGGTTTGGGATCAGAGATATTAAATGCTTGATAACCTCCGTGCTTATAGCTATGATTGGCTAGTTCTTGATGAAGCAAAAAAATATTATCCATTAGACGACTGGAAAATATCAGAACATCTCTTTTGGTCTTTTTATCAGCAGAAAATTTCCTCCAGGCTCCTAGTAAATTTTCTACACTAATAATATCTTCAAATTTATGTCCGAACTGAAGTTTCATAAAAATACTCTTAGTAAGACCCCCCCCCCAACAGATTTTACCTCTTAATCAGAAGCTGCTCTCAGTATACAAGCTGTGGCACCGTATACTAGAAGATTTTCCGAAGAAATCTAAATATTCCTTGGGCAGCAAAATTGATCTTCTTTTTATAGAAGTTTTAGAAGCGATGTACACCGCAAGCTATCTGAGCAAAAAAGAGAAAATACCCTTTCTTCAAAGGGCGATCAACAAACTCGATACTCTCAAATTTTTCTTGCAAGTAGCATGGGAAGTTGATTCTCTTGATGAAACCAAATTTATGTCGCTATTTGAGCCATTGTATAACATAGGCCAGCTGTTAGGCGGTTGGAGAAATAAAATGATAAAAGAAAACTCTCCCACAAAGTAGGAGAGAAAGAAGAGAATTTCGGGAACCGAGGAGCCGGTCATTCGCATTCCAGTCGTTGTCGAGGTAGTTGAGATTCAGCACCCACCGCTTGCCGTTCCAGTTGAGGATCGGGACGTAGTGGTTGCGAGTGTCGCGGTTCACCCAGATAGAACAAGGCATCATCCATTACACCACCCATCGAGTGCCAACGAAAACAATCTAATCCTCTCCAGGCTGAATCTTATTTGGGATCTAAAATCCGCCAATGCCTTGCACCAAGTATCTTCATTTTTTAATTTACCCGATTCACTTTGTGAATTTAGGGTGAAGTTTCTGCATACACCACTCTATCTGAAGTTCATCTTCCGATGCGCCGCAGATATTCCCGATGTATGGATACTGGATTCGGTAGCGGGAAGTTTGTCTAACTGAAGTCAAACACGCCGCCCGCATATTCACCTACTACCGTTGTCCAGTTTATCATCGCGTCTCCCTTCGTCAAAATTATGTGAAAAAGCAAAAAGAAAAACCCTCCAGACTTGCTGGAGGGTCGCGCGATTAAGGGTCAAAGGATCAGTTATGTTCTAAGTATCAGAGTACCTCAGGGCTAGTTGCGGGAACCGAGGAGCCGGTCATCCGCACTCCAGCCGTAGCCGAGGCCGCTGAGACCCAGCACCCACCGCAAGCCGTCCCAGCTGAGGACCGGGACGCAGTGGTGGCGAGAGTCGCGGTTCACCCAGACGGTACCGGGGAAGACCAGGTAGAAGTCGCGGAGAGCCTTGGAGGCTTCCTTGCCTTCGGCGCTGTTGAGGAACTTCAGCACGATCTGCGCATCTCGCTGGCCGCGGTTGGCTTTCAGCTTGAGTGCCCGTTCGCGCATCTTGTCGCCGTCGATCGAGGTTTCCTTACCTTCGAGGAAGGAGAGTGCTTCGAACTCAGCATCGCCAGTCAGAGGCTCGACATCTTCGTTAAGATCGTAGCCTTCCTTGCGGAAGTCACGTTCGAAGATAGAGCCCATGTTCACCTTGAAGGTGGGGCTGGTGGAGATCTTCTCCAGTTCCGTCAGCACTCCCACCAAAAGCTTGTCGACTTCGGCGGACTTGCCGGCCTTCTGCAGGGTTTCGACGCGGGCGGTGATGGCGGACAGATGTTCAGTGCTCATAACTTACGCTCCTTCCACACAAGACTACCTTGTGTGTTGGTTGTTTGTACTTAGAACTCAAAGTGCTGGGACTTAATTCCTAGTATATTGTAGCGCCATTATATGCCTTTTGTCAATAGGTTGGCCGTAAAACCTTACTACTAAAGGCTTTTTTCAGATATTGAATACCCTCCTCGCGTTGGCCAACAAAACAGCGGCGGCTTCGGATTCCAGTAGGCCCTTAATCTCGGCGATGCGTTTAGCGACATAGCGGACATTGGCCGGTTCGTTGCGTTCTCCACGGTGAGGTACAGGGGTGATGTACGGACAGTCAGTCTCCGTCAGGATCATGTCGAGCGGGGTGAATTTGATCAGCTCTTCATAGTCGGCCATCCCAGGCTTCTTACTTTTAGGAAAAGTTACAGCTCCGGTAAATGAGAGGGTGAAGCCGTAGTCAAGAAAGGCACGGGCGTCTTCTGTGCCACCAGCAAAAAAGTGTACATCTCCCCTTACCTTCGTGTTCATCTCTTTCAAAATATACAGTGCATCTTGATATGCGTTCGCTCCTCCTTCGGGCGAGTTCCTAATGTGGAGCATCAGTGGCTTGCCAAGTTCATCGGCCAGTCTTATATGCTCCCTGAAAACTTTCTTCTGTCTTTCTACTGTATCTGATTCTAATCTGTAATAATCCAGCCCACACTCACCCACTCCGACAACCTTCGGATCCTGGCCCAGTTTCTTATACGCTTCATAATCAAACTCCTCTCCGCGCGAGGTGAAAGCTACACCCTCTTCGCCGAGCTCCTGCGTGTCGTGATAGGACTTGGATGTATGGATTGGATGCAAACCCACTGTTGCAAACACACCAGATGATACACTGTTGGCTAATTTAACCGCGCTTACCGAAGTGTCATACTGCGTGCCGACATTGATCATCCAGACTCCGGCATCTTGTGCGCGCTTCAAAACCTCCGCACGATCGGCATCAAATGCAGTGAAGTGCAGATGGGAATGTATGTCGATATATTTTGGATTCATTGTTTTGGTCAAATTTTTATAAAATAAAAGAATCAGAGCATCGCTCGACCGCTCGTCTTCTTCCTGCGGAAGACTCGCTTGTCCTCAAAACTTTTTCCTCGGCCCGGCTCGGAACCAAGCAAAAGTTTCTGCGGCCGTCTTCGCTCACGCTCTAATTCTTTTATTTTCAAAAATTTCTCTTCTACTCCTTCCTCAAGAATAACGGCGCAGGCATCTTATTAGCCTTGATGGCTTCCAAGATATTCTCCGATGTCTCCGGCATGAATGGTGTGAGCATTTTTGCTATGGATATAAGATGTTTCAAAAGTTCCTCTACCATCTTCCTGGCCATCTCCGGATCAGTCTTAAATACCAAGAAAGGTTTCTTCTCTTGTATCTCCACATCTACCTCGGCGATGACTTCCCAGATGTAATCCATCGTAGCCTTAAATTCATAATTTCTAATCAACTTGTCATATCCGGGCGGCATATCTCTTTTTTCATCTAAAAAATCTAAGACCGGCGACTTTTCAAAATAACTTTCTGACATCTTTAATATCCTACTTGTTAAGTTCCCTAGACCATTAGCCAAACCTGAATTGTACGCTTCTTTAAATCTCTCTTCAGTAAAGTCGCCATCTTCAAAAGGCGTGACCTCGCGGGTCAGGAAGTAACGCAAGGCTTCGGTGCCATACTTCTCCACCATCTCGAACGGATTTATCACATTACCCAAACTCTTACTCATCTTCTTCCCGCCTGAAGTGATGAAGCCATGGATAACGATCTGCTTGGACGGCTCCAGGCTGGCCGACATAAGCATCGCCTGCCACATCGCCGATTGCTGACGAAGATTATCTTTACCGGCAAATTGTACAACAGGCCAAAAAGAGTTGAACTTCGGGAGGTCATCAGGCCAGCCTATAGCGGAAATATAATTCACCAACGCATCAAACCAAACATACATTACCTGTGTCAAATCACCGGGTACCGGCACGCCCCAAGGCATCTTGGATGCGAGTCGCGATATCGAGAAGTCTTCGAGCCCTGTCTCTACAAACTTCTTGATCTCATGGAAACGACTCTCCGGTATAACAAAATCCGGACGCGCAGTATATAGCGCAAGCAGACGATCCTGATATTTAGAAAATCTGAAAAAATAATTCTCTTCTTCCCTAATTTCAAGCTCCATGTTCGGATGTATGGGGCACTTACCTTCAACCAGCTCGGAATCGGTCTTCTCCAGCTCACATCCGACACAATATTTGATCTTGTAATTCTTCTTATAGATATCACCATTCTTCTCGCAAATCTTCCAAAATTCTTGTGCTGCCACAACATGATGTTCATCAGTAGTTCTAATGAAATTATTATAGGTTAAGTTCAAAGTATCCTTCAGCTTGTCGAACTTCTTGGCCCACATATCGGTATAAGCCTGAGGATCCATATTGGCATCGATCGCCTTCTCATAGATCTTCTGCCCATGCTCATCAGTGCCAAAATTAAAAAAAACTTCATACCCCTGGGACCTGTAATATCTGGCAATAACGTCAGCCTGAATGATCTCCAGGGCGAAGCCGACGTGCGGATCAGCATTAACATATGGCAATGTTGTTGTTAAATAAAATTTAGACATTTGTTAAATTAACTTTGTTCTTTAGTACTAAAAACTCGCTTATGTTGCTCAAGATCGCTTACAAGTTCCATTAAAACAGCGGCGCCAGGGACTGATAATATCGCTCCCCAGAATCCTGCGATCTTTAACCCCACTATAATACCAATCACAACAAGGAGTGGTGGGACACCCGTCACCTTCCTTACAACTAAGGGATAGATCAAGTGATTCTCAAACTGCTGAATAATCACATAAAATCCAAAAGTCATAAGTCCTAATGTTGCTCCTCCCTGAGAGAAAGCGACAACAATACCCGGGGCAGCAGCAAGGATTGGACCGAAAACTGGAATGATCTCAAACACGCTGGCAAAAATAGCCAGAGCCAGAGCATATTTGACCCCCAATATGGAGAGGCCAAGATAGACGAAGACTCCAATCAGCAACCCAAGTAGAATCTGCCCCTGCATCCAATAACCGATCTTGCGCTGAGATCTACCCCAAAGATCAATAATATATTTCTCATACTTAACGTGACTAACTAATCTAAGGAAATTCTCGATCCCCTTCTCTTGAACAGACAAATAGAAAGATACAACCACCATCAATAAGAAACTTATCACTCCGCCAAAAAAATATTTGGCTGTTTGAACCACGCCATCTACGGCTCCACCAGCCGCGCTTCCAATCGTAGGCAGAAAATCGTTAAGAGAGAAACTGTTAGCCACGCCATCCTTGAATCTGTCTAGAATAGCGGCCGGACCGGGTGACATGTAATCATCGAAACTAACAGACTTTATATATTGAGGAATAGTGCTCACAAGCTTGAAGAAGTCATCGAATACCAGAGGGAAAAACCAGATCATCAGACCGAGCAACAAAGATATGGAAGTTATGTAGATAATGATAACTGACGGGACACGCGGTATCTTCCAACTCATAAGCCAGCCGGTCATCGGCTCTATAGCGGAAGCTATTACGACTGAAGTCAGGACTATTAGTACAATATCCCGAAGATAATAGAGCGCAAAAGAGAGTGCTAGCAAACAGATCGTCTTCGCTATCGTGCTGGCGGTTATTGAAATAGTTAGATTATCAGCCTCTTTCACAACCCAATTCTACTACAAATGTAAAATTTTAACAAAATCGTCTTCTTTGTCGAATGGGCCGATAAGCGCTAGATTAAGTGATTTACTCTTAAACACCAGACTAGCCTCCTTCTTTATATCTTTCGCTGTAACTTTCTGGATCTTCTTGGCAAGCTCCATCGGATCATCGATCGGCTTCTTGAGAACCTCCTGTCCGCCATAATAGTTTGCGACTGCATCGGATGTCTCAAGCCCCAATGCTATACTACCGATCATTGAATCCTTAAACATCTGAAGTTCTTTGTCGTCAATATGAACATCTCGGATCTTCTTGCACTCATCCAAAATCGCGCTGATAACATCATGTACTCGACTGTTGTCGACGCCGACAGATATCGCCAGATATCCATGATCAGTGAAGGTATCATTCTCCGCCCGCACGTAATAAGCCGCGCCCATCTGCTCTCTGATCCTCTGGAAAAGTCTCGAACTCATACTGCCTCCGAGCGCGTGAGCTATAAGCTCCAGTGTATGGTTCCTCTTGTCATAAGTATCGTGAGTACGGACAGCCAGCACTAAGTGCGTCTGGTCGGACTTCTTGTGACGCACCAGAACTCTCGGCTCGCTCTGCTTCTCTTTGGTTTTAATTTTGCCAAACTTCTTACCTGCAATCACATTCTTAAATTTGGCCTCGATCTGTTTAAAAATATTCTTCTCATCATACTTACCGGCTACAACTACTGTAGTTGCAGAGGCCACATAATGCTCCCCGCGATATTTGAGAAAATCTGCCCTGTTTAAAATCTTTATCGTCTCCTTATCTCCGGCAATACTCCAGCCAGCTGGCTGATCCCCGTAGAGCAATTCAATAACAAGATCCTGAACCTTCCTCTGTGGCAGGTCTTCATACATATTGATCTCCTCGATAACCACACCCTTCTCCTTCTCGATCTCACCTTCGTTGAAAAGCGGATTCTGATAAAGGTCGGCGACTATATCAAGAGCCTTATCGAAGTGGGGCGAAGAAACTTTAGCATAGTATCCGGTGTACTCATGACCAGTGAAAGCATTGTATTGGGCGCCAAGAGAATCGAGCGCCGTCGATATGTCGATCGCCTTCAGTCTTGTAGCTGTACCCTTGAAACACATATGCTCCAAGAAGTGCGACAAGCCATTGATCTTCTTCGTCTCATATTTGGAACCTGCTTCAACTAAAACTAATATTGTGGCGGCTAAACTATCTTTATTGGGCACAGAAATTATCCTTAGCCCGTTCTTTAAAACTTTCTTTTTATAATGCATGGCCAATATACTACCACATATCTGCAACCAATGTCAGGTTTGCTTTTCACGCTATTCTGTGTTAGAAATAGACTAGAAGGAGGATATATGTCCAAAAAACGGAATGGGAAGAAGAGGGGCAAGAAGAAGCCGGAGATTATCGATCTGGAATTGCCACTGCAAGAGATTGTCCCAGACAATAATAAAGAGAAGCAACGCCAGCACGACGAAGAGGCAGCCATCAGAGATAGGTTACTGAACGACCCGAATGCTATCCAGGATATAGAAGAAGGAAAGAAGAAGCCTAGCAAAACTAACAAGACCCGCAAATCAAGAAGTATTAACTAATGAAGGGGCACCGATGACTGAAGTCCCCACTCACCCCACCCGCCACCTGGCGGGTTTTTCTTATTTTTGCCAAAAAATCTCGCGCAATAAAAAAAAAGACCCGCATGGAGATTGCGGGCTGTTAGAATTTAGCTGAAGACGATAAACCTGTAGTCGGCATGGAAGTCCAGACTCCACCAATAGATGAAGAGGTAGTAACGCGAACCAACCTTGGCGAAATGCATCAAGTGGTTGAACCCACGCGCCCTCGACAACACCTTAAGCAACGTTGCAGGAAACTTGCACCAGGTCTCCGGATACTTTTCCAAAAATTCGCAGATCTCTCCGACCTCCGGCCTCTTGCCAAGTGAAACTATGTCGTTAACTGTATTCGAGGTCTGACTGGTGCGTACCAACTTTCCCCGACGATTTAACGTGCCTTCATTTTTCTGAAGAAAACGTGCCGACACCTGCTCACGCTCACGCTCAAACCAAATGCAATAATTCATCGCTATCGTATCCATAAGAGAGCCAGCATACCGAACTAAAACTTCGACCTCATCAGTCTTCAATCTCAGGTCTGTATACTCCTGCTCTCCCTTGCCAATACCATTACCATCGCGACCATCAAGCACGTCCTCCAAGAAACCAGCCTCAATAACTGCGGCGAAACGATCATCACAATCATCTATGCCTTCAGCACGCACATCATGGAGCTTCTTCTGTTTGACCCGTACCATAAGCTGATTCACCCGATCGAGAGTTGCAGCGTAAGTACTACTCATTAGCAACATCCTCCTTGTTAAAGATCTGTAAAAAGACTAGCACTTATTAGACCGAGAGTCAACAGTGGGTTGCTATATTTTAGATTTTAAGAAAGACAGCAATTCTAAAATTTTAATTCTCTCCTGCTGGCCTGTGTCTCTGTCACGCAAAGTCACGGTATCATTTTCTAAAGTATCGAAGTCAATAGTAATACAAAAAGGCGTACCGATCTCATCCTGCCTTCGGTATCGCTTGCCGATATTGCCGTTGTCGTCGAACATCACAGCACCGAGCTCACTCTTTAACATTCCGTAAACTTCACGAGCCTTAGCTACTAATTCTGGTTTGTTTTTCAGAAGCGGAAAGACAGCAGCCTTGACTGGTGCCACCTGTGGTTTAAATTTAAGATAAGCGCGAGTCTCCTCCCCCATTATATCTTCAGTATAAGCATCACAGAGAACGGCCAGAAAAGTACGGTCAACCCCTACTGCCGGCTCGATAACATGCGGGGTGAACTTTATCTTCGCCTCTTCATCCAGATATTCAAGAGCCACAGTGCTTGATTCACTATGTTTCTTCAGATCATAATCAGTCCTGTAGGCCAGCCCATAAAGCTCCTTCTGTCCGAAAGGATAATCAAACTCTAAATCAACTGTTTTTTTTGAATAAAAAGAACGCTCCTCTTCACTGTGCTCATGCTCATGTATATGGCTGTCATCGAGGCCAAGAGTTTTTGTAAGAAAATCTTTGATTCGGACTAGCCAACTACCAAACTGCTCCTCCCACTCTTCCGGCCTTATGAAATACTCGATCTCCATCTGCTCAAACTCACGGAGCCTGAAGATAAAATCGCGCGGAGTGATCTCGTTGCGGAAGGCCTTACCGATCTGAGCCATACCAAAAGGTAATTTAGGGTGAAAACTGTCTACAACGTTTTTGAAATTCACGAACATACCCTGCGCTGTCTCAGGACGGAGGTAGACAGTAGCGGAAGAATCCCCGCTCGCCCCTGCCTGAGTGGCGAACATCATATTGAACTGCCTGACATCGCCGAGTTGATTCTTATCCGGGCTCTTCAGCTTATGCGCCTTGATCTCGGCACCCATTTGGGTAACTGTCATTCCCTTAGGATCTATACCATTCTCCTCCAACAGATGATCAGCCCTGTATCGCTTATTGGTTTTCAAATCTTCCACCATCGGATCGGCAAATGTCGCCACATGGCCAGTCGCTTCCCAAACTTTTGAATTCATCAGGATCGCCGCATCTATACCATACATATCTTCGCGCGATTCGACAAAAGTTTTCCACCAGAGATCCTTAATATTTTTCTTAAGCGTCACTCCGAGCGGACCATAGTCCCATGTGCCAGCAAGACCGCCGTAGACCTCCGAACCCTGATAGATAAAACCACGTCTCTTACAAAGCGAAACTATCTTCTCCATCAAATCTTGTTTGTGTTCCATATTTTTTATTTTATAACAGGCTGATCTTCTCCTGGACGCACCCCTGAATCAGTGGTTAACTGTATATTCAATTCTCGTCTAACACTAGAAGTGTCAACACCGGTAAATGTATCAGCACCCGATATCGAGGCGTTGGCGACTAGCGTCGGATATTGCCCGATCTGACCGATAGATGGCAGGAAGGCCACTTGGAAGGCCACTTCACGGGCTGGAGTTAATATCCCGCTACCAGCCGATACATCGCCTACACTCCAGACAACCTCTCCGCCAAGTGGATTATACACAATATTCTCACCCGCCGGTGACACACTGCCTACATAACGAACATAAGGAGGTAGAGCCGCCTTTACAATAACGCCATTGACGTTGTTGGAAGAGTTAACCACAGACCACATGACGGTGTAAGTGGTCTCTCTATCAGCTTGAGGCGGAAGAGTACCAGTGTTTTTAAAAGGGCCAACATAATATACCGCACGAGCAGTCAATTGCAAATCTGATGAGAGCTTGATCTTCCTCTTGATGACATTCTCGATCACTGATCCGGACCCACTCCCTTCGCCAAATCTATTACCCCGGAAAGTAACCTCGAGATCTAACTGCGGATTTTCTAGTATAGTTCTTCTTCCAGAAATAAGAGGTAAAAATGAGAACGAGAAAGTCTGATTGCCGTCTGCGCCAGGCTCTATTGATTTAGGAAAGTCGCCATTGACCTGGTTCCAGACAATAACTCCATCCGATGAACGGAAGAAACCATTGCCGGCAGAAACCGTTGACTTATTCAATACCTCGCCATTTATCTTCACAGATATCTCGCCATTCAGGATCTTAACTGGCAGATTATTTGTCCAGCCGATATTTCCACGAACAGTATCATTAGCGTTTACAATATAATCATCGATACCGGAGTTACCATTTAATGCTATGTTGATACCGATAAAAGGCTTCTTAACAACTAACGACTTCAAAGAAGAACCGTAGATTAATGTAACTCTGTTGTCGTCTTTGCTTTCCCTGGTTCCTGCTGAGGCTCTGAAGGTCTTAATTTCTGCATCCTGTCCCTGCATAGATCCGCGCAACTTAATAGTACGTTCCCCACGTGCAAGGAGATCTCCCAATACCCAGAAATTCTCGCCGTACGCCGGAGACGGAGAAGCGTCCTTAAAGATAAATCCTGATGGATAAGCGATTTCCAGGATCACATCTTTTAAAACCTCACTTGAATTGGAGCTAACCTTGACACTGAGATCCATCTCCTTGTCGGCGTTTATATCTGAAGGCAGTTCTAAAAACAAAGACAACGGCGAGGAACTGATGAAAGTTTTATAACTTTTTCGCTTGACGAAAGTGGCATTTGAACCCTCTGTCCTGTACTCGAGAGTGACCTTGATCTCCTGCTCGCTATTCTCTTCACCAAACAGAACTGAATTGACGGTCTCATTGATCACACTATTATTCTCTATCTCTCCGAGATCTTTGATATATCTATTCGGAACAACACTATCGCTCTTAGGAGGTTTAGCACCCTCCGGGTATTCAACTATAAGCTGCGCGAATTTAAGCGAGATATTATTCTTATTACTTATGAGGATTTGCAAACCGAATTCATCTCCACCCTTAACGGAGACAGGACCAGAGAGAGAGACATCAATATTGTCATTGGAGACAATATTCGAACCACCAAGAAGAAGATATGTGGAGATTCCAAGCGCGCTTAAGAAAAAAATAGAGGAGGCAATCAGAAGGGTTCTTAGAATCGGAGTTTGAACATCTTTAGATTTTTTCATATCTCTTATGGTTGAAATATCTGCCGTATCTTCAAAGGAACTCTTAACATCCTCTTGAGAAAGCGGGCGCAAATCCGCACGCTCCTTCTCCGGATTTACCGGCCTTGTGTTATAAAGCCTCTTCTCCAGCCTATTAATACTGTCTTCTTGATTACCGTTCATTCATCTCTTATTATAACACAAGAAACCAACTTCTTCCCATTTCCATGCCCCAACAGCCCTAAGTAAGATTGAACAACTTCAAGCCTTCCACTTTTCTCTCTAATATTTCTAAACATCCTCTTTTTTGTTGTTGTCCGCAAAACTCTATGATCCGGAAAGTGAACCCAGCCCAGAAAGTCTATCCCGGAAAACAGAGTTGCAATAGAAACTTTGTTCGGATGCAGTTCTAGCCTAAGTTCAGTAAGTAAAAACTCTTTAACTTTAATTAAAACTTCTTCAATCCACTTTCTATCTTGCGAAAGAATAACAAAGTCATCAGCATAGCGAATATAATACTCGGCCTTAACTTTATGCTTCATAAAATGATCGAATTTATTCATATAAATATTCACAAAAAGCTGGGAAGTAAGATTGCCAAGTGGTAAGCCAACACCATCTCTTGTAGAATAAAAACTACCAATGATTCGAGAGATGAGCCATGTTATATCTTCATCCGGTATATAGTTCTTAAAAATATTAGTTAAAATATTTTGATCTATTGAAGCGAAAAATTTTCTAATGTCACATTTTAAAACCCAGAGAGTTTTAGTGTGATTCGTCGAAGCTCTTTGGGCAAAAGAACGAAATCTATCTACGGCTTTAAGTGCTCCCTTCCTTAATCTGCATGAGTAAGAATCGGGTATAAACGTCTTATTGAAAAAAGGATAAAGTTGTCTATAGATTGCATGATGAAGAAGTCTGTCTCTCACGTTAGCCTTATGAATATTCCTTGGCTTAGGATCAGAAATATCAAAGGCCTCATAGGGAGAGTGTTTGTAAATTTTCGTCTTGAACTCTCGATGTAATGCTAATATGTTAGACATTAAATTCCTCTCAAACTCCTGCACATCTTTTCTAGATCTTTTATTGTTTCTAAACTCCTTCCATGCTTGCAATAAATTATCCAAAGAGATAATATCCGAATAAGTATGAATAAATTTAATTCCCATAATTTAAAACAGGTAACCCCCCCCGACAGATTTTACCCTTGTTGCAGAATGTTAAGAGTTGTTATCTAGTATGGTATGAATATTATCAGATACTACCCAAACTTCACAGGCATTCCCTGGGCCAAAGGATTGATACTCTCTTCGTGGAAGTTATAGAAGCAATAGCCATTGCCGGCTTTTTGTCTCCAGAGGATAAACAACCTTGGATTAGGGTAGCTATCAGAAAAGTAGAGACCTTAAAAATACTGCTCATAATCCTGTGGGAAACTAAGTCACTAGACGACAAAAAATTTATTGCCCTATCAGTACCAATGGATGAGATTGGCAGATTGCTCGGCGGATGGAATGGGCAAGTTATGAAAGCCCTACAAAAAATTCAGCACAAACAAAACTCCCCCAACAAAAGTTAGAGGAGAAATGAAGAGATTAGCGAGCACAGCGGCAAGGTTGGAATCGTTCCGGTCGTTGTCGAGGTGGTTGTAGTTCCGGTTCCAACTACCATCGTCGTTCCGATAAAGGACGAGGGAGTAGCGGTTGCCGTTGGCGTTGCACAGATCTATATAGAATGCCTTCCATGCCACCACCCATCGAGTGCCAACTCGTTCCGTCAAATCCTCTCCAGGTTGAATCGTATTCGGCATCTTAAATGCCCTAGCAAACTATACCAAGTATCTTCATTTTTTAATTTACCCGATTCACATTGTGAATTTAGGGTGAAGTTTCTACATACACCACTCTATCCGCAACCGTAATCACGGACACTCTCAATGTATGGATACTGGATTCGGTAGCGAGAAACCGTGGTCTCTCACATACTCACCTACTACCATTTTGTATATTAGTCCCGATTTTGATCTAAGTCAAAACTGGGATCCTCGATTCGATAAATCGAATCGGGACAAAATATATTTAAAAAAGAAAAGCCCTGCATTTCTGCAGAGCCGTCCCCAATGGGACTTTGTGGAAAAATTACGGGCGGAAGGACTAAGGTCACAGGATCTAAGGAGATCTCAGTGCCTTAGTCCAAAGAACTACTTGGCGAGCACAGCGGCAAGGTGGGAATCGTACCGGCCGTAGGCGAGGTGGTCGTAGTACCGGCCCCAACTACCAACGTCGCTCCGATAAAGGACGAGGGAGTAGCGGATGCCGCGGGCGCTGCACAGAGGCTGCCCAAGGAACTCCATCCAGGTGACACCGGTGGTGTCGTGGAGGAAGCGGAGGGCCTTCTGACCCTCTTCTTCGTAGAGACTCTGGCCGATCTGAGGATCGAGGGCAGTGTCGCCGGCGGTCTTGATGGCCTCCATGCGGTTCTCGCCAGAGATCACGGACCCGTCGGGAATGTAGGGCTTGAAACGAATGGTGGCGAGATCGATCTCAGTGAGAGCCATGGACCGATCATCCTGCTCGATCATGCCCTTGAGACCCTTGCCATCCTTCGGACCTTTCCAGAAGCTGGCGCCGGTGCCGAGAAGGGAGACGGGGTCGAAGGGAGTGAAGCGGTTGATGTGGAAGATGTTGGAAGTGGCCTTGGCGACGGTCGGAGCGACGGTCTCCAAAATCGAGTTGAAGTTTCCCAGAAGCCCAGGATTCTCCGAGAGCTTCTCCATGAACTTGTCCAGATCGACACCGGCCTTCTTGCAGGCATCGTAGAACAGAAGAAGCGAATCGCAGTCGATATCGATCTTCAAGAACTTATCCAGATCAGTCAGTGCTTCCCTGAGATTCCCCATGGTGGTCCTCCTTTCGCATACCTGCTTTCGCAGTTGCGAGATGTGGTGTGTTTGATGCTTAGAACGTCAATGGGCTAGAGTCCTTACCTTGTTAGTATACACCAATCAATGGGTTTGTCAATAGCAGGGCTACAAAAGCCTTGTTTTACAAGGTTTTTATCTAAACTCAAATAACCCGACCTTCATAGATGGCTATGGGCGAGGGAATTGTTGATCTGCTTTAAGAGGAGTGATCGTTTGGTATTATCGAGCGAAAGCTGGCTGGTGTCCCAATCAGAAAAGTCAGTGAGGTGATTCAACTCGCCATCGCGTCCGACATAACCGAGCTTATGCAAAATACGAAATACCAAAATGATCTCTAACGAAGATAGTGCCTCTTTAGAAAGTTCATGCTCGGCCATGAATTTAACAGCACAGCTAACCTCTTCAAATATATCCGCATCTTTCTCTTCCCCTTTTATAAGACGCTTAAGTAGGGAGAAGATCCGACACATCAAACGATATTTATTTTTATCTGCATAGATGGAATTAAAATCATCCACCTTCTCCGCTCCGACAACACGCCAGAACTGCTTGCCCTTAACAAGTGATATCTTACCAAAAGAGTAATCTTGCAAGCCATAGCGAAGCTTGGAATTTATTTTTCGTACACCTTGAGCCATACCGCGAACAAGCCCGAGTTCAGAAGTAAAGATGTCCAAAAACCGGTTGGCCTCGCCGACATTGATACTGCCAAGGATCCAGCCGTTGGTTTGATAGATGTGGTACATTTTTACACCGACAGAGTAATTCTCAAAACCATCTCCCCTATCTTAACCTCTTCGCCCTGGCCGGACAGGCCGTCATTCTCTGCCTCTTTAACAGAACTTACTCCCACGATCCTCTGCAGATCAGGAGTAAATTTATTTATGAAATTTTTAACATCATCTCCGCCGGAGTATGTTAGCACTACTTTCTGTTCCGGCTGAAGACCCATCTTCTTCCTCATATCCTGCAAGTGGCGTGTCAGATCGCGGAAACTTCCCTCTTCTTTAAGCTCGGGAGTTAAATTAATATCCAACCAGATCTCTGTCTCCATCTTCTCATCGAAGCCAACCTCTTTTACATTTACCTCATCTTTTATAAGTTCTAACAACTCTATTCTCCCCTTCAACTTTCCACTTTTAACTTTCAACTCTTTCAGTGGCTGTCTGACAGCTAAACCAAGCTTCTTCCTCTCATCTAAAGCCAGAGACACGACCTGTCTTACAACATTCATCTCTTCAAAAAGTTTACTATTGTCTTCTACTTCGACTGAAGCCGGCCAGGACTGCATATGAACGCTCGCTTTGCCGTCGCGGGCAACCTTCTGGTATATATCTTCAGCGATGAAAGGGGTAAACGGCGCTATTATTTTAGAAAGTTCGATAAGTATGTGGCGAGTAGTTCCAAACGCACTGTTCTTCTCTGCTACATCTTCAGACTTGAATCTGTCTCTTGAACGGCGCACATACCAAGTCGATAGATCATCCACGAAATCCATTATCGGCCTAGATGCTCGGTCAAGCTCATAACTGTCCAAATGTTCCTCCACCTCTCGTTTCAAGCTACTGAGTCTTACCCTGATCCATTTATCGAGGATATTCTCACCGCCTTTCTTATCTGCCGGAACCTCACCGGCATAGAGTTCATAGAAAGAGACGACATTTTGCAATCTCAAAATTAACTTCTTGTAGATCTCATCAACACCCTTCTCTGAAAATCTTAGATCTTCAGACTTCATCAAAGACGTGGAGAGCAAGTAAAAGCGCAAGGCATCAGCACCATATTTGCCGAGCAGAAGCCACGGATCCGGAAAGTTGCCCTTGGACTTCGACATCTTAGAACCGTCCTCAGCCAAGATCGTACCGGTCGTTACAATATTTTTATAAGGTATGTTATCAAAAAGGACTCCGGATACTACCAAGCAATAATAAAACCAGGTTCTTGTCTGTGCGATATACTCAGCCACGAAGTCACCGGGGAAATGCGTCTTAAACCAATCTTTATTTTCAAAAGGATAGTGATTAGCAGCAAAGGGCATCGCAGCCGACTCAAACCAGCAGTCTATGACCTCGCTCGTTCTCTTGTATTTGCCTCCACAATCGCAATCGTATGTCACCTCATCGATATAAGGCTTATGGAAATCGAGCTCAAAGTTCTTGTTGTGGGGTAGAGGTGAGAAATCAAGTTGATGTACTTCGGCATTATTGAGGTAGTGAAGATGATTATAACTCCCATGAAATTTATCAGCACCCTTTGCAGTCGCCCTAGCCTCAAGAGCTTCATCTGCAACGACATCTTCAGGTCTCATTCCCATAGCCACCGCTTGCATAAGCCAGACAGGATCACCGTGCGAAACTATTAGAATATTCTTATTCTTATACTTCTCCTCAAGCGAGTATAGAAAAGAACCGACACGATGCTTCACATCAGAAAGAGACTCCCCGCCTTCCGGCTGAACATGAAAACGTTCGAGCTGATTCTTAAAATGGCTGTGATACTTCTCGATCGTCTCATTGTTGTAAACGCCAAAATTCAGCTCGCGTATTCTTTCATCATATACAATCTTATCCTTGTCATAACCGATAGTGTCTGCGACTATCTCTGCTGTGTCACGAGCTCTTATGAAATCTGAAGCGATGATCAAGTCGAAATTCTGACCCTTTAGAGATTCTGCAGACAACTGAACATTAGCTCTGCCTTCGTCCGTCAAACCATGGCCATTTAAGTCCCAGGTGACAGTGCCTTCGATATTTGCAACAGTCTGCCCGTGACGCATTATATGATATCTATTTGCGGGCTTGCGGCGCTTCTTTATGTCCTCGAGCGAACCTAGTACTTCGGTCTTCTTGCACATACTGCAGCGCCAGATCGGCAGTGGCGATGCCCAGTAGCGGTTGCGGGAGATGTTCCAGTCCGGCGCGCCTTCCAATATATTCTTGAATCTGCCATCCTTAAGGTGGTCTGGAATCCAGTTCATCTTCTGGTTGAGTTCCAACAAGCGAGGTTTTATATCCTGTATCTTTATGAACCAAGCCGACACTGCGTTGTAAATCAAAGCTGTATCACATCGCCAACAGTGCGGATAAGGGTGGGTATTATTCTCTCGCAAAAATAAAAGTTTGCGAGATTCCAAATCGTCTTTGATCGCCTTCTCTGCCTTCTTGAAATACTGGCCACGTATGAATTCCGGAGCATCAGTGTTGAAGTGTCCGGCCTGATCAAGTAGAGGCGCTTGTGCGATATCATACTTAATGCCCAAGTTATAATCGTCCTCACCATACATCACGGCTGTGTGCACAACACCAGTACCATCAGTCGCAGTAACGAAGTCGGCCGGCAGAACCACCCAAGCCTTCTTGTTGGAATCCTTGATCTTATCAATCTGATAGAGTGGTTCATATTCGATACCAACAAGATCTTTGCCTGAAAATTCTTTATCTAAAGCAACCCCACCTCCAACTTTTTCTACTCTGTCCTTGGCGACAATTAAACTACTCTCATCTTTTTTAACAACCAGATATTTCATCTCCGGATTTACCGCCAACGCGACGTTAGCCGGAAGAGTCCATGGAGTTGTCGTCCAAGCCAAGATATATGTGTCAGTAGGGAAATTGTGTTTCTCTGGACTCTTAACTTTAAATTTTATATATACTGCCTCTTCAGTAACATCTTTATAAGAATTATCCATCGCCACTTCAGCCTTAGACACCGGAGTCTCACAACGAGGACAGTAGAGCAGAACCTTGTTGCCTTCGTACAGGCGGCCCTTGTCGTCTATCTGCTTGAGAGCCCACCAGACGGACTCAATATATGAATTATCCATCGTCTTATAAGCGCCGTCGAAGTTCACCCATCTACCAATCCTATCTACTGTCTTCTTCCACTCACCTACATAATCCAAAACCTTACTCCGAGCCGTCTCATTAAAAACATCAACACCAATCCTCTCGATCTCACCCTTATTTTTTAGGCCAAGCTGTTTCTCCACTATCGTCTCAACAGGCAAACCATGGCAGTCCCAACCCCACCGGCGCTCAACGTGGAAACCCTTCATCGTCTGATAGCGAGGTATTGTATCTTTTATCGCAGAGGCCAAGATGTGGCCGTAGTGAGGCAGACCGGTCGCAAAGGGCGGACCATCGTAAAAAATATACTCGCCCTTCGGTGAATCTTTTTTTAACGTCTTCTCGAAAGTTTTATCCTCCTGCCAGAATTTCAGGATCCTCTCCTCCCTCTCATTAGCTGTCTCCGGCTTATCCTGCGAAGCTTTAGCGAAGTAGGGCTTGTTTTCCATATTTATAAAATTAGCATAAAGTTCTATACATGACTACTTCAATATCTTACTGACCCTTTTCCAAACCATCTCAGCAACTTCTTCACGGCTCAAAATTTTACCATCGACATAGCACTCGATGAGTGGATATTTAAACTTCTTACTGATCTCAAGGTAGACAGCCTCCGCAGCCTTAAGATGTCCCAGATCAGCTTCGTGCATGTCGAGTTTCTTTTTATCAATATATGCTCGGTGGCCCTTCTTACCTACAAGATCTTGTGCGACTTCTGCGGGCATATGAAGGATCAAATTCAAGTCTGGCTTGGGAATCTTGAAGAGACCAAACTCAAGATCGGTGAGCCATTTATAAAACTTATTGCGTTCTGCCCTGGAAGCAATCTTGCCACCTTGGTGTCCCATATTGGCAGTGACATAGCGATTCGAGACAACAATCAAACCATTCTTAATGTTCTCGCGAATCCTGAATCCGGCAGCAAAACGATCGCAGGCGTAGAAGATAGACGGGACATGGGGTCCGAGCTCTTTAGCAGTACCATAGACTCCGTTCAAGTACTCCTCCACAAGTCCGGCTGACTTCTGTCCGTACTGTGGAAAGTCTTCAACCGCTACTTCATGACCTGCATTACGCAAATTCTCAACCAGAAGATCGGTCTGCGTCTTCTTACCTGAACCGTCTGTACCGTCTATCACTATGAACTTACCCGGTTTCATTTTATCTCCTTTCATACATCACGAAGTTATAATCAAACTCATTCTTGTCATCATGTTGGTAATGTACTCTATTAATTTCCTTCCAGATTTTATCATAAATGGCGGGGAAAAACACATCCGCCTCCGGGACCTCGGCCAGAACCTCAGTCATATATATTCTGTCAGCCAGATTTATCGACTCTCTGAAAATCTCTCCCCCACCGATTATAAATATCTCCTCGCCTCCATCATTAATGCTTGCCAAACCGATCGCCTCCTTAAGACTCGCAACCCGAAATGTTCGAAGACCGACTTCGAACATTTTCCTAGTAACGATAATGTTAGTTCTGTTGGGTAAAGCTCGGCCGATAGATTCGAAAGTTTTTCTGCCCATTATTATCGGGTGACCATATGTAATCCGTTTGAAGCGAGCCAAATCAGCCGGCAAGTACCACGGGAGTTCACCTCGCTTGCCAATTGCTCTATTCTTATCCATAGCCACAATTAGTGAGATCATAGCCCCAGAGTAAACTTATCTTTCAACTTTTTTATATCGCCCTTGAAGATCAGATTGATCTCAGTTGATGACTTCTCCTTCAGGAACCCCTTAACGACATCCATATTGTTGTATCGCCCATGATAACGATTCTTCTTTAGTTCAGAAAGCGGGCCAGATAACTCTTCGAAGACCAGCTGACAGAAGCGTTCGCCGGGGTAGACTCTGATCGTCTGACTCTTGGTATTGTTCCTGACTGGTATGATTAGGTGCCCTTCATAGCCAGCATCAATAATACCGGTGAGGTCGACGGAGAGTCCGCGCCTGTTGACCGACGAGCGAGGATAAAGAACCGCCATGATGTTCTTCGGTAATTTAATGGATTCAAAAGTTGAGAAGATGACATACTCGCCAGGAAGAATATCAAACCTCTGCCCCTGCTCGAGCTCAACGATATCAAAATTGCTTTTACCCTTATTGTCGAGATAATCGATGTTGATCGCCTCGCGCCCCTTCTTGGTAACATGCCAAAACTTCGGCACCATGAAGGTGAAACCGAGACGTAAGTCGACAGAATGAGAGCCGAGCTGAAATTTATCCAGCGCCGGAGAAAAAATTAACTCCTTCTTCTGAATTTTCTCGTATATCTGACTTTTGCCTAATACTGACATAATTTTTTATTAAAACTTTTATAGTACGATCTCAAGACCCTTAATAGACTTGCCGGGCTTATATTGGCTTTTAAGATCTTCGCATATCTCTTCCACCAGACCCTGATCGGCCTTCTCCGCCCGCTCAAAACTATCTTTCGGCAAATGAAGTTCGATCTTCTGGTGTTCATCTCCTCTCGACACAAGCTCCTTCATAGCATGATAGTGGGTATCATAAACATGAGCATTAGAAATAGTATGCGTATAAACTCCGGGAGTAACCCCGAGCTTCTGCGCCAGTACACATTGGAGAAGTGCAAATCCGCCCACATCATGAGGAACGCCGAGTATCATGTCATTGGAACGAACCATATTATGCAAATTCAATCTACCGCCCATTATATTAACGGTAAAAGTATATGGGCATGGAACATTTTTCTTAGCCACGCCTCCAAGTCCGTCACTAGCAGGATCCCAAGTTACGACAACTCCCTGTCTTGAGCTCGGATCTTTAGACAAGAGATCTATTAAACCCGCTAGTTGATCGCGTCCGAAGTGCCTCCTCCATCTGTGTCCATATGCAACCGTCACCACTCCGCCGGGATTAGTGAAGTCATCCCAAATATTAGTAAACTGATTTAGGAAATCATCCGGCCGGCGTCCGCCCAAGATAAACCACACCTGTTCTGCCACAAAAAGTTTTATCGGAATTCTGCGAAGAGTAAGTAGTGGAAATCCGTCACGTTCGATGTCGACAGAGAAAGATAGCCCAGGAAGAGCCGTCGTCTCATGTCCCGTGCGTTTGTTCACCTCTCTGATACCTTCAGAGGAGATTCGCTTCATCATGTCCTGATATATCTGGTCAAATACAGCCATCTTATATATGATTATAGCAATTATGAATGTAAAACAAATCGAGTACCCATACATGCCACAAAACCGAGTTTTTGTATACGTTTCGGCTGATAATCCCTTTATGATTGAGGCTAGGAATTTTGCCGAAACAAACTCGCTGGATAAGATTATGCCAAACGCTAGTGTCTTAGTTAAGGACGGGAAGATAATCGGCGCGGCCGCCAATGGCAGCGACTATCATGAGAAGAATATATGCCAGCGTGTCGTTCTGAAATCACCCACTGGCCAAGACTACGAACTCTGCGAAGGATGTCATCCCAAAAATCACTCTGAAGGAAAACTGATGCGACTAGCCGAAACTGAAGGCATAGATACTAACGACACTGACGTTTATCTCTGGGGCCACTGGTGGTGCTGCGAACCATGCTGGAACGAAATGTTAAAGGCCAACATAGGTAATGTCTACCTCCTCGAAAACAGCGAAATCCTCTTCAACAAAAACCACCCCGACAATATTGTGGGGCGGCAGTTTGCTTAATTATTTATTAGTGATTTAGATCACTTCAATCCCCATCGAACGTGCTGTGCCGGCGATAGTGTTCATCGCAGCCTCTACAGAAGCGGCTGTGAGATCCTTCATCTTCTTCTCTGCTATCTCACGGAGCTGTGCCTTAGTAACCTTGCCAACCTTCTTCTTAGTATTAGTGCCGGAACCCTTCTCAACTCCAGCGAACTTGATCAGGAGGTTAGAAGCGGGAGGAGTCTTCAATATAAAATCGAAAGACCTGTTGTCGTATACAGAGATCTCAACAGGGATTATGTCCCCTCTCATCTCTGCTGTGGCGGCATTGAACTTGGTGATAAACTCACCAATATTCACACCCGCCTGACCCAAAGCAGGACCAACCGGTGGCGTAGGTGTGGCCTTGCCAGCCGGTATCTGAAGCTTTATTTTCTTTACTACTTTTTTCTCTGCCATATATTTAGGTAAACTACATCAAATATTAAACTTTTGCAACCTGTAAGAAGTCGAGCTCTACAGGAGTCTCTCTGCCGAACATCGAAACTAGAACCTTAACCTTACCTCTCTCCTGGTCTATCTCCGACACCTTACCTTCAAAATCCTTAAATGGACCATCCGCAACCTTAACCAGATCACCTATCAGCAAGTCGATCTTATGCGCCGGTGTCGCGGAGCCCATCCTCTTGAAGAGCATCTCGATCTCGCTCTTATCCAAAGGTACAGGCCGAACTCCAGCACCAACGAATCCTGTGACACGAGGAGTGTTTCGCACAACATACCAAGAATCATCGGTTACGATCATATCAACAAGAACGTAGCCAGGATAAATCTTCTCCTCTACAGTCACACGCTTACCGCCCTTGATCTTAACCTTCTTCTCTACAGGCAAAACAACAGCGAAGATCTTCTCCTCCATACCCAATGATTCAATACGCTGTTTAAGGTTTCTTAAAACGGCATTCTCATAGCCGGCATAAGTATGAACGGCGTACCAATTTCTCTCTAATTGTGTGTCTTGTTTTGACATATTTTTCAGTCCTTTATTTTAGCCCTTCAAAATAAACTTCTCCAATAGATAAACGAAAAATCCGTCAAAAACTGACAAGAAGAGCGCCGTGACAACGGATATGCCCATAACTATAAGTGTATAGTTTATAGTTTGGGCTCTTGATGGCCAGCTAACATGCTTCAACTCGCCTTTTGTTTCGTTCATATAATCTTGAAATGCCATATTTGCTATATTATCGCAATATCTCCTTAAAGTCCACACTGCCACAAATTATGCGCCAAATGTGAAAGTCCTAATAAAAAACGCCCCAAGGCGTATCTATAAGCTATATACTACTTATGTGGCGACAAATGTCAACCACAGATGCGGCAAAAAGAAGATTCAACCTCTACGTTAAGGTTGAACCTTCTTTTTGAACTCTAAGAATGTCTCCTGATCCCAAGAGAAACCGGCTGAACCTTTGTGTCCTCCACCGCCATACTTCTCCGCCAGCTTGGACACATCCACGGTGCCATCTGAACGTAAACTTACAATGACTCTATTGCCTCGGCGAGACCAGACAATAGCGATTGGTGGCATTTTTTTATACAAAAACTCAGCTAAGAAAGATGTGTAGATCGGAGAATTGACCATATAGCATTTGTGCCCTTCAAACTCTACCACCTCGGCATAACCCGCGATCTTCTTGATTACGTCATCCTTCTTCTTCAATAAGATCTTACCCTCAGCAACATATTTCTTCAGACCGGCAGGAGTATCCATCTCCTTAACCATCTTGTCCCAAACTTTGTAATCGAGCGGGTACAAAGTCGTTATCTCTGCAATCTCGGAAGTGTGCGGCAATTTAAATTTCCAGATATCTATATCTTCAACATTTTTAAAGAGACGCGGGAGTTTTTTGTCAGGGTGGAAATAATGCCAAGCCAAGACAGCACCGGAATGCTCTATGTCCATGACACCGCCGGCCAGCTTCACTGCGGGGATATTGCTGACATGATGGTCTATTATCGTAAGTGACTTAACCTTCGGTAGGATCTCCTCAACTATCGGCAAAGGATAACTATAATCAATAGTGTAAACATGTTTGCCGTATATTAGATCAGGCGGAGGGGTGTTGTGATAGACACCAAGATATGTAGCTTTATTACCAAACTTCTTCCATGCCGCATAACTGCCGGCGAAACCGTCCGGACATTCAGCGTGGTAGAGTACTATTGTATCGGTCTCCCTATCTCCCTCTTTCTTCATTCCACACAGGATAGCACAAGCATACCAGAGGGCAAGTCATAGATTATAAAACACCCCTTCTACAAGGGGCATTCGGCTAATCAACACGCATAAGGAGATAGTGATCACTATAATAGTTATCAGAGAGATCATGGAGATGAACAGTCTTCTCTTTTACTAGCTTGCCATCCTGCTCCTTAATACTGAATCTAACGATCGGAGAGTAGTACAAGCTAAGCCACGAAGAGAGAGCTGATGCCTTCTTAATGACAGTCCCAAATGCAGCGATAGTACCGCCGTATTCTAAACCAAGATCTTTAAAGCAACAAACTTGCCCCACAGCAACAGCCTCAGAGAAGCTCGCCAACTTCCATGAGAAGATCCTTGAGATCACCCTGATAGTGTAAATAGAAACGCCACCTGAACCATTATGAAAAGAGACTAGCTTGTACCTGCCACAGTGGGGAGGTTTATTCTTCTCAGATACTTTCCCTTTAACCATATCCTTGTCAACAAAGCGAAAATCGGGTGATTCGGCAAGCGATTCAATAGGAATATCAGCAATCTGAACCGGTTCGACAATATCAACACACTTCATCCTGCGGGCTGTGTTATACAGATAGATGCCGTATCTAAGAGCCTTCTCGATCGTCATTTGGGCGGCGAGTGTCTTCAGAAAATTCAGAATATGTTTCCACAGATCCGCTTTTCTCATTTACCTCCTCCTTGGAAGTTTCATCTCAAAGAGCCTTTAAACCGTTTTGTTCTAAATTCAGAATTACACGAGTAAAAAACTAAGTCAAACCCTTATTATTTATCTCGCAGAGCTGTATCCACCATAACTTTCAAAGATTCATAAGGCAGTGCGCCATCTATCGGATACTTCTTGCCTGTAGCAGAGATGATCACAGAATAAGGAGTACCCCGTCCGCCAGCCGAAGACGCATCATCTACATCCATCTGTACCTTCGCGGCATATCGTCCACTTGAAAGACATGTCTGAAACTTTGTCTTATCTAACTTCACAAACTCTGCAATCTTCGGCAGTTCTGCTGAGTCAAGCTGGTTATTGGAAGGGGTGACTTCCATCAATCTATCGAGATATGCCCAAAACTTATCATTGCCGCCCAGCTCATTAGCACACTCAAGAGCTTCTGACTCCTTGCGAGCTTTCGAGTGTAGGGCATCGAGCGGGAAGTGGCGATAAACCCAAGCAACTTTATTGTTCTTACTATAGCTGTCCATTACCTGATTCATTGTGGAGTGGAATCTTTTACAGAAAGGGCATTCCGTATCGGAGTAAACCACGAACTTAACGGTAGAGTCCAAAGAACCACGGATATGGTCTTCGTTACTTACCGGCCGGAGTTTAATGTCAGTCGGCTTGATCGGCTCTACACCGCTTAGCGGGGCATTATTATCCGAACCACCATTGACCTCATACTGCAAGCCTCCGCCAGCCGGCGAAGTAGCACCTTTTGTTGCAACTATCGAGACGGCAATAATAATACCGGCAATAATAATCGCCACTGGAACTGATAATTCTGTTTTTGTCTTACTACTTTCTTCATTCATAATCTTTTTAATTAAAATTAACAATCATATTATAGCAGAAAAATAAAAAGATCCGCCATCTAGCGGATCTTTTTATTTAAACTAACTTATTTTATTACTTGAGAGCCTTGAGCGCAGCTTGCAACTCAGCGATCTTTAGCAACAAAGTATTGATCAAAGCTAGAGTAGCAGGAGATGATGCCGGAGCAGAAGCTGAAGCAGTTCCTCCATATATCTCATTGAACTTAGCTCTAGTCTTAGGTCCAAAATTACCGTAACCAACATCACTCTTGCCAGCTACGCCATACTTCTCCTGGAATCTTTGCACCGCGCGCTTGGTAGCCGGGCCAAACAGTCCTGTCTTAAGCCCCTCAGGATAGACAGACTTATCGCCAGAGAAAGCTTCTTGCACTCTCTTCACGTCATCACTCCTCTCTCCAAGTTTGATCTGCCTACTGATCATGACAGCAACTGCTTTGTTTGTTCCTGGAGTTGATGGCACGACTGGAGCTGTTCCGACTGCTGACGGTGTAGGAAGTGTGACTGTAGCCACAGGTGCAGGTGTTGGGGCAGGCGAAGGTGATGCCGAAGCTCCTCCTCCACCACCTGATCCAGCTCCACCTGAACTTCCAGTACCGCCACTAGTACCTGAGCCTGTACAAGTGTTAGTTGTTGGGGTTACGGTGATCTGAAGACCAGTAGCGCCGGAAGTTGGGTTGGTGATTGTATAAGTGCTGTCATTGGCATTACAAGTCAATGCTGTGTTCAACTGATTAGCTCCTGCCGGCTGACTGAAGCTCATTGTTCTCTTGGCGGCGGACACGATTGTGATAGTAGAGTTGTTTGAGACTGTGAAGACAACACTAGTGCCATCTGTAACGACACTATCTGGATTGTTAACTCCGGAGGTGGTCAAGCTTACTCCGCTAGCCACAAGGATCAGTCCTGAACCCAGACTTACCTCTTGGACAGCGAACGCCGATGCCGGAAGTAGTAGGGACAGAAGGATCGACAGTTTAATTAAGTAATTTTTCATAATAGATTTAATTAATTGTTAAATCTATCGGATGCCGAAGAATTGCAAACTTAATGGAGTTGTTGATAGAGTTGTGCCATTAATTATTCCTGTGTTAGCAAACTGAACAGCAATGTTTGTAGCAGAAGTTGAAGAAGCGGCTAAGATTACGAAGTTTGCGGGGAGAGAGGTCGTAGCCTGGACAAATATTCTATGAGTTGTCTCAAGTACACCACCAGAGACATTGGCTGTACAAGCTAAACTAGGAGCCGAGGTAGTAGCGGCAACGGTCTGACTAGCTGCTATTGTACAGAAGCCATGGATCATATTAGCTATAGGAGTACCTGCATTTGCACCACCCACAGTAACAGTACCTGTTGCAATCAAGTTAGCCATAGTTGATGTGCCAGAGATCAGTTCGTTGCCCTGTACTGACAGGAGTGCGCCTGGAGTTGATGATCCGACACCAACACTTCCGGTAGATGTAATTGTTGTTGTACCTGTGCCTCCAGCATAGAATGCAGTATGTACAGACAGGAGTGATGTAGTTGCGCCACCGTTCAAAGTAGCTAAGCCAGTCAGAGTTGAAGCACCAGTGAGTGTAGAAGCCCCAGTAACAGTCAGTGTACCCTGCATAGATACATTACCCGCGTTAGTTGTCGTAGCCATGCCGTTAACTACAATACTGTTAGATGCAGACAAAGCTGTCGTTGAAGCACCGCCACTTAAGGTAGCTAAGCCAGTAACGGCAAGAGTGCCACCTGTATCAATATTGCTATTAATCGTTGTCGAGGCCGAAGCGACGGTGACAACCATCATGGTCGTCAAGATACTTGCGATTGTGGTCGATAGAAAACTATCTCGTTTGAAAAACTTTTTCATATTAACTAATTTCTTAATAATAACTTCTAATAAACAATAGTAACCTTTTTAGTATACCAGCGATTATATAGTATGCAAAAAGGATTGTGGATAACATGTTCATATGATAGGGTAAAAAACGGAACACGAACGCTGTTCCTTGAATTTTCAAAGGCTCCGCTCCGCCAGTTGGCGGATGGCGGAAGGAGATGTGTGAGATGAACGACTGCCTGCGAGTGAATGCCACTAAAGGCCACAACTTCTGCTCTACAAGAAGTAGCAAACGATCCGCTTTGGCCCTGGTTACTATCGCCTCTCTGATTTTCACTATCTATTTGGCCGACAGGCTCTGGAGCGCTCCTGCTCATACCTATCTGGTTAAGCTCAATAGTCAACCGCTCTTTGGTGTCAACCACAACAAAGTCTGCCTGCCTCTTTTTGACGATCTGATAGCGAAGAACAGTGCCCATGTTGAGGATATGTATCCCAACAACAACGAAGGTGAGCTCGGCAAGTGGGTCACTGTGACATCCAAAGAGGATATCACTTCGGAACTCACCGCTGATACCTATGATGTCGCTGTTGTTGAAGATGGTTCTACTGTTGTCAGGATTCCAGAATTGGGTAACTATATCCGCCCGAATGATAACGTAAGAAATGACAAGACATGGGGCCTTCGTCTCCCGAAGATTAAGGAAGGGCGCGACATCCTAGTACCGCTTCGGAAGGTCGTAGTCGCCGTAGTCGATACCGGTATTGATATCAAGCATCCGGCGCTTAAGGACAGCCTCGTCAAGGGGCGGAACTTCGCTGGTGGAGACCCTGAAGACGTCAGTAACCGCAACAAGAACGAGTCACATTCAACACATGTCTCTGGTACAATCATCGCCAAGCCTGGTGCAGACGGATTCTACGGCATTGCCTATGGTTACGCCGTAGTCATGCCGGTACGAGTGCTTGATGAAAGCGGTTCGGGGACATGGGAGAGCGTCTCACGCGGGATCATCTATGCGACAGATACTGGCGCGAATGTCATCAATATGAGTCTTGGCGGAGGCTATTCCGAAGCAATGCGCGATGCCTGCAAATATGCTAAAGGCAAGGGTGTAGTCATCGTATGTGCCAAGGGTAACTCCGGCAACGACAGACCTCAATATCCAGGATCATTCCCGGAAGTTATCGGGGTAAATGCGACGGCGCTCAAGACCGACGGTAACGAAGAAAGAGCCATCTTCTCAAGTTACGGCGAGAATTCCACCTGTTCCGCCCCTGGACACTTCATCTACTCTACTCTGCCAGGCGGCAAATACGGCTTCTACTCCGGCACCTCTATGGCTTGCCCCCATGCAGCAGGCTGTAGTGCCTTGATCCTCTGCCAAGAGAAGCTTACTCCCGATCAGATCAAATCAATCATGCAGACCCGCGGCGACACTCTCCAGACCGACAAACCGATCGGCCTTCGGATTAATCTCCCGAAATTCTTAAAAAATAAAGACGCCCGTGTCGACTTGAGAAAGCCAGAATACAGACGAGACCACAACTGGCGATATAATAGAAACACCAGCGAATGGTATACCTATCGCGACACCCATCATTATAATAGTGCGCAACGAAGAATCTTTCAGCCTCTGCCCTAAACTAAAGCTAATGTTCAATCCCCCGCATTCAGGGGGATTTTTTTATTTATCTAAAAAAATAGATGAAGAACAGTATTCACAACACACATTACAATACTGAAAAGTATGGCTGATTTCAAACTATCAACCTTAAAGCCAGGCACTATCCCGGAGACGATCAGGATCAGAATACCGTTTATAACAAAAGTGAAGAGTCCGAGAGTTAGAAGGGTTATAGGAAAAGCCAAGAGAGAGATAATAGGTTTAATAAAGATATTCACTAATCCCAAAACAATAGCGGTAAAGAGAGCGCTCGAAAAACCAGCGACATGAACCCCAGGCAAGATATATGCTGATAAAATGACCACTACACTACTAATTAAAAGGTTGTATAACATATTCACATTGTACTACTTAGAGGTTGAACCTCCAAGTGGAATGTTCGAAGACCGACTTCGAACATTCTTATTCGACAGTTACGGATTTGGCCAAGTTGCGGGGTTTATCGACATTGAGTCCGCGAAGGACAGCAAAGTAGTAGGCGAAGAATTGTAGAGGTATGACGGAGAGGATCGGCGAGAGCATTTCGAGCGTCTTCGGCACATAAAACACATCATCAGCGAGCTTCGCCAGTTCTTCGTCCCCTTCCGTCCCAATAGCTAACACCGGCCCACGACGAGCCTTGATCTCCTGAATATTCGAGATCATCTTCTCATAGACACTATCACGCAGGGCCACAGCCACTGTCGGGAAGTTCTCATCTATCATCGCGATCGGACCATGCTTCATCTCCCCCGCTCCGCACCCTTCAGCATGGACGTAAGATATCTCTTTAAGCTTTAACGCCCCCTCAAATGCTATTGCATAGTTGTATTTCCTGCCCAGATACAGAAAATCCTCGAATTTATTATATTTCTCTGCTATTTTTTTTATATTCGCTAAATTACCTGAATCTAAGATCTTTTTTATCTTCTCCGGTAGGTCAAGCAACTCCTCCGCAATCTTCTTGCCCGTCACCAGCGACATCTGCCTCTGCCTACCCATATATAGAGTAAAGAGTGCCAATGCAGTGAGCTGGGAGATGAAAGCCTTAGTCGAAGCCACACCTATCTCCGGACCGGCATGGTTATACACTCCGGCGTCCGTATCGCGAGCAATGGTCGAGCCGACGGTATTTACAATACCAATTGTCAGCGCCCCCTTTCTCTTACCTTCACGTATCGCCTCGAGCGTATCAGCCGTCTCCCCCGACTGTGATATAGCCAGAATCGCCGTCCCCTCATCTATAACCGGCTTCCTGTATCTGAATTCTGAACCGACCTCCACCTCGACAGGTATACCCGCATACTCCTCAAGCATATATTCGCCGACAAGACCGGAATAGTAAGCCGTACCGCAACCGACTATTATGATCCTTTTGATCTGTCGCAAACGATCCTTCACCGACTCCAGACCACCGAGCTTGGCCATGCCGTCTTCTACCAGCAATCTGCCTCGCAAGGTGTTCTTCACCACCTCCGGAGCTTCCATCATCTCCTTCATCATGAAGTGATCGTATCCGCCCTTCTGCACCTCCTCCACGCTCCACTCTATCTGATCCGGCTCTCTATTAACCTGCACGTTATCAAGATTAAAGATAGTGTGACTATCGGGCGTAATTATTGCCATCTCGCCGTCGTTCATATATATGACGTTCTTCGTATGTCTCAATATCGGTGTCGGATCGGAAGCGATAAAGTTCTCTCCGTCTCCCAAGCCGATGACCAGGGGCGAACCCATCCGTGCGGCGAAGATCTTCTCCGGCTCTTTGTCGTACATGATAGCCAAGCCATATGTGCCCCGAAGCTCTTTTAATGTCTGATTTATGGCCTGTTCTATTTTTAACCTCTTCAATTTATCTACGATCAGATGCGCCACGACTTCAGAATCAGTTTCAGACGCAAATTTATAACCCTTAGTCTGCAAGGCCTGCTTCAACTCTTTATAATTCTCAATTATTCCGTTGTGCACGATCCAAACTTTACCAGACTCATCGCTGTGTGGGTGAGCATTAGCTTTCGACGGCACACCATGAGTCGCCCAACGGGTGTGCGAGATGCCTGCAGTACCTGAATACGCGTCAGTAATCTTACTTGCAAGGTTATTAACCGGCCCAACAGCCTTGACCAACTTACTTGGAAGCTTAGCTTCCAAGTTTCCAGACAAGAAGATCCCGGCCGAATCGTATCCCCGATATTCAAGTGCCCTCAAGCCATCGATCAAGATCGGCGCCGCGTTTCTTTTCCCCGTATAAGCTACTATTCCACACATACAAACTATAACAGGTACATTATTAAAAGGTGACCTGTGTTATTATATATCTATTATCAATAAATATTATTAATTAATTTATAAAATGAATATAAAAAAGGTAGCATTGGGAGGAGTGCTAATAGCCTCGCTCATAACACCGGCGTTTAGTGCCTTAGCCGCACCCTTACCATCGGTTCGCGGAGGATCTTTGCCTGTGTCGCCGGCGGTTCGTGGTGGATCACTTCCTGTTTCTCCAGCTCTTCCACCATCTCCAGCAGTTAGGGGTGAAGCCTTACCTGTTTCTCCTGCTCTTCCACCGTCTCCTGCAGTTCGCGGTGGATCTCTACCTGTATCGCCGGCTGTTCGTGGCGGATCTCTACCTGTTTCCCCGGCTGTTCGCGGAGGATCATTACCAGCACAACCTGCACTCCGCGGCAATGTTGTGGTTCCTGCACCAACCCCATGTAAAAGCTCTTTTGTTCTAGGGAGATTTTCCCCATGTCCTCCAACGACCAACACACCTTCCACAGGCACCAATAATACCATTCCCAACAACAATAATAACAATAGAATTATCCCGCTACCTGCACGAGGAAGAACACCACCACCCCCTTCACAAAGAACAGTACCTCCTTCAACCAATACTCAAGGAGGTATTCCTGGACGAGGAACACCACCAACAATCAACACTCGAGGACAGATCATCCCTATACCTGGTAATGGGGTTATACCAGGGCCTGAAAGAACCGTTGCACCTGGACCAGATAGAACTGTTGCACCAGGCCCAGACAGAACTACAGCTCCTGGCCCTGAGAGAACCAGACAGCCTGGCTCCAGTCTTCCTATTGGCTCCAACTTTGCCGCAGTATTAGTGAATACCCTACTGAGTCCTTTCAGGTGGCTAATGGGCAAATAACTATTAACTAAGCAGTTGAACGCAGGGCGCCCGATGATATCGGGCGTTTTGTGTTATTATATAATTATTAATAAAATATTATTAGTTAATTAATAAAATGAATATAAAAAATAAGTTATTAATTGGGGGATTGATGACTTCAATGGTCCTTCCGGCGTTAAGTGCCCTGGCGGCACCAGCTCCAAGACCGCGTACTGTACCTGTTAGTAGCAGAACTACCGCACCGTCGGTTAATGTTCTAGATTGCAAAAAGGCTAATCCTCCAATTGGTTGTCCTGGGTATGTGGCCCCAAAAACTCCCATCATTGTACCTCCAAAAACTCCCATCATTGTACCCCCGAAGATTCCTGGTTCTGGTGCAGTAACGCCTATCACCACAACACCCGTACCAACCAAGGGGGGAATTACAATAGACACAGATGTAACCAATCGTTACTGTGCTTATAAAACTGATGTAAATATAGAAAAAGAAAGAAATGCCGATGAAAATGAACTAAAATTCCAACTCAAATCGGAAGTAGAAAAAATAAAAAAAATCCATCTGGCTGAACATAGTGCAGCCCCGAACCAGAGGCTCAGAGATCTCATCATCGACGATATGGATTTAGCCATTAGTAGGGTTGACGCAAAATACTACGGACTCATTTCACAAATACACAGAGAAGCTGATAAACAAATAGATGCCCTGAGTGGTGGCCCTTCTACTTGTCCGCCTGCCACGACCATTACCCCACCAGTAATTCTAGAGGTAGAATCATTTTTGGGTTCTGGGGCCTATGTAGTTATTAAAGGAAAAACCGTAGGGTTTCCTAGTGACAATAAATTTGCACTCACCTACGGTGATCAGATTGTTGTACCCATAGACGGTAGTAAGATAGTGGTAAGTTTTCCTAACGGGGCTATCATAGCTCTTTATCCAGGAAGCAAACTTACAGTGGGAGAATCAAAATTCTTAACTGCTGGTCCAGTAGGCATTAATTTATTTCTCAATGCAGGAAAGATAAAAATAACAGACACAGTAGTTACCTCAGATAAGAGACAGTTAAACATCTTTACTACAAATGCTACAGTAGAAAACGTACACACAAGATACATTGTCACCTATGATGAGAGTAAGGGCCAGACCTATGTAGCTGTACAAGATGGATTAGTCAAAGTGACACCAGCAGGTAATAAGAGTAAGAATGGTCCGATAAATGTCAATGAAAATCAGGAAGTAATTGTGATGACAAATGGCGACTACGCCAGCGCAACCAACGTTGTAGCTATATCTGAATATACAAAAAAATCCTTTGACTTTGATGAGTCTACCCCGACTCCATCCCCGGTTACAGCCCCATGTCATACTTTCGCTCGTGGCCGACTTATGGTTGTCCCATGCTCTAAAAAAAACAAGCCTTCTCCTGGTCAGGGTATACAGGGTAAACAAGGTATCCAAGGAGTACAGGGTGAGCAAGGCGTTCAAGGTATTCAAGGACCGCCTGGCAGTCCCGCTCCTGCCCCAGGCAAATTAAACAGCCTTCCTATCGGCCAGAACTTCGCTGCGGTGCTGATAGATACTCTGACCAGCCCTTTCAAGTGGCTGTTTGGGAAGTAAAGGTAGCAAAAGTTCTAAACATAAAACACCCCGCAATTTGCGGGGTGTTTTATGTTATTATATAGATATTAATAAATATTATTAGTTAATTAATAAAATGAATATAAAAAATAAGTTATTAATTGGGGGATTAATGACTTCAATGGTCCTGCCGGTATCTGGTGCCTTAGCAGCTCCTTTACCGCCGAGACCTCGCGTTACTGTACCTCCTCCTGTGATCAGACCCGCAACGCCAACATGTGTTCCGAGACCATTCCACCCAGAAGATTGCGGGCCAACGAAACCACCGGTTGTGATCCCAAAAACTCCCATCATTGTACCTCCTCCAACTCCTAGTCCTGTAACACCCGTCACCCCACCACCGGCACCAACCGCAAGTCCCATTACACTAGCCACAAATATAACCAACCGTTACTGTCCCTATAAAACCGCTACAGAGATAAAAAAATATAAAGATGCTGATTGGGTGATTCTAAGTGCGCTGCGTGAAGCAGAGAAAAAAAAGGCAACCGATATCCATGATGAACAATACAAACAGATCCCGAACGGGAGCAACGGTATACCTCGAAAAGACAAGATATATAAAGAATGGCAAGAGGCTATCATAAAAATTAATAAAAAGTACGACCCACCAATTCAAGCCGTATTAGCAGAAGCTACTAAACGCACAGAAGAATTAAAGAGTGGCATATCTACCTGTCCTTATGTAGCCCCCCCGATAAAACACACCTATATAGGGGATATGCGTAAAAATATAAAGCACGCAACTCAATCAGAGTGTTCATCTCCGATCAAAATAGCAGATGTGATTATAAAAAATAGTAGTGAAGACGGCCAGAAAGACCAGGAGACTTTTAACTTCGATCTCTTAGAGGGAGATTCGATTAGTATTCCCGCGGGATACTCTGCGGTGATCTATTATCGCGACGGAACAAACCGCATACTACCAAGGACATCCGGAACTGGCGCGAAACTTGAGTGTCCGGATACTAGAGATCGAATAAATCGAAAGCTGGAGGATGTTGTCAATAATCTGGAATCAGACCGGAAATCAGAGAAGGCCAAGCGAACCAATGCCTACAATATAGCATATGGCAAGTACCGAAACGGGTTCCTTGATAGAAGTGGGGCTATCAGAGCCAAACTAAAAGAAGACTTTGATAAGGATATTAAGAAAATCAATGATGATTACGACGAACGTATCAGAAAAAATACGGCGGAGACAAATGTGCAAATTCAGTCGCTTCCTAAAAAAGATCTCCCTGATGCACCACGATTAAAACTAAACAGCCTGCCCTCCAATTCGAATCCTGCAGCCATACTAAGCGGAATGTTAAACTGGCTCTTAGGCAAATAGCTACAATTTAATCCATCTGTAACAAAACGTCCGAGTTTAACTCGGGCGTTTTGTGTTATTATATATGCATTAGTAAAAAAAATTATTATTAAGTTAACAAAATGAATCTTAAAAAAATATTGATCGGCGGGCTATTGGCTTCCATAATCCTGCCGTTATCTACTGCCTTGGCGTTAACGCCGTTACCGACTTTCGGCCCGGCCGTTAATCTCAGGATAAATGATTCAACCGGCCAGGTTGCTATCTTCCCCGGAGATTCCGTCACTCTTTCTTGGTCGCCCTCAGGGACTGGTGGTGGCTGTACCGCTTCGGGAGGCTGGTCGGGAGCAAAGTCCATATCTGCCGGGTCCGAAAAATTAGAGAACATCACGGAACCAAAAACCTTTACCCTTACTTGCGTAGGCGCAGCCGGAACAGTAAGCAATTCAGTGTCAGTGGTAATGGCTTCTAATGTGTCTAAGCCGGAAATCTTTTCCATACAGAGTGGCGACAAGACATTGCATATTACTTGGACTAAGGTAAAAGGAGTGGATGGCTACTATATATATCGTTCTAACACCTCAGTCTTCACGCATTCAATTAACAATAAAGTTAAGGACTTCAAGGATCTCGAGGATATCAATGATCCTAGAACAACAGGGAGGCTAACCTACACTGACAACGACAATGGAGTTGGTTTACGAAACTTAGGGGTTTACTGCTACAAAATATCTGCTTACGTAGATTTAGGTAATCAACGGTTTGCTGAATCACCGGTTCAGTCACTCGGACAATGTAGTGTACCGAAATCGACAACTCCACCCGTAGTCCCAGTAAATCCGCCACCACCCCCTCTTCTCCCTCAATGCGTAACAGAAGGAAATGGACTTAATCCTAATGGTATAGCAAAATGTTGCCCCGGACTTACTCGTACTCAAGGAAACGGAGCGGCCACTTGTGAAAAACCCAGATCTAGCCCACCAGTAAATCCCATTACTCCTACTACTGTTGTTCCGGCAGTTCGTGGAGGATTCATACCACCACGACCAGTGCCACGCGGTAATGCAGTAGTTCCTGCACGAACTCCATGCCAAAGCTCTTTCGTTCTTGGCCGATTTACTCGATGTCCTGGTGCCAAGCCCATACCTAATTTCGTACCACTGCCTTTTGCTAGCTGTCTGCCCGCATATAACATCGCTCAAAATGACAAAGTTTTTGTAGAGCAGCAATTGAGCGGGCTCAAGGTAACTTGCAAGGACAACAAACTGATTGACGGCACAGTAAGACCGATCGCTTTCTTCCGTCCATATTGTGGGGGCGCGGCTCCGAGTCCGGCAATTCTAGCGCAAGAGAAACTCAGACTTGAGAACCTTAGGGCACAAAATACCGTCATTGTCATAAACTGCAACCTTTCTGATCTTCTTAATCCATCTGTTAATCTACCTCCACCACCAGCTCAAAATCCGGCTCTTTCTCCTGCTGATGTCATTATTGAAAATACCAGAAAATGTGCGGCGGATGTCATGAACAAATATTACCAGCCGGCAGATGTGAAGAAAAATAAAATTACCAACAAACAGATGGAATTAGGTGCTGAAGAAATTTGTATGGCTAGCTGTACCTCTCAACGAGATTTAACTGGTGAATTCTTCAGTCGTGGGCACTGCACGCAAATAATCGACCGACGAGTGCAGGAGATACTTGGAGCAAGAACATCCAGCCTGCCTTCCAGCTCCAATCCGGCAGCCATATTAGGCGGAATGTTAAACTGGCTCTTAGGTAGATAGATCATAAATCTTAGGTATAGAATATAAAAACACCCCAATACGGGGTGTTTTTATATCTTAGAACGCGGAAAGGACAGAGGCTAGATTGCTTGAACTATCGAAGGCATTGGCGATTCCAGAACACCCTTTCCCTGCCAAGAAGCGTATCTCGCAAGCGGTCATAGGGCGGTTGTAGAGCCTGATCTCATCGAGTGTACCAGCCCCCTTAGGTTGGCCAGGTACATTATCAAGTCCGAAATACAGATCCTCATCACTAGTAGAGTTATTGCGTGGGATCGTTACTGTTGTTGATGTCATCAGCACTCCATCAAGATAAATATTCGCGACAGTGCCATTATAGGTCACAGCATAGTGATGCCAGTCGGTGATGTTGTCAGGTGTGACTGTCCCAACAACGAAAGGCACTTGCGTAAGATTAGTATCGTCAAAAATAGTAAATTTCACATCCTTAGTACCCTTAACAGGCCCAATACTATAGCCGGAACGATCGCGTAAAGAGACGAACCAACTAGAATCGTTCCATCCGCTAGTGAAGGCCGGGGCTGACTTAGCCCAAAGCGCAAGAGTGAAGTTATTCGGATAGAAAGTCCTGTTATTGGCAGCTACGCAATAAGCATCTGTGCCGTTCAAGCCAAGCGCCGTACCGAGCCTACCATCAGCGTTGGTGTTCGCACCGCCCTTGGTATCGCAACTATTACCCCCTCTGTCAAACGACCAATATCCGAGTGAGCCGAAGTTAATGTCTGAGGAACCAACTTCATTAGATAGTGGCGCAGGAGCAGGTGTCGGACTTGGTGCCGGAACAGGCAATATTGGCAGAATAGGCGCCGACGTCGGTACAACAGAAACTATCGAGGAGCTCACAGTAAAGCTGTTGCTAGTGCCCAATGTTTTACCATCTTTATTCTTTGCAACAACAACGTAATTCTTGCTAATAATCAAATTATCCGCAACCTGCCAGCTGAAACTATTAGCCGTAAGCTCATTTGAGAGACTTCCCAGTGCCTTGCCGTCGGCCTCCATACTGAAGCTGACCGGCGAAGAACTATCTGAAGGAACGCGCTTAAAAGAGATATTCACAAGCGAACCCTTAGACAAAGGTGTTGTGATCATATCGAAGCTAACTGATGTTGTACGCGACGCAAGTGCTGTCAAATCCGCCTGAAGAAGTTTTATGATCAACTGATACAGTGAATCAAGCGCACTCCGTAGACTTGAGTTGCTAGTCAGTAGACTTCCGGCTGAACTCTCTATCTGCCTGGCTTGACCTAAAAGCCTAACAGTACCAGCATAGTCAGCGAAACTAAGCACCGGCACAAATAATAAAAACAGAGCTATAAATTTAAAATATTTTTTCATAACACCTATATTATAGCCCGCCCTTATCTAAATTCAAACAAACTGAGTTCAAGCAATACCGCTTACCAGTTGAGGTTGGACCATCGTCGAAGAGATGCCCGAGATGTGATCCGCACTTGGTGCAGACTACCTCTGTTCGCTTCATACCGTAAGCATTATCTTCCACCATCTTCACCGCACCCGGCAAAGCCTCATCGAAAGATGGCCAACCGGTGCCGGAGTCGAACTTCGCAGTCGAAGGGAAGAGTGGATTGCCACAAGCGACACACTTATACATCCCACTCGACTTCTCATGTATATACTTGCCTGTGCCCGGAGCCTCTGTCCCCTTCTGTCGCAAAACTTCGTACTGCTCCGGAGTTAATTTGGCCTTCCAATCTTCTTCTGTAATCTCTTTTTCCATATCATCAATTCTAAACCAATAAATGCAAAATAAAAAGCCCCGACGTTACGGGGCATCTGCCTATTTTCTAATATCCATCATCGCGACTGAACTCTACTTTGAATTTCTCAAGGCGCTCAATTTGGTTAAACGCATTATCAACATACTTCCATGCAAGAGTTGCAAGGATCTTCTCAGTCGCATCACACTGACAGACTTTGTCCCTGACATAGTGGTCAATGAGCCACACAACCTCTTCTGACTTCAGTTTACGCTTCAATAACTTCTCAGCGAGATTGTCATCGTTACAGATCCAAAGCCAACCGTTCTTAAGTGCTTCATGAACAATCCTTTCAGTCATTCCACTAGAAACGCCGAGCTCTGTTACTCTTATAGCTGCACCGAGAGCTTCTTTGTTGCTAAAAAATCTCTTCTTACTTTTTTGGAAAATTTCCAAAAACCTACCGGCCACAGAATCGAGAACACCTTGGGACAGTTTAACTTTCTTAAGCAAGACTATGACTGCAGTCAAACAACTCATACCCTCTTCTGTGGGTATGGAAGTTTTAGATGAAACAAAAGTATCAATCAAGACCGACAGCACCGAACAAATAACCTCATCTTCTTGAGTCTTCGACAGCATATGTCCTCCCTGTCTCAATGTAACTTCCGATTACAGATATTAGACTAAGATCATTAAAAAGTCTATTGCTTCAATACTGTTTTTTTATGTCTTCGAAGGCCAACTCTGAGATGTGACTTATTGTTGACTTCAATTTATCGACATCTCCACCCAAAGCCATGACGCATAGAAGATAAGGATGTCCCGGATAGTAGACTACACCGCAATCGCTCAACTCTACGCCTAAAATGTGATCATCCTCATACACTCCGCGCTCGCCGTATTTATGTGCGATACTTATACTCTTATCGGCAACACCCGCCACCATTCCGTCCTCGAAGGTTGTTTGTGACAATAACTTCAACGCTCTTTCAGAAAACTCTCGATCAAGATAAGTGCTGTTGAATAAAACTCTGAAAAATAGGGAGTAAGTCTTCAGATTCATCGTATACTGATTGGTCTGAGGAAGAGTTATACCAAGATCTCCGAAAACTTCTTTAATATATCGCGGATTAATACTATCCAGAAGCAGATAAAGCGCTTCATTGTCTGATTCAATGATCATAGATCTAATAAGTTCGTCGATCGTATAATATCTGTTAGGCAGAAGCAGTGTTGTTTTAGGCTGGCGAGGCTTCATGCCCCCCTGCTCCGGACCTTTATAGTAGAGTTTTTTAGAGAGGATGTCCGGATTGGCTTCAGCTTCTTTAAAATATGCGATCATAACCGGAACTTTCAGAAGACTACCAGGCAAGAAAGACATATCTTCATTAAGTCCCAGCCAATGCCCGGTCATCGGATCGCGGAAGTAAACCGAAATAGTTTTAACATCGCCATTCGAAATAGAGTCGTTAGTGAAACTCTTGATCTTCTTCTGCAGGCTTTCGAACTCGACAAAATTCTTCTTCTCCGAATAATCCAAACCCAGCAGTGGGTTTATAAATTCGAAATTCGAGTCTTTGACCCTAAGCGGTCTTGGGCCTTCATTAGATCGATCTGTCCAGAAGGCACCAAGCCGGTATCCCACAAAGAGGCTGAAAAGTGCCGTGATTAAGAAGGCAGTAGGTAGTTTAAAGATTTTAGAATAAAAATATTGCATCTTACTTCCTATATTGCCATAAAATATAATTTAGGTATATACTCGGCGGAGATTCTTTGATAACTACCCGCCTTCGCTGAAGCTTCGGCGAGGCAAAGAAGGGGGGCCGATAAATGAAAATAAATGGGGTGTTCCAATCATTTCAAGGCGAGGGTAAGTCTGTCGGCATACCATCTGTGTTTCTTCGGCTTTATGGTTGTAATCTGCGTTGTAGCTGGTGCGATACTCCGGAGACATGGAACGAAGAGGGCACAAAATACGAACATCCAAAAAAACACAAGAAGATAGATGAGTGCCACTTGCAATCAATAGTAGAGATCGCAAAGAAGCTTAATTGTTATGATGTTAGAAATCTGGTCATCACAGGTGGTGAACCGCTGATCCAACAGAAAGAGCTTATCGAACTGATGCTAATTCTGAAGAAAGAAGGCTGGCGTTTCGAAGTCGAAACCAACGGCACCCTTCTGCCCACCAACGCCTTCTTAGATCTCATCGATCAGATCAACTGCTCACCTAAACTTTCAAACGCCGGTCCGGATAATCCTCTATATAGAAGGATAGTACCGGAAGCCCTTGAAAGGCTGACTGCAAGTCCTAAGACCAACTTCAAATTCGTAATCGAAGGATTCAAAGACATGGAGGAGATCTTCCCTATAATCAATCGTTACCAGATCGATAAGTCTCGAGTCTACATCATGCCTGAAGGAAGCACGAGACAGGCACAGCTGACGAGACGAGAAACTATCCGTGCGATAGCCCGAGAATACCAAGTCAATTACACTGACCGACTACATATTCTCATGTATGACGACAAGAGGGGGGTTTGAGATGAGCAAAGATAAGGTCCTGGAGGCTATCAGCACCTACCGGAACTATTTTGAAGGAAATAAGATTGAGAAAAAGAGTTTCCCGCATGACCAGCACTATCCCACCAGACGACAGATCATGATGCATTGCCATACTATGCTAGATAAGATGGAAGCCTTCATCCAAGAAGGCAAAATGGAAAAAACTTTTCGATGGCTTGGCTTCATCCAAGGTTGCCTCTGGTCAGAGAGTATCCACAATCTCGAAGAGCTCAAAGATCACAACAGAACGAAATAAACACACCCGCTCCGACCATCGGAGCGGTTTTTTATAAAAAAAAGACCCCCTTGTGGGAGGGGGGGGTATACTAGATATATTAACTTCTAAGACTGGCCTTAGACCGGTTTTTCTCTCTTAGGTCGAGAGGGGAAAAGGGAGTCAGTGATTCCGGGATACTTCTCTTCGAGCGACTTACGCATGACTAGTCGTGCACGATGCATCCTACCCTTCAAGACCATGGGCGTAATACCGAGGATTACAGAAGTCTGCTCGTAAGACCTCCCCTGAATAGCGACGAGATCAATCGCCCTTCTGTAGTTTGGCGGAAGACTATCAATCTCCTTCTTAACCACATCGACGACGAACCGGTTCTCAATATCCTTATACATATCCAACGCCGGCACAGTCGGCTGAGAAAACCATTTATAATGCTTGGGGTCCGATCGCCGAATCACACGATTGTTGTACTGTATAGAGATGTTCATGCTGATCCTATAGAGCCATGTGTAGAAAATTGACCTGCCCTGGAACTTTCTTATGTTCTTGTACGCCTCAAGAAATGTCTCTTGAACGATCTCATCCGCATCTTCAGAATTGCCCACCAAGCGAAACACCAATGACAATAGCCTACGTCTGTATGCAATGTAGATTGCCTCAAATGCGCTTCTATCTCCATTCTGGACTTTCCTTACATGCTCCGCATATGGATCCTGAATTGGCATATCGGCCTCCTTGTCAATGATCGAAGGAATTTTTACCGTAGTATATAATAGCAAATAATATGGTAGGAGTCAAGCTAACGGGCTATTTTCTAAACAAACCCTTTATGGCAGTAAGGAGTTGTCCGAGAAGGGAGTCAGGAGACCGATTATAAGATGTGACACAGGCTGTTCCATTCCAATACTGACCTGTGGTGCATGAACTATAGGGAGAACCGGAACCACTAGAAGAGTTTGGCATTTGGCAATAGTTTGAAGAGGAGCTCCATGTACCACCCGCTTGCGCACAACCAGTCGCAGGATCCATTGAGTACCCGGAGTCACTTGAGGATGTTACGCAAGCAGAGCCATTCCAGTACTGACTTCCAGTACATGATGATCCCGATGTGCCAGTATATGTGCTGCTCGGCATATTACAGTAGTTAGAAGAGGAATTCCACGAACCACCTGCGCTTGCACACTCAGACGAAGAACCAGAACTCCCGCCACTCCAAC
>JAUSIP010000012.1 GCA_030648005.1 bacterium
CACCGAATCAAAGAAGGTCTTGTTCTACGCTCGTAGTGTTATTGAGGCAGGTCTTGATCCGATGCTCACAGTCAGTCCGGAAGGAAAGATAACTGACGTCAATGAGGCGACAGTGCGTATGACTGGCGTAACTAGAGAGAAGATTATTGGGAGCGATTTCGTAAGTTACTTCACAGATCCCGCAGAAGCTCTGCAGGGATTCCAACAGGTTTTCAAAGAAGGATTTATTCGAGAATATCCGGTTGTGGTTCGTCACGTATCGGGTGTGCTTACTGACGTTCTCTTCAACGCATCTGTTTATAAAGATGACAAGGGCAATGTGTTCGGAGCGATCGCAGCCGTGCGAGACGTCACCACATCAAAAAAGGTGGAAGGACAGTTGCACGAGACTTCTGCATATGCTCGAAGTCTTATCGAGGCTTCGCTTGACCCACTCTTCATTATTAGTCCGGAAGGTAAGGTTACAGGTGTGAATCACGCTACCGAGAAGATTACCGGCGTTACCAAGGAGTGGCTTATTGATACTGATTTTTATACTTATTTTACAGAACCCCACAAGGCCCGCGATGCTTATAGACAAGTGCTTAAGGAAGGGGAACTCCGAAACTTTCCGCTCGCTATCCACGATGCCTCGGGCAAGATTACTGATGTGTCCTTCAATGCGTCGGCATACAAAGATGCGGCAGGATCGGTAAAGGGTATATTCGCCGCAGCTCGAGATGTCACCGAGACGAAGAAGCTGTCACTATATGCTCGTTCTATTATTGAAGCATCACTTGACCCGTTCATTACAAACGATACGGAGGGTAAAATTTTGGACGTGAATGAAGCGACTATCAAGATCATCGGTGTTCCACGCGAGAAACTTATCGGTTCTGACTTTTCCGGCTATTTCACGGAAGCTAAGAAGGCTCGCGAAGCATATGAGCTGGTGTTCAAGCAGGGATTCGTTGCTGATTACCCGTTGACTATCAAATCAGAAGAAGGAAAACTTACTAATGTTCTCTACAATGCGTCCGTCTACAAAGATGATAAAGGTAACGTTCTTGGAGTGACAGGTGTCGCACGCGATAATACCCAAGTACAGCAAACAACTGATACAGCTGAAGCAGTAAATAAGGAATTGCGCGCATTAGATGTTGCAAAAGATGAGTTTGTTTCTATTGCCTCGCATCAACTTCGTGCGCCTCTTACAACCATCAAGGGTCACACTGGTATGTTCTTAGACGGAGATCTCGGGCCTATAAATGATAAACAGAGAGAGTATCTTGGAGAGATGAAACATGCAAACGAAAGAATGATCAATCTGATCTCTGCTCTTCTTGATGTTTCGAGAGTTGATCTGAATGTATTCATCTTTGAACCCGAGCCGACTGACTTCATAAAGACTGCAGAGCATATGCTTACTGAATTGAAATCCTCTATCGAGGCTAAAAAACTTCGTGTGGAGACAAATTTTGAAAAGGATTTCCCTCTAATCCAAGCTGATCCGAAGATTACCCAGATGATCTTCCAAAATTTGCTGACAAATGCAGTAAAATACACTCCCGAAGAAGGCAAGATTTCTCTCGGTATTAAAAAGGATGATTCTTCTCTTATTATTTCGGTTACCGACACCGGCTATGGTATTCCTGAAGCTGCTCAACCAAAAATATTTACAAAAATGTTCCGAGCTGATAACGCGCGCTCAAATGATCCTGATGGAACGGGTCTCGGGCTGTATATATTAAAAGAAACAATAGATAAGGTTGGTGGTAAAATTTGGTTTGAATCAAAAGAGAATCAAGGAACGACATTCCATGTGTCGATCCCACTTACGGGCATGAAGAAGCGTGCGGGGGGGGGGTGGAGGGAGGAAAGTGGCTTAAAGGTTAGTAATAAATTAAAGTAGATAAATGGATACACCACGAAGAAAGATATTGATTGTTGATGATGATGCACCAATTCTCAGAGGTATCTCGGATAAGTTTACACTTGAAGGCTTCTCGGTAATTACGGCGAAGGATGGTACGGAAGGATTAGAGAAGGCCTTGAAAGAACATCCTGATCTGATCGTCACAGACTTACTCATGCCCAATGCGAATGGTCTATGCTTTGTCGAAAATCTCCGTAAGGACGACTGGGGTAAAAATGCTCACATAATTGTATGGAGTAATTCTCACAACTCTAAGACACTTGATGAAGCCAAAAGACTTGGGGTTAACGATTTTATGGTTAAGAGCGATTGGGAATATAAGGATGTCGTGAACAAGGCGAGAGAAATCCTTGATAATCAGTGATTACCGCTGTATAATTCTCGTATGAAGTTGATTGTAGTCATAACACTAACGTTTTTCTTGTTTTTCGGCCTATTTGGCATGCTTAATGGTATGGAGGTAAGTGAAGATGGTCAGATGAATCATTGCCCTTTTACTGTCGGTGCATCTATATGTACTATGAATTTATTTGAACATCTGAGAAACTGGCAAGATGCATTTAACTCTATTCCTAAATTATCCGGTTCAGTGGCTTTATTGATGAGCTTATTTGCGGTTATTTTCATAATATCTCGCTCTATTTTAAAAAATATTTCTAATAGTTCTTTTCTAGTCACAAGACGGCATCAACGTTTGGAGTTTAATATTCCATTTTTCAATAATATTCTTCAGCCCGCATTCTCGCGCGGTATTTTGAACTCCAAACGCTACTAATATCCACTGATAATCTAGATTGAGAACGCCTTTTATCAGTGGCGATTAAAAGAGTCTATGGAAAATCATCTTAAAAAATTACAACTCAAAGTTCATGGGACGCACTGCGCAAGTTGCGAAGTGCTGATCGAGCGTAAGTGGAAGAAGATACAGGGTGTGGAGAAAGTTCATGTGAATTTCGCATCCGGCAAGGCGGAGCTTCTACTGCAGGACAGTATTAAACTCCACGAACTCGCAGATGTTATCAAGAGTGACGGCTACTCTGTTTCTTTGTGGGAGAATCGACACAAATCACCTGAAGGCGATATGCACAAAAATACCTTCGACGATTATATGCAGATAGGGGCGACGCTTATGATTATCTTGAATGCCTATCTTATCTTGCAACAACTTCGCCTCATACCGGAAGGTCTCAGCGTCTCGGATAATATGAGTTACGGCTTTATTTTACTAATCGGAGTTGTGGCGTCAGTATCTACCTGTCTTGCTATGACTGGAGGGCTTCTTCTGACTGTTAACACGGAATATAGCAAAATCTACCCGAACCTTTCCGGATATAAAAAGTTCAAACCGACTTTGTACTTCAATGTCGGCCGAGTCGCCTCATACACTATTCTTGGCGGGCTCGTCGGCTGGCTTGGGTCTGCTATCAGCCTCTCACCTTGGGGGACTGGAATTCTTACTATTATCGCAAGTTTAGTTATGATCGTTCTTGGCTTTCAGATGCTCAATCTTTTTCCATGGATGCGAAGATTACAGCCGAAGATGCCGAAGTTTATCGCTCACAAAATTCATGACTTAAGTGGACAAGAGGGAAGGGTCGGTGCGTTTACTCTCGGCGCGCTTACATTCTTCCTGCCATGCGGATTCACTCAAGCTCTACAGCTCTACGTCTTAGCTAAGGGTAGTTTTGTAGTAGGAGCACTTACTATGTTCGCCTTCTCTCTCGGAACATTGCCGGTATTACTTTCCCTTGGAGTTGTCTCAAGCTTTACAAAAGGGGCAGTTCAGAAACATTTCTTAAGATTCTCTGCAATCTTAATCATCCTGCTCGGCTTCTGGAATATCAATAATGGTCTAGCGTTGGCCGGGATAAATATTGATTTGTCTTTGTTTGCACCCAAAAATCTGAAAGCAAACATTGGAACAGCACAAATTATTGATGGTAAGCAAGTAGTTGAAATGAGGGTAGATGGCTATGAGTATTACCCGTCGCAGTTCACAGTGGCGCGGGGTATTCCGGTGGAATGGAGGATTGATGCCAAGAATGCGGCCGGTTGTGCGAAGGTTATCATCGCCCGTTCGATAGATGTTGCTAAATACCTTTCTCCCAGCAGTGTGACGGTCATAAACTTCACCCCAACAGAAACTGGGATTATACCTTTCAGTTGTAGTATGGGTATGACCACCAGAGGCGCTTCATTTAGGGTGATCTAGGCTATTGTAGGTTATAATTAGTCCATAAATAAGATAAAAATAAACATGAGTATAGATAAAATTATTGTTATTGCGGGAGGTTTGGCGGGAATAGTTTTTGTTCATTGGTTCTTCTTAAATAAAAAAGACAAAAAAGCCGTGGCAGTTTCGGAAGATTCGACAGGCAGACTTCAGATTGATATAAAAGTTGATGGGGGATATTCGCCGGAGGTTATCTCTGTGCCCGTTGGTAATACAACCGTGCTAAACTTCACCCGTACCGATCCAACAGAGTGCTTGTCGGAGGTTAGTCTTAGTGATTTTAGTATTCGCAAAGAGCTTCCGCTGAACCAAAAAGTCTCAATTGAGATTACTCCGAAAGAGAAAGGCACATTCATATATTCCTGTGGTATGAATATGTACCACGGCAAGATAATTGTTGAATAAAAATATGACAGAAATAAAAAAGACATTCCCCGTACAGGGGATGCACTGCGCTTCGTGCGTATCTCTAATAGAAGGTTCGTTAAAAGGTATTCCGGGTATTTCTAGTGCAACCGTCAATCTTGCAAGCAATAAGGCTACGGTTTCTTATAATCCGGCTATCGTAACTGAAGATCATATTAAGTCTGCCGTCGCCGGTGCCGGATATAAGGCGATGATCGGCGAAGAGCTTAAGTCGGAGGAGGAAGAAAAAAAGGAGAAACAGAAAGAGCTGAAAGATCTTCTATTGAAAGTATCGGTCAGTTTGGTCTTGGGCGGGCTGATCTTCTGGGGTAGTTTCCCCGGATTGATGAATACAGCTCCTAAACTATTTCAGAGCTTCTGGGTTCAGCTGATTCTTGCGACCCCCGTGCAGTTTTGGGCCGGATTTGCATTCTATAGAGCTACTATTCCGGCGCTTAGGAACCGCACGGCTAACATGGACACCCTTGTCGCGTTGGGAACCACGGTTGCCTACTTGTATTCCGCATTTGTGGTTTTTGCGCCCGAAATAGTTAAGTCTGTCGGCATAGATCCGATGCCATACTTCGATGTCTCAACCATTGTCATAGGCTTGATACTGCTTGGAAGATATTTTGAAGCACGGGCTAAAGCAGGTACTTCGGAGGCGATAAAGAAGTTGATTGGTCTTCAGGCGAAGACTGCGAGAATAATAAGAGACGGCAAGGAGATAGATGTAGAGATAAAAGATGTACTGATAGGCGATATTATTAGGGTTAGACCAGGAGAGAAGATTCCTGTAGACGGAACTATTGTAGATGGAGAATCCTCAATAGATGAATCTATGGTGACAGGAGAGAGTATACCAACTGATAAAACAAAAGGGGATAGCGTTATCGGCGCGACAATCAATAAGACTGGAACATTTACCTTTAAGGCTACCAAGGTTGGGTCTGAGACGATGCTGGCCCAGATAATTAAATTGGTTGAAGATGCTCAGGGTAGTAAAGCACCTATCCAGCGACTGGCCGACCTTGTATCATCTTACTTCGTGCCGATTGTTATAATACTGGCGATTTTTACATTTGTTGTTTGGTATGTACTGGGACCGGAACCGACTCTTCTCTATGCACTTCTTAATACCATTGCTGTACTGATTATCGCTTGTCCTTGTGCTATGGGCTTGGC